>JAGRJY010000136.1 GCA_020442465.1 Lysobacterales bacterium
CGAGATCGGTCAGCGTGAGGGCATGCTGTGGCGCGCGCACACCCCGCGCGCGGTCGCCCAGCCGCGGCCGCGGCTCGATCGACTGGGCGACATCTACGCGCAGTTCTGACCGGCTTGATCCGGTGCGGCTGCGAACGCTGCTGCGAACAGGGCGGCATGTCGGTCACCGCGCGGGCACGTGGGCGCTCGAGCCAAGCGATGCCGGCACGCGTCCGTCGTTCGTGACAAGCACCGGACATCCGCGCGCACGCTGCACGACAGGCTGTTGCACCGTCCGCCACCCGGCTCGCGGCAAAGCCAATCCCGCTCCGGTGTATGCGGGCACGGAATCTTCCCGCCCTGCGCCTACAATGGGCGCATGAATGACACCGCGCCCCACCCGCTGCGTCGCCTGCTGCCGCTGGCGGGACGAGCCCTGCAGGAAGCCCTCAATCGCGTGCTGGCGCTCGACCCGGCCGCCCGCGATGCGGTGCTCGCCCTGACCGGCCAGTCCGTCGAGCTGCACCTCGAAGCGCCGCCGCTGGCGATGCGCATCGCGGTGGCGGAGGACGGTGTGCAGGTGGGCCCGGCGCAGGTCGACAGCGAGGCCGATCTCAGCCTGCGCACCAGCGCCGGCGCCCTGCTCGATCGCCTGCTGCCTTCGGCGACGCCCGCGCGCGGCAGCGGCAGGCTGCGCATCAGCGGCGATGCCGAACTCGCCCAGCGGTTGCAGACGATCGTCGCGCGCTTCGATCCCGATTTCGATGCGGCGTTCGCCGGCGTGTTCGGCGAGATCGTCGGCCCGCAGATCAGTCGCGCCCTGCGCCAGGCGCTGGGCAGCGGCCGGGCGCATGCGCGACACCTGGCCGAGGACGCGGTCGACTACCTGGTCGAGGAGCGCCGCGAGGTGGTGTCGGGCGCCGAGCAGCAGCAGTTCTTCGACGAGGTCGACGCCGTGCGCGACGCCACCGACCGGCTCGAAGCGCGCCTGCGCCGCCTGCGCGAGCGCCGCGGCGCATGAGGGCCCTGCTGCGCGCGAGCCGCATCCTGCGCGAAGTGATTCGCTACCGGCTCGACGCCCTGCTCGACGGCACCGGGGTCGAACCGGCGCTGCGTCTGCTGCGTCCGTTCGTGCCGCGCGCCTCCGCCGAAGTCGCGGCCATGAGCCGCGGTGCACGCCTGCGCATGGCGCTGCAGGCGCTCGGCCCGATCTTCGTCAAGTTCGGCCAGGTGCTGTCGACCCGGCGCGACCTGCTGCCCGAAGACATCGCCGACGAGCTCTCGCTGCTGCAGGACCGGGTGGCGCCGTTTTCCGGCGCGCAGGCGCGCGCCATCATCGAGCGCGAGCTCGAGGGCGACATCGACGCACTGTTCGACGAGTTCGATATCGAACCGCTGGCCTCGGCCTCGATCGCCCAGGTGCATCCCGCCCGCCTGAAGGACGGTCGCGAAGTCGTGGTCAAGGTGCTGCGCCCGGACATCGAGCGGCAGATCCGCGGCGACATCGCCCTGCTGACCGGGCTGGCGGAGATCGCCAACCGCCACCATCCGCGCGCCGACAGGATTCGTCCGCTCGACGTGATCGCCGAGATCGAGGCCACCCTGCGCGGCGAGCTCGACCTGCAGCGCGAGGGCGCCAACGCCTCGCAGCTGCGGCGCAACTGGCAGGACTCGCCCGACCTCTACGTGCCCGAGGTGTTCTGGTCGCACAGCACCACCCGCGTGCTGACCCTCGAGCGCGTGCGCGGCATTCCGTCGGACGACGTGGCAGCGCTCGATGCTGCCGGCGTGAACCGACCCGCGCTCGCCGCCAAGGGCGTGCGGGTGTTCTACACCCAGGTGTTCCGCGACAACTTCTTCCACGCCGATGCGCACGCGGGCAACATCTGGGTCGACCCGGGCAATCCGGGGAACCCACGCTTCATCGCGCTCGACTTCGGCATCATGGGGCAGCTGGCCGCGCGCGATCAGTACTACCTGGCCGAGAACTTCATGGCCATGTTCCAGCGCGACTACCGGCGCATCGCCGAGCTGCACGTCGAAGCCGGCTGGATGCCCGCGACGGTGCGCATCGAAGAACTCGAAGCCGCCTGCCGGGCGATCTGCGAGCCGTACTTCACCCGCCCGCTGTCGGAAATCGCCCTCGGTGAGGTGGTGGTCAAGCTGTTCCGGATGGCGCAGCAGTACGAACTGACCCTGCAGCCGCAGCTGATCCTGCTGCAGAAAACGCTGCTGAACATCGAAGGCGTCGGCCGCCTGCTCGACCCGCAGATCGACATCTGGGCGGTGGCGCATCCGGTCCTGGAGAAGATCCTGCGCGAGCGCTACAGCCCGAGCCAGCTCGGCCGCGAATTCCGCAAGCGGCTGCCTGAGCTGATCACCCACGCACCGGACATGCCGCGACTGATCCGCGAATGGCTGGTGCAGCAAACCAGTGGGCAGCAGGCGCTGCAGATGCACTCGAACGACCTGCGCGCGCTGGTGTCGGTGAGCCGCGAAGGCCAGCGCAAGACCGTGTACGCCATCCTCGGCACCGGCCTGCTGATCACCGCAGCAGTGCTGTTCGGCCTGGAAGCGGGTGGCCCGCGCGTCGGCGGCGTCGCGGCCGCGGTGTGGATCGCCGCACTCGGTGCGCTCGGCGCGTTCTACGCCGCCTGGCCGCGTCGCGGGTGATGTCGGCTCAGCGCGAAGTGTCCGCGTGAGCGTCCAGGCCGCCGGCTATTCGGGCACACCGCTGGCGAAGAAGCTCGGCATCACCGAGGGTTGCCGCGTGCTGCTGATCGACGCGCCGGCCGACTATCGCGACCTGTTCGAATCGTGGCCGCCAGGGGTGCAGCTGTGCACCGGCACACTCACCGCCCAACGCCTGGCGAAGATCGATGCGGTGCATCTGTTCGTCACCGAGCAGGCCAGGCTTGCCGACACCCTGCTTCGACTGCGCGCGGCCCTCCCGGTGCAGACGCCGGTCTGGGTGTCGTGGCCGAAGAAAGCCTCCAAGGTGCCGACCACGGTGACCGAGGACAGCATTCGCGCAGCGGCACTGCCGCTCGACTTCGTCGACATCAAGGTCTGCGCGGTGAGCGCGGTCTGGTCAGGGCTCAAGCTGGTCGTGCGCAAGTCGGCGCGCTGAGCGCCGTCCAAGCCCCCCTGACCCCGCGAACAGCCGCCCGGCCACAAGGAACCGGCCGATTCGCGGTCGGTGCGATTTTTCACCGTCTGGCGACACTAAGGTTTCAGGACCAGGCTTGGTTGGGCCAGGTCTTACCGTCGACGGGTGCCGGTGGCATTCCCGTCCGTGCCGTCCATCCCCCCTTTTGGGCGTCCGGCACCGGCACCCGTCGATGGAGCTTGCTTGCGGTCTCCTGCGTTGAGCCTGGACGGACGGCGACTCGCCTGCGTGGCTCTTGCGCGCTCGATCTGCACCTGGGCGCTGGGCGCGCGCACCACCTCCCTCATGCCTGTTCGTCCTGCCGCCCGCGCGCGATGCGTGCCTGGCGCATGCTGCTCACCCCGGCGTGGATGCCACCCGGCCGCAGCGGCCGAACTCCATTGCCAGCAAGCGCTGCTTGCGCGCCACACCCCAGTGATAACCGCCCAGTCCGGCGCTGGCGCGAATCACCCGATGGCAGGGAATCAGCACGGCGACCGGGTTCGCGCCCACCGCCTGTCCGACTGCACGGGCCGCGCCCGGACGACCGATCCGCTCGGCCAGCACGGCATACGAACACACTGCGCCTTCGGGAATCGCGAGCAAGGCCTGCCAGACCTGGAACCGGAACGGCGTGCCGGCCAGGGCCAGGCCGATCGGACGCTGCGGCCCCGAGCCCGCGAGGCGGGCCTGGATCTCGGCGACCAGCGGCTGCAGCGCCGCGTCATCGCGGCCCAGCGCGGCCTGCGGCCAGTCCTGCGCCAGCTCGGCCATGAACGTGGCGCCGTCGGCGTCGTCGACGAAGGCCATCGCCAGCACGCCGCGCGTCGTCACCGCCAGCGCCACGCGCCCGAGCACGGAGTCGAACAGGGCAGTCTGGATGCGCATGCCGGCGCCGGCGCCGCGGAACTCGCCGGGCGTGAGTGCGGTGAGCCGGATCATCAGATCGTGCAGCCGCGACGGCCCGGACAGCCCCGCAGCGAGCGCGGCATGCAGCACCGATGGCTGGTCCAGCAGCTCGCTGCTGGCACGGCCGAGCGCCAGGGCCTGCCAGTACTCTTTCGGACTGAGTCCGGTGTAGGCGACGAACAGGCGCTGCAGGTGAAACGGACTGTATTCCGCCTCGCGCGCCAGCTGGGCGAGGCTCGGCATCGACTCGCTGCCCTGCAGGCGCGCCAGCACGGCGGCGATGCGGCGGTGGTGGAGGTCGCCCTCCTGCGGCGCCGGGCGCGGGCTCATGCCGTGCTCGCGGGTGAAATCGGCGCGGGACGCGCGAGCCAGATCGGCGGGTGCAGCGGCGAGACGATTCGATGCGGCGTTCGGCATGGTGGTGCCTGCGACAGTGGACGATGGCCGCAGTCTGGTCGTCGCCCGCCGCACCGGCCACCCGATTCTTGCGCCGATTGATCGCGCAATGCCGCTATGCTCGACGCCCGCACTGGCTTTCTCCCGCATGCACGCCGACGACATTCTCTACCAGGACGAGCTGCTGGCCGTGGTCGACAAGCCCGCCGGACTGATGGTGCACGACTCGGCGCTGGCGCGCGGCGAGCAGGACTTTCTCGCCGACCGGCTGCGCGCGCGCTTCGACCGGCCGGTGCATCTGGTGCATCGCCTCGACCGCGCGACCAGCGGATGCCTGCTGGTCGCCTTCGACCGCGACACCGCGTCCACCCTCGGGCGCGCCCTGATGGCGCACGACGTGACCAAACGCTACCTCGCGATCTGCCGGGGCTGGCCGGCCGAGGATCATTTCGACGTCGACCACGCGCTGGATGGCGGGCCGGGCAAGCCGCAGAAGAAGCCGGCGCGCACCGCATTCCGCTGCCTCGCCCGCGGCGAGATCGATGCGCCCGCGGCGGGCTTTCCCACCGCACGCTACGCCCTGCTCGAGTGCCGCCCGGCGACCGGACGCTTCCGCCAGATCCGCCGCCACCTCAAGCACGTCAGCCATCACCTGATCGGCGACACCAGCCACGGCGACGGCCGACGCAATCGCATGTTCAGAATGCGCGGCATTCACCGCATGCTGCTGCATGCCTGGGCGCTGGAGTTCGATCATCCGCGCGGCCACCGCCTGCGCGTGGCGGCGCCACTCGACCCGGCATTTCGCCAGGCGCTCGGCCTGTTCGACTGGCCGCTGCCGGCCGTATTCGACGACGCCGGCGCAGGCAACGACGGGTGCGATCAGGCGTCCGGATCGAACGCCACGGCTTCGCGCACGGCCGATACCGGCAATGCGCCGAACACGTGCGGGTAGAGATCCTCGCTGGCCTGGCTCCATTCGTAGACCAGATCCTCACCCAGCGCCTCGGCGTCGATGCGCAGCCGCACCCGCGGCCCGTGGCCGCGCAGATGCCGCGCCACCACGCCGTCGATCTGCGCCTCGGTCGCGCAATGGATGAAGCCCTCGGCGGAGAACTCCTCGGGCCGGTACACGCCCTCGGACTGGGCACTGCGCCAGGCATCCGGCCGGGCGAAGTGGAAAATCTCGCGCGCCGGGGCGGTGTCAGTCATCGCCGTGCAGACTGCGGTCGCCGGCGCGCAGCGCCTGGTAGACGCCGTCGGTATCCGGCCGCTTGCCGTGCCAGATCTCGAACGCTTCGGCGGCCTGCTCCACCAGCATGCCGAGTCCGTCGATGGCCAGGTCGGCGTTCGCCGTGCGCGCCCAGGCGAGAAAGCTGATCGCGGTGTCGCCGTAGTTCAGGTCGACGGCGGCGAAACGCGGCGCGGCGAGCCGGAACGGCAGATCGAGCTTCTGCCCGTCGCGTGCCGCGGACGTGGCGTTGATCACCAGATCGAACTCACCGAGCGAGCCGAGGTCCTTCCAGTAGCGCGACCCGACCCGCGCCGGATCGGCGAGTGCATCGACGAGCGCGTCGGCACGCTTGGGATCGCGGTTGACGACAATCAGCCGATCGATACCGGCATCGAGCAGGGCAGGCGCGACGCCGCGGGCGGCGCCGCCGGCGCCGAGCAGCAGGCAACGCCGGCCGCGCAGATCGAGCCGATGACGCTCGGTGAGATCACGCACCAGGCCGACGCCGTCGGTATTGTCGCCATGCCAGCCATGCTCGGTGGCGGTCAGGGTATTCACCGCATGGGCGATGCGCGCGCGATCGCTGACCGTCGCACAGGCGACCTTCGCGGCCTCCTTCAACGGCAGGGTGATGTTCGCCCCGCGAATACCGTCCGCGGCGAGCGCACCCAGCGTGGCGGGCAGCTGCTCCGGGGCGACATCGATGGCGCGATAGTCGATGCCGATGCCGACGTCCTTGGCGAAGGCCTGGTGGATGCGCGGCGACAGACTGTGCGCCACGGGGTGTCCGAGTACCGCGAAGAATCCACTCATGGGCCATCCTCCCTGATCCAGCGCGCTGCATCGAGCGCAAAGTAGGTCAACACGCCGTCCGCGCCGGCCCGCTTGATCCCGGTCAGGGCTTCGAGCACGCAGCTGCGTTCGTCCAGCCAGCCGTTCTGCGCGGCGGCCTTGAGCATCGCGTATTCGCCGCTCACCTGGTAGACGAAGGTCGGCGCGCCGAAGGTGTCCTTCACCCGCCGCACGATGTCGAGGTACGGCATGCCGGGCTTGACCATCACCATGTCGGCGCCTTCCTCGAGATCAAGCTCAACCTCGCGAAGCGCTTCGTCGGTGTTCGCCGGGTCCATCTGGTAGGTGTACTTGTTGCCCTTGCCGAGGTTGCCGGCCGAGCCGACGGCATCGCGGAACGGGCCGTAGAAGCTGGATGCGTACTTGGCCGAGTAGGCGAGGATGCGCGTGTGCACCTGGCCGCGCTCCTCCAGTGCCTCGCGAATCGCGCCGATGCGGCCGTCCATCATGTCGGAGGGCGCCACCACGTCGGCACCCGCCTCGGCGTGCGACAGGGCCTGGCGCACCAGCGCCTCCACGGTGACGTCGTTCACCACGTAGCCGTCGTCGTCGACGATGCCGTCCTGGCCGTGGGTGGTGTAGGGATCGAGGGCGACATCGGTGATGACGCCCAGTTCGGGAAAGCGCTGCTTCAGCGCGCGCACCGCACGCTGCGCCAGTCCGTCGGCGTCCCAGGCTGCGGCACCATCCAGGCTCTTTGCCTGGGCACCCAGCACCGGAAACAGCGCCAGCGCCGGCACGCCGAGGGAAACGGCCTGTTCGGCGGTGCGCAGCAACTCCTCGATCGACACGCGCTCGACGCCGGGCATCGACGCCACCGCAGCGCGACCGTCGAGCTCATGCACGAACACCGGATAGATCAGGTCGTCGGTCGACAGCCGATGCTCGCGCATCAGCCGGCGGGAGAAGGCATCGCGACGCATCCGCCGCGGTCGGGTGTAGGGATAGCCCATGCGCTGCAGTTCCGGGAAGGCGGGTGTCAGGCAAGTCCGTCCAGCATGCCCGGACTTGCACCATGTCGGGGATTCTACCCCGAGGTGGGGCAGGGCCACGCTCGCGGGCCGCGCCGCGATCCTTTAGTTTTGCACTATCGGATCTGTCGATCCCCAATCCGTCGACCCGATCGCTTCATCCCGTCCCTTCCTTCCGATTCCGTCCACGAGACCTGCGCATGAGCCTTGCCGTCACCGATCTGTCCGATGCGCATCCCGACTGCGCCGTCCTCCGCCCGGGCCTGCTGCACTTCGGCGGCCTGCGCCGGTTTCACGGCCCGGCACGCACGCTCAAGGTGTTCGAGGACAATGCGCTGGTGCGCGCCACGCTGGAACAGGCCGGCGACGGCGGCGTGCTGATCGTCGACGGCGGTGGATCGATGCGTTGTGCCCTGGTCGGCGGCATGCTCGGCGAGCTGGCGGTGCAGAACGGCTGGCACGGCATCATCGTGCACGGCTGCGTGCGCGACAGCCTGGAGCTTGCCGCACAACAAGTCGGCGTCATGGCGCTGGGCACGCATCCGCGCAAGAGCATGAAGGGCGCCTTCGGTGGCCAGGCCGATGTGCCGGTGCAGTTCCTCGACGCCACGATCCCGCCCGGCGCCTGGGTCTACGCCGACGAGGACGGCGTACTGGTGAGCGCGCAGCGTCTCGATTGAGCGCGCGTTGCCGCGCGCCCGAAGCGTGACCCCGATCACGCTTCTCCCGCTCCGCTCCGGTCGCGCTAATCATCGGTTAAGCGGATTCGCGCCGGATTCACGTCCGCCACGCTGAGCTGGATGCGTCCCCGAATGCCGGGGCGTCCCGTATCAGGCACGTGGAGGTCATCATGAACATGCGAATGCTGAAACCGTCCTGCGGCGTACTGGCGGTGGCCTGCCTGGCAGGCTGTGGCGCGATGGAACGCCAGCACTTCGCCACCGTCGACAAGGTGGCGCCGCACGAGATTCGTGTCACCGAAACCCGGCAGGTCTGCCGCGACGTCGTCGACCAGCAACGACTGCCCGAACGTGACGGCCTGGTCGGCGGCACCGTGGCCGGCGCGGTGATCGGCGGCCTGGTCGGCAACCAGGTCGGCGGCGGCAACGGCAAGAAGCTGGCGACCGTAGCCGGCGCGGTGGCCGGCGGTGCGATCGGGCGCGAGGTCGACAAGCGCCACGAGAACGGCAAGGTTGTGCAGTCGGTGCGTCAGGAGTGCAGCGTGCAGCCGCAGACGCGCACCGTGCAGGACGGATTCGAGGTGACCTACAGCTTCGAAGGCAAGCAGTACACCGCGGTGCTGCCGATCGCGCCGAGCGGCGAGACCGTCCGCGTCAACGCCGACGGCAGCCTGGCGATGGCACAACCGACGGCGCCGCGCGACACCTCGGCGGCGAGCGACGACGCCCAGCGCGGCTGATCCGGCCGCACCAGTGCGCTGGCCGCATCGGGCCCGGTCGTTGGCCCGGTGGCCTGCCGCGAGGACGCGTGGCGGCGCGTGACGGCGCGTGACCCCGCATCACAGCCCACGGATCGCGTTCCAGGCCAACCATTGGCCGGTCACAGCGGCACCGAGAATGCCTCGCCCGCTCCGCTCGCCGCACCCTGTGGTCGACCCGACGTGACCGCGCCCCACGCCCGCCGCTCCGACCGCACACTGCCCCGCAACGCCGCTTGCTGGCACGACTCGGAGGTCGTCGATGATCGCACCGCGTGGCACCCTGCTCTTCATCCTGGGCCTGCTCGCCTGCGCCGGGCAGCCCGCGCGCGCAGGCGAGGCATCCCAGCGGCCGGACGCCACCGCGTCCTCGGCCAAGGCGACGGCCGAGCCGGCGCCGGCCTGGTATCTCGACGACGTGCGCGCGCTGTCGTCAGGCAGCGGTCGCTGGATCGCCGACAACGCCGGCTACCGCAGCGACGACGAGCCCTTCGACGCCTACGGCGTGGCCTGGACCAGCAGCTTCGGCGGCACCACGCTGCATGGCCGCTTGTTCGGCCTGCGCGAGGGCAAGGAGGTCGGCACGTTCTGGGAGTTCCGCCAGTACTGGGACCCGCTTCGCGGCGTCGCGGTCCTGGAGCAGTTCGGTCACGGCGGCACGCTCGGGCTCGGCACCCTGCGTCCCGACGCCGATGGCAGCGTGATCGCCGAGCAGCGATTCGCCCGCCCCGGCGGCACGCCCTGGGACAGCGGACACCGCAGCCGCTTTCTCACCGCCGACCGCTACGAAACACGCAGTTTCGACATCGTCGATGGGGCGTGGAATGCGAAGCGGGTGTATGTGTGGGTGCGGCAGGCAGCCCGAGACCAGAAAGAGAGGTAAGGGATCAGGGGTGCGGCATCAGCAGCTCAGGCGGCGACTGCATCTCCCGCCGAACGTTTGGCGCCACCCCGAATCCCGATACTTCACCCCTTACCCCCGCTCCCCGCACCCCGCACAATGTCGGCGACGCCGCGCCGGAGCCATTCGTGTCCCGCATCCTGATCCCGCTTCCCGACCACGACTTCGACACCACCGAGTCGGCGATTCCCTGGCGCTACCTGGTCGATGCCGGCCACGAGGTGGTGTTTGCCACCGAGCGGGGCGACGTGGCGGCCTGCGATGCGCGCCTGCTCGATGGCGTGATCTTCGGCCAGCTCGGCGCCGAGCCCGACGCCTGCGCGGCCTACCGAGACATGGTGGCGAGCGCGGCGTTCCAGCAGCCGATCCGCTGGGATGACATCGTCTCCGATGACTACGCGGGGTTTCTGCTGCCCGGTGGGCATGCGCCGCGCATGCGCCAGTATCTCGGCAGCGAAGTCCTGCAGCAGAAGATGGCCGCCTGCTTCGCACTCGAGCGGCCCTTCGCGGCGGTATGCCACGGCGTGCTGGTGCTTTCTCGCGCGCGCAGCCTCGACGATGCTTCGCGCTCGGTGCTGCACGGCTACCGCAGCACCTGCCTGCCCGCCTACATGGAGCGGCTGGCCTACTACATCACGGCATGGAAGCTGGGCCGCTACTACCGCACCTATCCCGCGTACGTTGAAGCCGAGGTGCGCGGTGCCTTGGCCAGCGACGCCGACTTCCAGCGCGGCCCGATCACCCTGTTCGCGAAGAGCACTGCCGACAGCGACCACGGCGGATTCGTCTGCGAAGACCGCCACTACCTGTCGGCGCGCTGGCCCGGCGACGTCCACCTGCTGGCGCGACGCCTGCTCGCCAAACTCCAATTGGCCGCTTAGCGCAACGCTTCATCCCACGGAAAGACCGAACGTCAGTCAGGGATGTGCAGCAGCGGAGCGGTGAGTTTGGAGAGTGCCTGGCGCTGACGCCCCGCCGCATCGAAATTGTCCGTCGCCAGCCAGCGCGCGTGCGCCGCGGCGATCGCCGGCCACTCGCGGTCGATGATCGCAAACCAGGCAGTGTCGCGATTGCGCCCCTTGCTCACCATGGCCTGACGAAACGTGCCTTCGTACGAGAGACCGAGCCGTCGCGCCGCCGCCATCGAGGCCGCATTCAGCGCGTTGCACTTCCACTCCACCCGACGGTAGCCGAGCGAGAACGCACGCGCGATCAGCAGCGACAGCGCTTCGGTCGTCGCCGGCGTGCGCTGCAGCGCGGGCGAAAAATGCAGGTGGCCGATCTCGATGCTGCCCGCAGCGGACTGGATGCGCAGGTAGCTCGCCACGCCCAGCGCACGGCCTTCCGCGTCACACAAGGCATGGAACTGCGGGTCGGCGTCGAGACAGGTCGCACGCATCCAGGCGACGAAATCCGCGAACGTCTCGAATGGCCCATAGGACAGATACGCCCAGCCGACGTCGTCGCCCGCGAACGCGTCGAACAGCGACCGTGCATGCCGGTCGATGTCGATCGGCTCCAGGCGCACATAGCGACCCTGCACCGCATCGCGCGGCGGATGCGGCGGTGGCTGCCAGTCCGGAATGGGCGCACCAAGGGGAAGATCAGCGATCACGCCCATCGCCAATCAGGCTGTTTCACCGAGCACCTCGAACTCGAGCCCGGCATGCTTCACCAGGCGTTCGATCAGCCGGTCGCCCATCGCCGTGGCCGGGGTGAGAAACCCGCCGGCCACCTGCTCCTTCGGCGTCTCCAGCGCGAGGCAGGCGGCCGCCTCACCGAGCATCTTGCCGGTCGAGCCGTAGCCGGGATCGCGATCGCCGGTCACCTTGCAGACCAGGGTGTGGTCGTGGGCGTCACGGCCGTGGAAGCGCATGTCGAAGCGGCCCTTCTCCTGTTGCTCGGGGGTCGGACCTTCTCCCGGTGCGGGCAGGACGAACTTCTCCAGCGCCCAGCGGGTCGGCGGAATGGCCGCCGCCACCATGAAGCCACCCAGGCCGGCCCCCGCGGTGATGCCGCTGAACCGGCCCTTGAAGCCACGGCCGGTCATCATCGCCTCGTCGTAGCGGAAGTCTTCGCCGTACGCACGACCCAACAGGGCGTTCGAGCGCTGCACGATGCGCGTGTTGATCGCCGCCATCACGAAGGGCGCGGTGAACACCTTGAACTCGGGATCGAACTCGCCCGACCGCGGCTTCGGCTGGCGCGTGCTGTTCCGGGTGCCGGGCGGACACAGTGAATACGGATTGGCCAGTGCCTTTCGCATGGCCGGATCGCGCTTCGCCTCGTCGACCGCATTGAGCAGGCTGGCCACGGTGCCGCCGGAAAACCCGCCGCGCAGCGTCCGCACGCGCATGCGCACGCGCGGCAGCGGATGCCCGTAGCGCTGCTTCGCCTCGCGCTGCAGGAACCACACGCCGAGGTCGGAAGGAATCGAGTCGAAGCCGCAGCAGTGCACGATGCGCGCACCACTCTGCTTCGCCTTGTCTTCGTAGCGCTCCAGCATGCGCGCGATCCATTGCGGTTCGCCGGTGAGGTCGCAGTAGTCGGTGCCGGTGTCGGCGCAGACCTTTACCAGCGGCTCGCCGTACAGCGCATACGGCCCCACCGTCGACACGATGACCCGGGTCTGCGCGCACATCGCCCGCAGCGCGGCCTCATCGGCCGCGTCGGCTTCGATCAGCGGAATCGCCTCACCGCCGGCATCGAACCCTGCGCGCACCGCTTCGAGCTTGGCCTTCGAACGGCCGGCCATGGCCCAGCGCAGTTCGCCGGAGGCGCCGTGGCGGCCCCACAGGTAGCGACTCAGGATCGCGCCGACAAAACTGCTGGCGCCGAACACCACGACATCGAAGGGCGGCTTGCTCACGGGGCATGCACTCGCGGGGACCAAGCCTGCGAGCCTATCACTGCGCGGGCGCCACATAGGGTGAAGGCAACGAGGGCGTACGCAGCTCGTCGCGCACGATGCGGCCACGCGCCACCACGAAGCGCGGGTGACGCAGCAGCGCGATGTCCTGCAGTGGATCGCCCGCCACCGCGACCAGGTCGGCGGCCTTGCCGACCTCGATGCTGCCGGTCTCCGCGTCCACGCCGAGCAGGCGCGCGGCGTCCAGGGTCGCACTGCGGATCGCCTGAATCGGCGTCATGCCGAAGCGGACCATGTAGTCGAACTGGATGGCATTGTCGCCGTGCGGGTAGATGCCGGCGTCGGTGCCGAAGGCCAGCGGCACGCCGAGCCTGACCGCGCGGCGGAACCCTTCACGCTGCACGTCGGTGGTCTCGCGGTTCTTGCGCAGGATTTCCGCCAGCCAGCCCTCCTTGCTGCCCACCTCCTCGATGTAGTCGCCGTTGTAGACGTCCATAACCAGCCAGGTGCCGCGCTGCTTGGCCAGACGCAGGCCTTCCTCGTCGATCAGCGAGGCATGTTCGACCGAATCGACGCCGGCGCGGATCGCGGTCTTGATCGCCTCGGCCCCGTGCGCGTGCGCGGCGACCTTCATGCCGAGCCGGTGCGCCTCGTCGACCAGCGCGTCCATTTCCTCGGTAGTGTATTGCTGGGTGCCCGGTTCGTTGCCGACCGTGGTCACCCCGCCGGAGGCGCAGAACTTGACCAGGTCGGCGCCATACTTGGCCATCTCGCGCACCATCGCGCGCACCGCCCAGGGTCCGTCGGCGATACCGGCGTCGTAGTGGGCGTACTGCGGCGCCAGCAGATTGGTGTCGCAGTGCCCGCCGCGCATGCCGATCCAGATGCCGGCCGAGCGGATCCGCGGCCCCGGCACTTCACCGCGGTCGATCGCGTCGCGCAGCGCGCTGCTGGAGTGGTTGTAGGCACCGAGTTCGCGCACGGTGGTGAAGCCGGCGCGCACGGTGGCCAGTGCGTTGGCGACCCCGGTGATAGCGTCGTTTGCTTCCGATCGACCGAGCGTCTCCCAGGTGCCGATCTTCGGATCGCCGGTGAGGTGGGTATGCGCGTCGATCAGACCCGGCAGCAGGGTCACCGCGCCCAGCTCGCGCACCGCCAGATCGGCGGGCACCTTGCCCGCGGCGTACAGCGCATGAATCCGCCCGTCGCGCACCGCGACCACCACATCGCGTTGCACCGAACCGTCACGCACATCGATCAGGCGCTCGGCATGCACCGCCCAGGTCGTGCCCTGACCGGTGTCGACGGGCTCCGCGGCCGCCGCAGACGCCCAGGTCGACGTCCCCCACATCAGCGCCCAGCACATCAGCGTCCCGCGGTACGTGTCCATGATTCCGGCTCCGTGGCGGCGAAGGCCGCGGGGCATTCTAGGGGCGCGCGGCAGGGCCTTGTCATCCACCGCCGTGGACCGACATCGTCCCTGGGGCACCGATGTGTCGGGCCGGATCCCGGCAGTGCCCCTCGACGCCGCGCAAACGACAGGACAAGATGGGCGCCCCCACGGAGACGCCCATGCGCCACACCCTTCTGCGGACCCTGTTGCCGGCCTGCGTGTGCCTGGGCGCGGCATCGACGGCTTGGGCAGACGGGAGCGCGACGGCGCACTCGTCGTCGGCCGCGGAAGCCGGCGAGCGCGCATCCGCCCTGACCGGCATCACCGTCGACGACATGGATCGCCTGCTCGGCGTGGGCGACATCAGCTTCTCGCCCGACGGCGCGTGGGTGCTCTACTCGGTCACCGCCAGCAACGTCGAGGAAGACCTGACCCAGGCCGACCTGTGGCGCGTCGCCTGGCAGGGCGGCGCCGCGCAGCGTCTGACCTTCACCGAATCCGACAGCGAGTGGATGCCGCGCTGGAGCCCGCAAGGTAATCGCATCGCCTTCCTGTCCGACCGCGGCCGCGACGATGGCCTCGCGCAGATCTGGATAATGGCTGCGTTCGGCGGCCAGGCGCGGCAAGTCGGCGAGTTTCGCGGTGGCGCCGAGGACTTTGACTGGTCGCCCGACGGTACGCGCCTGGTGGTGGTCGCACGCGACCCGGAACGCGACGAGGACGAGGACGAACCGGCGAACCCGGCGCCGATCGTCATCGACCGGTTCGGTTTCAAGGAAGACGTGACCGGCTACCTCACCGATCG
>JAGRJY010000137.1 GCA_020442465.1 Lysobacterales bacterium
CGCCGCCGTTGTTGCGCAGGACCAGACCCGAGCCTGCCAGCCCGGTGACCGACCCGCCGATGGCGAATCCGAGGGTTTCGCAGACCACCGTGACGTTGGTGATCGCCGCGTCCACCACGGTGCCGATGGCATTCTCGATCTCGCAGATCTGCTCGGGCGTGGAAGGCTGCTGCAGCACGCTGACCGTGTAGGCGCTGCCCTCGAACAGCGCGCCTGAGAACGCGAACGCACCGTTGGCCGGGACGGCCAGATCATCCCCACCGTTGATCTGCAGCACCAGGCCGCTGCCCAGCAGGCCGGAGACGGTGCCGCCGACGCTGAAGGCCGGTGCGTCCACCACCGCCACGCTCCACGCTGCGCTGGCCAGTCCGCCGTTGATGCTGACCGCGTACAGGCCGGTGACATCGCGCGCCGGCGCCGGGTCGGTGATCACCGCCGTCGTGCCCGACGCCGTGACCTGGGCGATGGTCACGCCGTCATTGATCAGATCGACCACATCGCCAGCGATCAGTCCGCCCACGTCGAACGCGATGGACGCGGCGGCGGTGATGTCGTCGCTGGCGCTTTCGCCGGTGTCCGAGGCGGCGCGCAGGTCGGGCGGCGGCAGGCAGCGCGCGATCGCGGTCGGCACCGAAGCCTGGGTGGTGACGTGCAGCAGGAACTCGGTGCTCAGCGACGGCAGCTGCAGGTCGTCGACGATGATTTCCAGCATGTCGCCATCGCCGGCCGAACGGTACTGCAGCGCGGCGATGGCGGCGTTGATCGAACTCAGCGGCGCGTCGAAGCGGATGCGGTCGGGCTGCTCGCGGATGATGGTGACCCCCGGCAGCCCGGCCAGGCCGGGAATCAGCACGTCCGAATTGCTGGTGAGACCGGGTTCGAGTTCGACGCGAGCGTGCATGTCGGCGCCGGCGATGTCGGCATCGCTGACCGAGACGTTCGAGAAGCCGAGATTCGCCCCTTCGCTGATGGTCACGCAGAGCGTGTCGGCACGCGCCGACGTGCTCACGCCGGTCATGCTGATGCGGGGGGCGAGATTGTCGGTGAACTGGGCGTGCGCCGGCAGCGCGCATGCGACCAGCAGGACGGCGAAGACTTTCGCCGCGAACCACGTCGAACGAACCATGCCCCTGTTGCCTCGCGCGTAGCTTCTCACGGTTGCTCCACAGGCTAGTCGCGGGACGATGTCCGGGAAAGTCCGATCTGAGGGAAAACCCCCAGATGACCGGCCGAAGTCATCCCTGCCGCGGCGACCGCACGTCCCCAGGCTGCGCTTGACCGGGGCCGGTTGCCGCACGAACGACTCTCCGCGCGCCTTCTCGGCCTGCCTTGATCCGGGTCATTCGCCACACGTCGACTTGAACACGTCGAAACGTGGCACAGCGCAGCGGAGCTCAGGCCGCGGCGGCGTTCCGTTCAGCGGTTTCCCACTGTGCGAGCAACGTCTTCTCCCTGGCCCTGGCCTTGGCGAAGTGCTCTTCCTTGACGTGGCCGAAGCCGCGGATGTCCTCGGGGATCGAGGCGATCTCGGCGGCGAGTGCGACGTTGCCGGCGTCCACCTTCGGCAGCAGACGCTCGATCGTTGCCGCATAGTCGACGATCAGCTGGCGCTCCATCCGGCGTTCGGCGGTGCGACCGAACAGATCGAACGTGCCACCGCGCAGGCCCTTGAGCTTCGCCAGCAGGCCGAACGCGCGATACACCCAGCTGCCGTATTCGGCCTTGACCAGGTGCCCTTCGCCGTCCTTCTTCGCCAGCAGCGGCGGGGCGAGATGGAAGTGCAGGGTGTACTTGCCGTCGAAGGTCGATTCGATCTGGCGACGGAACTCCGGGCTGGTGTGCAGGCGGGCGACTTCGTACTCGTCCTTGTACGCCATCAGCTTGAAGTAGTAGCGCGCCACCGCTTCGGTGAGCGCGGTCGATCCGGGTGCCTGCAGGTGTTCGGCGCCGCGCACCCTGTCGACCAGGTCGGCGTAGCGCTTCGCGTAGGCCGCGTCCTGGTAGTCGGTGAGGAAGGCGATGCGACGCTGGATGCGCTCGTCGAGGGTCTTCGACAGGCGCTCGTCGTCGAGCGGCAGCGCAATCACGTCGGCGGGGACATCCTCGGCCTTCATGCCGGCCGCCTCCAGCACCGCATCGAGGTTCTCGGCCGCGAGACGGCCCCAGGCGAAGGCCTGCTGGTTCATCTTCACCGCCGCGCCGTTGAGCTCGATCGCGCGGTTCAGCGCATCGAAGCTGATCGGCACCAGGCCCTTCTGCCAGGCATAGCCGAGCATGAACAGGTTGCTGGCGATCGAGTCACCCATCAGCGCGGTGGCGATCTCGGTGGCATCCACCTGCATCGGCGCGCGACCGCCCAGCGCCGTGCTGATCGCGTCGACGATGCCCTGATGCGGGAACTGCATGTTGGGATTCATGGTGAAGGTGCCGGGCATCGCCTCGTAGCCGTTCAGCACGACCTGGGTGCGGTCGGCGCGGATCTTCGACAGCGCCCAGTAGTCGTTGACCACCACCATGTCGCAGCCGAGCACGAGATCCGCCTCACCCGCGGCGATGCGCACGGCGTGGATGTCGGCCGGCGCATTCGCGATGCGCACGTGCGTGGTGACCGCGCCGCCCTTCTGCGCGAGACCGGTCTGGTCGAGTACGGTCGCGCCCTTGCTTTCGAGGTGGCCCGCCATGCCGAGCAGGGCACCGATGGTGACCACGCCGGTGCCGCCGACGCCGGTGATGAGGATGTTCCAGGGGCGATCGAGTGCCGGCAGGGTGGGCTGCGGCAGGCTGTCGAGCAGCTCCTGCGGATTCACGCCCTTCTTCTTGCGCAGCTCTCCACCGTGCACGGTGACGAAGCTCGGGCAGAAGCCCTTTACGCAGCTGTAGTCCTTGTTGCACGAGCTCTGGTCGATCGCGCGCTTGCGGCCGAACTCGGTGTCCTTGGGTACGACGGAGACGCAGAAGCTCTTCTTGCCGCAGTCGCCGCAGCCCTCGCAGACCAGCGAATTGATCAGCACGCGCTTCTTCGGGTCGGCCATCTTGCCGCGCTTGCGCCGGCGACGCTTTTCCGACGCGCAGGTCTGGTCGTAGATCAGGATCGAGACGCCCTTCACCTCGCGCAGGCGCTTCTGCACCGCATCGAGTTCGTCGCGGTGCTCGAACTCGACGCCGTCCGGGAAGATCTCCGGGCGATTCCACTTCTCGATGTCGTCGGAGACGACGATGATCGTCTTCACGCCCTCGCTGCGCACCTGATGCGCGATGTCCGGCACGGTGAGCGTGCCGTCGACCGGCTGGCCGCCGGTCATCGCGACCGCATCGTTGTAGAGGATCTTGTAGGTGATGTTGACCTTGGCCGAGATCGCCTGGCGGATCGCCAGCGAGCCCGAGTGGAAGTAGGTGCCGTCGCCGAGGTTCTGGAACACGTGCGGCGTTTCGGTGAACGGTGCCTGGCCGCACCAGGTGACGCCTTCACCACCCATCTGGGTGAAGGTGTCGGTGCTGCGGTCCATCCAGGTGACCATGTAGTGGCAGCCGATGCCGCCGAGCGCGCGCGATCCATCGGGCACACGGGTCGAGGTGTTGTGCGGGCAGCCCGAGCAGTAGTGCGGCACGCGCGGGAAGTTCGCCCGCGGCACCGCCAGCTCGGCCTCCTTGGCGGCAATCCACTTGATCCGGTTCTCGATCGTCTCGCTGGTGTGGAAACGCTGCAGGCGCTTCGCGATGACCAGGGCGATCATCGCCGGGGTCAGTTCGTTCGTGCTCGGCAGGATCCAGTTGCCTTCCTCGTCGTACTTGCCGACGACGGAGGGGCGCGTGTCCCGGTCCCAGTTGTACATCTGTTCCTTCATCTGCGATTCGATGAAGGAGCGCTTCTCCTCGACCACGATGATGTCTTCGAGGCCACGGGCGAAGTGCTGGATGCCGATCGGCTCCAGCGGCCAGGTCATGCCGATCTTGTAGACGCGGATGCCGATGTCTTCGCAGGCCTGGCGCGACAGGCCGAGGTATTCCAGCGCCTGCAGCACATCGAGATACGACTTGCCGGTGGTGACGATGCCCAGCCGCGCGCGCGGCGAGTCGATCACCACACGATCGAGCGGGTTCGCGCGGGCGAACGCGCAGGCCGCCCTCACCGCGTACTGGTGCAGGCGCATCTCCTGGTTCAGCGGCGGGTCGGGCCAGCGGATGTTGAGGCCACCGGCGGGCAGCTCGAAGTCTTCCGGCAGGATGATGTCGAGCTGGTGCGGGTTGACGTTGACCGAGGCCGAGGATTCGACCGTCTCGGCGATCGTCTTGAAGCCGACCCAGCGCCCGGTGAAGCGGCTCATCGCCCAGCCGAGCAGGCCCATGTCGAGGATGTCCTGCACGCCGGCCGGGTTGAGGATCGGCATCATCGCCGAGACGAACTCCAGCTCCGAGCCGTGCGGCAGGGTCGAGCTGCGGCAGGCGTGGTCGTCGGCCGCCAGCGCGAGCACGCCGCCGTGCTTCGAGGTGCCCGCGGCGTTGCCATGCTTGAACACGTCGCCGCAGCGGTCGACGCCGGGGCCCTTGCCGTACCACATCGCGAACACGCCATCGACGTTCGCGCCCGGGAACAGGTTGGTCTGCTGGGTGCCCCAGACCATGGTCGCGCCGAGATCTTCGTTGAGGCCGGGCGTGAACTGGATGTTGCTGGACGCGAGGTGCTTCTTCGCCTTCCACAGTTCGAGGTCGAAGCCGCCCAGCGGGCTGCCGCGGTAGCCGGAGATGAAGCCGCCGGTATTCACGCCTGCGGCGCGGTCGCGCATCTGCTGCATGATCGGCAACCGCACCAGCGCCTGCACGCCGGACAGGTAGATCCGCCCTTCCTCGCGGGTGTACTTGTCTTCGAGGGTGTAGGTCGCGTCGAACGCAGTCGCGGGCACGGCCATGCGGCAATCCTGGCTAGAGCAAAGGCTCGAATTGTACCAGTGCGGCCGTGACGCCCCCGGGGCGAGCTGTCCCGGGGGCGTCAACGGGCGCAGCCGACGGGACGCCCGTGCGGTTCACGGCCGAAGCCACCGCGGCGGCGTAGAATCGGACATCCCGGGGGCACAGATCGAGCATGCCCATGTCGAGACCCAACACCTTCCTGCGCTGTGCACTGGCCGTCGTGTTGCTTGCCCACGCGGTGGCCTGCATCGCCGGCGACGCAACGCCGAGATGGCGCGACAAGGATCCGGCGGCGCAGGCCTACCAGCCGCCGCCGTTCCAGCGCCACGAGTACTCGGACGCCCTGGAAGACCGCGCGCAGCGACATCCCGACGATGTCGCCCTGCGCCTGCAGCGGGCCTACGATCGCCTGAATCGCCGCGACGTCCAGGGCGCCCAGGCCGACCTCGACTGGGCCGCGAAGACGGTGACGCCCAACAG
>JAGRJY010000138.1 GCA_020442465.1 Lysobacterales bacterium
CTGGTCAGGATCAGCCATACCGGCGTCTGCCACACCGACGCGTTCACGCTGTCGGGCGAAGACCCGGAAGGGTTGTTTCCAGCCGTGCTCGGACACGAAGGGGCCGGCGTCGTGGTCGAAGTCGGAGAAGGCGTGACCAGCGTGCAGCCTGGCGACCACGTCATCCCGCTGTACACCGCCGAATGCGGCGAGTGCCTGTTCTGCAAGTCGGGCAAGACCAACTTGTGCGTTGCCGTGCGCGCGACCCAGGGCCAAGGCGTGATGCCTGACGGGACTTCACGTTTTTCGTTCGACGGCAAGCCGCTGTACCACTACATGGGCACCAGCACGTTCAGCGAGTACACCGTCGTCGCCGAAGTGTCGCTGGCGAAGATCGATCCGGCTGCGCCGCACGACAAGGTGTGCCTGCTCGGATGCGGCGTCACCACCGGGATCGGTGCCGTGCACAACACCGCCAAGGTGCAGCCCGGCGATACGGTGGCCGTGTTCGGCCTCGGCGGCATCGGCCTGGCGGTGATCCAGGGTGCGCGCCAGGCCAAGGCCGGGCGCATCATCGCGGTCGACATCAATGCGTCGAAGTTCGATCTCGCGAAGCAGATGGGCGCGACCGACTGCGTGAATCCCAAGGACCACGACAAGCCGGTGCAGCAGGTGATCGTCGAGATGACCGGTTGGGGCGTCGACCACAGTTTCGAATGCATCGGCAACGTGCAGGTCATGCGCGCCGCGCTGGAGTGTGCGCATCGCGGATGGGGCCAGTCGGTGATCATCGGGGTTGCCGGGTCTGGTCAGGAAATTTCCACCCGGCCGTTCCAGCTGGTCACCGGGCGCAAGTGGATGGGTACCGCGTTCGGTGGCGTGAAAGGGCGATCGCAGCTGCCCGGCATGGTGCAGCAGGCGATGCGTGGCGAGATCGAACTCGATCCTTTCGTCACCCACACCTTGCCGCTGGAGCGCATCAACGAAGCCTTCGACCTGATGCACGAAGGCAAGTCGATCCGCACCGTGATCCACTTTTGAGTCACCCACGTCTGAGTCATTCACATCTGAGCACGCCATGAAACGCATCGAACATCGCGCCTGCTTCGGCGGCTGGCAGGACGTCTGGGAGCACCGTTCCGCGGCGCTCGACTGCATCATGCGCGTCGGCGTCTACCTGCCGCCGCAGGCTGCCGACCGTGCCTGCCCGGTGCTGTACTGGTTGTCGGGGCTGACCTGCAGTGAGCAGAACTTCATCACCAAGGCGGGTGCGCAGCGCTACGCGGCGGAACACGGTGTGGTGATCGTGGCGCCGGACACCAGCCCGCGCGGCGCCGACGTGGCCAACGACCCCGCCGATGACCTGGGGCAGGGCGCGGGTTTCTACGTCAACGCGACGCAGACGCCGTGGTCATCCCACTACCGGATGCACGACTACGTCGCCGAGGAACTGCCGGCCCTGGTCGAAGCCAGCTTCCCGGTCTCGGCGCTGCGTTCGATCAGCGGCCACTCCATGGGTGGGCACGGCGCGCTCACCCTGGCACTTCGTCATCCGGGGCGCTATCGCAGCGTGTCGGCGTTTTCGCCGATCGTGGCGCCCTCGCAGGTGCCGTGGGGACAAAAGGCCTTCACCGCCTACCTCGGGCCGGACCCTGATGCCTGGTTGGCCCACGACACGGTGGCGCTGATCGACACGGCGCGCGAACGCCTGAAGCTGCTCGTGGATGTCGGCGACGCCGATCCGTTCCTCGACACCCAGCTGCAGCCCGAGCGATTGCGCGAGGCCTGCGCGAAGTCTGATCATCCCTTGGCACTGCGCATACAGCCCGGCTACGACCACAGCTACTACTTCGTGGCGAGCTTCATCGGTGAGCACCTCGCGCATCACGCTGAGGCCTTCGCGCACGGCTGAGGCTCGCCCGAATCGGACTCCACGTCGTTGATGGCGCGGCCGGCCGTGGCCATCGGAGACTTCCGCAACGCAAGGCCCGGCATCAGGCCGGGCCCCGGGGCAGCGGGCGCCCGGAGGTTCGGCGCCCGCTCAAGGTTGAACGATCAGCTCAGCGCTGTGGGTCGGTCTGGCGAACTTGCCAGACCACCACCAGCATCAGGCCGGCAAGCAGCAACAGGGCCCATGTGGCGTTCGCCGGAATCGAGAATGCCACCTGGAAGCCGGTCGGGTCGGCAGGGCCAGCCGCTGCCGGGTTGTCGGTGAGTGCCGAGGACTCGTTGGTGCCGTTGCCGTCGGCATCGAAGTTCACGGTGCCCTGGTTGAACACGTTGTTCGCGCCCGGGTTGATCGTGACATTGATTGTGATCGTGACGCTGGCTGCGGCCGCCAGAGCCCCATTCCAGGTCACGGTGCGCGTGACCGGGTCGTACGCCGCCGCGCCCGATGTGGCGCCGACCGAACTGAAGCTGACGCCGGCCGGCAGCGGATCGAAGAACTCGTCGCCGGGGTTGTCGGCCTGGGCGCCCGGACCGGCGTTATTGAGCACGATGGTGTACACGGCTCCGCCTCCAGGCACGTAGCCCGTTCCGGTCGGCGCGACCGCCTTGGTGGCCGAGATCGCCAGTGAGGTCACCGTGGTGGTGGTGTCGGTGGCGCTGTTGTTGGCCCCGTTGGTGTCGGTGAATCCGCCTGGCGCAGTGACCGTGGCGGTGTTGTTGATGACCGCGCCACCGAGCAATGCGCCGCTCACCGCGCAGTTGGCGGTGAAGGTGGTGCTTCCACCCGCAGGCA
>JAGRJY010000139.1 GCA_020442465.1 Lysobacterales bacterium
CAGTGCGAACCGAGGTATCGATGAACAAGTCTTTGATGCTCCTCCTGCTTGCCGTGGGCGTGCTGTGGTTGAGCGGCCGTGGTGCAGACATCATGAACCTGCCGTTCCTGTTCGGTGACAAGTCCGACAGCGGGCTGGAGCTGCCTGCCCGCGTCGAAGGCTACTTCTCCATCGACGGCGGCGACGGACCCACCGACGACACCGGCTACCAGCAGACGGTGCATGGAACCATTCAAACGTCCCATGGCAATCTGCTGGTGGAGGTAAAGGGCGTGGTGCTGAAGCGCGCCAACATCCCGCTGGGCGGGGCCCGGGTGCGCATGCTGCTGCAGTCGCAGCGGTCTTCCCTGGATGGCCCGGTCTACACCGTCACGTCGGTGTCGGTGCGCTAGCTAGCGGTCGTCGCCGACTTCCGCGCCGCCGCGACCTTCGTCGGGTTCCACGGCCGGCGTCGCATCCGCAGCGCCATCGGGGTCTGCCCCAGCGCGATCAAGCAACCCACGCGGCAGCTGCTTTCGGCCGACGGCACCGAGCTGACGCAGATGTTCGACCTGCAGCACCACGCTGCCCCGGCCGCCCTCGGTGAGCCGGCGCATCGCCGAGGACTGCGCCTTCTGCGCCTTCTCCAGCTGCGCTCCGACTTGTTCGATCTCGTCCACCAGCAGCGCAAAGCTGTCGTAGAGCATGGCGCCGCGCCGGGCGATTTCGGCGGCGTTGACGTTGCGGTGCTCGATGCGCCAGAGATGCGCGACGGTGCGCAGCGTGGCGAGCAGCGTCGACGGACTCACCAGCGCGACGTTGTGGCGCAACGCATGCTCATAGAGCCCGCCATCAGCACGTACGGCTTCGATGAACGCCGCCTCCACAGGCACGAACATCAGCACGAAATCGACGGAGCGCACACCTTCCATACCCGAATAGTCGCGGCGCCCCAGCTCCTCCATGTGGCGCCGCAGCGAGACCAGGTGGTCGCGCATGGCGACGTCACGCGACGCGTCGTCTTCGGCACGCACGAACCGCTCATAGGCGGTCAACGAGACCTTCGAGTCGACGACCAGGTCCTTGTCGTCGGGCAGGCGCACGATCACGTCCGGACGCGCACGACCGCCGTCTTCGTCGGCGACGTGCACCTGAACCTCGTATTCGCGCCCCTTGGCCAGCCCGGAGGCCTCCAGCACCCGTTCGAGCACCATCTCGCCCCACACGCCCTGGGTCTTGCTGTCCCCCTTGAGGGCACGCGTGAGGTTGATGGCGTCTTCGCTGATCCGCTGGTTGAGCTGCTTGAGGCTCTGGATCTCCTGGTTCAGCGTGGCGCGTTCGCGCTGGGCGTGGGTCTGCTGCTGCAGCATGACGTCGCTGAATCCGCGAATCTGTTCGCGCAGCGGCTCGAGCATGCCGCCGATCTGCTTGCGGCTTTGTTCGTCGAACTGCTTGGTGCGCTCCTCGACGATCTGCTGGGCCAGGCTACGGAACTGCTCGCTCAGGCGTTCTTCCGCCGTGCTGAGCAGAGCGAGCCGCTGCTCGGCCGCGCGCAGCTGCTCCTCGCTGCGGGCTTTCAGCTCCACCCATTCGCTGCGCTGTCGCTGCAGCGCATCTTCGGTGGCACGCAGGTCCTTCTCGATCTCCGGCAGACGAACCAATCGCGCTTCCGCGGCCGCGCGCCGGTCCGACGCGTCGTCCAGCCGCTCCCGCAGCGCGGTGTGCTGAGCCTCGGCCTGCTGCAGGCGAGCGCGCAGATCCTCGCTCAACTGACGCTCGCGCTCGCGTTCGGCCTCGACGGCACGCAGCGCCGCCTGCGCGTCATCCAGGCCTTCGCGGCGACCGCTGCGGCGCTGCATCCAGCCAACGGCCCCGATCACCAGTACGACGACCGCACCGACCAATGCAGCCAGCCAGGCCGGCTCGATGGAAAACTGCACGCGCTAGGCTCCGCCTCGACTCATCAGGCGTGCAGTCTAGGGGGTTCGGCGCACGCTGACGAACGCGGCTCCGGAACGTGCCGGAACGCCTCCCGGTGCGCGCCCCCGGCAGACCAAACCGACGGCGCAAGGCGCCGACGGCTCAACGCAGCAAGGATCAGGCCTTCTTCGCCCAGGCCGAGCACCAGCCCTTGGCCGAGACGCTGTGGCCGGGAAACAGCTGGCATGGGCGGTACGCATCGCCCTCCTTGCCCTGCATGAACTGACAGTTCGCGCAGCTGCTGCCGGCCTTGAAGCTTGCATGGGTGACCGTACTTGCATCCTCGGCGTAGGCGAGCGCCTTGGCCTGGGCGTTGTCCAGGGTCAGCTTGGGAAGATCCTGCGCGCGCGCGCGCCTGGGCATCGACAACGACAGCAGCGGCGCTGCCGCCGCGGCAGCGGCAAGACGCATCATGAACCGGCGCCGGGCTTGCATGGGTTTCTGCGACATGGTGCTCTCCTGAGGTTGACGTCTCCATCGTACGCCGACAGATGTGCAGGAAGTTGATGGACATCAAGCCGGGCCGCCCGTCCCCGCCCTGATACAATTTGCCGATGATCACCCTGCCTTTCTCGGCCCACGACTTCCACCTGCAGAGCCTGGCGCTGATCGCCGCCACGCGTACGCTGTCGTCGCGTGGCTGGACGCCGGCGACGAGCAGCAATTTTTCCGCGCGGCTCGATGCCAAGCACGCCGTGATCACGGTGTCCGGCCGCGACAAGGGCCAGCTGACCGAAGCCGACTTCATGGCGGTGGACATGCGCGGGCATGCGGTGGCCAGCGAGCACCGGCCGTCGGCCGAAACCCTGCTGCACACCCAGCTCTACCGGCACGACGCAGGCATTGGCTGTGTGCTGCACACGCATTCGATGACGCAAACCGTGGCGTCGCGCTACTTCGCGCGCTCGGGCCACGTCGAACTTGCCGGCTACGAGCTGCTCAAGGCGATCGACGGGGTGACCACGCACGACACCGCCATCCGCCTTCCCGTGCTGTCGAACAGTCAGGACATGGAGGGGCTGGCCGAGGCCGTGGGCGTGCATCTGGAGCAGCCGCAGATGCGTGGCTATCTGATCGAGGGCCACGGGCTGTACGCCTGGGGTCGCGACGTGGGCGAAGCCATGCGCCACCTCGAGGCCATGGAATTCATGCTCAGCGCCGAGCTGGAGCTGCGCCGGCTCGGGGCGCCGCCCTGAACGCCGCGGGGTGCGGTCGCGCGCGATTCACCCACCTCCCGGCAGGATGACCCCGACACTCATGCACGACCGCTGGCATTCCTTCCAGCAATCGTGAACTCTTTCGGAAACCGGGCGCGATCCGTGCGCGCTTCGGCGACCAGCCGGTCCCCGACAGGGGATCTGCCCTCCGGCGGCACGTCGCCAACGCGACCGCCGCCGTCAGCCCAGGAGTCCATCGCTGTGAGCCGCTTGCGCATCTTTTCCGAGTCCGACCCGTCGGTACCGCTGTTCGCGACCACCGAGCATCCGCGCATCGCCGCCGAACTGGCGGACCAGGGCATCCGGTTCGAATCGTGGCCGCTGCATGCACTGCCGTTCGGCGCATCGCCGGAGCAGACCATCACTGCGTATCGTCCGCAGATCGACGCCCTGATGCAGGAGAAAGGCTACCAGGCGGTCGATGTGGTCAGCCTGGTCCCCGATCATCCCGATCGCGAGGCGATGCGGCAGAAATTTCTCAACGAACATACCCACAGCGAGGACGAAGTGCGTTTCTTCGTCGCCGGCTCGGGCCTATTCACCCTGCATCTGGGCGAGCGCGTCTTCGAGGTGCTGTGCGAGGCGGGCGACCTGATCGGCGTGCCCGACGGCACCCGACACTGGTTCGACATGGGCCCGACGCCGCACTTCATCGCGATCCGTGTGTTCACCAATCCGGCCGGTTGGGTGGCCAGTTTCACCGGCTCGGATATCGCCGGTCGCTTCCCGCGCTACGAAGCAGGACAGGCCGCGTGAGCCTGCGCTGCATCCTGACCGACATCGAGGGCACCACCAGCAGTATCGCCTTCGTCAAGGACGTGCTGTTTCCCTATGCGCGCCGCGCACTGCCCGCGTTCGTGCGCGACCACGGCGCCGACCCGGACGTGCGTCCGTGGCTCGACCAGGTCGCGGTCGAGTCCGGCGGACTGTGCCAGGACGAGATGATCGTCGAAGTGCTGCAGGGCTGGATCGACGAAGACCGCAAGCACACGGCGCTCAAGGCCCTGCAGGGGCAGCTCTGGCAAGCCGGCTACGCTGCAGGCGACTACCGCGCGCATGTGTATGCCGATGCCGCAGCCGCACTTCGGCGTTGGCACGAAGCGGGCCTGCGCCTGGCCGTGTACTCGTCGGGGTCGGTGCCTGCGCAGCACCTGTTCTTCGGCCACAGCGAAGCGGGCGACCTGCGACCGCTGTTCGAGGCCTGGTTCGACACCGAGATCGGCGGCAAGCGGGAGAGCGCGAGCTATCAGCGCATCGCCACACAGCTCGCGCTGCCTGCCGCCGACATCCTGTTCCTGTCCGATGTGGTGGCCGAGCTCGACGCCGCGCGCGAAGCCGGCTTCCGCACTGCCTTGCTGGATCGTCGTGCCGACTATCCGCAGCCGCGCATCGGGGATGCCACCCACGGCCACGACCGGGTCGAAGGTTTCGATGAGCTCAAGCTGGTCTGAGGTGCCCGTCGCGGCGCATCCGCCGGCACCACCACGCCGTCTGTGGCGCGATGCCCTGCGGCTGATGCTTGGATGGCAGCCAGCGCGGCCCGCGCAGCCGCTGGGCATCGGCGCGTTGCTCGTGGTGATCGTCGTGTTTCTGGCCGCCGGACTCATCATCGACGATCTCAGCACGCCGTTCCCCCGATGGTGGAATCCCTGGGCTGCCACCGATCGCAGTTTTCCGGTGCTGCTCGCGCTGCTGCTGGCATTGGTGTGTGCCAGCGCGCTCGGCCGCGCAGGGATCGCCGTGCGTGCCGCCGCCACCGGTCTGCTGGCACTCACGCCGGCATTGACTCTGTGGCCGCTGTTGCATCCGTGGCTCGAAGCATGGCGCATCCCCGACTGGGCCGCTGCGGCCTACGTGGCCTGGGTCGTCATCCAGACCGTGCGCTGGATCGCCCGCGGCAGCAGACCGCGGCTGGCCTGGGGTGCCGCGCTCGGCGCTGCGGCCGCGGCGGTGATCGCGGTGCAGACGATGTCGTTCCTGTCGTGGTGGTGGCCCGACGACGAGGATGAAGAAGCGTACTGGGAGGAACCTGCGCCCGCGTTCAGCGCCGAACGGGTGTGGAACGCCCAGCCCGGGCTGGTCGACGACGCGCTGGCAGGGCTCGCTGCCCAGAGACCCGGCGTGGTCGACCTGTACGCGATCACGATGGCCGGCGACGGTTCGGAGAGCGTCTTCCGCAACGAAGTCAGCCTGTTCCGCAGCACGCTCGAGCAGCGGTTCGGGGCCAACGGCCGGGTGCTGTCGCTGGTCAATCATCCCGACACCCACGACACCCAGCCGCTGGCCAGCGTCAGCAATCTGCGCCGAAGCCTCGCCGGCGTCGCCGCGCTGATGGATCGCGACGAAGACGTGCTGCTGCTGTTCGTCACCAGCCACGGCAGCGCCGACCACGAGATTCTCCTCGACCTGGATCCGCTGCCGCTCGATCAGCTCGATCCACCGACCCTGTCTGCGCTGCTGGAAGAAGCCGGGATTCGCTGGCGGGTGCTGGTGCTGTCGGCCTGCTACTCGGGCGGGTTCGTCGAACCGCTGAAAGCGCCGGAGACCCTGGTCATCACCGCGGCGCGCGCCGACCGCACGTCATTCGGCTGCGGTGCCGACAGCGAGATCACCTGGTTCGGTCACGCTTTCATCGAAGAAGCGATGCACCGGACCACCGATTTCTTCGAAGCATTCCGGCTCGCGAAGGCGGCGATCCAGCAGCGCGAAGGCGAGGAAGGCATTCGCGCGTCGCTGCCGCAGATGGCGCGCGGCAGCGACATCGGCGCCAAGCTCGAGGCCTGGCGTCGCGACCTGCCGGCAGCAGTCGAGGTCGACTGACGCCGGCCACCTGTCCTCAGCGCCCGGAGAACATCGCCGACTTGCGCTGCCGCTGGGCCCTGGCAGGGCCCTGTCGCGCCGTGGCCCGGATTCTGCGCAGCGTGTCCACCTGGGGCCGCATCCCTGTGGCGGACTCCGGCTGACCACCCATCGCTCGACGCAAGGTCGCGCGCGGCGACGCGCGGTGTGTGGACCCGTGGTGGACCGGGCCGATGCCATCGAGGATGGTCAGCGCAGGAATTCTTCCGCAGCGTCGTTGAACGGATATCGGACACGACCGAGGGGACGGATCATGGCGGCAGGGCCGCACGCGCGCGCCGAAGCCGGAACGCCACAACGGGCACGCCGCACGTCGAGCCCGCATCCCGGCTGGAAGCTCGTCTACGCGACGGCAGCCGGACTCATGCTGTCGTGCGCGGGCGGCGCCACCGCTGCAGAGGTCCCGGCCGATTGCGACAACATCAATGGCATGCCGATCTTCCAGAACGTCCTGTGGGACGACGTCTGGACCGCGCTCGACGAACAGGCTTCGTGTACGCAGAACTGCCACACGGGCAGCGCACCGAGCGCCGAGCTGGACCTCTCCAGCCGCATGTTCTCGATCTACTTTCTGGTCGGCCAACCGTCGTCGCAGGACCCGGACGTACTGCGCGTCGATCCGGGCAACCCGAAACAGAGCCTGCTGCTGCAGAAGGTCAACTGCAATCGGCCCTCGGTGGGCGAGCGCATGCC
>JAGRJY010000027.1 GCA_020442465.1 Lysobacterales bacterium
CGGACGAAGCGCTCGATCAGTTCGGCATCGGGAATGCGGATGGATGGCGTGAGCTGGAGCATGCGCGGGACGCGGCGCGAGGGCCTGGCAACAAGGGCCGCTGATTCTACCCGCCTGACATGAAAATACCCGCTCGACCAGGCGGCGGGGCATGCCACGCGCCATCGGGGATGCGGTCTGATGCTCCGCGACGTGTGCACACCGGCGTCGAGCCGCTTGCCGGTGGTGCGTCATTCCCGGCCGGGATACCCATTGACCGGTCTGCGCTCGCGCAGGGTCGGGACACGACCTGTCCGCGCATGCCCGTGCACGCATCGGTCGGCTTCTGCGTGGCGCGCACACGGAGCAGCGCGCTCCGTGTGCATCGCCAGTGCGCCCGGTTTGCGCGGGCGCGCCGGCCAAGCGTCAATCGTGCTCGTGCAGGTCGTGCTCGACCCGACGGGTGACGATCACCCGCTCGCCGTCACCGGCGCCGAGATCCATCGTCTCTTCCATGTCGCCGATGATCTCGACGATTTCCGCCTCGCTCAGGTCGGCGCCCGCAGCCTCGCCCGACTTGCGGATGACCACGACCTGCTTGTGCGGGTCATCGCCGCTCTCGTGGATGGTTTCGTCGTGGTCGAACTTGATCACCCGCACGTGCTCACCGTCGCCGGCGTCGGATACCCAATGGGCCACGTCGGGCGTGCCGAGCTTGACCTCGGTGGTCTTGCCGGCGACTTCGATGCGCAGTCCGTCTTCGGTGCGGGTGACCAGGGCGGGCGCGCCGCTGCTGGACGCAAGCTGCCGGCTCTCGCCCACCGCCAGCGTATCGAGGTCGACTTCGACGGCCTGCTCGCCGTCGTCATTGATGATGCGAACGTTGGCGATGTCGCTGGCCGAAGCCTGGAAGGCGATGCCGGCCGCGATCGCGGCGGCGAGGAAGATCCTGCGGTGCTTCATGGTGATACTCCATGTTGGGTGGGGGTTGCACCAGGGGCGTTGCAGAAGTCGTGCCAAGCCCGCTTCGATCGGCGATCGCCGTATCCAGGGCGAATGGTGCACCGCGCAGCGCCCGGCGCACCCGGTTTCCGGCTCGATGCCGGCATCACCCGGCGCCGATCGGCTCGCCGCGATGCCGGATTCGGGAATCCGATCCCGATATGGGGATCGGCTGTGCCCCGCATCGCGACGCGGCGGCGCATCGCCGGGAAGACGACGACAGGAGGATCCGCACGGCGGTCGCCGCATGGTCGTGATGAGGGGCGCACCGCCGGGCTTCGGCCAACCCGCCGCCTTGCGGGAGCGCGTCCGACGCCGCGACATGCCGCTCCGTGGCCAGTTTCATGGCCAGTTTCCGGGCCAGCTCCGGGGCCCATCTCCAGGATCAGCTGCCGAGTCCGTGTTTTTCCAGCCGGTACAGGAACGCCTTGTACGGCAGCCCGAGCAGGCCAGCCGCACGCTTCTTCTGCCCCTGCGCCTGCGCCAGCGCCTGGCGCAGCAGGGAGGCTTCCATCGCTTCCCAGTCGATGCCTTCCGGCGGCAGCTCGAACGGGGGCGCCGCGTCGCGGCGCGGGGCATCAGGCAGATCGGCGAGTTGCGGCTCGCCATCGTCGGAGAGCAGCAGCAGGCGCTCCACGGTGTTGCCCAGTTCGCGCACGTTGCCGGTCCAGGCCCGATCGATCAGCGCGCGCATCAGCGACTTGGGAAACGCCACCTGCGGCAGACCGTGCTGACGCGCCGCGCGCGCGGCGAAGTGCTCGACCAGCAGCGGAATGTCCTCGCGCCGCTCGCGCAGCGGCGGCAGCTGCAGGCTGACCACGTTGAGCCGCCAGTAGAGGTCCTCGCGGAAACGCCCGGCTTCGACCTCGCGCGCCAGATCGCGATTGGTCGCAGCGAGCACGCGCACGTCGACCGTGGTTTCCTTCGACCCGCCGACCCGCATCACCCGGCCTTCCTGCAGCACCCGCAGCAACTTGGGCTGCAGCGCCAGCGGCAGCTCGCCGATTTCGTCGAGAAACAGCGTGCCGCCGTGCGCCTGCTCGAAGTGTCCCGCGCGCGCGGCCTGCGCACCGGTATACGCGCCGCGTTCGGCACCGAAGAACTCCGCCTCGACCAGCCCCTCCGGTATCGCCGCGCAGTTCACCGCCACGAACGCCCGCTCGGCGCGCCGCGACAGCCGATGCAGGGCCCGCGCGACCAGCTCCTTGCCGGTGCCCGATTCGCCCTGCACCAGCACCGTGGCTTCGGTGGGCGCGAGCCGCTCGATCTGCCGGTACAGCCGCTGCATGGCCGGCGCGCGGCCGATCAGGTCGACCAGCTCTTCGCGTTCGCCCAGCGCGTCGACCAGACGGCGGTTCTCCGCGCGCAGCGCACGGTTGCGCAGGGCCTTGTCGATCGCCAGCAACAGGCTCTGGCGTTCGAACGGCTTGGCCAGGTAGTCGTCCGCGCCGGCGCGCACCGCCTCGACCGCGTGCTGGATGCTGCCGTAGGCAGTCATCAGCACGAAACTCAGATCCGGCCGCCGCGCGCGCACTTCACCCAGCAGGGCGAGGCCGTCGCCGTCGGCGAGACGGAAGTCCGACACCACCAGAACCAGATCGGGTACGCCCAGCTGGGGCAGCGCGCCGCGCACGCCGTCGGCGCTGAGCACGGAGAAACCCGCCGCCTCCAGCATGTCCGCCACCAGCGTGCGTTGCGCCGGATCGTCTTCGACCAGCAGCAGGCTGCCGCGGCGCTCAAGCGTCATGTTGGGTCTCCCGCGGCAGCACCCGCACCTCGGCCAAGGTCCCGCGTCCGCCGCGCGCGCTCAGCGCGATGCCGCCGCGATAGCGCAGGCGCACCAGTCGCTCGGCGAGGTACAGCCCCATGCCTGCTCCGGCCGGCTTGCTCGAGACATGCGGCTGGAACAACCGGTCGCGCACCGCATCCGCGATGCCCTCGCCCTCGTCGACGACGCGCAGCACGACGCCCTCCGGCTCACACGGTGCACACTCGATGCGCACCAGGCCGTCGTCCGGACTGGCCTCGACGGCGTTGATCACCAGCGCGTGCAGGACGATGCGCAGCTCGGCAGCGACCGCAGGCAAGCGCAGCGCACAGGCCTCACGCTCGATCCGCACGCGTCCCTGCGCGCGCTGCCGCGCCTCCAGGATCACGTCATCGAGCAAGCCGGCGATGTCGACCTCCTCCACGCGCGCGCCGGCGCTGGCGGACAAGGCGAGAAAGCCGCGCAGGGTCTGGTCGATGCGCTGCAGCTGTTCACGCCCCGCTTCGGCGAGCTTGGCCGCGCGTGCCGGTTCGCTGCCTTCGGCAAGGATGTCCAGGCTCAAGCCGAGCGCATGCAGCGGGTTGCGCAGGGAGTGCGCGAGACCACGACCGATTTCGCCGAGTTCGGCCAGCTCGCGGTCGGCGCGCAGACGGTCGCGCTCGGCCTGCATCACCGACAGTTCCGCCGACATGCTGTTGAAGGCGTGGATGCTGCGGCGCACCTCCGGCGGCCCGGCCGGGTCGGTTTGCACCCCCAGCTCACCGTGCCCCACCCGTTCGGCGGCTTGCGACAGCCTGGCCAGCGGCGCGGCAATACGCCGCGCCAGCAGGGCGGCAACCGCGGTGCCGAGCAACAGCAGCATGCCCAGTCCCCATCCGAGCTGCCGGCGGAAGCCGTCGATGGCGCCATCGATGCGCGAAGCCGGCAAGGGAATCGCCGTCGGTTTCCCGGACATGCCGTGCAGCACCAGCGTGGGCTGGTCGCCGTCCTCGCGTTTCACTTCGAATCGGACTTCGTGCAGCGGCTCGTCACCGTGCGGCAGCAGCCGATGCGTGGGGCCAGCACGGGCAGGATCCAGGCGTGTCGGCCCCAACTGCGGTAGCGCGGCGATCTCCTCGGCGCTGAGCTCGCGGCCGTTGACCATCACCTTCACCTGACGCTCGGTGTTCGTTCCATGGCCTGCAGACGGATCAGGCGTGGTGACGACTTCCTCCACCACCTGCTCCACCCACCGCGCCGGCTCGGATCCGCC
>JAGRJY010000028.1 GCA_020442465.1 Lysobacterales bacterium
ACTTTCTGGTCGGCCAACCGTCGTCGCAGGACCCGGACGTACTGCGCGTCGATCCGGGCAACCCGAAACAGAGCCTGCTGCTGCAGAAGGTCAACTGCAATCGGCCCTCGGTGGGCGAGCGCATGCCATTGGGTGATGCACATATTCCTGTCGAACTGCAGGGGCTGATCTACGACTGGATCGCCCAGGGCGCGTTCGGCGAGCCAGCCGAAGACCCGATCGAACGCACGTTCGTGTTCGCCGACTCGTGGGAATCCATCCGTTGCCGGGCCAACCCCTCCGGCATCGACCGACGCTGTCCAGTCGACAACGACTTCCGGGACGGAGGCAAAAAATGACGTCCATATCATGCCGTTTCACCCTCATGCTCGCACTGCTGTGCGCCGCCCTGCCGGCTCGGCAGGCCTGGGCACAGGCCTACGAGATCGGCGCCGACATTTCCGGCACCTTCTACGACCCCGGGCAGAGCGGACAGGGCTTCATCGTCGAGCACATCGATGCCGGCGGCAGCCCAGCCCTGGTGGTTTCGTGGTTCGCCTACCACCAGGGCGAGCCGATCTGGCTGGTTGGTGTCGGCAGCGTGTCCGGCGATACCGCCACGGTTCCGCTGTCGATCGGCAGCGGCGGCCAATTTCCGCCCGCGTTCCAGTCCGGCCAGGCCACGTTGCAGAGCTGGGGCACCCTGACCTTGCGCTTCACCGACGTGCGCAGCGGCAGTGCAAGCTGGACCACCACGCAGCCGGGCTTCTCCAACGGCAGCATGAATCTGTCCAGGCTCACCGAACTGGCGCTCGGCGGCGAGAAGGGAACCGGCGGCATCGGCGGCTGCCACAGCGGATCGTGGTACGACCCCACGCAGAGCGGCCACGGCGTGTTCGTCGAGCTGATCGGTCCACCGCAGCAGCGCATCATGGTGGCGATCTGGTACGTCTACGTGAACGGCAAGCAGACCTGGATGACTGCACTCGGCCCGGTCAACGGCGCCAGCGCGGATCTCAGCGCACAGATCACCCGCGGCGCAAGTTTCCCCCCGGCGTTCCAGGCCAGCGACGTCATCAGTGAAGACTGGGGCACGATGCGCTTCACCGCGATCGACGCCGACCACGCGCGCTGGGAGTGGACCAGCGCCCAGGCAGGCTTCGGCAGCGGCGCACTCGACCTGCAGCGACTGACCAGCCACAGCGGCTACGACTGCGGACCGCGCAATGACAAGGCGGCGGCGCGATTCCTTACCCAGGCGAGTTTCGGTCCGGACGGCGACTCCCTGCAGCGGGTGCAGGATCTCGGACTCGACGGCTGGATTGCCGAACAGTCCGCGCTGCCGGCAAGCCCGCAGAAGTCGGTGATCGAACAGCAGATCGCCGCCCAGGTGCTGATCGATCCACGCAATGCACCGTTCTATCGGCCGTACCGGATCGAGCGCTGGTTCAGCACCGCGGTCAACGGTGCCGACCAGCTGCGCCAGCGCATGGCCTTCGCCCTGTCGCAGGTGCTGGTGCTCTCGGATGTCGGTGGGCTGTCGAACCATCCGATCAGCGTGGCGGACTACCACGACCTGCTCGCCAATCATGCCTTTGGCAACTACCGCGAGCTGCTCAAGGCGGTGACCTACAACCCGGCGATGGCGATCTTCCTGTCGCACCTGCGCAACCAGAAGACCGACTGGACCCTGGGTGACGACGGCGACCTCGAGCCCGGGCTGATCTCGCCCGACGAGAACTACGCACGCGAAGTGATGCAGCTGTTCTCGATCGGCCTGATCGAACGCAACCTCGACTTCTCTCCGCTGATGGTGGGCGGCGCCACCGTCCCGACCTACACCCAGGACCTGGTGACGCAGACCGCCAAAGTCATGACCGGGCTGGCGTTTCCATGCACGGGCCCGGCCGTGGTCCAGGGCATCACGATCAATCGCAACTGCGGGTTCACCTCCGGGATCGAGCGCCAGTTCTCGACCAGCGTGTTCGTCTCCAACCCGGGGCGCTACGCGGTGCCGGGCAACGTCACCGCGCTGGCCCATCCGGATACCTACGGGCCGCTGGTGTGCTATCCGCGCTATGCCGACACCGGGCGTTCGGCCACTTCAGGCAACAGCTACGCAGTGCTGCCTGCGCCCAACGATCGCAAGGTGCTGCTCGGCGGGGTGGAGATCGGCCCCAGCGCGGTGGCCTGTCACAGCGGCACGCCAAGCGGCGATCAGCAGGCGTGCATCGACTATTGCGACGACCAGGTCGACACCCTGATCGAGACCCTGTTCCAGCATCCCAACGTCGCGCCGTTCATGGCCCGCCAGCTGATCCAGCGCTTCGTCACCAGCAACCCGAGCCCGGCCTACATCGAGCGCGTGGCTCGGGTGTTCGTCGACAACGGTAGCGGTGTGCGCGGTGACCTCGGCGCCACGCTGAGCGCGGTGCTGCGCGATCCCGAGGCGCGCAGCAGCGTACCGGGGAGTCGCTTCGGCAAGCTTCGCGAGCCATTGCTCAAGCTCACCGCCCTGTGGCGTGCTTTCGAGGCGCCCGCCGGCACCAATGGCGCCTACGGAGTGTTCACGCCCGAGCGATTCCTTGCCCAGCGACCGCTCGGCGCCAACTCGGTGTTCAATTTCTACGAGCCTGACTATGCGCAGCCGGGAGAGATCGCCGCCGCCGGCATGGTGTCGCCGGAATTCCAGATTCTCGACGAGTCAACCTCGGTCACCACCGCCGACGCGCTGTGGATCCTGACCTTCGCCGGCTACACCACGCAGGACGACCGCACGGTGCGCTTCAACGCACCGGTCAACAATGCCTACCTGCCGCCGACGCAGCTGGACGCGCTGCCGACCTCCAGCACTGCCCTGGTGGATGCGCTGAACCTGAAGCTGCTTGCGGGCGCCATGCCCGACACCTTGCGCGCGCGCCTGATCGCCTACGCCGACGGCCCGCTCGCGCAGGCGGAGCACCAGCTGCGCGCGCTCAACCTGATCCACATGATCCTGATCTCGCCCAGCTTCGCGGCGCAACCCTGAGGAGACGACCATGAAACGACCTGTCTCGATGCCGCGCCGGAAGTTCCTTGGCCACCTCGGCCACTGCTTCACGCTGGGTTCCACCGCTGCGCTGCTGCCCCAGCTCGGGCTCATCCCTCGCGCGATGGCGCAGGCTGCCGACTACCGCGCCCTGGTCTGCATCTACCTCGCCGGCGCCAACGATTCGTACAACTGGCTTGTGCCGCGCGACGCCGACGCGGCCGGCAGCCACTACGATCGTTACCGCACCGCCCGCGGCGGCGTGTGGTCAGGCAGCAATACTGCAGGCCTGGCACTGGGCTTCGACGACTTGCTGCCGATCCAGCCCAGCGGCGGTGCCGCGTTCGGCCTGCATCCGTCCTGCGGCGATTTCACTGCCGTCACCGGCGACAGTAGTCAGAACCACGGCGGGATCCAGAACCTGTTCAACCAGGGCAAGGCAGCCTTCGTCTGCAATGCAGGGCCGCTGGTGCAGCCGATCAGCAAGCTCGAGTACAACGCCGGCGCGCCGCGCCCGCCGCAGCTGTTCTCGCACAATGACCAGGAGCTGCTGTGGCATATCGGCATGGCCGCGCCCAGCGATCCGGTGGCGCGCTACGGCTGGGGCGGGCGTGTGGCGAAGTCCACCGCGGGTGGGGCACTCGAGATCGGCCTGTCGCCGAGCATCTCGGTCGCAGGCTCGGCACGCTTCCTGATCGGCGACGGCATCTTGCCGTACCAGATCTCTCCCTCGGGCGCGAACACGCTCGACAACTACCAGACCTCCGTCGCGGGCTCGCTGGCGTCCGCGCGCAGGGAAGTGCTCGACGGCATGCTCGCCGATGCCTACGGCGATCCCTTCACGCGCGGCTACGCTGACACATTGCAGCGATCGCTGACCGTCGGCGAAAGCCTCGATGCATTGCTCAACGCGGCGGATGGCAGCGGTGGCCTTCAGACCGTCTTTCCCGAAGGCAATTCGCTGGCGGACCAGCTCAAGGTCGTGGCCAGCATGATCAAGGTGAGCCGCGCCTCGCTGAGCGCGACGCGACAGGTCTTCTATGTGCGCTATGGCAGCTTCGATCTGCACGACGGCATGTTCGACAGCGGCGGCACTCTGACCGACAGCGGCCACGGCGAACTGCTGACGGCGTTGAACCAGGCGGTCGGTGCGTTCTGGAGCGCGCTCGGCGAAATCGGCGCGCGCGACAAGGTCACCACCTTCACCATGAGCGACTTCGGCCGCACGCTGTCGGGCAACGGCAGCGGTTCGGATCATGCCTGGGGCGGCAACCTGATGGTGCTCGGCGATGCCGTGCGCGGCGGCGCGCTGTACGGCAGCTATCCGCAGATGGTGCTCAATGCCGACGACAACAACGCCATGGACTGGAGCTTCACCCGCGGCCAGTACATCCCCACCACCTCGGTCGACCAGGTCGCCGCCACCCTGGCCCGCTGGATGGGTGTGTCGGACGGCAGCGCGCTCGACGCGATGTTCCCGCTGCTGGGCAACTTCGCCAGCGGCGACCTGGGCTTCATGAATACCTGAGGCCTGACGAAGGCAGCGTCTGCGCACGCCGGAGGAGTGCGGCGGCGCCCAGACTGCGCCAGTACGGCTCGGCCCGGTAGCCCTGCGCGACCGCCGCAGCGTGCGCTAGGGATCGTCGTTCGGGTCAGGTTTCCGCAGCGCCATGCCGATGCTGTGTGGCGCGGTGGGCTGAAAGCCGAACTGCTGGTACAGACGGTAGGCCTGTCCGTCGGCAAGCAGGCTGACATGCGCCGTCGCGGGTACCGCGCGCTCGATGTACGCGGCGATTTCACCCATGATCCGCCTGCCCAGACCACGCCCCTGGTGAGACGGCAGCACGGCGATATCGACGACCTGCAGGAAGGTGCCACCGTCGCCGACCACCCGACCCATGGCCACGACTTCACCGCCATGCAGGATCTGCACACCGAACAGCGTGTTGGGCAGGCCGCGCTCGGCCGCCTCGCCGCTCTTCGCGCTCAAACCCGCCGCGACGCGCAGCCGACGATAGGTCTCGACGGCAGGTGCCTGGTGCAACGTGGTGTAGTTCGTGTCGTCAGTCACTGGTGGATTTCCTGTCCACTGCATGGACGAATGTGGCCCGGGCGAGGACCTTGTCCGGCAAAGATCGACAGGCACGCTGGCAGTCGCGGTCGGCGACCGTCAACGCGACCTGTGCGTCCCGACGATGCCCACGTCTTTCGACAGCGGTCGTGCGGGTGACCTAGCGATCGCGCCGGATCGGCGCACGGATGATGCGCCACAGCCAGAAGGCCCCCAACGCCAGCACCATTCCGCCGATTCCGATCATGTTCCAGCCCCAGGGTGGTTCGCCTTCCAGCCGGGTCGTTCTCGGGCTCTCGGGCAAGTAGCGAATCGACAC
>JAGRJY010000140.1 GCA_020442465.1 Lysobacterales bacterium
CGCCGATCGACGCACAGGACAGGCGCAGTGCTTCGACGCAGGCGCAGCGGATCGGAAACCATGGGGAAGCGGCGTTCGGTGGGGCGCCGAAGTATAGACCGGGCGCCTGCGCGCTCCCCGCCACGCCTGGTGACCCGGTACCCGCCGCGAGATGCGATCATCCCGGCGACCGCCAACGCACGAGGCTGAGGTGGCCGGCCGGAAACCGGCTGTCGGCAGGTGCCATGCCACTCGGGAACCCGTTCTGCACCCTGGGACCGGCCCTGATCAGGCGCGGACGAACGCATGCGCGGTCAGCGACACCGCGGTCCGAACAAGGAGACTTCACGGATGAACCAGGCCCACACGCACACCCAGGACGTCGGCGCATTCCTGCGCGGACTGCAGGACCGCATCTGCGCCGCGCTCGAGGCCGCCGATGGCGACGCGCGCTTCGACGAAGACCCGTGGGTCCGCGCCGAGGGCGGTGGCGGACGCTCGCGCGTGCTCAAGCAGGGCCAGGTGTTCGAGCAGGCCGGCGTGGGATTCTCCGAAGTATCGGGCGCGCGCATGCCGGCCAGCGCCACCGCCCACCGCCCCGAACTGGCTGGCGCCGCGTGGCGGGCGATGGGGGTGTCGCTGGTGCTGCATCCGTGGAATCCGTACGTGCCGACCACGCACATGAACGTGCGCTACTTCCAGGCCCTGCGCGACGGCGAGGAGGTCGCATGGTGGTTCGGCGGCGGCTTCGACCTCACGCCGTTCTATCCGTTCGACGACGATGTCCGGCACTGGCATCGGGTGGCGCGCGACCTGTGTGCACCGTTCGGGCCGGAGGTGTATGCCGAGCACAAGCGCCACTGCGACGCGTACTTCTTCCTCAAGCACCGCGAAGAGACGCGCGGGGTCGGCGGCCTGTTCTACGACGATCTCAACGCGTGGGGCTTCGAACGCTGCTTCGACTACACCCGTGCCGTCGGCCAGGGTTTCCTCGATGCCTATCTGCCGATCGTGCAGGCACGCCACGACACCCCCTACGGCGAACGCGAACGCGAGTTCCAGCTCTACCGGCGCGGGCGCTATGTCGAATTCAATCTGGTGTGGGATCGCGGCACCCTGTTCGGGCTGCAGTCGGGCGGCCGCTCCGAGTCGATCCTGATGTCGCTGCCGCCGCGGGTGCGCTTCGAGTACGGCTATCACCCGGAGCCGGGCAGCGCGGAGGCGCGACTTGCCGACTATCTGCGCCCGCGCGACTGGCTGGATGGCGGTTGAGTCGGCAGCAAGCCGGTCTCTGAACGGCTGGCCATCCATGACAGGGTGGCGTTCACCCAGCGACGACACTGATCGGTCAGGATGACAGCGCAGCGGTCGTGCCTTCTCGCGGCCTGACCGGACCATTCTCTCCCACGCGGACACCCAACACTTGGATTCACTCTCGCAGATCGTCCTCGGTGCTGCCTGCTGCGGTGCGGTCGCGCCCCGGCTCGGGCGGCGCGCGTTGGTGTATGGCGCGGTACTGGGCACGCTGCCCGACCTGGACGTGCTGCTGCTGGGCGGACTCGACCCGGTGCGCCAGTTCACCGAGCACCGCAGTTTCAGTCACTCGCTGTTCGTGCTCACCCTGGTCGCGCCGCTGCTCGGCTGGATCATCCGCCGGCTCGACTCCCGGGTCGCGGCCATCGAACCGGCGCGATGGCTGCTCGCCACCTGGCTGGCGCTGGTCACCCATCCACTGCTCGATGCGTTCACCGTGTACGGCACGCAGCTGTGGTGGCCGCTCAGCCCGCCACCGACGATGTGGGCCAGCATGTTCATCATCGATCCGCTGTATACGCTGCCGTTCGCGGTGCTGCTGATGCTGGCCTGGCGCCGCGCCCGCGAGGCGGTGGCGATGCAGCGCCTGCTGCTGGTCGGGCTGGCCCTGTCGAGCGTCTACCTGGGCTGGTCCCTGGCAGCGCAACAGCTGGCTGTGCGCCGCGCCGAGTCGGCGCTGATCGCCTCCGGCCATGGCCACGCCGGTCTGCTGGTGAGCCCGGCGCCGTTCACGACCCTGATGTGGCGTGCCGTGGCGGTGGACGAGGACGGCGACGGCGAAGCGTGGATATCGCTCCGCCCCGGCGCACCCGCGCCACAGTGGCGCTGGCAGCCGCAGTCGACCGCGCTGCGCGAGGCCGCAGCGCAGACCCCGCCCGGGCAGCGTCTCGCCTGGTTCACCCATGGTTACTATCGCGCCTACAGCGAGCACGATCGCCTGCACGTGGCCGATCTGCGCATGGGCGCGGAGGGCGACTACTTCTTCGTGTTCGAGATCGGTCAGCGTGAGGGCATGCTGTGGCGCGCGCACACCCCGCGCGCGGTCGCCCAGCCGCGGCCGCGGCTCGATCGCCTGGGCGACATCTACGCGCAGTTCTGATCGGCTCGAGCCGGTGCGGCTGCGAACGCTGCTGCGGACAGGGCGGCATGTCGGTCACCGCGCGGGCACGTGGACGCTCGAGCCAGGCGATGCCGGCACGCGTCCGTCGATCGTGACGAGCACCGGACACCCGCGCGCACGCTGCACGACAGGCTGTTGCACCGTCCGCCACTCGGCTCGCGGCAACGCCAGTCCCGCTCCGGTGTGTGCGGGCACGGAATCTTCCCGCCCTGCGCCTACAATGGGCGCATGAATGACACCGCGCCCCACCCGCTGCGTCGCCTGCTGCCGCTGGCGGGACGAGCCCTGCAGGA
>JAGRJY010000029.1 GCA_020442465.1 Lysobacterales bacterium
CCAGTTCAGCCGCGGCCTGGGCCTCGGCAAGGCGGTCGAAGGATTCGCCGACCGCGCGCCGGGCGTGGCCGACCTGCTGAGCCGTCTGATGGGCGCGGCGCAGGCCAAGCCGTCTCGCGGCGCCGGAACCGGTGACGGCCAGGCGGCTGGCAGCTGACCCGGACCGGCTCCCCGCCCGTCCGGCGAGAAGCCAGGGCGGGCAGGGCTCGACGGCGTCAGTGCGGCGCTGGCGACACGCTGACGACGCACCCGCCGCAACACGCGGTTGAGGCCGGCACGCAGACACGTGTCTGCGGCCCCTACTGAGGTTCGACAGGTACGCGCGGATGACCCAAGGCAACGACCCGAAACAGGAAGCGAGCCCGGCCCCCGGCGGCGCCTACGAGGTGCTGCGCCAGCGCCTGGTCACCCAGGCCACGCAGCTCCGCGATCAGGCGGCGGCGCTCGATGCCGAACGCAAGTCGGTGTTCGGCGACAGCAGCCTCGACGTCGTCGGGCGCCTGAACGTGCGCACCGAGCACAACTGCGTGGCGCGCGATCTGGTCCAGGTGGGTGATCAGCTGCTCTTCGGCTACAACGTCTTCCTCGGGCTGAAGAAAGAAACCCGGATCGAGGACGTCTTCGCGCTGTACCGCCTGAACGAGGCCGAGGGCGGCTTCGACGCGGAGCCGCAGCCGATCGAGGGTTCGTTCCTCGCCCAGCCCGGCTTCGTGCAGGACTTCCGCGAGCTCTACACCTACTACAAGCACACGCGGCTGCTGCAGCTGATCCGTCGCGAGACGCTGTTGCTGGCAGTGTTCCAGCTCAGCGAACGGCCCGACGACCTGCGGGTGTTCCGCTGGGACATCGGCGCCGGAGATCGCGAGATCCGCTACCGCGACAACCGCGGCGAGCGCGACATCGTGCTGCCGCCGCCCTTCGACTTCGCCTGGCAGACCACCGGCCGCGACGACGTGGTGCCCGGGCGCCACGCGCACATCAACATTCTCGACACCGTGTTCGTCGAGACGATCAACGGCGACCTCACGGTCAAGATCGAGAACAACACCGAAGACGGGCTCGGCATCTACCGCGAGCCGGTGAACGACCAGACCCAGTCGATCGACGACGCGACGATCGAGTACGCGCAGGTCGGCAGCCTGATCCTGCTGCGGATCACCCCGTACAAGGAGCCGAACGCCCGTCACCTGGTCTACAACACCCTGACCCGGCAGGTGCAGCGGCTGGACGCCATCGCCGAAGCCTGCGTGCAGCTGCCGGAGGACCACGGCATCGTCTTCCCCGGCGGCTGCGTGCTGCAGAACGGCGACACCAAGCTGTTCGACCAGGACATGGCCGGCATGCGCTTTCGCCGCACGATCCGTTCGCCGAACGGCGAGGACGTGCTGTACGTGTTCTACGAGCCGGACGCCGGCGCCTTCGCGCTGTTCGTCTACAACCTGATCCAGCGCCAGCTGCGCAGCCCGCTGCTGTCCCACGGCTATGCGCGCTACGACGACGGACGCATCGTGCTGTTCAGCGCCGACAGCGCCGAACCCACCCGGGTGCATCCGATGCAGGTCTGGCGCACGCCGTTCTGCAGCGACGAGTTCGCCGCCGGCGCGCCACCACAGGGCGGGTGGATCGCCAAGGTCGGCAATGCCGAGATCGTGCGCGCGCTGTCGACCCTGAACAGCCTGTCCCGCGAGGCCGAGTCGGAGCAGGTGTCCTCGGCGCGCTATGCCCGCCTCGTCGAGGAAACGCGCCGTCTGTTCGACCACCACCACTGGCTCGCCCAGCCGGCGATGCAGGCGATGGCGGACACGCTGCGTGCGCTGGTCGGCACCGGCGAAGCGGTGCTCGGCGAATTCGCCAAGGTCGAAGGCCTGCAGCGCGCAGCCGAACGCAGCCTGGCCGAGACCCGCACCCGTTTCGAGGCGGTGCGCGCGAAGGCTCGACCCGAACGCTTCGAGAAGATCGAGGACTACGTCGCGGCGCTGGCCGAGGTCGACGCCATGCGCGGCCACGTACTCAGCGTGCGCGAACAGCGCTACATCGACGTCGCGGCCTGCGACAGCATGCGAAAGACCCTGGACGAATTGTCGACCGCGCTGGGCGCAGCGACCTTCGAGTACCTGGGCTCGAGCGAAGCGCTGGCGCCGCTGCGCGACCAGGTCGGCGCGCACGAGCACAGCGGCCTGGCCACCACCACGGCCCGCGAGGGTAAGGCCGAGATCGAGGCATGTCGTGCCCTGGCGGCCGAACTCGATGTGTTGTCCGCGGTGATCGCCAACCTGAGCACCGACGACGCGCCGCGGCAGACGCGCATCGTCGGCGAAGTCGGCGAAATCTACGCCGCGCTGAACCAGACCCGCGCGCGCATCAGCCGGCACGTCGAATCGCTCGGCGGCGAAGAAGCCACCGCGCAGTTCGCCGCGCAGTTCCAGCTGTTCGGCCAGACGGTGCAGCACGCGCTGGGCGCGGCGAACGATCCGGAGCGCTGCGACGCCGAGCTGAGCCGCGTCCTGGTCCAGCTCGAAGAGATCGAAAGCCGCTTCGGCGAGCACGAGCGCTTCACCCAGGCGCTGCTCGACAAGCGCGAGGAGGTGCTCGAGGCATTCGAGTCGCACCGCCAGGCGCTGGTCGATGCGCGCCAGCGCAAGGCGGCGCACCTGCACGAGGCGGCCGCGCGCATCCTCGACGGCCTGCCGCGCCGCACGGCGCGCATCAGTGAAGCCGACGCGCTGCAGGCCTTCTTCGTCAGCGATCCGCTGATCCTCAAGCTGCGCGACCTGATCGAACGCCTGCGCGGCCTCGGCGACGCGGTCAGGGCCGACGACATCGACGCCCGGGTCAAGGCGGCACGCGATCAGGCGATCCGGTCGCAGCGCGACGCGGCGGAACTGTTCGAGGACGGCGGCGACACCATCAAGCTCGGGCCGCGACACCGCTTCTCGGTCAACCGCCAAGAGCTCGATCTCACCGCGCTGCCGCGCGGCGACACCCTGTGCCTGCACCTGATCGGCACCGACTACTTCGAACCGATCGACGATGCCGAACTGCAGTCGCTGCGCGCGTATTGGGAGCAAGGCTTCGAGTCGGAGTCGGCCGAGCTGGCGCGCGCCGAGTACCTGGCGCAGCGCTTTCTCGAAGCCGCCGAGCGCGGCGAGGACGGCTTGACCGTCGAGCACGTGCGCACCGCGCGACTGGAAAGCGGCAGCCTCGAACCGCTGCTGCGCAGGTTTGCCGAGCCGCGCTATCGCGAAGGCTACGAGCGCGGGGTGCACGATCATGACGCCGCGCGCATCGCCGCCGCGCTGCTCGACCTGCGCGAAGCCGCCGGCCTGCTCTGCCATGATCCCGCGGCGCGGGCGCTGGCGGCGCTGTTCTGGCAGGCCGTGCATGATGCGCCGGGCTCCCGTGCCTGGCCGGATCTCGCTCGCGCCGCCGCGGCGCTGCGCCAGCGCACCGGCGCCACTGCGGCCCGGTCGCGCCTGATCGACTCACTGAACACAGCGTTGCGTGCGTGGGCGGCGAACGAATCGTTGCCCGAAGATGCCGCGCTGGCAGGTCGGGCGGCGGCTTTTCTCGCCGATCTGCTCGCCGTGCCGCACCCGCGTTTTCCTGTGTCGCGCGAAGCGGCAGGCTTGCTGGATCAGGCCCGCACGCAGCTCGAACCCGAGCACGCCTGGCAGACGCTGGCCTCGGCCTGCGGCCAGCGTGAGCACCCGCTGGCCGAGCGCCTGGCGCTGGCGGTGCACGGCCTTGAAGCGGTGCTGCAGGACGGCGACGCCAGGCGCTTCTACGTCGACGAGGCGGCCAGTCTTCTGGTGCAGGGCATCGATCACGCGGCCCAGGCTGAGGCGGTCGAGCTGTCGGTCACCCTGGATGGGTTGCTGAGCCAGCATCCGCGCATCATCGACGGCCGCATGCGCCTGGCCGTGGATGACTTCTCGCTGCGCTGGCAGCATCACCTGACGGCGTTCCTGCCGCAGCTGCAGCGCACCCATGCGCTGCGCAGCGCCTGCCTGCAGCGTGCACGCCAGCGCATGCGTCTGGCCGAGTTCAAGCCCAAGCCGCTGACCTCGTTCGTGCGCAACCGGCTGATCAACGAGGTGTACCTGGGTGTGGTGGCGGACAACCTCGCCAAGCAGATGGGCGCGGCGGGCGCCGCCAAGCGCTCGGACCTGATGGGCCTGCTGATGCTCATCTCGCCACCCGGCTACGGCAAGACCACCTTGATGGAGTACGTCGCCGACCGTCTCGGCTTGATCTTCATGAAGATCAACGGCCCTGCGCTGGGTCACGAGGTGCGTGCGCTGGACCCTGCGCGCGCGCCCGATGCCACCTCGCGTCAGGAGCTGGAGAAGCTCAACCTCGCGCTGGAGATGGGCAACAACGTGATGCTGTATGTGGACGACATCCAGCACACCCATCCCGAGTTCCTGCAGAAGTTCATCTCGCTGTGCGATGGCAGCCGCCGCATCGAGGGCGTGTGGCGCGGTGAGACCAGGACCTACGACCTGCGCGGCAAGAAGTTCTGCGTGGTGATGGCAGGCAACCCGTACACCGAGTCGGGTGAGGTGTTCCGCATTCCCGACATGCTGGCGAACCGCGCCGACGTCTACAACCTGGGCGAGGTGGTCGGCGGCCGCGAAGACCTGTTCCTGCTCAGCTACCTCGAGAACGCACTGACCTCGAACCCTGCCCTTGCGCCGCTGGCGACGCGGCCGATGGAAGACGTGTACGCCTTCATCGAGCGCGCCCAGGGCAAGCCGGTGTCGCTCGAATCGCTGTCGCACGGCTACAGCCAGGCCGAGATCGACGAGATCGTGCAGACCTTCGAGCGCCTGATCACCGCGCGCGACGTGGTGTACCGGGTCAACCAGCAGTACATCGCCAGTGCGGCGCAGGACGATGCCTACCGCACCGAGCCGCCGTTCAAGCTGCAGGGCAGCTACCGCAACATGAACAAGCTCGCCGAAAAGCTGCGCGGGGTGATGAACGCGGCGGAGCTGAACCAGGTCATCGACGATCACTATCTCGGCGAGGCGCAATTGCTGACCGCCGGCGCCGAGGAGAACCTGCTCAAGCTGGCCACCCTGCGCGGCCGTCTCGACGACGCCCAGGCGACACGCTGGGCGGAAATCTGTCGCACCTACGCGCGCAACCGCTCGCTCGGTGGCGCCGAGGCCGATACCGGCACGCGCCTGGTGGCCCAGCTCGGTCACCTGGTCGAGTCGGTGCGCGGACTGCGCGCCGATTCGCCACCGGCCGACCCATCGACCAGCGAACCGGCGTACTGGAACGAACTGCGCGAGCTGCTGCAGCGCATGCTCAGTGAGCAGACCCTGGCGCGCACCTTCACCCGCGACAGCGCCACTGAGAGCGCGATGTGGCTCGGCGGCCTGCGCAACGCGCTGGAGCTGGGCTTCAAACCGCTGGTCGAGGGGATGCGCCTGCGCGCCGACCAGCAGGCCGAGCTGAATCGCCTGCTCGCCCAGCTCGCCCAGGACCGCCAACCACCCGCGGCTGCGGCAGCCGCTGCCAAGCCTGCTCAAGCGCCATCCGGCGCAGCGAAATCGGCGACCAAGGCGGCACCGAAGCCGCGCCCGGGTACCGACGAGTCCTGAGCGGGCCGCTTTGCGCCCCTCGGACGCGCCGGTATACTTTGCGCTCTTTCGGCCAGGCCCTCGTGGCTGCCCCCTGTCTTCCGGGTGAATCGTGCGTAATTACGATCTCGAGTTCCTCAAGCATTTTTCGATGGTCATCGGCTTCCTGATGCTGGTGACCCTGGGCCTGATCCTCGGCGCGATCTGGTTGAACGGCACGCGCGCGGTCGATGAGGACCCGAGCATCGTCGCCGCGACCGAAGCCCGACTGGGCCCGGCCGGTGGCGTGCATGCCGGGGCATCCGGCGCCGCGGCGCTGGCCGCGCAGGCGGAAGCGGCACGCGCTGCGGCCGCCTCGCAGGTGGCCTACGGCGGCACCGAGGACGGCTCGGTGATCTACGGCAACCTGTGCGGCGCCTGCCACACGGCCGGTGCGGGCGGTGCGCCCAAGCTCGAAGAGGCCGCCTGGGCCCCGCGCAAGGCGAAGGGCGTCGACACCCTGATCCAGCACGCTATCGGGGGATTCCAGGGCGAAGCCGGCATCATGCCGCCGCGCGGCGGCAATCCCGCGCTGACCGACGCGCAGATCACGGCGACCGTGCAGTGGATGCTCGACAATCTGAAATGAGGCGCGCAGCCATCCGGCTGAATGACAGCGCCGCCCTCGGGGCGGCGTTTTCGTCTCGCCACCCGTCGGCCTGGCTGCTGGGCGGCTGGCTGGCGCTCACCTTGCTCGCGGCCTGCCAGCCGATCGAGTCGGGGGCCGCAGCCGCCGACGAGCTCAGCCCACCGGCGCACATCGGACAGATCCAGGGACGCAACGCACGCAGCCCGTACGAGGGCCACGAGGTCGAGACCCAGGGCGTGGTGACCGGCAACTTCGTCACCGGGCTCGGCGGTTTCTTCCTGCAGGACGCCGCGGGCGCCTCGGACCGCGATCCGCGCACCTCCGACGCCCTGTTCGTGGTCTGGCCGAAGGGCAAGGAACCGCGCGTGCGTCGCGGTGACCGGGTCAAGGTGTCGGGGCGCGTCGTCGAGCTCGGCGAGCCACCGTACACGCTGACTTCGCTCGAAGCCGACAGCCTGAGCACGTTGGGTCGCGGGGGCGTCGAAGCGACGCCGATCAGCGAGCCGCCCGCCCATGTGCGCGACTGGGAGGCCCTGGAAGGCATGTGGCTGCGCTTCACCAAGCCGCTGATCGTCACCGGGCACGAGAACCTGTTCGAGCACGGTGAACTGCGGGTGGCGATGGGCAGCCGGCCCTGGCGCGGCACCGACCTGCACCCGCCGGGCGCCAAGGCGCAGGCGGTGGCCGAGGACAACCTGCGCCGCAGCCTGTTCATCGACGACAACAAGATGGGCGCCAAGCCGCGCAAGGTCTGGTATCTCGACGATGCGCCCAACCCCGGAGCACCGCTGCGCAGCGGCAGCCTGCTGCACGGCGTCGAGGGTGTGCTGGACAGCCGCTTCGGCGGCTGGCGACTGCAGCTCACGGAGCGCCCGGAGCGCATCGAGCAGGCGCCGCGCCCGGCCTTGCCGACGCTGCCGGACGGCCTGCGCCTGGCATCGGTGAATCTGCACAACCTGTTCAATGGCGCCGGCGACGGTCGCCGCGGCTTCCCGACGCCGCGCGGCGCCGCCACGGCGGACGAGTTTCTTCGCCAGCGCGACAAGCTGGTGGATCTGCTGGTTCAGGCCCGGCCCGACATCGTGGCGTTTTCAGAGGCCGAGAACGACGGCACGGACGGCCTGTCGGCGGTCGACGACCTGCTCGCCGCGGTCAACAAGGCGCTGAGCGAACACGGCGACTACGCCAGCGTCGCACCCGGCCCGATCGGCGGCGACGTCATCCGCGTCGACATGGCCTTCCGGCGCGGCCGGGTGACGCCGGTGGGCGCGCCGCAGACGCTGAGCGGGGAATCCTTCGACGGCAACAGCAGGCAACCGCTGGCGCAGACCTTCCGCATCGGCGCGGAGGGGCCGCTGCTCACCGTGGTCGCAAATCACCTGAAGTCGAAGAGCGGCTGCGATCGGGTGGCCCCGGACGACACCTCGAACCAGGACCGCGGCGACCTGCAGGGATGCTGGAACGGCGTACGCGTCGCTGCCGCGCGCGCGCTCGATCGCTGGGTGAAGACCGATCCCACGGCTTCCGGCAGCGACCGTGTCGTGTTGCTCGGCGACTTCAACAGCTACACCTTCGAGGATCCGATGCGGCTGCTGCGCAGCCTCGGATGGCGCGATCCGCTGCCGCCGAGCAGCAAGCCCGACCACCACAGCTTCGTGTACCAGGGCCAGGCGGGCAATCTCGACCATGCCCTGGTGAGCGCCTCGGTGCTGCCGGCGGTGCGCACCCGCTACGTTTGGGCGGTCAACAGCGACGAGAACAGCGCCTTCGACTACCGCGGCGCGTTTCCCGACGGCCCCTGGGGCGCCTCCGACCACGATCCGCTGATCCTGGTGCTCGACCCGGCCAAGCTCTGATCCAGCCTGCCGAGGGGCGCGACGAGCGCCGACGCACAGACCCGCCCGCCCCGCCTCGGCTATCATCCGGGGACTCTCCCCGAACCCTCACGGATGACCCAGAACGACCTTCCCTTTCCCGCCGAGGCGGGCGAGTTCCTGATCAACGGCCCGGCCGGGACGCTGGAAGTCGCCGTCGACCTGCCTGATGCCGAGCATGCCCGCGCCGGCGTGGCGGTGATCTGTCATCCGCATCCGCTGCATGGCGGCAGCATGCACAACAAGGTCGTCACCATGCTCGAACGCAGCGTGCGTGAGAGCGGGCTGGCGACCGTGCGCTTCAACTTCCGCGGCGTGGGCAAATCCGAAGGCGAACATGACCAGGGTCGCGGCGAAACGCTCGACCTGCTGGCCGTCGCCGAATGGGTCACCCGCACCTGTCCGAACGATGCCCTGTGGCTGGCCGGATTCTCGTTCGGCGCCTACGTGGCCCTGCTCGGCGCACGCCATCTGCCGGTGAAACAGATGGTTTCGATCGCGCCGCCAGCCGGCCGCTGGGACTTCTCCGCGGTGCTCGCGCCGCACTGCCCCTGGCTGGTGGTGATCGGCGAGGAAGACGACGTGGTCGAACCGCAGCAGGTGTACGACTGGATCGACGCCATCGCCGAAGCCGAGCGCCCGCAGCTGATCCGCATGCCCGAGACCGGGCATTTCTTCCACCGTCGCCTGATGGACCTGCGCGGAGCGATCAAGAACGGCGTCAAGCCGAACCTGCCTCCCCTGCGCAAGACATGACCCGCGCGCCCGATCCTCGCGCGATGTTGCCCAGCAAGGCCTACGCCGAGGGCGTAGCGAAGGGGCGGTGGAGCGACGATGCGGCGCAACGCTCGGCGCTGGTCGAATTCGACCGCATCCACGACGCCTTGCGCCAGCAGCGTCCGGGACTGCTCAACAGCCTGCTCGGCAAGCTGCGCAGTGACGAATCGCCGCGCGGTCTGTACCTGTGGGGCGGGGTCGGTCGCGGCAAGACCTTCCTCGTCGACCTGTTCTTCGAGCACCTGCCGATCGAGAGCAAGCGGCGTGTGCACTTCCACCGCTTCATGGGCGAAGTGCATGCGCGGCTGAAGACGCTGGGCGAACGCAGCGACCCCTTGATCGACGTCGCCAACGACATCGCCATGCAGTGCCGGGTGCTCTGCCTCGATGAGTTCTTCGTCAGCGACATCGGCGATGCGATGATCCTCGCGCGCCTGCTTGACCGGCTGTTCAGCCAGGGCGTGGTGCTGGTCACCACGTCGAACACGCAGCCCTCCGAACTCTACAAGGACGGCCTGCAGCGCGCGCGCTTCATGCCCGCGATCACCCTGCTGCAGGACCACTGCGCCGTGCAGCAGATGGTCAGCCAGAACGACTACCGGCTGCGCATGCTCACCCGCGCGCCGGTCTACTACAGCCCGCTCAACGGCAGCGCCGAACTGGCCATCGAACAGTTCTACGAAGACCTGACCCAGGACACCCTGCACGAAGGCGAGCCCCTGCACATCAACGGGCGGGCCATTCCCGCGGTGGACTACAGCGAAGGCGTGGCCTGGTTCAACTTCGCCGATCTGTGCGACGGGCCACGCGCGGTGGCCGACTACATCGAGATCGCGCGCGATTTCCACACCGTGCTGGTCGCGCACGTGCCGCAGTTCGATGCGACCCGCGACAACGCCGCCAAACGTTTCATCCATCTGGTCGACGAGTTCTACGATCGCAGCGTGAACCTCATCCTTTCCGCCGAGGTGCCGATCCTGGAACTGTATGCCGGGGACAAGCTCGCCGCCGAGTTCGAGCGCACGCAGAGCCGTCTGATCGAAATGCAGAGCGCCGAGTACCTTGCCCGCGCGCACAAGCCCTGAGATGCCGATAGACGCAAGCGGTCAGCCGGAGCCGGCACCCCGCCACGCGCGCCGGCTGGACGCAGGCGACGGCGTCGCGGCTGCCCGCGATGCGTTTCCGGCGCGGGTATCCGCCAGCCCGGCCGCTTCGACGCCACGCGACCCCGCCGTGCCGGCACGATGACTACCGCCGACGCGTTCGCGCAGGCCATGCGCGCTCTGCCGCCGCTGCCGGCTCGCGCGATCATCATCAACTGCAGCACCCGCGTGTTCACCACGCTGGCGCTGATGAGTGCGCTGCGCCACGCCGGCATGCCGGTGCTGGTGATCGACTGCGCGTCGACCGACGACAGCCTGAGCTGGCTTCGAGGACTGCAGCGCGCGCACACATTCGATCTGCTTGAGGCGCCGCTGCGGCCGCATGGCGCCACCCTCGACCGGATCTTCCTGGCCAGCCGGGACGAATCGCTGCTGCTGGTCGACTCCGACCTGGAGTTGCGCAACGGCGATCTGGTGCCGGAACTGCGCGCCGCGGCGTCTGCCGACGAATGCTACGGCGGTGGATTCCTGCACAGCGACCCCACCTGCTCGATCGGCCCAGCCACCGCGCGCGAGCGCGGACGCTACGCCGACCGGATGTGGATTCCCCTGGTTTGGATGAAGACGGCGCCAGTGCGACAGGCGCTGCAGCAGGGGCACAGCTTTCTGCACGCACGCGACTACTTCGAGTTTCCCTGGAGCCGTGCGCTGTCGCGCTGGATTTACCAGCGCTATCGGCTGCCCCTGCTGCGCCGGATTTCCCTCGCCTCATTGCGTGACGCGCGCCAGCGCCTGCACGGTGAGCGTGCCGCATTCGTCGACTTCGACACCGGCGCACGCATGCACGCCGCGCTGCAGGCGCAGGGACTGCGCCTGGCCGACCTCGGTGAGCCGCACTGGTCGCAGAGCGTGCATCACTACCACGGCATCACCCGCGCCACCCTGCAGGCCGGCAAGCCCAACGCCACCGACCCGCGCGATCCGCGCGCCGAGGTCGATTCCCGGCTGCGCACGCTGTACGGCATCGACCCGCCGGGCGACGCGTAACAGCACACCCGGCCGAGAGCGTCCGTGACGCTGCCGCCATCCCGAAGGGCCGCGGCGTACACTGTGCCCGCCACGGGAGGCCCGAGATGCCCTGCGACGCTGCACTGCTTGCGGATGTGGAGCTGTTCGAACACCTGAGCGAGGACGACCGCATCCGCATCGCTCCGGTGATCGCGGTGCGCAGGCTCGAACCGGGCCAGGTGCTGTTCCACACCGGCGAGCCCGGCGAAGCGCTGTACATCGTGCGCAGCGGCGAGATCGAGCTGTACGTCCGCGACACCACCGGCCAGAAGGTGCTGCTGACCACCGCCGGTGCCGGGCAGATGTTCGGCGAACTGGCGCTGCTGGATCGTGGGCCTCGCACGGCGACCGCGCAGGCGCTCGGCGAGGCTGAACTGCTCGAACTCGATCGCGACGACCTGATCGAACTCTTCAAGCGCTCGCCGACGGCGGCACTGAGCATGCTCGCCGGCATGAGCCGGATGACTCGCCAGGCCGACGAGCTGCTGCGCACGCGGGTGTCGCGCAACCTCAATGCCGAGATCGTCGACAAGATCAGCTTACTCGACCGCGTCGCGGATGCGATTTCGTGGTTCAGCGGCAGCATGCCGTTCCTGTTTCTCAATGCGGCAATTTTCGCCGTCTGGATCTTCATCAATTCGGTGCAGGTGGGTGTTGCGTTCTTCGATCCCTACCCGTTCGGCCTGCTGACCATGGCGATGTCGATCGAGGCGATCTTCCTGTCCTGCTTCGTGCTGATCAGCCAGAACCGCCAGGCCGAGAAGGATCGCGTGCGCGCCGACATCGAGTACGAGGTGAACATCAAGGCCGAACTCGAGGTTGCGCATCTGCACGAAAAAACCGACCAGATCTACGCCGAGATGCTCGAGCGCCTCAACCGCCTCGAGCGGTTGCTCAAGCAGCCGGCGCGGTAGGCGGTCTTCGGTGCGACCACGGCGCAGTGCCGTCGAAATCGCCGTGGTCGAACGGCTGTGGCGCCAGCTGCCGCACTGGGGCATCACCGAGTTCTCGATTCGCGCCGACATGACCGATCGGCCGGATGTGGTGCTCGACCTGGCAGACGGCCGGCTCGGCATCGAAATCTGCCGGCTCGACTACGAGGCCTTCTGCCGCTGGCTGGCCACCCCGCCCGATGCCCCCTACGCACGCTCGGCGGAGGTCACCGTCGACCTCGACACGCAGCTGGCGGCGGTGATGGCGCGCAAGGCTCCGAAGTACCCGGCCTATGTCGCCGAAGCCGGCCTCGATGCCTGCTGGCTGCTGCTCTACAACAACCTGTACGACTTCGCCGATGAGGCCGCCCCGGGGCTGCCGGATCGCGCCTGGTTCGAGCGCTTCGCCCAGTGGGCGCTGCAGGAACTCGGTTGCCCGTTCGAGCGCGTGTATTTCCTGCTCGAACATCCCGAGCGCTGGTATCAGCTGTTCGATCGCGACCGCCACCTGCCGCGCCGCGGCACCGTGCACAGCTGGCCGCGGGTGATCTATCGCGAGAGCGAACAGGACGCCGAGTCCGGCGCATCCGTGCCCGGCGGAGCCGCGCCCGAGCGATTCGGCTAGGCCGCCTGCGGCGCCGATGGGGCCCGCCGCCGACCGGCCCGGCGGCCGATCTGGCCCCGAGTCCGCCACCGCAGGCATGGGTTGCCCGTCCGCGCCGGCACCGCGCCGAAGACCGCGACCGTCCTGATGTCGGGGCCTTCGGCGCCCCCCGAACCCGGTCATCCGGATCGCGCAAAACCGCCACAAAAGCTTAATGGCGAAGAAACAGTTCGTGAACAGACTATGAATGTGTGAGGAATTTTCCTACACTGCGGCCCGCGTTTCGGGTTGTTCCGTTCAGTTCGGTGCCACGCCCGGGGGACTGCGGCAAGGCACGGCGAACCAGCGGCACCCGATCCGACAGCGATTTCGCGGGTCACGGATCGACCGTTCACGGGGAACCAACATGCCTGCAATGTCCAAGACCGGCGTGCTCGCCGGCCTGACCGCCCTGCTGCTGAGCAGCCAAGCAGCCGCGGCCGTCTTCATCAACGAATTCCACTACGACAACGTCAACACCGACACCAACGAAGCGGTCGAGGTGATCGCGCCGGCCGGCACCAACCTGTCGGGTTGGACGGTGCAGCTCTACAACGGCTCGAACGGCGCGCGCTACGCCACGCTCGCGCTGTCGGGCACCACCGCCAGCCAGTGCGGGGGGCACGGCGTGGTGACGGTGGCGGCGACCGGTATCCAGAACGGTGCGCCCGACGGGCTGGCGCTGGTGAATGCATCCGGTCAGGTCGTGCAATTCCTCAGCTACGAGGGCGCATTCACCGCCAGCGGCGGCCCCGCCGCCGGCATGGCCAGCACCAATGTCGGCGTCTCCGAAACCACCAGCACGCCGGTGGGCCATTCGCTGCAGCTGGCCGGCACCGGCAGCCAGGCGGGCGATTTCAGCTGGCAGAATCCGGCCGCATCGAGCTTCGGCAGCTGCAATCCCGGCCAGACCCTGAGCGGCGGCACGACCCCGCCTCCGCCGCCTCCGCCCGCCGACGCTGAGCTCGGCAACGGCGTGGCGCGCACCGGTCTAGGCGCCGCGACCGGCAGCAGCCTGGACTACCAGATCACCGTGCCCGCCGGCGCGACCAACCTGAGCTTCGCGATCAGCGGCGGCAGCGGCGACGCGGATCTGTACGTGAAGTTCGGCAGCGCCCCGACCACCAGCAGCTACGACTGCCGTCCGTACAAGAGCGGCAACGCCGAGACCTGCAGCTTCGCCACGCCGCAGGCCGGCACCTGGCACGTCATGCTGCGCGCCTACACCACCTTCTCCAACGTGAGCCTGGTGGCCAGCTACACGCCGGCGACCACGCCTCCGCCGCCGCCCCCGCCGCCGCCGGGCAACACGCTGAGCAAGGGCGTGGCGGTGACCGGGCTCTCGGCCAGCTCGGGCAATGCGGTCAACTACACGATGAGCGTGCCGTCGGGCGCGACCAACCTCAGCTTCGTGACCGCCGGCGGCAGCGGCGACGCCGACCTGTACGTGAAGTTCGGCAGCGCACCCACGACGAGCAGCTACGACTGCCGGCCGTACGCGAACGGCAACGCCGAGACCTGCAGCTTCGCTTCGCCGCAGGCAGGTACCTGGCACGTCATGGTGCGCGCCTACACCTCGTTCTCCGGCCTGTCGCTGACCGGTGACTACACCGCCTCCGGCGGTGGCGGCGGCGGTGGCGGTCCTTCGGGCTACTACAACGGCGTGGTCACGACCTCGGCGTCGGCATTGCGCGCCTCCCTGCATCCGATCATCGACGACCACACCCGCTTCCCTTACACGTCCAGCTCCACCGACGTGTGGGACGTCCTGGAGTTCGCCGACGAAGATCCGACCACCCCCTCGCGCGTGCTCGACATCTACAAGAACGCCTCGTATGCCAAAGAGGGCGGCGGCAACAACTTCTACAACCGTGAGCACACCTGGCCGAAGTCGCTGGGCTTTCCCGATGACGTGGCCAGCAACTATCCGTACACCGATACCCACATGCTGATGATCGCCGACTCGGGCTACAACAGCGCCCGCGGCAACAAGCCGTTCGGCAACTGCGACGCCAGCTGCACCGAGTACCCGACCGGCGCCTATGCCGGCCAGGGCGGCGGCAGCGGCGTGTTTCCCGGCAACTCGAACTGGTCGAATCCGCAGATCTGGCAGGTGTGGAGCAAGCTCAAGGGCAACGTGGCGCGCGCGATGTTCTACATGGACGTGCGCTACGAGGGGGGCACGCATGGTGTCACCGGCGCCGCCGAACCCGACCTGCGGCTGACCGACAACCTCTCGCTGATCACCGCCAGCAGCGGCAACGCCTCGGTCGCGTACATGGGCCTGCTGTCGGTGCTGCTGCAATGGCATGCCGAGGACCCGGTGACCGAAGCCGAGGTGCTGCGCAACGACGCGATCCAGAGCTACCAGGGCAACCGCAATCCCTTCGTCGACCACCCCGAGTGGGTGGCCTGCATCTACCAGAACGTCTGCAACTGAACGCGGGGTTCCGTTGCGGGTGCACAGGGCTGCCTCGGCAGCCCTGTTTTCTTGAACGATCACCTGCTTCGGCAGCCCAGTTTTTTTCGCGAACAGCAGACGCCTGCCCGGCTGGCCCGCAAGAAGGGTCGGACCGTATCGACCCGACCACGGACAGATGTACCAGCCGAACCTGGACCGCATGCAGGCAGTGGCATACTGCCGCCTGCGCCTTCGAGTTGAAGAACATGAAATCTTTCCCGATCCTGCTGCTTGCCTTGCTTGGCATGATGCCCCTGCAAGGGCGCGCTGCGGAAACCGACAAGGTGGAACGCCTCATCGAGCTGACCGACATGGAAAGCATGATGAGCCAGATGTCGACCATGATGATGCGCTCGGCGGAAGAAGGGTTCGTGCAGTCAGCGCAGCGCTCCGGACTGAGCGAAGCGCAGATCGCCCACGGTCGCGAAGCGATGAATCTGCAGGTCGCCGCCCTGCTGGAGAGTCTCGACTGGCAGTCGATGAAGCCCGAGTTCGTCGCGTTGCTTGCGGATGTGTATACGGATGCCGAACTCGACGCCGCGATTGCGTTCTATGCGTCACCCGAGGGCCGGTCGATCCTGAAGAAGCAGCCCCAGGTCATGCAGCGCTCGATGGAAATCGGGCAGCGACGCGCGATGGAAGTGATGCCCTTGGTCGAGGCAGAGATGCGCAAGATCTTGCAGTCCATTCGCGACCAAGCGGCCGAAGCGGCGCCAGCTTCGGCAGAGGAATGATCGTCCCGGCACAGGTATCCGCCAACCGCCGCTGAACAGGTCGTTCGTTCAGCGAACAGCAGGGCGCGGGTTAAGCATCGGTTGCCCTGGAGCCCCTCAGTGTTGCGCTCGACCATTGAACGGTCCTGACAACAACCTGGAGACTCCATGCGCAAGACCCTGATGGCCGCCCTGCTGGCCGGCCCACTCTCGTTCGGCCTGTTCGCTTCCGCCGCGCAGGCTGCGGAAGTCGGCTACAACTATCTCGAACTCGGCTACAGCCAGGTCGACCTCGACGGCACCAGCGTCGACTTCGACGGCGGCGCCCTGAACGGCTCCGCCCTGCTCGGCGAGCAGTTCTTCATCTACGGCGGCTACGGCGCACACGACAGCGACCCGGGTTCGGTCGACCTCGACGTCACCCGCCTCGGCTTTGGCTGGCGCCATGGCATCGGCGAAAGCTCGGACCTGGTGATCAACGCCAACTGGGTGAACTACGACATCGGATCGAGCTTTCTTGGCGGCGATATCGACGGCTACGAGGTCGAACTCGGCCTGCGCACCGCCCATGGTGATCGTTTCGAAAGCCTGGTCGCAATCGGCTACGAAGACGGCAACGATGTCGACGGCGACGTCTACGGCCGCCTCTCCGGCCACTTCAAGTTCAACCAGCGCTGGGGCCTCGTCGGCAGCGCGTCGTTCCATGACGGTGGCAACGAGTACTTCGTCGGTCCGCGTCTGAGCTTCTGATCCGGACGGCAGCCGCATTCGCGGTTGATGCCCACAAAGAAAGCGGCCGGTGTCGCCACCGGCCGCTTCCGTTCCTCCCCAACTGGGTGATCGGGTGACCGATCAGGCCGCCTGCGACGGCTTGTCTTCGTAGAACTGTTCTTCTTCGGTCGAGCCGGTCAGCGCGGTGACGCTCGACGCGCCACCCTGGATCACGGTGGTGACGTCGTCGAAGTAGCCGGCGCCGACTTCCTGCTGGTGCGAGACGAAGGTGTAGCCCTTCTCGCGGGCTTCGAACTCGCGCTCCTGCACCTGCTCGACGTAGTGGCGCATGCCTTCGCCACGCGCATAGTCGTAGGCGAACTTGAAGGTGTTGAACCAGTTGATGTGGATGCCCGCCAGGGTGATGAACTGGTACTTGTAGCCCAGCGCGGAGAGCTCGTCCTGGAACTTGGCGATGGTCTTGTCGTCGAGGTTCTTCTTCCAGTTGAAGCTCGGCGAGCAGTTGTAGGACAGCAGCTTGCCCGGGCTCTTGGCGTGCACGGCCTGGGCGAACTCGCGGGCGAAACCCAGATCCGGGGTGCCGGTTTCGCACCACACCAGATCGGCGTAGGGCGCGTAGGCGACGCCACGCGAGATCGACTGCTCGAGGCCGTTCTTCACGCGGTAGAAGCCTTCCGCCGTGCGCTCTCCGGTGAGGAAGGGCTTGTCGTTGGCGTCGTGATCCGAGGTGATCAGGTTCGCCGCCTCGGCGTCGGTGCGCGCGAGCACGATCGTCGGCACCCCGAGCACGTCGGCGGCCAGGCGCGCGGCGACCAGCTTCTGCACCGCCTCGGAGGTCGGCACCAGCACCTTGCCGCCCATGTGGCCGCACTTCTTCACCGCGGCGAGCTGGTCTTCGAAGTGCACGCCGGCGGCACCGGCGGTGATCATGTTCTTCATCAGCTCGTAGGCGTTGAGCACGCCGCCGAAGCCGGCCTCGGCGTCGGCCACGATCGGCAGGAAGAAGTCGATGGCGTCGGCTTCGTTGGCCTTGCCGTCGCAGATGTTCTTCCACTGGATCTCGTCGGCACGCTGGAACGTGTTGTTGATGCGGCGAACCATGGTCGGCACCGAGTCGTAGGCGTACAGCGACTGGTCCGGATACATGGTCTCGGAGGTGTTACCGTCGGCGGCAACCTGCCAGCCGGACAGATAGACCGCTTCGAGTCCCGCCTTGGCCTGCTGCATCGCCTGACCGGCCGAGATCGCACCGAAGGCATTCACATAGCCCTTCTTCGCCTCACCGTTGACGAGCTTCCACAGTTTCTCCGCGCCGCGTTTGGCGAGCGTGTGCTCGGGCTGCAGGCTGCCGCGCAGGCGAACGACGTCGGCGGCGGAGTAGGAGCGCTTGATCTGCTTCCAGCGCGGGTTGGTGTCCCAGTCCTTCTGCAGGGCGGCAATCTGTTCGGCTTGCTTGCTCATCGTGGTGGTTCCTGTTGGGGTGCGGCATCCGGCCGCAGTGCTGCGGGAGAGATTCGGTCGGGACAAAGTCGGATCAGCGGGTGATGGAGTCGGGTCGCCGGGCGGTTCGGTTCGTGCGTCGGCGGCACGCGAGAGCCGCCAGCGGCGCGGTCAGGCCAGTCGCTCGTAGGCCGGCAGGGTGATGAAGTCGGCGAGCTCGCGCGCGTGGGTGAGATGGCCCAGCATGCGCACCGCCTCGGGAATGCGTTCCTGGCCGGGCAGTCCCGATTCGGGCAACCGTTCGGCGACGCCCGACAGGGCGAGATCGAACAGAGCGAAGTCCACCGCGGTGCCGTCGTCGAGCTTCTGCCCCCCGACGTGCAGCCACTGCCACAGCTGGGCACGCGAGATCTCCGCGGTGGCGGCATCTTCCATCAGGTGATGAATCGGCACGCAGCCCAGACCATCGAGCCAGGCGGCCAGATAGCGCACGCAGATGTCGATATTGTTGAGGAACCCGCCACGGGTGATCGTGCCTTTCGCCGGCGCGATCAGGTCGTCACGCTGGACGACCACTTCCTGACGCGGCCGCGAAGCGATCTGGTTGGCCGAAGGCATGTGCTCGTCGAAGATCGCCTCGGCAACCGGAATGAGCCCGGGGTGGGCCACCCAGGTGCCGTCGTGGCCGGCCTGCGCCTCGCGCTGCTTGTCGGCGCGCACGCGCGCCATCGCCGCGTCGTTTGCCGCCGGGTCGCCGCCGATCGGAATCTGCGCCGCCATGCCGCCCATCGCGTGCGCGCCGCGTCGGTGACAGGTCTTGATCAGCAGCTCGGAGTAGCTCTTCAGGAAGTGCACCGTCATCGGTACCTGGCCGCGCTCGGGCAGCACACGGTCTTTCTGTCGGCGGAACGTCTTGATGTAGGAGAAGATGTAGTCCCAGCGGCCGCAGTTGAGGCCGACGATGCGGCCGCGCAGCGCGTGCAGGATCTCGTCCATCTGGAACACCGCCGGCAGCGTCTCGATCAGCACGGTGACCTTCATCGTGCCGACCGGCAGGCCGAGGCGGACTTCGAGGAAGGCGAGCACTTCGTCCCACAGCGCCGCTTCTTCCATCGACTGCAGCTTGGGCAGGTAGAAATACGGTCCGCGGTCGCGCGCGTGCAGGGCCGCGGCGTTGTGGTGGGCAAACAGGGCGAGGTCGAACAGCCCCCCCGACATCGCCGCGCCGTCGACCTCGACGTGTTTCTCGGGCAGATGCCAGCCGCGCGGGCGCACCATCAGCACGGTGCGGCTGGCGGGATCGAGCGCGTACTGCTTGCCGTGGTCGGCGGTGAAGGCAATCGAGCCGGCCACCGCGTCGGCGAGGTTGATCTGGCCCTCGATCAGATTCTGCCAGGTCGGGCTGGTGGAGTCTTCGAAGTCGGCCATGAACACGCGGGCGCCGGAGTTCAGCGCGTTGATGATCATCTTGCGGTCGACCGGGCCGGTGATCTCGACACGGCGATCCTGCAGCGCGGCCGGAGCCGGGGCCACCTTCCAGTCGCCGTCGCGAATCGTTGTGGTGTCGGCACGGAAGTCGGGCAGGGCGCCGGCATCGAACGCACGCTGGCGGTCCTTGCGCTGGGCGAGCAGCTGCTGGCGCACCGGATCGAAACGCCGATGCAGTTCGGTGAGCAGCGCCAGGGCTTCGGTGCTGAGTACGCGCTCGACCCCGGCAACCCGCGGACCCGAAACCAGAGCCGTTCCCGATTCCATCAGCACCGCTGCCATGCGTCTTCTCCGTTGCACTGCACCATCATGGCCCGACCATAGACCCATGCCAGGGATTTTGAAAACTCAAATGTTTCAATGCTATTGATTAGTTGTTTTAATACTTGTAGTAAATCAGCCACTTAAACGAGCGTTTGAACCGGGGCCGGTTTTCGAAGTTGGGAGCGACATCGCATGACTGCACGCGGCCACTACTACAAGGGCAACCCGCTTAAGCAGCTGCGGGCCTTCTGCCAAGCCGCCCGGCTGGGCTCGGTGACCCGCGCCGCCGATGCGCTGTTCCTCAGCCAGCCGGCGGTCAGCCTGCAGATCGGCGCGCTGGAGTCGAGCCTGGGCAAGCCACTGTTCGAACGCCTTGGCCGGCGGCTCGCGCTGACCCGCGAGGGCGAGGTGCTGTACGAAATCGCCCGGCCGCTGATCGACGGCATCGACGGTATCGAGGCCGAATTCCGCAGCCGGCTCAAGGGTCTGGACGCCGGCGAGCTGAATATCGCCGCCGGCAGCTCGACGATCCTGTACCTGCTGCCGCCGCTGGTGCAGGCCTACCGCGAGCGCTATCCCGACGTGCAACTGAAACTGCACAGCGTGACCGGCGCTGACGGCCTCGACCGCATCCGCTCCGACGAAGTCGACCTGGCCGTCGGCTCGATGCTCGACGTGCCCAACGACATCGACTACGCGGCCACCCACAGCTTCGACCCGATGCTGATCGCACCGCTCGACCATCCTCTGGCCCAGCGCGACCCGCTGCGTCTGGAGGATCTCTCACCCTACGGACTGATCCTGCCGCCGAAGCGGCTGACCACCTATCGCCTGGTCGACCTGGTGTTCCAGCAGCGGCGCGTGCCCTACACCGTCGCGCTGGAAGTCGGCGGCTGGGAAGTGATCAAGCAGTACGTGGCGATGGGCCTCGGCATTTCGATCGTCACCGGCATCTGCCTGTCCGACGCCGACCGCGAGAAGCTGGCGATTCGCAATCTGCGCGAGTATTTCCCGCCGCGCAGCTACGGCGTGGTGGTACGCAAGGGCAAGTACCTCAGCCCGCAGGCGCGCGCCTTCGTCGACCTGGTCCGTCCCGAACTGTTCACCCGCCGCGACTATTTCGAGTCGGGGCACTCCGAGCGCTGATCCCGAGGGCCATTCTTGCGCTCAGCCGGCGGCAGCGAGCGCCCGCGCCTCGAGTTGCTCGATCGGTTCGGCGCTGCCGAACAGGAAACCCTGGAATTGCCGGCAACCCAGTTCGGCCAGCACCTCGCGCTGTCCGGGCTCCTCCACCCCTTCGGCCAGCACATCCAGATCGAGGCTGCCGCCGAGCGCGATGATGGTCTTCACGATCGCCATGTCGTTGGGATCGAGCAGCAGGTCGCGGATGAAGCTGGTGTCGATCTTCAACAGATCCAGCGGCAGTCGCTTGATGTAGCTCAGCGCCGAGTAGCCGGTACCGAAATCGTCGAGGGCGATGCGCACGCCCTCACGGCGGAGGGCGGCGAGACGGACGATCGCCTCTTCGATGTCTTCGACCAGCTCGCTCTCGGTGAGCTCCAGCTCGAGTCGATCCGCCGGCGCGCCGACGCGACGGATCAGCCGCAGCACGTCGTCGACGAAGTGCGGCTGGCGCAGCTGCTGCGCGCTGACGTTGACCGCGAGGCGCAGCGCGCGGGTCGCCGGATGCGCGGTCCAGCGCGCCAGCTGGGTGCAGGCCTGCTCGAGCACCCAGGCGCCGAGCGGCACGATCAGCCCCGAGGCCTCGGCCAGCGGGATGAAACTGCCGGGAGGCACGAGGCCACGCTGTGGATGTCGCCAGCGCAGCAGCGCTTCGGCACCCAGCAGCACGCCATGCAGGTCGAACTGCGGCTGGAAGTGCAGCACGAACTGCTCACCCGCCAGCGCGGCACGCAGTTCGGACTCCAGTGCAGCACGCGCGGCAATCGCGGTCTGCATTTCCGGCTGGAAGAAGCGCACCCGTCCGCTGCCGGCGATCTTCGCCTGCGAGAGTGCGATGTCGGCGTGCTTGAGCACGTCCTCGGCGGTCTCGCCCTCGCCGGCGAACAGCGCCACGCCGATGCCGCAGCTGCCGTGGTAGTCCGATTCGCCCAAGGCCACCGGATTGGCCACACCGTCGAGGAGTGCCTGACCCAGCGCCGCCGCCTGCCGCGTCGCCTCATGCACCGAAGCCGACAGCTGCGGCACCAGAATGGCGAACTCGTCGGCACCCAACCGCGCCGCGCACTGCCCTTCACGCAGGCAGGGCAACAGGGATTGGGCAACCCGCCGCAGCCATTCGTCGCCGACATCGTGTCCGCGCGTGTCGTTCAGTTCCTGAAAACGGTCGAGATTGAGCAGCAGCAGGGCGCCCTGGTGCGCGTGCTGCGCACACTCGGCCAGCGCCGCGCGCAGTCGGTCGATCAGCTGCTGGCGGTTGGGCAGATGGGTGAGCGGATCGAAGTACGCCAGCTGGTGAATCTCGGTGAGCAGGGCGTGTTCTTCGCTGATGTCGGTCGAGATGCCGCACAGCGCGGTGATGGAGCCATCTGCATCGCGCAGCGGCAACTTGACCGAGAAGTAGTGCGATTCGGCACCGCTGTCCTTGAGGCGCTTGGTTTCTTCGCCGGCCGCACGCTCGCCGCGTTCGAACACGATGCGATCGCTGGCCTGCATCTGCGCCGCCGTCGCCGGGTCGAAAAAGTCCTCGTCGCCGCGGCCGAGAATCTGCTCGACCGGGCGCTCCAGCAGTTCGCTGAGGCGGTGGTTGGCATAGGTGTAACGCAGCGCCGAGTCCTTGATGTAGATCTGCGCATCGACGCTGTTGAGGATCGTCGACAGACGTTCCTCACTGGCCACCAGCGATCGCGTCTTGCGCTCGACCTCGCGGCGGAACCAGGTCAGCGCAACGAAGGCGCCGAGCATCAGCGTGACCGCCATCGCGACCAGCCAGGGCAGGTAGCGCGGCAGGCCGATCGAAGGCGGTGGCGCACCCCACTGCCGCAGCGTGCGGTAGTAGATCGAGTCCTGATCGGCCCGCCAGGCCTCGAGGTGGCGGTCGATCGCAGCGTGCAGGTCGGCGGCGCCCTCGCGTGGCCCGGCGTAGTGCAGGCGCGCAGGGAGGAAGATCACGCCGGTCTGCACGAGCCCTCGGCGCACCGCAGCCCAGTCGCCGTAGAAGTGATTGGTAGCGAGGACATCGGCCTCGCCGGCCAGCACCGCCGCCACCGCGTCGTCGAGCGTGGCGGACTCGATCCAGTCCACATGGAGCGCCAGGCCGCGCGCCAGATCTTCCATGTAGCTGCGCTGGATCGACCCGGCGAGCAGGGCAATCCGCTTGTCGTCGATGCCGACCATCGACTCGATCTCGTTGCCGGGCCGGGTGTACAGCTGGCTCCAGCTGTGCAGGGCGGGAACGGTGTGGAAGGCGAACTCCTCGCTGCGCGGCTCGCTCCAGGCCAGATCCGGCAACAGATCCAGCTCGCCCGCGCGCAGACGATCAAGGCACTCCTGCCAGGCACAGGCCACCACCACCAGGCGCCAGTCTTCCTCCTCGGCCATGGCGCGCAACAGGTCGCCGAGGATGCCGGACGGCATACCGCGCTCGTCGAGCATGATCTTGGGCGGATTGCTGTAGACCCCGACGCGCACCTCGCGCTGCGCCAGCACCTCCCCAGGCAGCAGGGCGAGCATCAGCGAGATCAACGCGCACGCCGCAGCACCGAGCCGCACACCCAACCGGTGTGCGGCGCGAAGCCTGATCAGATCGTTTCGCTGCGTGCGTTGCGCCGTGCTGGGCATGCTGGACGCGATTCCTCGCTGGCGTGGCCTTGACCCCAGTGTGCCTGCCCCGCTGCGCCGGGCCAAGGGTTGCGCACGGTCGCCGCGCCGTCGCGGGGCCCTGAACTCGCCGTTTCGCCGAGACCCCGACGCGCGGACTCAGCCGCGGCCGGGCTGTCGCACATGCAGGGCAGCCGTATTCAGATCGCGCTCTGCGGCATCGATGTCCAGCGGCAGCTCGATGCGCACCCGCGTGCCCTCGCCGAGCCGGCTGTGCAGCGCAATCCGGCCACGCAGCACGTCATGCACCAGCCGGTAGACCACGCTCATGCCCAGGCCACCTCCGCCCTGGCCGAGGTGGGTGGTGAAGAACGGGTCGAAGACCCGGCGCAGGTGCTCGTCCGGCATGCCGCGGCCATGGTCGAGGATGTCGATCCGCACCCATTCGCCTTCGATCGCGTGCACGGACACCTGCACGTCGGCCGGGTGATCGGTATCGAAGCCGTGGATGATGGCGTTGTCGATGCATTGCTCGAGCACACGCACCAGGGTGCCCGGCAGCCCGTCGAGGAACAGTCCTTCCGGTACGTCGGTGTCGATGCGCGGCGCGCGTTTGGCGTGCACCCGCTGCTGCGCGCGTGCCACCTCGTGCACCAGCGCGGCCAGCTCGAAGCGCTGCCGACCCAGCTCACCCTGGCTCACCGCCACCTGACGGAACCGGCGCACCTGCTCGCCCACCGCCTGCAGCCCGTGGTCGAGCAGTTCGGTGCCGTCGCGAGCGTCGCGGATGAACTGGGCCAGCTCGCTGCGCTTGAGCTGCTGGCTTTCGAACTGCGCAGCCAGGCGCTCGAGCAGGTCGGCGATGCGCGTCGCGACGGTCATGCTGTTGCCCAGCGGCGTGTTGATCTCGTGCGCCACGCCGGCCACCAGACCGCCCAAGGCCGCCAGCTTCTCGGACTGCAGCAGGCTGGCCTGCGCACGATGCAGCTCGGCCAGCGTCGCCTCGCTGCGCTGCACCGCCGCCCGCAAGGCCGCCTCGTTGGCCAGACGCTCGGTGATGTCCTGCAGCACCAGCACGTGGCCGCGAACCTGCCCGTCGGCGTCGAGAAACGGTGAGCACGCAAGGGAGAACCCGTGCTCGCTGCCGCGCACCGCAAAGCCCCGCAGCTCCTGGGTGTGCACCGCACCGGGCGCCAATGCCAGCACGTCCGACCAGTGCACCGCCGGCACCAGCGCCGCCATCGACTGACCCAGCGCCTCGCGACCGATGCCGAGCTGGTGGTGGAAGGCCGGATTCGCGTCGCAGAGGCGCAGGTTCTCGCCGAGGTAGGCGAAAGGTATCGGCATCGTCTGCTGCAACGCGGTGAGGAAGTTCAGCTGCGCACGCAGGGCACGCTCGGCGTATTCCTGCCGCTCGAGACCGGCGTTGTACTCGCGGATGAACTCACCGAGCTCGTCCTGCGAGGTCCACTTCACCGCCTCGCGCTCGCCGCGCTCGCGAAACGCGCGCAGTGAATCGGCCACCTGGGCCAGGGGCCGATGCACGGTGCGGGCGAAGGCCCACAGCGAGGTCAGCACCAGCACGATCACCAGCAGCACCAGCTGCAGCAGCAACGGACCCAGGTCGCGCAGCACCTCCGACCGGCCCACGCTGGTATCGACCCATTGGCGCAGCACGCCGACCGGATGTTCGCCTTCGTGGTCGATGTGCACGATCGGCGTGGATTGCGCCCACAGCCCGCTCAGCGCATCGCAGCGACCCACTGCCTGCAGCCCGCCCATGCCGACGACGCCCTCGACATCGACGCAGTGCACGCGCGGCAGCTCGGTCAGGGACGCGAGAATCGCGCGCACGGTCTGCTCGTCGAGATTCCAGATCGGATAGCTGAGCAGCGAGGCGTGTCCCGCGGCCTGCTGCGCCGCCAGCTGCCGATTGATCTGCTCGCGCTCCTCGACGCGATGCAGAAAGGA
>JAGRJY010000141.1 GCA_020442465.1 Lysobacterales bacterium
AGCCCGAGAGCTGGGCGTCGAGCTCGGCACCCTCGCCGGCCAGCGCATACACCGTACCGAGTGCGCCGACCGCCACTTCGCGCGCGGCGAGGCCGGGAATCAGCGCGATGCAGATCTGCCAGCCGAACCCCAACGGCGCGAACACCGGCTGGATCCACTGGCCGAGCATGCCGGCGAAACTGTGGGTGATGGCCGGCGCGGTGCTGTCGGCCGGCGCCGCCGGATAGCTGGACAGCGCCCAGACGACGATCGTCAAGGCGAGGATGATGCCACCCACCCGGCGCAGGAAGATCATCGCGCGCTCGTACAGGCCGATGGCCAGGTTGCGCAGGCCGGGCAGGCGCCAGGCGGGCAGTTCGAGCAGCAGCGGGTGGTGCGCGTTGCCGCGCTCGCCGAGGCGCATCACCAGCGCGACCAGTACTGCCGACAGGATGCCGGCGAGATAGAGGCAGAACAGCACGATGCCCTGCAGGTTGAACCAGCCGACCGCACGATCGGGAATGAACGCCGCGATCAGCAGCGCGTACACCGGCAGGCGCGCCGAGCAGGTCATCAGCGGCGCGATCAGAATCGTCACCAGGCGATCGCGCGGATTGCTGATCACCCGCGTGGCCATGATGCCGGGAATCGCACAGGCGAAACTCGACAGCAGCGGAATGAACGAGCGACCGGACAGCCCGACCTTGCCCATGAAGCGATCGAGCAGGAACGCGGCCCGCGGCAGGTAGCCGGAATCTTCCAGCGCCAGGATGAAGAAGAACAGGATCAGGATCTGCGGCAGAAACACCAGCACCCCACCGACGCCGGCGACGACACCGTCGACCAGCAGCGAACGCAGTGGTCCGTCCGCCAGGCTCGCCCCGAGCCATTCGCCGACCGCGGTGGTGCCGTCCTCGATCAGGGTCATCGGCCATTCGGCCCAGGCGAATACGGCCTGGAACATCAGGAACAACACCGCCGCGAGCAGTCCGAGGCCGAGCACCGGATGCATCACCACGGCGTCGATGCGCTCGTCGAAGCGGTTGTCCTTGGCCGGCAGCTGCACCGCGTCGGCGAGGATCTGCCGCACCTGCCGGTGGGTCTCGGTGATCTCGTCCAGCGTCGGCGCTTCCCACTGAACACCCGGTTTCGCCTCTGGCCAGCTGCCGTCCAGCGCGGACAGCAGATCGTCCGCGCCGTGGCGCTTCACGCCCACGGTATCGATGACTGGCATGCCCAACGCTTCGGCCAGACGCGCGCGATCGATCACGATGCCCATGCGCTGGGCCACGTCGCTCATGTTGAGCGCGAGAATCATCGGACGACCCAGGCGCTTGAGCTCGAGCACCAGGCGCAGGTTGAGCCTCAGGTTGCTGGCGTCGGTCACGCAGACCAGCAGATCGGGCACCTGCTCGCCGGCCTGACGACCGAGGATCACGTCCCGGGTGACCGCCTCATCCTCGCTCTCGGCGTTCAGGCTGTACGCGCCCGGCAGGTCGAGGATGCGCAGGCGGCGGCCCGATGGCCCGGTCAGGCTGCCTTCCTTGCGCTCGACGGTGACGCCGGCGTAGTTGGCAACTTTCTGTCGTGCGCCGGTCAGCAAGTTGAACAGCGCGGTCTTGCCGCAGTTCGGGTTGCCGAGCAGGGCAACCAGCGGCGCATCGGCGACGGCAGCAGTCATGCCCGGACTTCTTCGACGCGGACCAGCACGTGCTCGGCCTCGTGCCGACGCAACGCGAACATCGTGCCGCCGACGCGCACCGCCAGCGGCTCGCGTCCGCCCGGACCCACCGCCATCACCCGCACCGGCTCGCCCTCGACGAATCCGATTTCGAGCAGGCGCATCACCAGACTGCGGCCGTGACCATGGTCGCCGTGCGGCATGCGCAAGCCCAGCACGATGGCATGCTGACCGGGTCGCAGCGACGAGAGCCTGACCGCATCGACCTGCGGTGCAGCGACCGCCGCCGCAGCCGACAGCCCGTCACCGCTCGGGGCAAGCTCAGGTGCCGCTGGGGACTGCAGCGCGTTCATCCGGTTTCCTGTCGTGGCACACGAGCGCTAGCTCGATACGTAATGAGACTGATTCGCATTGTATAGCGAAGCGCGGCGTCCCGTGCATGGGCGACGCGTCGGGTCATTCAGGGTTTCGG
>JAGRJY010000142.1 GCA_020442465.1 Lysobacterales bacterium
GCCCTGCCCGACGACCTGAAGGCCATCGTCGACGCCTGCTGCCGGGCGGTGAACGACTCGATGCTGGCCGAGTACACGGCGCGCAACCAGCAGGCGCTGGAGCAGCTGATCCACGAGTTCAAGGTCGAGTTCCGGCCCTTGCCCGACGACGTGATGACGGCGCTGCGCCACGCCACCGCCGAAGTCATCGGCGAGATCACCGCGCGCGATGCGTTTGCGGCCAAGGTCTACACCTCCTATCGTGCTTTCCAGGGCCAGGCTGCGAGCTGGCACCGGATGTCCGAGATCGCCTACTACGAACGCCGCGGGGAACCGGCGGCCTGACCTGCGGAGACCACGCATGAAGAAACTGCTTCGCGGCCTGCTTTGGCTGGTGTTGATCGTCGTCGTGGCAGCCAGTGGCGTACTCGCTGCGGGCTGGTGGCATGTGCGCAGCACTGCGAGCACGCCGATTGCGGTGAACGATCCACCGCTGCAGCTGCCGACCGATGCCGAGGGTCTGGCGCTGGGCGAGCACCTGTTCACCACCCGCGGTTGCACCGACTGCCATGGCGAAGACGGCGCAGGGCGGTTGGTGATGGATGCCGGTCCATTGGGTCGCTTCGTCGCCGCCAACATCACCCCGCAGGTGCTCATCGCCCAGGGCTACGACGCCGACCGCATCGCTGCGGCGATCCGCCACGGCGTGCGCGCCGATGGCACGCCACTGCTGTTCATGCCGTCGCCCGACTACCACGAACTCAGCGATCGCGACGTCGCGGCGATGGTGGCGCACATGGCGACGCTGACGCCCTCGGCGCAGGATCCTGGCGCCTCGCACGTCGGCCCGCTGGGCTGGGTGCTGGGGCTGTTCGGCAAGTTTCCGATCTTTCCGGCCACCTCGCTCGACCACACGCCGCGCGCACGCGCCGCGGTCGAGCCGGCGGTCAGCGTGGCCTACGGCGAGTACGTCGGCCGCATGTGCGCCGGCTGCCACGGCGCGAACTATGCGGGTGGGCCGCCGCTGGCGCCCGGCACGCCGCCGGTGGCCGACTTGCGTCCGTCGGCGTTGAAGGGGTGGACCGAGGCCGATTTCCTGCGCGCGCTGCGCGAGGGCAAGCGTCCGGACGGTTCCGACATCGACCCGTTCATGCCCTGGAACATGACGTCGAGAATGACCGACACCGAGCTGCGTGCGCTGTGGGCCTTCCTCAGCCAGCTGCCATCCGGCTGAAGCACGCGCGCCAAACCGCGCGCCGCCAGGACGTGGGCGTCGGCCAGTGGCCGGCGCCGGCCGGCCCGGGCGCGTGCGCCACGATTCGCTCGTACGCGTCCTGAGCCGATTCCGTCGCGCCGCCGCGGCATGATGCCCGCACGATGACTGCTGCTCCACCCAGCGATGTCCTGCCCATCGACGCCCATCTGCCGGCGATCCGCGCCGCCTTGCAGGACGGACGCAGGCTGGTGCTCGAGGCGCCGCCGGGCGCCGGCAAGACCACGCGGGTACCGCTGACCCTGCTCGATGCGGACTGGCTCGACGGCCGTCGCATCGTCATGCTCGAACCGCGGCGGATCGCCGCCCGCTCGGCCGCACGCTTCATGGCCGAGGCGCTGGGCGAGGCAGTCGGTGAAACGGTCGGTTATCGCATCCGGATGGAAAAACGGGTCGGCCCGCGCACCCGCATCGAGGTCGTCACCGAGGGCATCCTCACCCGCATGCTGCAGGATGACCCCACCCTCGACGGCATCGGCGCCGTGCTGTTCGACGAATTTCACGAACGCCACCTGCAGGGCGATCTCGGTCTGGCGCTCTGCCTCGATGTACAGGAAGGACTGCGCGACGACCTGCGCATCGTGGTCATGTCCGCCACGCTCGACGGCGAGCGCCTGACCCGCTGGCTCGACGCCAAGCGCGTCAGCAGTGCGGGGCTCAGCTACCCGGTGACGATCACCCACCCGCCCGCGCAACGCGACGACTCGGTCGAGCTGCAGGTGCGCCGCGCGGTGGTGCAGGCCGTGGCCGAACACCCCGGTGACGTGCTGGTGTTCCTGCCGGGGCGACGCGAAATCGAGCGCTGCCAGCGACTGCTGGTCGGCGCACTCCCACCGGACTGCGAAGTCGACGCCCTGCACGGCGAGCTCGCGGTCGACGAACAGGCCCGGCTGCTGCGCCGGCACGAGGACGGACGCCGCCGCGTCGTGCTGGCGACCAATGTGGCGGAAAGCTCGGTGACCCTGCCGGGCGTGCGCGTGGTGGTCGACAGCGGGCTCGCCCGCGAGCCACGCTTCGATCCCAACAGCGGGTTTGCACGGCTGGCCACGGTGACGATCAGCCAGGCCTCGGCCGACCAGCGCGCCGGGCGCGCCGGGCGGGTGGCCGAAGGCTGGTGCACGCGACTGTGGCCCGCTTCGCAGCGGCTCGATCCGCAGCGTCGCGCGGAGATCGGCCAGGTCGAGTTGACCGGCCTGGCGCTGGAACTGGCGGCTTGGGGCAGCAGCACGCTGCAGTTCCCCGATGCCCTGCCGGCGGGGCCGCTGACCGCGGCGCGCGATCTGCTGCGCAGCCTGGGCGCCCTCGCTGGAGACGCAATCACGCCGCTGGGCCGGCGCATGCTCGCCCTCGGCACCCAACCGCGCCTGGCCGCGATGCTGCTTGGTGCGCCCGATGCCCTGCGCGGCCTGGTCTGCGATCTCGCCGCCCTGGTGGAGGGACGCAGTCCCCTGCGCGGCGGCTTCGAGGACCGGCTCGCCGCACGTTGGCAGGCGCTGCATGCGCATCGCGCGGGCCGCGGCGAGGCCGGCGGGTCGCGCGCCGCGCTGTCCGCGCTCGACGCCGTGGCCCGGCAGCTGCGCAGTCGCGTGCACGCGGCCAAGCACGACGGCGACTTCGCCGCGCATGATCTCGGCGACGCGCTGGCGTTCGCCTTCCCCGATCGCATTGCGCGCCAGCACCCGGGCGACCCGCGGCGCTACCAGCTGGCGAACGGGCAGACGGCAACACTGGGCCCGGACTCAGGCCTGTTCGGCGAGGCCTGGCTGGTGATCGCCGAACTGCGCCTGGCCGAAGGCGACAGCCGCGTGCTGCTCGGCGCACCGACCAGCGAATCCTGGCTGCGTGCGCACTTCGCAGACCGTTTCACCGAGCAGGAAGAAGTGCGCTGGGACAGCGAACGACGCGCGATCACCGCGGCACGCGTGCTGCGCTTCGCCGGCATCGTGCTCGACAGCAAGCCGGCGAACAAGCCTGATCCGGCGCGCTGCGCCGCTGCCCTGATCGAGGCGGTGCGCGCGCTCGGCCTGGATGCGCTGCCGTGGAGCGACGGCCTGCGGCAGTGGCAGGCCCGGGTCGAACTGCTGCGTGCGACCTGCCCCGATCTGGAACTGCCGGCGATGCACGATGCCGCCCTGCTGGTCCGCCTCGACGATTGGCTGGGCCCGGTCGTGGCCGGCAAGACCCGGCTCGACGCGATCTCGACCGAGGCCCTCGGCGACGCCCTGCGCGGCCAGCTCGAATGGGCCCAACGCCAGCAGGTCGATCAGCTGGCCCCGCCGCGCATCGACGTGCCTTCCGGCATGCAGCGTGCGATCACCTACGCGCTGGACGCCGAACCCGTGCTCGCAGTGAAACTGCAGGAGTTGTTCGGCCTCGTCGACACGCCGACCATCGCGCGCGGACGCGTCCCGCTGACCCTGCACCTGCTCTCGCCAGCCGGACGACCGCTGCAGGTGACCCGCGACCTGAAAGGCTTCTGGGAACGCACCTACCCCGAAGTGAAACGGGAGATGAAGGGAAGGTATCCGAAGCATCCCTGGCCCGACGACCCGTGGACCGCAGCGCCGACGCATCGGGCCAAGCCACGCGGTCGCTAGGTCACAAGGTCGCTCGCCCAAGGACAGGTCGCGAGGTTCTCCTGTCCACGGACGGACAGGCCGCGGATCGAGCGCACACGCGATCGATCCGGCGAAGCCGAGTCCGGACATGCGCCGGACTCGGCGCCGACCGACGAGCCCCGGATGGGCTCGTTCGGGCCCGAGCAGCCACCCATGCAGCCCACATCGATTCGACATCCTTGTCTCATCGTGTGGGGCCGGCCCTGCGCACTCCGTGCTCCGGGCGTTCGCCCGACCGTGCAGACTGACGTCTGAATGAACGTCGCCGCTCACCCCTGGCCCGACGACCCCTGGCTCGACGACCCCTAGCCCGACAACCCCTGGACCGCAGCGCCGACGCATCGGGCCAAGCCAAGGAGAAGCAGGGAAGGAGGATGCATCGCGAGGCCGCAGGATTCGCTCGGTCGCTGTGCACGGGCGCTTGCGCCGTACTCGGTTGAAGCTTCGTGACCGGTGTCGACTGATCCCTGCTTCACCGTCGCCCCGCGCCCTCCAGCGACACACGCATCCAAGGCGATCAATGCGCCCTGACGGCCGACCGCTCCTTCTGTTCCTCCCAAACCCCGCCTGAACCGCCGCTCCGGACTCGCCCGCAACGCCACGTCAATCGGCGATGCTGAGATCGCCTCGCCCCGCAGGCTCGCTGGAGTGCGCCATGGCCTTTGCTTCCGCTGATCGTGCTGCCGTGTCCCAGATCAACATCACCCCGCTGGTCGACGTGATGCTTGTGTTGCTGGTGATCTTCATGGTTGCCGCGCCAATCGCGACCACGGCGCTGCCGCTGAACCTGGCCAGATCCGATGGCACGAATATCAAGGACCCCGTGGTGCTCGACCTGCGCATCGACGCGCAGGGCCTGTATCTCGATGGTCGTACGATCAGCGCCACGGAGCTGGGCAATTGGCTGATCCTCGAAGCCAGTCGCGAAGAGCCAGCGGTGCTGAACATCGACGCCGACGACGATGTCGCCTACGCGCGGATCACCGAGGTGCTTGCGCGCGCCCAGGATGCGGGCTTCTCGCGCATCGCATTCCACAACCGCTAGTTTCCGCAGGCATCGCACGCCGCACAGGATGGCGTGTCGGGATTGCGTGTGCAGAGTGTCGGGGTTGAAACCCCTCCTACAAGAGCGCGGCGCACTTGTAGGAGGGGTTTCAACCCCGACCGCGACGGCCGTGGCCGCGGTGGCGCGACGACAGGTCAACACCCCGTCGGGAATGAATTCCCTCCTACAAAGGCGCGTCGCGGCTCTTGTAGGAGGGGTTTCAACCCCGACCGCGGCGATGATGACCGCGCTGGGGTCTCGCCGGGCCGCACGACGACACCTTCCGGCCTTGGCGCATGGATTTCCCGCGCAAAGCACACGCCGCAGGAGCCATTCGATTCGCCACCGACGCCGGGCGCGCGCTCTGGCTACATCGCCGCGCGCACCAGCACCCATCCGGCGCCGACCAGCAGCGAGGTGAAGGTCAGCAGCATGCCGACCACGCGGATCGCCAGGGTTTCCTTGATCTGACTCACGCCGACCGCATGCACGATGCGACCGAGCAACAGCGCGGCACACAGCCCGTGCACCCAGAGCGCGGCGGCGCCGGAGGTTTCGACCAGCCAGAACAGCAGCAGCGCCAGCGGCACGTACTCGGTGAAATTGCCCTGCACGCGGATCGCGCGCTGCAGCGCGGTGTGGCCGCCGTCACCGATGGCGACCTGCTTGGCCTGGCGAACCAGAATGACGCGGACACTGAGGGCGACCAGCATGATCGCGAACAGGGCGGCGTAGAGGGCAACGATCGGCATGGGCAATTCCTCGGTGAAGGTGCGGGTGGACGAGTGGGCTGGCGCGGTGA
>JAGRJY010000143.1 GCA_020442465.1 Lysobacterales bacterium
CGGCGGCTCGTAACCGAGCGTGCCGTCGCCGTTGTCGGTGACGCTGCCGCCGTTCTGCGTGGCGCCGATGGCGACGATGCTCAGCGCGTCGCCATCCGGGTCACTGTCGTTAGCCAGCACCGGAATGGTGATCAGGTCACAGGCATGCTGGCTGACCGCATCATCCGCCGCCACCGGTGCGCGATTGAGGTACTGCCGCTCGCCCAGCGTGGTGTTCGACTCCACGGTCTGGAAGCGGTACACGTCAACGGTGCGCTTGTGCTTCGCCGGATTACGCAGCGCGCGCTGGATCCACGCTGGCGGCGCGGCCACCGGCTCCTTGACCCATTCGGTGATGGTCTTGGTGGTCGGCGGTGCCGGTTCGCTGTGCTCCTCCACGGTGAGGAACTCGATGTCGACGCGACGGTTCTTGCGGCGGTTCTCCTCGCCGTCGTTCGGGTACTTCGGCTCCAGCTCGCCGCGACCGGTGACGTCAATCTCGCCCGCGGGCACGCCCTGCGAAACGAGGTAGTCGCGAACCGCACCCGCTCGGCGCTCGGACAGGCCCTGGTTGTAGGTCTCGGGACCGATGTCGCAGGTGTGGCCGGTCAGCGTCACGCGACTGACGCGCTTGCCGCCGGTGATTGCCGCCAAAACGGCGTCCAGCTCGGTCTGTGCATCGTTCTGCACGGCCGAGCTGTCGAAGCCGAAATAGGTGTCATCGCTGAAGGCGATCTCGTTGCGCACCACGATGGGCGGCTGCGGATCACCCGCCACCTCGCGCGACACTTCCACGTCGCGGGTCGGATTGGTCGCACGGAAGTTACTGCCGCTGCCGAAGTCGTAGCGCCACAGCAGCCAGGCGCGGGTGTCGTTGCGGTCGATCTCGAACAGGCCGGTCTTGTGGTAGCTCTCGATCTCCAGGCTCAGGCTGTGCGGGCTGTTGCGGAACTGCTTGTCGATGCCCAGCGAGAACGTGGTCTGGTCGGAATCGTAGTCGCCCGTCTCGTAGTCGAGGCCGGCACGCAGGCGGATCAGCGGCTGATCGAACCAGCGGCCACCGCGCAGACCAACGCCCCAGTCGTAAGGCTTCACGAAGGTACGCGTGATCGTGGTCGTCGTTTCCAGCTGCTCATAGGGACGATCGCCTTCCATGCCGGACAGCAGTACGTTGTCGATCAGCGTATCGATGCCGATCTGGCGCTCGTCGGTAATCGCATGCGACAGGTACAGATCCCAGGAGCTGTGCTCACGCTCCATGCCGAAGCCGAGCGAGACCTTGCGGTCCTTGAACGGGTTCTGGTCGACGGCGAGGAAGGCCTTGGCGACCTTGACCTGCTCGGGCCGCGCCATGGTGTCTTCGACACTCATGCCTCCCCACAGCCAGTGGTAGTCGAGCTTCACGCCGCCGGCGCCGCCCTGGCCCAACCAGGCTTCGGTCAGCCAGGCGGAATCGCCGTCCTCGCCGAACACGAACATCAGTTCGCCGAGCACGTCGAGGTCGTCGGTGACGCCCAGCGAAACGCGGGCATTGGACCCGACATAGGTGACCGGAATGCTGCCGTCGCTGGCTGCTGGCGGCTGACCGCCTTCACCCGGACTCGACTGCGCCCACGCGCCCTGAACCAGCGCGACGCTCAGCGCCACGGAAAGAAGACTGCGTTTCATGCGAATTCCCCAAGAATCTCAGTCGCATAGCTTACCTGAGTTGCCGCTTGCGCTGTGCTAGCGCGTACCTTCGCTGGCGCTGACCAGAGGACCGGGGGCGCTGCTGCTGGCCAACCCTTCAATCTCCCGCTGCTGCAATTCCACAAACCAGATCGCCCCCATCCGATCTGCGACCCAACTGGCCGATGGTGTGGAACAGGCGCTGGCGCTCGCGCCGATCCAGGGCCGCTCCGCTGCGGTAGGTGGCGCAGACCGCTTCAAGCTGCGTCCGGGCCAGCGCAGCGTCACCGGCAGCAAGGGCCCATTGCGCTTCGGTCACTCGCCAGACAGCGTAGCGTGGATGTTCCTCACCCAGCGTCGCCGCCAGGATGTCCCGCGACCGGACCAGCGACTCCCTGGCAGCGTCCAGCTCGCCCGCTGCCAGTTCGGCGCGACCCTGATTGTGCAGGACGATACCGGTCAACGCGTGATCCTCACCCACCGCCTGCAACATGGCGTCCACTGCCTCCGGATAGATGGCCAGCGCCTCCTGCACACGCCCCAGCAACTCCAGGGTCCGCGACAGGTTGTTGGCCGCTGTCGCGCGCTCGGCCACCGCCACATCCGGGCGTTCACGCAGGATCTCCAGCGCCCTGCGCGAGACCTGCTCAGCCTCGGCGAGCGATTCTGCGGTTCCGCGCCGTTGCAGCAAGGCACCGAGGTTATCGAGGTCAATCGCAAAGCTGACGCTGTTCTCGCCAAACCGCAGGCGGGTACTGGCAACCACTTCGCGCAGACTTTTCTCTGCCTCGTCGAGCTGTCCCGCCCGCGACTGTGCCATGGCGAGGTCCGATAAGGTATTGACCGACTCTGCATCGGACGTGTCGCCGGTAGTGCGCATCAACTGGACGGCCTCGGAAAGCTTCGAAGCGGCAGCCGCGTAGTCTCCAAACTCGTAAGCGACGCGCCCGCGGTAGCGCTGCAATGCACCTGCCAGCCGATTGTCCGACTGGCCCTTGAGCAATCCCTGCAGCTGATCAAGAGCCGCGGAGGCCGCATCGGGATCACCACGATAAAGCTCCAGCTCCGCGCGAATGACCAGCGCATCACTCAGCGCCTCGTCATCCTGATCCTCGCTCGCGGAC
>JAGRJY010000144.1 GCA_020442465.1 Lysobacterales bacterium
AAACCGAAGATGGTCGAATCGTCGTAGCGGTAACCGGCGGCCCAGGGGTAGCCCTCCTTGCGCGTCTTCAGCTGCGTGTCGGGGCTGAGCTGGACCATGCCGAACGGCACTACGGCCCCCGGAAACGTGTGGCCGTTGCCGCCCGTGCCGATAAACGGATCGACTGCGGCGAATGCGCGTTCACCCGCCTCGACCGGAGCCGCATGGGCGCCAGCACAGCACAGTACGGCGAGGCCGCAGAAGCTTGCCCGAATCAGCGCGTGTGACAGCGGAGCGACTTGCAGGGCGGGGCGCATGGGCTTCCTCGATAGTCGAAGGTCAGGCGATCGATTCGATCGCGCGGTGTCCCTGAATTGCACGGACCTGCATCAGAGGATGCGGCGCAGGTCCATGCATGGAGCGATTGCCGAAGGTGGCGGCGCCATGGGAAGGGGAGGGTTCCCCATCGCGCCCTGCAGCCGCCACCCGGATCCACGCGGCGAGGCTGCGTCCATATCCCCCATCGAACTCGGCGCCCGCGATGCGAAGCGGGCAGCGAGCCTCTGTCTCTGGCCTTCGACAATCGCTCCCGCGTTTCGCCATCGCCGCACCGGCACACGCGTGGCCGGAGCGACCTGGAACGATCCAAAACGCAATCTAGCACACGAACTTGCCATGGTCGTGCTGCGGCGCACCGTGCGAGACACAGGGCGTCCGGTGCACACTCAGTGAAATTGGATCGATCCAAATTTTGGAATGGCAGCAGACAAACCCCGCGCAAGACTGACCCTGAACGACGTGGCGCGCGGCTGCGGTGTATCGCGTGCAACCGTGTCGCTGGTGCTGCGCGGCAGCCCGCTCGTGCATGCGCAAACGCGCGCCCGCGTCGAGGCCGAAATCCGACGTGTCGGCTACATCTACAACCGCGCGGCGGCCAATCTGCGCGCGCAGTCGTCTTCGAGCGTCGCCCTGGTCGTCAACGACCTTTCCAATCCGTACTTCGCCGAGTTCGCCGCCGGTGTCGACGAAGCGCTGGCGGCGATCGGCTTCGTTACGCTGCTCGGCAGCACCGGCGAGTCGGTGCAGCGCCAGCAGGCCGTGCTCACCTCCCTGGTGGAACATGCGCCGGCCGGGATCATCCTCTCGCCGGCCGAGGGCAGCGATGGGGCAGCGGTGGCGCGCGCAGTCGGTCCTCACGTTCCCGTGCTCGTTTTCAACCGTGAGCTCGATGGCGCGTGGGACTACCTGGTCATGGACAACCGCACCGGTGCGCGCCTGGCGACCGAGCATCTGATCGGACTCGGTCACAAGCGCATCGCCTTCTACGGCGGGCACCGCGATTCGAGTTCCTGCCGCGAGCGGCGCGAAGGCTACCAGGCGGCGCTGGCCACTGCGGGTATCGGGATCGAACCGGGCTGGCGCATCGAAACGGCGCCGACCCGTCTCGAGGCAGCGCGCCAGGTCGGCGCGCTGTTCGCGCGCGATCCGACGCCGACCGCCGCCGTCTGCTACAACGACGCGGTCGCGCTCGGCCTGCAGCTGGGCCTCGTCGCGCGCGGCCGCCAGCCCGGCGTGGATTTCGCAGTGACCGGTTTCGACGACATCCCCGAAGCGGCGCTGAGCGTGCCGCCGTTGACCACGGTGGCGACCGCACCGCGCGCGCGTGGCCGCCAGGCTGCGGAACGCATCCTCGCGCGCATGCGCGATCCCTCGATCGCGATTGCGCAGCAGACCATACCGGTGCAACTGATCGTGCGCGAAAGCAGTTGCCCGCCTCCTGTCGCCATTGGAAACCGCCGCCATGAATGAACGCACCGCCAGTCCGCGCACGGCTCTGGTCGTCGCCACCACGCTGTTCTTCATGTGGGGGTTCATCACCGTGCTCAACGACGTCCTGATTCCGCACCTCAAGTCGGTGTTCACGCTGAACTACACGCAGGTCATGCTCGTCCAGTTCATCTTCTTCGGTGCGTACCTCATCATGTCGCTGCCGGCCGGCAAGGTCATCGCCCACGTCGGCTATCGCGGCGGCATCGTCCTCGGCCTCGTCGCAACGGGCATCGGCGCGCTGCTCTTCATACCGGCTGCGCGCTGGGTCTCCTACCCGCTGTTCCTGTCCGCATTCTTCGTGCTAGCCAGCGGCATCACCCTGCTGCAGGTCGCGGCCAATCCGTATGTCTGCCTGCTCGGCGACCCGCGCCTGGCCTCGAGCCGGCTCAACCTGGCCCAGGCCCTCAATTCGCTCGGAACGACGATCGCGCCGGCGCTCGGCGGTGCGCTGATCCTCTCCGGCGCGGTGCTCGGTGCGAGCGAACTGGCGGCGTTGTCCCCGACCGAGCTGCTGACCTACCGCAGCAGCCAGGCGGCACTCGTGACCGGCCCGTATGTCGCGCTTGCCGCCACCCTGTTCGTGCTGGCCGTGGTCGTCTGGCTGTTCCGTCTACCGACGCTGACCGAGGCCACCGAGCGCGCCGACGCGCAGCACCATCGTTTCGCCGACGTGCTCGGATTCCGCCACGTGCGTCTCGGCGTGATCGCGATCTTCCTCTACGTCGGCGCCGAAGTTTCGATCGGCAGCTTCCTGATCAACTACCTGTCATTGCCCGACATCGGCAACATCAGCGAGGCCGAGGCCGCGCGCTACGTCTCGCTGTACTGGGGCGGCGCCATGGTCGGGCGCTTCGTCGGCTTCATGCTCTTGCGCAGGATCGAGCCGGGTCGCCTGCTCGGCCTGTTCGCCTTGTTCGCGGCGCTGCTGGTCGGCACCACGATCCTCAGCGAAGGCCGCATCGCGCTGTGGAGCGTGGTCGCCATCGGTCTGTTCAATTCGATCATGTTTCCGAACATCTTCACCCTCGGCATTTCGAAGATGGGCGCGATGACCGACAAGGCCTCGAGCCTGCTCATCATGGCCATCGTCGGCGGCGCGATCGTGCCGGTGCTGCAGGGCGCGCTGGCCGACCGCATCGGCATCCAGCATGCCTTCGTGCTGCCGCTGGTGTGCTACTTCTTCATCGTCTACTACGGTTTCGCCGGCGCGCGCATCGTCGACGTGTCGAAGGTGCCCGGTGATGCCGCGCCGGCAGGTGTATCGCGCGTGGCGGGGCATTGAGATGAAAACCGTCGTCTGTTTCGGTGAGGCGCTGATCGACTTCCAGCCGGTATCGGGTCCCGATCCCGCCGGCACGACGACCTATCAGCAGCATGCCGGTGGCGCGCCGGCCAATGTCGCCGTGGCCGTGGCCAGCCTCGGCGGACGATCCGGCTTCGTCGGCATGCTCGGCAGCGATGCCTTCGGCGACTTCCTGTTCGAAAGCCTGGGCAAGGCCGGCGTCGACATGGGTCATGTCCAGCGCA
>JAGRJY010000145.1 GCA_020442465.1 Lysobacterales bacterium
GGCGGCCTGCCGGACCCGTTCCCGATCGGCTTCGTGCCCGACCCGCGTTGAACCGGCGACCGCTTCGACCCACCTCGCCCGCGCCGACCGCGCGGGCGAGGCATGGATGCAACCGCACCAGGCACGCAGCGTGCTGCGCCGTCGCGCCGACGGGCGTCGAGGTGAACGAACCCTGCGGCGGGCCAGGTTCCACGCTGGCGCACTCGACCGACATCGCGTAGAGTGCGCGCCCTCGGTGCGCCGCCGACGCTGTATTCCCGTCCGGAATCCGCGAGAACCTGCCTGACCGGTCTCCCGCGTTTCGCTCCATACCTTCACCGGCGCCCAGCCCCCGACCGATCCCGGTCGCGCGGGCCACATCAGGACCAGTCGCGTGGTGTTTGGGAGCGCGGCGTCCGCCTGAAGGACACCGCATGTCATTCGACACCCTGGGCCTTGCGGCCCCGCTGCTGCGCGCGCTCGCCGAGCTGGGCTACCGCGACGCCACCGAAATCCAGAGCCTGGCCATCCCTGCCGTGCTCGCCGGCGACGATGTGCTGGCCGGCGCCCGCACGGGTACCGGCAAGACCGCCGCGTTCGCCCTGCCGCTGCTGCAGCAGATGTCCACGCAGCCGCCGGCGCCGTCGCGACGGCCGCGCGCCCTGGTGCTGACGCCCACCCGTGAACTCGCCGCGCAGATCCAGGACAACGTGGTCGCCTACGGCAAGCACCTCAAGCTGCGCTCCGCCACCATCTTCGGCGGCGTCGGCATGCAGCCGCAGATCGACGCGCTGCGCCGCGGCCTCGACATCGCGATCGCCACGCCCGGCCGCCTGATCGACCTGATGGGACAGCGTCACGTCGACCTCTCGGGCATCGAGTACCTGGTGCTCGACGAAGCCGACCGCATGCTCGACATGGGCTTTCTGCCGGCCATCCGACGCATCCTCGGCGCGCTGCCGAAGCAGCGTCAGACCCTGCTGTTTTCGGCCACTTTCGCACCGGAGATCCGCCAGATCGCCGAGCAGTTCATGCGCACGCCGCGCACCCTGCAGGCGACGCCGGAAAACTCCGCCGCCCCGCAGGTCACCCACCGTCTGCACCCGGTCGACCAGGCGAAGAAGAAGGATCTGCTGATCCATCTGATGGCCGAAGACAGCCGCCAGCAGCGCCTGGTCTTCAGCCGCACCAAGCATGGCGCCGACAAGCTGTGCCGGGTGCTGTGCGCCGCCGGCCACAAGGCCATGGCGATCCACGGCAACAAGAGCCAGAGCGCACGTATCCGTGCGCTCGACGACTTCAAGTCAGGGCGCATCAGCGTGCTGGTCGCCACCGACATCGCCGCCCGTGGCATCGATATCGACGACCTGCCGGTGGTGATCAACTACGACCTGCCGATGGTGGCCGAGGACTACGTGCACCGCATCGGTCGCACCGGCCGCAACGGCCGCACCGGCGAGGCGATTTCGCTTGCCTGCGCCGAAGAATCCGATCAGCTGCGCGCCATCCACCGCCTGCTCGGCAACGACATCCCGCGCGTCGAAATCGAAGGTTTCGTCCCCAGCGTGCCGCTGAAGCTCACCGCCGGCGGCCACGCCCAGCGCAAGCCGCAGCCGCAGCGCGCGCGGCCGCACGGCCAGCGCGACCAGGGCGCACGGCACCATGCCGGTCGACCGCATCACGGCGGCGGTCGGAACGGCCAGCCCGGACAACGCCGGAGCGGCGGCGCGGGGCGCTGAGCCGCGCTGCACCGGGTTTCGCGCCAGAGCCGGGAAGATCGCGCACCGCCGCCTGCCGGCGCGTGAACGCACACGGGCCGCTTGCGCGGCCCGAGTACGCCTCCCCCGAGGGACGGCCGGCTGTCGTTGGCCCAGCCCGGCCGTCGCAGTGCCGCGAACGCGAATCAGCCTTCGCGCATCCCTGATGCCGGCTCAGTCCGCACAGGCGTGGCGCAAGCCCAGCGCCTGCGCGATGTCGTCCCAGTCGAACGCACCCACACCCTGATCGTCGTGCACGGCATAGAAGACGCCGTGCGGAAACGCCGCGGTCGCAGCTTGCTGCAGCCAGACCCCGTCGGTGTTCGCCACGGTCCTGCCGGCGAACGCACCCAGGTGCTCCAGCCCCACGCGGTCGAACACGTGGAAGACCGAGCGATCCTTGAACTGGTCGGTGGCGATCCAGTAACCGCTGCCGTCGGCGCACTGCCACAGCGCGATGCCCTCGGCCTGGGCGCGGAACAGCCCTCGACCGAGATCACGACCGCGGTAGTTGCCGTCGAGATCGTAGACCTTGATCCGGGTACCGTCGGCCTGATCCTCTTCGGCCAGCAGGAGCACGTCGTGCATCGGGTCGGCCCACAGCGATTCGGGAATGCGGATCGCGCCGGCGGCCTCGACGGAACCGACATGACCGAGGAACTTCGCCCGCAACGCGCCGGCTTCGATGCCGACCCGGTAGCGCTTGTAGCGCTGGTCGAGCTGCTCGTCCGGCGGCGGCAGATCGTCGTGGTCGTCGCGCATGTAGGCATCGCTGACCAGCACGTCGTAGCCGTCGCCGTCGCGCTGCAGCCACAGGCCGTAAGGCTTGCGCAGCTGGTCTTCGCCGAAGCTGCCCAGCGATCGGAGATCAGGCAGCGACAGCGCCTGCACGCGCCGATTGTCGCGCTCGACCACGAACACCACGTCGTCGATGACGAACACGCCGTTGGGACGACGGAACTCGCCCGCCCCGTTTCCCTTGTCGATCACGCGCCGCAGCGTCTCGCCGCTGTCGCCGTCGTAGACGACGATGCCGTGCGTGCCCTTGGCGGTGGCGATCAGCCAGGTCTTGCCGTCAGGCGCCCGCCAGCTGGCCGGCGAGTCGATGTTGTCGCGCGGCGTCGAGGCGGTGAGAAAGCGTTCGCCCACCAGGGCGTAGCGCACACCCGCCTGGACCGTGGTGACGTCCTCGGCCTCGTCGGGCTCGCGCGCCTGCTGGCGGGGCGCGCTGGCGCAGGCAGCAAGCGCGGCGCAGGCAAGCAGACAGGCGGTGCGATGGAGCAGGTTGGGCATCTTGGGGTTCCTGGTGCGGCGGCGGGCCCTGCCCGCCGGGTTGCGCATGCGGCGTCGAAGCGCGGGGTCCGGCAAGTCCCTGCGCGCGTGCACGTCCGGGCTGGCGAAACGACGCGGCATCGGCCCCGACCGGCCATCCGTGGCCGGCCGGGCAAGCCCACTCTGCGCGGGATCAGAATGCGTAGCGGAACATCAGCTGATAGACACGTCCGCCGGTTTCGGTCTCCAGCTCGTACTCGTCGTAGTTGCGCTCGAACTGCTCCTCGAACGTGTTGAACTTGTCGAACACCTCGTCCTTGGAGGCGTCGAGCAGGTTCGACCCGGTCAGGCGCACCGTCCAGCGCTCGCCGAGGCGCTTCTCCACGAAGGCCTCGAGGTCCCCGTCGTAGGAGGTGCGCACTTCTTCGGCCACGATGCGCCCGTAGGCGTCACCCTGCTTGCGGTAAGTCACGCCGAACGCAGCGGCCAGTTCGGGCAGCTCCTGGATAAATCCGACGTTGTACACATAGTTTGACTGGTCGTTGAAGCGACGGGTACCGGCAAAGTCCTCGATCTCGCTGTCGAGCCAGGAATAGTTGAAGAACACGCCGGTGTTCTCCATGCCGAACGCGGTCAGCGGGGTGGACAGGTCCAGCTCCACGCCCCAGACCCGACCGTCGCCGGTGTTCTGCGGCTGCAGCACGAACGTGCCGGGGCCCTCGTCGCCTGCCAGCCCGGTGTTGGCGATCTCGATCAGATCCTGGATGTCGCGGTAAAACCCGTTGACGCCGACGACGCCGTCGCGACCGAGACGCACCTCGTAACCGAGGTCGATGCCCCAGGCGTCTTCCGGCTCGAGCTGCGGGTTGCCGAGCAGGTCGTTGTCGCCCAGCTCGCCTTCCAGCAGAGCGGGAGAGAGCTGGTCGAAATTCGCCCGACGCATGGTGCGCGCCAGCGACAGGGTGACCCGGCGATCGTCGTCGAGATTGAAGATCAGGCTGCCGGAAGGCAGCAGCGCGCCGAAGCTGTTGTCCTGGCGCGCGACGTCGGCGTCGACCGTGGCGTCGAAGATCTCGAGGTCGGTGTACTGGTAGCGCAGGCCGACCTGCCACTCGATCGAGCCGCTTTCGCCATCGAGGCGCACGAACGGCTCGATGCGATCCTCGTCGATGCGGTTGATGCCGCCCGGCTCGGCCTCGAAGTCATCGAAGGTGCCGGGAATGACCGGGCGCGTGCCCGGCGCGTCGGGAATCGTGAAACGGTTGCGCTGGCTGAGGATCGCCGTGTCGCGTTGCTTCTGCGTGTAGTCGACGCCGAACTTCAGCCTGTTCTCGCCGAGGTCGCGGGTGTGGCGCAGTTCGATGTTGATCTCGTCGTCTTCGATGTCGGTGTAGGTGCGATCTCCGGTGAATCGGTCGTCCTCCGGGAACGGGATGTCGTCGCGCAGGTACTCGAACTCGTCCTCGAACTCGAACACGTCGTCATCGAAGGCCGCATAGCCGAGACGGACCCGTGTGTCGCCCCCGGCCATCGGAAACTCGTACTCCCCGCCGACCGACCAGGTGTCGGTGCGGATGTCCTCGTCGTTCGCATTGATGGTGTCGATGTTCTCCGCCGTCTCGATGCCGGCGACGTACTCGATCGAGTCCTCGTTCTGGTAGCGGTCGGTGCGCACGAAGAACGCGTAGAGATTCAGCTGCCCTTCGCCGGCATCGGCGGTGTAGTCGAGGTTGAACGAGTAGTCTTCGCCGCTGCGTATGTCCGACTGCACCTCGGTGTTGTCGAGCTCGCCGTTCGGCGCGTCGAAGCGCTGGCTGAACTTCTGCTTCGGATTGCGTCGACCCTGCGCGTTGGCGCCCAGCAGCAGCTGGCCACCCAACGCCTCGCCGCCCCATACGGCGCTGAGGCTCGGCTCGATCCGGTCGTCCTCGTAGTGCAACCCGCCGGCGCGGAGGTAGCCACCGTCGAGCGCGTAGCCATCGCGCAGCACGATGTTCAGCGAGCCGGTCACGGCATCGCCGCTGCGATCGGCCGAGGCCGAGCGAATGATCTCGATGCGCTCGACCAGCTCCGCGGGAATGCGATCGACGAAGAACGAGCGGTCGGTCTCACCGCCCGGCACGCGCTTGCCGTTGATCAGGATCTGCGTGTAGCCGGGGTCGAGGCCGCGCAGGCGCACGCCGTCGTACTCCAGCACGTCGGACAGGAACGCCACGCTGGGCACGCGCTTGAGCATGTCGCCGACGGTCAGCGGCTCGAAGCGCTGGAAGTACTCCAGATCGTAGACCAGGGTCGAGGCCTCCTCGGTGCGGTCCCGATAGGTGATCTCGCCCTGCACCACGATCTTGTCGAGCTCGCGCGAGGCATCCCCGCTGCTGGTCTGCTGGGCCGCGGCCGGATCGCAGCCGATGACCAGAACCGCGGCGATCGACGCCGCCAGATGAGTGTGTCGCATGACGTCCTTGCCTCGGCACCAAGAAGCCGCGCATTGCAGCGGCTTCGTGTTGCGTGCGGATGACATCGACATGAAGTTGCGGGGTCGGCCCGTGCGCATCGCCGGCCGCGGAGCGCGTACCATGCGGCGGAGACGGACTGGAGGCATCGACATGCAAGGCGCAGGCGGCACACCGGGCGGCATCGGCATCTTTCTGATCGGATTCGTCTGCGCGATCGCCGGAGGCTGGATGCTGATCAACCAGGTCAGCGTCGTCGGACACGGCTGGCACCTGTGGGGCTACAACAGCTTCGGCCTGTCCCTGCTGCCGTTCGTGATCGGCGTCGGCGTGCTGTTCTTCAACGGCAAGTCGGTACTGGGCTGGCTGCTGCTGATCGCCGGCCTCACCATCATCGCCGCCGGCATCCTGGTCAACCTGAACATCTACTTCCGCCCGACCAGCCTGTTCAACACCTTGGTCATGCTCGCCCTGCTGGCCGGTGGCATCGGCTTGCTCGCCCGCTCGTTCAAGACCTTGCCGCCGGCAAACGACAGCGAACCACCCGCGGCAAGCTGATCCTCAGGCGGCGCGTGGCGAAACGGTCTGCCGCCGGAGTCGCCCGTCGCCGCGGCCGGGCGGTCGATCAGCGCGCGTCGGAGGTGCCGGGTTCCCGCGCGGCGCGCTCCTGCGCCAGACGCTTCTCCAGGCGGCGTGCTGCACTCTCGGCATAGCGTGCACATGGGCTGCCGGCGCCGTCCGCGGGCACCTGGTCGGGATGCGCGGCCATCGCCACGTCACAGTCCAGACCGCGCACGCGATCGATGCTGGCGCGCAGATCGGCCAGCACCTCGGGGTGATCGAGAAAGCGGTAGTCCGGCGCGGACACCGCGTTGAGGCTGTCGAGGTAGACCATCTGACGGCAGTCGCCGGGCGCCACACAGGCAGGCCAAGTCCAGCTCATGCCGCCAGGGGCGTGTCCTGGCGTGGCAATCGCAGTGATTTCCAGAGCGCCGACCCGGATCACTTCACCGGGCTGCACGGCGACCACCGAGGCGACGGCGGGATAACGTGCCGCTTCACCGAAGTCGATCTGGGCATCGTCAGGATGGTAGAGCCCGGTCTCGAGCGCGACGACGCCGCGCGCACCGGCGCCCACCTTGGCACCGGACAGACGCGCCAGCGCGGCGATGCCGCCGGCGTGATCGAAATGGGCATGCGAGTTGAGCACCCAGCGGATGTTGCGCGGCGCGAACCCGAGCTTGCGCACGTTGGCGAGGATGTGCGGCACCGACTGCGGCAGGCCGCCGTCGATCAGCACCAGGCCGTCCGGGTCGGCGATCAGCACCGAAGCCAGACCCCGCGTGCCGACGTACCAGGTGTGCGGGGCCAGGGCGTAGGGCTCGACCGCCTCGTTCCAGCTCTCGCAGGCCGAGCATTCGATGGGATCGAGATCGTTCGAGGCGTGCGCGGACGAAGCGATGACGAGCGCGACGAGCGCCATGACGAGGCGCGCATGGATGAGCATGAGATTCCCCCGAATACTTGGTGGAAGGCAGATTGCCGCGCGGCTCAGGCAGGCCACGGGCCCGAATGTGGCGATTTTCGGGCAACCCGGTTCGGTAAGCCGTGGCGGACGGCGAACTGATCGGTGGGAAGCATCCACCTCCGGGCGCACCCGGCATGGGTCGTCAGGGGGCAACAGACGATCTGGCGCCAACGCGCCGACTTCCGGGCCTGTGCGCGGCTGACGATGAATCCATCGCAAGACCGGCCAGACCTGATGTGAGGCGACCAAGCCGATCGCCCGCCTCGGGACCTCGGTGAGGATGCGTGGACTACCAGCGCAACCTCGCCGATGCGCCGGTCATCGGCCGCCACGCGCCCTGCGTCCAAACGCCCCGTTCAAGGCGATTGAGCTGCAACTCGACGCGATCGCCGACGCGACGCGCATGCACGATGACCAGCGACTGTTCGGGCGATGCGCCCGGCGCGCGCAGCACGATCTGCGCCCGACCGTTGATCGGCAACCGGTCGAGCACGTCGTCGCGCTCGATCGTCGCCTGCCGCGCCTCGAAGCGTTTGACGATCGGGCCGTCCTCGAATCCGTCGTGGAACAGGCTCGACGTGAACTCGACGGCACCGATATCGCAGTCGTCGCCGAACATTCCGTCACCATCGAGACCGCGCGGCTGGCCGATCTGGTCAATGCCGGCACAGCCCGCGTAGTGGTCGATCAGCGGCGAGCCGTCAACGGGACGATGGGTGAAGCTCGGGCCGCCATTGTCGCTGAGGATGCCGAGCGCAGGGTCGATCACGCCGTTCGTGGGACCACCGATCAGGTTGTTGTCGGCGTCGGGGCTGCCGACGGGCGCCTCCATGAGATCGCTGCCGCGGTTGTCGCCAATCAGCGAATCGGTCAGATCGAACGGCGTCGCCGCGGGCAGCAGCAGATCGGGTGCGCTTGACGGATTGCTGTCCGCGTTGCCAGCGATCACGGTGCCAGTGACGCTGAACATGCCGTTGGGCAGGGCGTAGGGCAGCGCGATACCGCCGCCTTGCCCGATGCCGTTGTTGTCGGCGTCGGCGACGTTGTCGGTGATCGTGCTGCGCACGATCTCGATGCTCGATGCGGCATCCCGCGCATAGCCGCCCACACCGCCGCCGAAGGAGCCGGCGCTGTTGCCGGAAATGGTCGAGTCCTCGATGCGAATCTGTCCGCTGCCGAAGGCCTTGAGGTACAGGCCACCGCCTTCCTGTGTGGTCGAGTTTCCGCTGAAGGTCGACCGTGTAATCGTGGCCGTATGGTCGGTCATGCTCAGATACAGGCCACCGCCGAATCGACCGCTGCCCACTCCGCCGAGGGTGTTGCCGCTGATCTCGCTGTCAATCAGGATGAAATCGCCGGCGTTCATCCGCACGTCCAGCCCACCGCCTCTGCCGCCGGTGGTCGCACCATTGTCAATCACCCGGATGCGTTCGAACTGCGCCATGCCGAGGCCAGGTTGAACCAAGATGGCACCGGCACTGGTGCTGCCAGCCAGATTGTCCACGAACAGGGAATCGACGATCCGCAGCGTAGTCCCTTGTGCGCGCGTGGCGAACGCGGCGCCGAAGCTCTGGGTGGTGTTGAGAGAGAACTCGCAGCCGGTGATCTCCGTATCACCCTCTTCGACCCGCAGGCCTCCGCCCAGCCGCGCCCGGTTTCCGCTGACGATGCAATCGCTGGCAAGCAGACCGTGGTAAGCGAGCACCGCGCCGCCGGCCATTTCGGCGGTATTGCCTTGCAGCACCACACTGGTCAGCGTCAACGGTTCGTGCGAGCGAATGGAGCCGCCTTTCTCGCTGACGGCAAGTGCAGCGCCGTTGAGCAGGCTGATATCGGAAATGGACACCGCGGCGCTGGTCGCCGCGTTGGCATCATCGATCAGGAAGTGGCGCGATGCGCCGTTCGCATCGACCGTGAGCAGATCGCGCCCCGGACCGGTGATCGTGGTTGCGGCGGTGATCTGCATCTGGCCTTGGCTGAGCATGACGGTCTGCGCCGACGCGAACACGCTCGGGTCGAAGGTGATGACCGTCGCATCGGGATCGCTGTTCGCGGCCATCACCGCTTCACGCAAGGTGCACTGTCCCGGCACGGCGCCGCAGACGCCATCGCCAATGTCTGTGGTCGCGTTGACCACGAAGTTCGGCCCCGAAGCGGGCGTCTCGCCGACTTCGACGGCGCCGACATCGCATAGCACCGAGCCGTTGCCATCGCCGTCGGCCGGTCGGCCTGAGCCGCGCTGGTCGATACGGAGGCAGTCGCTGTAGTGGTCGATCAGCGGCGAGCCGCCGAGGGGGCGATGGGTGAAGGTCGTACCGCCGTTGTCGCTGAGCGCGCCCAGTACTGGATCGATGAAACCATGAGTGGTGCCGCCGACCAGGTTGTTGTCGCCATCCGGCGCACCGATCGGCGCCTCGGCCAGACCGTTGCCGTCGTTGTTGCCGATCAGGCTGTTGCTGATCGCGAAGGGCTCGGCGTTGGCGGTGAAATCGGTCTGACTGGACGTTCCGCCGATGGCGTTGCCAGCGATCACGGTACCGTCGATGCTGATCATGCTGCCGGCCACGGAGTACAACCACAGACCGCCGGCGTATTCGCCGCCGTTGGCATTGGCATCGGCCAGATTGTTGGTGATCGTTACCCCCGAGATGCTGACCTGCGCGCTCGCGTCGGTCGGGAAGACGGCCACACCGCCGCCGTTACGGTTGGCGCTGTTGCCGCTGATGGTCGTGTTGCTGATCGTTGTCGTCGTGGACTCGCCAGCGATCAGAAACAGGCCACCGGCTTCGCGACCCGCGGTGTTGCCGGACATCGTGCTGCTGTCCAGCACCAGCGAGGTGCCGTCGTGGGTCGACAAGGCCAGCCCGCCGCCCTCCCACCCCACGGCCACGTTGTTGCTGATCGTGGTCCGCGCAATCTGCGCGTTGGAAACACCGGACAGAGTGATGTAACCGCCGCCGAAACGGTGCATCCCCGACCCGACCGATCCGCGGCCCGCCGTATTGCCACTGATGATGGAGTCGGTGAGGCTGAAGCTTCCACCATCCATGCTTGCGACGAGGCCGCCTCCTGTGCCACGCCCGTTCACGCTGCCAGCCGCGTTGCCACTGACGGTCAGACGCTGCAACGTCACCTGCGAATCAAAACCGCCCAAGGTGAAGGCGCCGCCTGTTGCCGAGGTGCCCGCGTTGACCTCGTTGCCGCTAAAGGTGCTGTCTTCGACCAGCACGACACCATCGAACACCGAGAAATAGGCCGCACCGCCTCTGGCAACGACGCCCGGATCGCTGGCCTGATTGTCGAGGAACTGGCTGTTGCGGACGGTTAGCGAGCCGCCCGTCGGCAAGCTCACATACATCGCGCCGCCTCGCAGACCGGCACTATTCTGGGTGAGCAACACGTCGTCGATCACCACATCCATGCCAGCACCCGCGCCGGGATAGCTGGCCAGCACAGCGCCACCGATCAGTCCCTGGTTGCCCTGCAGGGTGACCCGACCCAGAGTCAGACTCTCTTCGCTGAGAATCGCACCGCCGCCATCGCCGCCGCTGCCGTTGATCAGGGTCAGGTCGCTCAGACCGGCGGCCATGGCGGCATCGCTGCCGTCGCTGATGTGGAAATGGCGCGATGTGTTGCCGGCATCGACGGTCAGCAGATCGCGGCCCGGACCGGTCACCGTCACCGGCGTGGTGATCAGCATCTCACCGGCGCTGAGCGAAATCGTCTGCGCCGACGCGAACACGCTCGGGTCAAACGTGATGACCGACGCATCGGGGTTGCTGTTGGCGGCCTGCACCGCTTCGCGCAGGGTGCACTGACCGACCACCGGGCCGCAGACGCCGTCGCCGACGTCGGTGGTGGCGTTGACCACGAAGTCGGGTCCCGCCGCTGGCGTCTCGCCCAACTCGAAGGACCCGACATCGCACAGCGGATTGCCGTCATTGTCGCCGTCGGCGGGGCGACCGAAACCGCGCTGGTCGGTGCTGCCGCAGCCGCTGCCGCCGGCGTCGATCGCGACCGAGCCGACGCCCAGCGCATGGGTCAGGGTGGGACCACCGTTGTCCTGCAACGGGCCCAGCTGCAGGGCGCTGGCGGTGACCATCGTCCCCAGAGCGCTGCAGCTCGCTGCCGTCACCAGGTTGTCGCTACTGTTTTGCACACCAGCCAGCTCGCAGGCCGACGCGCCGCCACCACTAAGTAGTGAGCGACTGACCGTTGTCTGGTGGCCCTTTTCCGTGAAGATGTGGTCAGCTCCAACGCCGGCCACGTTGTCGACCAACGTGCTGTCGGTAATCTGCAGCAGGCCGGAGGCACCGTAGGCGATGATGCCGCCGCCCAGGATGGCGGCCGAATTGCCGCTGATCGTGCTGTCGGTGATGGTGAGTGTTTGATTCGTAGCGCCCTCCCGCTGAAACGAGATAGCGCCGCCATACGTGGCGGTGTTTCCGCTGAAGCTGCTGCGGGTCACCGTCGGATTGCCGCGAATGTGAAAAAGTGCCCCACCGTAGAAGGCTTGGTTGCCGGTGAACGCTGAGTCTTCGATCAGCGAATCGACCGCGTTGCTGCGCAGCCCGCCGCCCCGATTTGTCGACTGATTGCCAACGAAGTGGCTGTCGCGGATGGTGACCGAGCCGCCCCCACTCTCAGTCAGGAATGCCACGCCACCTCCGGATCCGCGTGCCCGGTTGTTCTCGATGCGCATGCCCTGCAAGGTCAGATGGCTCTCGTAAGCGTAGAGGGCGCCACCTAAGAGGACGTCTCCCTCATTGCCATCCGCGCATCCGTTGGCCAGACTGAAGTCGCTCAGCATCACCGTCTGGCCTTCGTCTTTCGCCGTCAACAGACGAAATTCACTAGCACTGAAAGCGCCGTCGAGACTGCATCCCGTGTCGGCCCGCTCGATGCGGGCCTGATTGCCGACGATCGTGACATCGCCCAACAAATTCGGCAGCGCCGAGGTCAGCGTGATCGTCTGCGCGGCGGGCAGCTCGATGGTGTCGGCGCCATTGCCGCCCACGCAGTCGCCGCCGCTGCTCTCGTTGTCGCCGTTCGCGTTCTGGATCGCTTCGGTCAGCGAACACAGCCCATCGCCGGGATTCACGGCGGGATCGTTGGTGTTCACCGTGATCGTGGCTGCCTGGGCCGGGGCCCAGCTGCCGAGTGAGGCCAGGGCCAGAAACAGCGGAGATCGTCGAGCCATCGTTGCGCCCCCCGGACACGGCTAGATGTGCCCGAAGTCTAGTGCCTGCACGGCCTCGGCGCGACCCCAACGGACCCCGGCGCCGAAACACGCGGCGACGGTGCCTCAACTGATCGACTGGCTAGGCGCGGACTGTCGGGACGCCCACGTCCACTGAGTGCACACGACGACGCTTGCGTGTTGCTTCCGGGTGGACGTCGGCGCGGCGCGAACTCGAGGAGTTCGGCGACTTCCGGTTCGAACGTGGAGATGCGGCGCACCACGCAGAACGCAGCGCTTCACTCTCGAGCCCGGGCCTCACCGAACCCCGCAACGGGATCCGCTCCGAGCCCCGCC
>JAGRJY010000146.1 GCA_020442465.1 Lysobacterales bacterium
CGACACCGACCCGTATCCGAAGACGGGCGGCTGAGGATCCGGCTCCTTCGCGACGAGCCCCTCAGGGCTGGTAGCGCAGGGTCACATCCGGCGAGGCCAGGGCATGGCCGTCGCGACTGACGCGTACGCGGTAGTCGCCGGCGGCCAGCGCTTCACGCTTGAACGCAAATCCCACTGACCCGTCGCGCGGGGACAGCGTCTCTGCGCGCACGCCGGTCGCGACGCCGCGGAGATCGAACAATTCGACATCGACCGGCTGCTCGTCGGTCACCGCGATATCGAGGGCAATGAGCTGGGTGCCCTGTGCCGGCTGCAGCAGCATGACGGCGTCGGTCGCTGCGGAGCGGCGATTCGACACGCTGACCCACTCGACCGCCTGCGCGTGATTGCCTGCGTTGCCGAGGTCGAGCGCAAACGGCAGCACCGCCGCGGCGCCCACGCTGGCGGCGAGAAGGAGCTGGGCGCCCTGGTTCACCCGTTGGCGCGCGCGCGACTCGACACGGCGCGAGGCGGGACGGCTTTCGACGTGACTCAGCGCCGCCGCCATGGACTGGTCGATTTCGACGGCCTGCAGAAGCTCCGGCTCCAGAAACAGCCGCGACTCGAAGGCCATGGCGTCGTCTTCGGATAGCTCGCCGCGCCGCCAGGCGCGAATGAGTCGGTTGTCCTGATCGGAAATCATCTTCGGCTCCGCGGGCATGCGCTCGGAAGTGGCGGGATGCCCGTTCATTGCGAACCACCCACCGGAATGTCGAACTGACGCGCGCGCCAGGCGGCTTCGAAGCGCTGGCGGGCGCGGTAAAGAATGCGGCCGAGCTGCATGCTGCTGACCGACCAGGCCTGCTGCAGCATTTCGGTGGGCCGCTCTTCAAGGTAGTACTCGCGAAGCAATCGGCGATCGCGCTCGTTGTGCATCGAATCAAGTACTTCGGCAACGCAGGCTTCGAGTTCGGGATGGTCGTCGACCGCCTGATGCGCCTGCCGGTCATCGACCGCACGCAGGGTCGCGACGTGGTCGATATCGGTGCGTCGGCGGCGATGCAGACGATCGGCGTTGAGCGCCACCCGGCGCGCGCTTTCGGATGCGAAGGCCAGCAGTCGGGGCACATCGGGGATGCGACCCTCCCGCGTTGCATTCAGCACGATCAGCAGCACCTCCTGGCGCAAGTCCTCGATGGACTCGCTGCCGCGTGCAAGGTTGCGCAGGATGGCAGCCAGCGGCCGGCTGAGAAGTTCGACCATCTCGTGCTCGGCCTTGGGTTCGCGACGCTGTACGCGGGCGACCAGATCGCTGGCAAAGGAGGGCGCGACGGCAACGCTGGAAAGGTGCGGCTCTGTCTGGCTCATGACACTGCGCGAGAGTGGGGCTGACCGGAAACACGTCGCGGCGACTCCCGACGAGGCGAACCTCGAGGATCCCGCAGCGAATCGCGCACCGACCACCTGAACCAGCGAGCGTGAGGCACGAGCCATGCTGCGAGCGCCACGTCCGCGCGATGCCTGGCGGCAACGCGCGGCTCTGGACAGAGCGTACCACTGTTCTCCCGGCCGAGAGTCGGCCGCAGGGCGCATCGACGACACGCCGTCGAAAGGCCCTGCTTTGAACTCATCCCGGAGAATCGCCAAACCCATCACAGACTTTCCTTGCGCATGCCGATCCATTCTCGGCGCAAGCCGAACCACCTCAAGCCCGCAGCGCATGGTCCTGCGCCGGAGAGCACACCCGGGATTCGCCCCCGGGCATCCGCTATCGGTGGAACGACAGGTTCAATTTGATCCGCAGCACGCGGCGGAACCGAGACACACTGCACACGTTCACATTCGGACGCAGTTCAGTGCCCTCGCGTCGATGCGTTGCCGCACCGAGGCCGGATGCGCCGCGGAAGCCCTCCTCTTCCGACTGCTGGAACACTAGTGTTGCCAGAGCGTCCAAACTCGCAGCGGGCGGCTCGGGGCGTCGCCGAGCGGTAGCAACGACACTTTTGCCGGGCGTCGGCCGCCACACCTGGCCGAAGGCGCTGTTTCGCGACAATCAGTGCGCCGAGGCGCCCTTGCCCAGCCTGATCGGCAGGTCGATCAGGAACTCGACGCCGGCGCCGGGTTGTGCATCGCAATGAATATGCCCCTCGAGCATCCGGGTCACGGTGTTGAACACGATGTGCATGCCGAGGCCGCTGCCGCCGGAACCGCGACGGGTGGTGAAGAAGGGCTCGAAGATGCGCCGGCGAACTTCATCGCTCATGCCCGCGCCGTTGTCGCGGAACGTGATGTTCAGCCGGTCTCCCTGCTCTTCGGCCCGGATCTCGATCCGGGCGTCGGACTTCGGCGTGGCGAATCCGTGGATGACCGAGTTCTGCACCAGGTTGGCGAACACCCGGTACACGGCACCCGGATAGGTCGACAGCAGGATGCCCTCGGGAATGTGCACCTCGACCTCCACGCCGGCCTTGCGCAGGGCCGGCCGCAGGGAGATCAGCACCTCGCCGAGGTACTCGCCGAAATCAATGGTGCGCTGCTCCTCCAGGGACTGGTCGACCGCCACCTGCTTGAAACTGCGTACCAACGCGTCGGCCCGGCGCAGGTTGCGCAGGATCATCTCCGATGCTTCGGCAGCCAGCTGGACGAAGTTGTTCAGCTCCGGCCGGGCCAGCTGGCCCTGTTCCACCCGGGTTTGCAGGCCCTTCACCATCAGCTCGAGGTGCGAGGCGGTGGTCACGCCGATGCCCAGCGGCGTGTTGATCTCGTGCGCAACGCCCGCGACCAGTCCGCCCAGCGCGGCCATCTTCTCCTGCTCGACCAGCTGATCCTGCGCCCGGGTCAGTTCGCTCATGGCGTGCTGCAACGACTGGTTGGTCTCCGAGAGTTCCCGCGTGCGTTCGCTGACGCGCGATTCCAGCTCGTCGTTGAGCGTCTGCAGTGCCAGCTGCTGCGCCTTCAGTTCGGTGAGGTCGGTGATCGTTCCGGTCAATCGCTCGGGCCGACCCGCCTCGTCGTGTCCGGCAATGCGACCGCGGATGCGCAGCCAGACCCAGGAGTCATCCAGATGCCGGACCCGGACCAGCTCGTCGAGCACCGGGCTTTGTCCCACAATCAGACGCTCGAACGCGGCGTCGAACCCGGCGATGTCGTCGTCGTGCACGAACGCGCGCAGGCTGCGTGCGTCATCGACATCGTGCTCGCCGAAAGAGCGCACGTAGCGGATCGGATTCTCGCGGTGCAGGTGGCGCGATCGCAGGTCCAGGTCCCACAGCTCGTCACCGGTACCCCACAGGGCCAGCTTGAGCCGCGCCTCGCTCTCGCGCAGCGATGCATCCGCGCGGGCGCGCTCGCGTTGACGCTGCAGCCACTGCACGACCACGAAGGCGGCCAGCAGGCCGGCAAGGCCGAGCGCGATCGCGCGCGCCCAGTCGGCGCCTGTCCATACCCGCTCGATGGAAACCGGCAGCTCGAGCTCTTCGCTGAGTTCGCCGTCGCCGCGTTGGGCGCGGGCCCTGAACAGGTACTTCCCCGGCGGCACATGGGTGTAGCTCGCGAATCGCCGACTTGCGTCGGTGTAGCTCCAGTCGCGGTCCAGCGGATCGAGGCGGTACTGGAAGCGGATCGAGCCCGGCGCGCTGAAACTGAGTGAGGTGAGGTCGAGCGAGAACGCGTCGATGCCGGGCGGCAAGGCCAGCTGCTGGTCGCCGGTCCGCCCGACATGCACGGTGGACAGCCCGGGTGTCCGCCCGCGCTGAGGTAGCCGGACGTCGCTGATGGTGACCGCCCGCGGCGGCGGCGGCGGGTGCACATCGCGGGGGTCGAACAGGGACGCCCCGCGCAGCCCCCCGAACACCAGCTGCCCATCGGCAAGTTCCGCGCTGGAGTCGACGAAGTAGCCGCCGCGCACCGCGCCCTCGCGCACGCCGAAAGTCTCGATTTCCTGCGTCTGCGGATTGAACCGGGCCAGGTTGGCGGTGGTCGACAGCCACAGCATGCCGGCCTGGTCCTGACGGATCGACCCGACCGCATCCGCGCCCAGCCCGTGCCGGCGATCGCGGCGCTCGAAGGCCTTGGCGGCACCCTGCGCATCGCGCTCCACCCGATAGAAGCCGGCGCCCTGGGTGCACACCCACAGCCTGCCCTCCCTGTCTTCATACAGGCAGGTGATCGAGTCGTGCCCCAGCCAGTCGTTTCGGGACGGGTCGGCGGTGTAGCGCTCGAATCGACGCTCGGCCTCGACATACCTGCCGAGCCCGGCGTAGCGCGCACCGATCCAGAGCGAACCGTCGCGCGTGCGCAGCAGCACGCTGACATCCTTGCCCGGCAATCCGACGTCGGATGCGGCCGCGGCGGCGCCGAGATGCGAGAAGGTGTCGCAGTCATGGCACAGCTCGAAAACGCCGTCGCCCAGCGACGCCACCCAAAGCCGCTGTTCGTAGTCCACGTGCAGGTTGTAGATCTCGGCACCCGCCGTGGTCGTGCCGCCCATCTGCTGGCGCTCGATGTGGTGCATGCTGCCGTCGGCGTCGCGGCGCAGCATTCCGGCGGTGCCGAGCGCGATCCACAGCCGCTCACCCTGCTCGACCACCGAGCGGATCTGCACGCCGCGCGGCACCCCGGGCACGTCGCTCGGCACGATGCGTTCGCGCACGCCCTCGCCGGGCACATAACGCACCACTTCACCGGCATCCTGGACCACCATCCAGACACCGCCCTGCGCCGATTGCGCCATGTCCGGCACGGTGAAGCCCGAGATCGCCGCCGGCGATCCCGGCTGCGGCCGGATGACGGCGAAAGCCTCGGTCCTCGGTTCGTGCACGTTCACGCCGTTCACCCAGGTACCGACCCAGATCAGGCCGTCCCGATCTTCCAGCAGCACTTCGAGACGCGAGGCGGACAGCGCGTCCTCGACCTGGGCGAGGTCCCCCAACCAGGCGTGCAGCGATCCGCTGACGGCATCCCACATCGCCAGGCCGCCCACCGTCGCGATCCACAGGCGCCCACCGCGATCCACCAGCAGGTCGCGCACCTGGTCGTTGGGCAGGCCCTGCTGGCGGTCGATGCGCCGCTTGATGCGACCGTTCGTGCCGACCACCAGCACACCCTGCTCGGCAGTACCGACCAGCAAGTCTCCGTCGAAGGACTCGACCACAGCGTTCAGCTCGGGGCGCTCGCCCTCGATGGGCACCGGCGCGAGCTCGGAACCATCGGCCGCCACCCGCCACAGACCCATCGCCGAGGCCACCCAGATTTCGCCGTTGGAACCCCGCGACATGCGCCGCACCGAACCCACCTGGGCACTGAACTGGCCGGTGATGTCACGCGCCGCCCCGCCCCCTTCCGGCACCTGGATCAGCTGGCCACGGTAGGTGCCGATCCAGAGTCCACCCCAGGGATGCACCAGCAGCGCGGCGATCGGACCGGTATCCCCGCGGCTGAGCGGCAGCTGCAGGTCGAAGGTGTGGAAGCGCTTGTCGACCGGATCCCAGCGCGCCAGCAGGCCGGTCTGGCTGCCGATCCACACGCTGCCGTCCGGTGCGGCAGCCAAGGAGTGGATGTGGTTGTCGGGCAACGAGCCCGGCTGATCGGGGTCGTGGCGAAACGCCTGGAACTCGTAGCCGTCGAAGCGGCTCAGACCGTCCTGGGTGGCGAACCAGAGGAATCCGACGTCGTCCTGGGCGATCGCCCGCACGGTCGACTGGCTGAGCCCCTGCGCCACCGTGAATGGCTCGAAGCGCACCCGCTCTGCCCCACCGCTGTCCGCCGCCCGCGCTGCATGCCCTGCGCCCAGCGCGGCGAGCAGAACCAGCAGGCAGGCGACCGCGATCCGGCGCGCCGGCCGGTGCCGACGGGCGGGTGCATCCGGAACCACAATGGTGGGTGCGCGGCGCATGCAAGGATGGTACTCCCAAGCGCGGGCGGGCCGCTTGCCGCTTGGGCTTTGTCACAAGCATGCGACTACAATGGGGTTTTCACCCCGTTTTCGGACGGTCCACGAGGAGCTTTTCATGTCGGATCCGATCGTCATCGTCGGCGCCAAGCGCACTGCCATCGGCGCGTTTCTCGGCCAGTTCACCGGTGTTCCCACCCCGACCCTGGGCGCCACGGCCATTCGCGCCGCACTCTCGGAGGCCGGCCTCGCCGCCGACCAGGTCTCGGAGGTGATCATGGGCTGCGTGCTGCCTGCCGGGCTGGGCCAGGCGCCGGCGCGCCAGGCTTCGCTGGGCGCGGGCATTCCGACCGCAGCCGGCTGCACGACCATCAATAAGGTGTGTGGTTCGGGCATGAAGGCGATCATGTTCGGCGCCGACCTGATCAAGTCCGGATCGGCATCGGTGGTGGTGGCCGGCGGCATGGAGAGCATGACCAATGCGCCGCACCTGCTGAACGGCTCACGCACCGGCGTGCGCTATGGCAGCGCCGAGTTCCTCGACCACATGGCCTGGGACGGCCTGACCGACCCGTACCAGAAGCAGTCGATGGGCGTGTTCGCGGAAATGTGCGCCGACAAGTACACGATGAGCCGCGAGGATCAGGATGCATTCGCCAGCGAAAGCGTGCGCCGCGCCCAAGCTGCCGTCGCCGACGGCACCTTCAAGGCCGAGATCGCCGCGGTGACGGTGAGCGGCCGCAAGGGCGACGTGATCATCGACACCGACGAGCAGCCCTCGAAGTGCGATGTCAGCAAGATTCCGAACCTGCGCCCGGCATTCAAGAAGGACGGCACGGTGACGGCGGCGACGTCGTCGAGCATTTCCGACGGCGCGGCCGCTACGGTGCTGATGTCGTCCGCCGAAGCGGAGAAGCGCGGCCTGGCCGTCATGGCCCGCATCGTCGGCTACGCCGGCCACGCGCAGGAGCCGGAATGGTTCACCACCGCGCCGGTCGACGCGATCCGCAACGTGCTCAAGCAGGTGGACTGGAGCGTTGACGACGTCGATCTGTTCGAGATCAACGAAGCATTCGCCTGCGTGGCGATGGCCCCGATCAAGGCGCTCGGCATTCCGCATGCCAAGCTCAACGTGCATGGCGGCGCCTGCGCGCTCGGCCATCCGATCGGCGCCACCGGCGCACGCATCGTGGTGACCCTGCTGCATGCGCTGCGCGCAGCGGGCAAGAAGCGGGGCGTCGCTGCACTGTGCATCGGCGGTGGCGAAGCCACCGCGATCGCCATCGAGCTGCCGTGACCTTCGGCCACGACGCCAACCCGTTCGCAACCAGGAGTTTCCCCATGAACAAGACCCTCATGCTGACCGTTCTCCTCTCCGCCGGCCTGGGCCTCAGCGCCTGCCAGCAGCCGCAGCAGTCCTCCGCCGACCAGGCCAAGGACGCCGCGAAAGAGGCCATGCAGGACGCCAAGGACGCCGCCGGCCACGCCGCCGACGCGATGAAGGAAGGCGCCGACGCGGCAGCGGATGCCGCCGGCGACGCTGTCGATGCGGCCGAATCGGCGGGCTCGGAAATGGTCGACGCCGCCAAGGACATGACCGCCGAAGCCAAGGAAGCGGCCGGGGACATGGCCGATGACGCCAAGGCCGCGGCGAAGGAAGCCGCCGAGGACGCCAAGGACATGGCAGAGGATGCTGCCGACGCGATGAAGGACAAGGCCGAAGAGATGAAGGAAGAGGTCAAGGAAGCGGCGAAGGGAGATTGATCTCCCGGGGCGACGCCGGGCAGGCGCCGCCCCCATCCACGCCCGCGATCCCAGCCGGGCGTATCACCTTTGAAGGAACAGAGGACGGCCCGGGCAGCTCGACCACCGGGCCGGAGCAGCCAGACCCACGACGGGCGCGGCGCGGGGTGCAGCCGGTGCTGCCGGCCGATCTCCCGATAGCGGAGCGGGCATGCCGAAGATCACCAGCGCCATCGATTCGGGTTCTCCTGAGTTTCGCGACAACGACGCGCACCTGCGCGAGCTCGTCGGCGAGCTGCGCCATCGGCTGGCGCGTGCCGCCGAGGGCGGTGGCGAGAAAGCGCGCACCAAACACACCGAACGCGGCAAGCTGCTGCCGCGCGATCGCATCGCCGCGTTGCTCGACCCGGGCTCGCCGTTCCTCGAGATTGCTCCGCTGGCGGCCGAAGGCATGTACGACGCGCAGGCGCCGGCTGCGGGCATGGTCGCCGGCATCGGGCGCATCCACGGCATGGAGGTGCTGATCGTCGCCAACGACGCCACCGTCAAGGGCGGCACCTACTTTCCGATGACGGTGAAGAAGCATCTTCGCGCGCAGCAGATCGCCGAAGAGAACCAGCTGCCTTGCGTCTATCTGGTCGATTCGGGCGGAGCGTTCCTGCCGCTGCAGGACGAGGTCTTTCCCGACCGTGAGCACTTCGGTCGCATTTTCTACAACCAGGCGCGCCTCTCCGGTCAGAATATTCCGCAGATCGCCGTGGTCATGGGTTCGTGCACGGCGGGCGGCGCCTATGTGCCGGCGATGTGCGACGAGTCGATCATCGTCAAGGAACAGGGCACGATCTTTCTCGGCGGCCCGCCGCTGGTGAAGGCCGCCACCGGCGAAGTCGTCGATGCCGAATCGCTGGGCGGGGCCGATGTGCACACGAGCGTCTCCGGCGTCGCCGACCACTTTGCCGAGGACGACCGCCATGCGTTGGCGATCGCCCGCGACGTGCTGGCCCAGCTCAACCGAAAGAAGCCGGCGTCCTTGGCGGTGCAGGCGCCACGCGAGCCGGCGTATCCGGCCGAAGAGCTCTACGGCATCGTGCCGCGCGACACGCGTCGGCCGTTCGACATCCGTGAAGTGATCGCGCGCATCGTCGATGGCTCCGAGCTGCAGGAGTTCAAGGCCCGCTACGGCAAGACGCTGGTCACGGGCTTCGCGCACCTGCACGGCTATCCGGTCGGCATCATCGCCAACAACGGCATCCTGTTTGCCGAGAGTGCAGTGAAGGGCGCGCACTTCATCGAGCTGTGCAACCAGCGCGGCATTCCGCTGGTGTTCCTGCAGAACATCACCGGCTTCATGGTCGGCAAGAAATACGAGAACGCCGGCATCGCCAAGGATGGAGCCAAGATGGTCACCGCCGTGGCCTGTTCGTCGGTGCCCAAGTTCACCGTGGTGATCGGCGGCAGTTTCGGCGCCGGCAACTACGCGATGTGCGGGCGAGCCTACGGCGCACGATTCCTGTGGATGTGGCCGAACGCGCGCATCTCGGTCATGGGCGGCGAGCAGGCCGCCAGCGTGCTCGCCACGGTCAAGCGCGACGGCATCGAAGCAGCGGGCAAGTCCTGGAGCGCCGAAGACGAAGAAGCCTTCAAGGCGCCGATCCGTGATCAGTACGAGAGTCAGGGCAACCCCTACTACGCCACGGCACGGCTGTGGGACGACGGCATCATCGATCCGGCCGATACCCGCCGCGTGCTCGGACTCGGGCTGTCGGCGAGCCTGAATGCCGCCATCCCCCCGGCGCGCTTCGGCGTGTTCCGCATGTAGGTCGACGGCGCTCGGCCTTCGCACCCATCCACAGGAGATTCCCGCGTGCACCCCGTGCTTTGCCAGATCCAGAACGGCGTCGCCCACCTCACGCTGAACCGGCCGAAGATTCACAACGCCTTCGACGACGAGCTGATCGGCGCGCTGACCGAGCAACTGAAGGCGCTCAACGATGACCGCTCCGTGCGCGCGGTGGTGCTGTGCGGTGCAGGCAAGTCGTTTTCCGCCGGCGCCGATCTGGGCTGGATGAAACGCATGGCCCAGGCCAGCGAGAAGGAGAATCGCAAGGATGCGCGCCAGCTCGCCAAGCTGATGCGCACCCTGAACGCGCTGGGCAAGCCGACCATCGCGCGCGTGCAGGGCGCTGCCATGGGCGGCGGAGTCGGCTTGGTCGCCTGCTGCGACATCGCCGTCGCCAGCGATGGCGCACGGTTCGCGCTGAGCGAGACACGCCTCGGCCTGGTGCCGGCGGTGATCTCGCCCTACGTCGTCGATGCCATCGGCGCGCGCCAGGCCCGCCGCTATTTCCTCACCGCGGAAACCTTCGACGCCGCGACGGCGCGCGCGCTGGGATTGGTCCACGAAGTCGTCGCCGAGAACCAGCTGGATGCCACCATCGACGCACTCATCTCGAAACTGCTCGAATGCGGACCGCGCGCCGTCCACGAGGCGAAACGCCTGGTTCAGCGGATCGCGCACCCGGATGCGAAGGCCCGGCGCGAGCTCGATGAGCTCAATGCCGATCTGATCGCCGAGCTCCGTGTCGGCAAGGAGGGCCAGGAAGGCCTGTCCGCGTTCTTCGACAAGCGCCCGCCGGCGTGGAAGCCGTCGTGAACGCAAGCGCGCAGCGACCGGTCATTCATCTCGACGATCTCGAGTTCTTCGAGATCGGCCAGCTCAAGCCGGGCGCGCCGGACGGGTATCAGGGCGCCAGGCTGGCACCGATTTCGTCGCGGATCGGTGCGCGCAAGCTCGGCTACAACCTCACCGAGGTGCCGCCGGGCAAGGCCGCGTTTCCCCGGCACAATCACTACGCCATCGAGGAGATGTTCTTCATCCTTGCCGGCGAAGGCGAGCTGCGTCTGGGCGACGACTGCTATCCGGTGCGCGCCGGCGACGTGGTGGCCTGCCCCACCGGCGACACCTCCACCGCCCACCAGCTGCGCAACACCTCCGCCGACCAGCCCTTGCGCTACCTCGCGGTCTCCACCGCCGATGCGGTCGATCTGGTGCAGTATCCCGATTCGGGCAAGACCGGCGCCGCACATGTCTCGGGACGCGATGCGCAGGGCCTGCCGATCGCGGTGCGCATCATGAACCGCAGCGACGCCAACCTCGACTACTGGGACGGAGAATGACGACGATGATCCGCAGCCTGCTGATCGCCAACCGCGGCGAGATCGCCTGCCGGATCATCCGCACCTGCCGGCAGATGGGCATCCGTGCGATTGCGGTGTATTCCGACGCCGACGCCCACGCCCGTCATGTGCGTCTGGCGGATGCGGCCGTGCACATCGGTGGGCCACGCCCGGCAGACAGCTACCTGCGGGGCGACGCGATCATCGCGGCCGCGCGGGAGTCCGGCGCCGAGGCCATCCATCCGGGCTACGGCTTTCTCTCCGAGCATGCCGACTTTGCCGACGCCGTCGAGCAGGCGGGATTGATCTTCGTCGGACCGCGCGCCGCCTCGATGCGCAAGCTCGGCTCGAAGGCCGGCGCCAAGCAGATCATGGCGGAACATGGCGTACCGGTGGTGCCCGGCTACACCGGCGAGGACCAGGATCCCGCCCTGCTCGCGCGCGAGGCCGACCGCATCGGCTATCCGTTGATGATCAAGGCGGCGCACGGCGGTGGCGGCAAGGGCATGCGCGTGGTGCGCAGCGCGGGTGAATTCGCCGAAGCGCTGTCGTCCTGCCAGCGCGAGGCCGCCGGCGCGTTCGGACGCGATCGCGTGCTGCTGGAGCGCTACATCGAGCAGCCGCGGCACATCGAGTTCCAGATCTTCGGCGACGCGCAGGGCCGGGTCATCCATCTGGGTGAGCGTGAGTGTTCGGCGCAGCGGCGTTACCAGAAGGTGCTTGAGGAGACCCCTTCGGTGGCGCTCACCGCGGAACTGCGTGCGGCCATGGGGGCGGCGGCGGTGCAGGCCGGTCGCGCAGTCGACTACATCAACGCCGGCACCGTCGAGTTCATCCTCGGCGCCGACGGCCAGTTCTATTTCATGGAGATCAACCAGCGTCTGCAGGTGGAGCATCCGGTCACCGAGTGCGTCACTGGCCTCGATCTGGTCGCCTGGCAGATCCGCATCGCAGCCGGTGCACCGCTGCCCTGCGCGCAGGAAGACATCCGTACACGCGGCCACGCCATCGAGTTGCGCCTGTACGCCGAGGACGCCGAGCGCGGCTTCCTGCCGGGCTCAGGACGTTTGGATCGCCTGCTGTTGCCCGAAGGCAAGCCTGGCGTGCGCCTGGACGCCGGGGTGGAATCCGGCGACACGGTCACGATGTTCTACGACCCGATGATCGCCAAGCTGATCGTGCACGGCGAGGACCGCGCCAGCGCGCTGGCGATGCTCGGCGACGCGCTGGCCGATTGCGACGTGGTCGGTCCGGCCAGCAATGTAGCGTTTCTGGAGCGCCTGATCCGTCACCCTGCCGTGGTGGAAGGCCGGATCGATACCGGCTACCTCGATCGCCATCTCGATGAGTTCGTGACCGTGCCCGAATCGCCGCCGGTCGA
>JAGRJY010000147.1 GCA_020442465.1 Lysobacterales bacterium
AGACCGACTCCAGCGCCAGCTGGAAGGCGATGCCCGGCAGCGCGGCCGTGATGTTGCGCAGCATGTTCTTGAACTCGGCCGCCGAGATGTGCGAGAAGGAGCCGCCGAACACGTCGATGCCGCCGCACCCGGCGCGTGCGCTCGGAAACTGGATCGCCGCGAGCTGGTAGACCTTGTTCGGTGCCCGCATGAACAGGCTGCCCCCGGTGTAGGTGTTGAAGGTCTGCCCCCGGAACGCTCCCGGTGCGGTGTAGTTCCCGATGGCGCCCAGGCTGTTGAACATGTTGTTCACTTCGGCGTTCAGGTCACCGGCCCGCAGTGGCGCGGGGCCGACGGCGAGGGCGGAGCAGCACAGGGCGACCACCACAGCGCGGTGCGGGGACCGGTCGGCGTCGGTACGCTTCATCGGGGGCTCCTTTGGATTTCTGTCTGCGCCGGTGCGGGCTCACCGCCTCAGCGCTGATGGGTCAAGCGGGCCTGGGCCTGCAGGCCGCCAGTCGCGCTCAGGAAAGGTGTGGCTGCGCTGTCGGGTGAGGCCGCGACCATCGAGATGCGTTCCACCAACTGCGCCTCGGACAGCACGCCGAAGCCGATCGGGGTGATCTTTCCGGTGAAGGGCTGGGCGAGATAGACGGCGGGAACCTGGCTCACCCGCAGCGTGGTTGCGATCCCGTTGTCCCGCCGGGCGTCCGCGAAGCCGGGAATCGGGCCACCGTCGACGCTGATCGCGACCACCTTGATGCCGTGCCGGGCCTGGAAGGCCTCGAGCGTCGGCGCGAAGGCATGGCAGTAAGGGCAGTCGCTGCGGAAGAAGAAGAACAGGACGTGGTCGCGTCCCAGGGCGCTGATGGACTGGCTGCGCTGGGCCGTCTGAAGCTGGTCGAACACCTCCAGGGCCTTCGCGTTCACCGGGCGCCCCTGGAGCGTGGGGTCGAGCTCGGGGCTGGCCCAAGCGATGCGCTGCGCCACGTCGGCGAAGGTGGATGCGCGCGACACCACCTGGGCCTCCAGCTCCATGTAGCGGCGCACGTTGGCTTCGGTCGGCCGCATGATGGCGATGTGCCGGCGCTCCTCGAGGGCCTTCTGCAGGCGCTCGAACTCGACGATCTCGGGGGGCTTCGCGGGCAACCGCCGGGGTGCAGCGGCGGCGCTCGATGCAGGTGCGGCCTGCCGCGGTGCGGAAGCCGGTGGTTCGGGCGGCGGGATCTCCGGCTCCTCGTAGAAGTGCCAACCGCGCCAGTTGTCGGACCAGTATGGCCGTCCGGGGTCCTGCGGCTGCGCAAGGACGATCGCCCCGCTGCCGAGCAGGACAACGAGGCAGAGTGCGAGCCGAGCGTGGCGCGAGGCAGTGCGGCGCAGCGTCATGGGCGCCGCCTCACGACAGCGACCGCGGCGGCTGGCCGTCGCGGCAGTAGTTGATGCCGAAGTCAATGGTCTGCCGCCGCGGTGCCTGCACGCCGCCGGCGCCATAGTTCGGCAACTGCACGCCGTCCTGCCAGAAGCGCACGTTCAGGCGACTGCAGCCGGGCTGGGCGTAGCGCTTCTCGGTGCTGACGTCGATGAAGATCGGCGTTGTGGCGTTGAAGCGCTTCGAGATCGCGTCGGCGACGTCCCCGACCAGGACTCCGTGGGCCTTGCCGTCGGGTGCGTCGAGCGCCGACAGCATCAGCAGCTTGGCATCGCGAACCGGCAGTCTTTCCTGACCCGTGGCAGCGCTGGCGATCAAGGCGTACGCGAGACCCCACAGAACGGTGATGGCCTTCATTGGCACTTCCCCTGGCCGTAGTAGCAGGTGGGCACGCGGCTGGCGCTGCCGGCCTGCAGCGCGTTGACATTCGGCAGGGTCGGCACCAGCGACGCGTAGAACTCCGACAGGTCCATCGCCGCGAAGTTAAGGGTCTGCAGCTGCGCGACGGTGAAGCCGGAGCAGTCGGCGTTCTGCGCGCCGCCCCAGCCCTTGCCGATCTGCGCGCGGCCCTGTTCATTGACGATGCGCGCCAGCATCGAGTTGAAGCAGCACTTCGAGGTGGTGTGCTCGACGCAGGACACGCACACGCCCAGGACCCGGAAGCAGGATGAGCACCAGGTGCCGATCGTGTGGCACAGCCTGGCGCCTTCCTTCATCGCCAGCTTCCCCTCGTCCTCGTTGCAGGACATCATCGAGAGGACGATGTAGATGATCACCGCGATGGCCAGCGTCCACGGGTCGAAGGCCACGACCAGACTGTCGCTGGCATACACGGCCACCGATCCAGCGGGCAGGGCGGCGCCGTTGACCGCCACAGTCACGCCATAGGTCGTGAACGTGCCGCTGAAGCCGCCGCCCATCAGTAGCGCCGAGATGCCCTGGTAGATGAACTGCTGGTTCTGCGAGTTCATCAGCACGTCGAAGACCAGACGCGAGCCGCCGCCGAAGATGCTCTGGTTCGTCATGCCGGCGCCGGCGCCGTCGGCGTAGC
>JAGRJY010000148.1 GCA_020442465.1 Lysobacterales bacterium
AGCTGCTTGCGCTCCTGCGCCAGGTCTTCCTGTTCGCCGCGGATCTTCATTTCCTCGAGCCGCGCCAGCTGGCGCAGCTTGGTATCGAGAACATAGTTGGCCTGTTCGTCGCTGAGGCCGAAGCGCGCCATCAGGACGGGCTTGGGCTCGTCCTCGGTGCGGATGATGCGGATCACCTCATCGATGTTGAGGAAGGCGATCAGCAGGCCGTCGAGCAGGTGCAGGCGACGCTCGACCTTATCGAGGCGATGCTTGAGGCGACGGGTGACAGTGTCGCCGCGGAACTGCAGCCACTCGGTCAGGAGTCGCTTCAGATTCTTGACCTGCGGGCGGCCATCGAGGCCGATCAGGTTCATGTTGACCCGGTAGCTCTTTTCGAGATCCGTGGTCGCGTAGAGGTGGCCCATCAGGCTGTCGATGTCGACGCGGTTGCTGCGCGGCACCAGCACCAGGCGCACCGGGTTCTGGTGGTCGGACTCGTCGCGCAGGTCTTCCAGCCACGGCAGCTTCTTGGCGCGCATCTGCTGGGCGATCTGCTCCAGCACCTTGGACGGGCTGACCTGGTGTGGCAGCGCCGTCACCACGATGTTGTTCTGCTCGCGCGCGAAAACGGCGCGGGCGCGCACGCTGCCGTTGCCGGTTTCGTAGATGTCGAGCAGGTCGGCGCGCGGCGTGATGATCTCTGCCGCAGTGGGGTAGTCCGGGCCACGCACGTGCTCGCAGAGATCGCGCACCGTGGCGTCGGGGTCGTCGATCAACCTGATGCAGGCGCTGACCACTTCGCGCAGGTTGTGCGGCGGCACGTCGGTAGCCATGCCGACCGCGATGCCGGTGGTGCCGTTGAGCAGGATGTGCGGGACGCGCGCCGGCAGCCAGGTGGGTTCTTCCAGCGTGCCGTCGAAGTTGGCGGTCCACTCCACCGTGCCCTGGCCCAGTTCGCCCAGCAGCAGTTCGCTGATCGGCGACAGCTTGGACTCCGTATAGCGCATCGCCGCGAAGCTCTTCGGATCGTCAGCTGAGCCGAAGTTGCCTTGGCCGTCGACCAGCGGGTAGCGGAAGCTGAAGGGCTGCGCCATCAGCACCATCGCCTCGTAGCAGGCCGAATCGCCGTGAGGATGGAACTTGCCGATCACGTCACCGACGGTACGCGCGGACTTCTTGGGCTTGGACGTGGCGCTCAATCCAAGTTCGCTCATCGAATAGATGATGCGCCGCTGCACCGGCTTCAGGCCGTCGCCGACAAAGGGCAGGGCGCGGTCGAGAACGACGTACATCGAGTAGTCGAGGTAGGCGCGTTCGGCGTATTCGGCGATGGGGATCTGTTCGAAGCCGTGGAAGGCGGCGCGGGTGATGTCGGTCATTCAGGACGTGCTTGATGGTGGTTCAAGCCGCCGATTGTAGCGGGAGCCGTCTCGCAGGCGGAGACATGCGCTGCCCGCGAAGGAAATTGGGACCCCGGAGTCAGCCGCCGGGCAGGCCGCCGGTACGCTCCAGCGCTTCCACGCGCAGCTGCTCGTTGGCATCGAAGCCGGATTCACGCAGCCGGGTCAGCGCCTGCTGGCGCGCGTCAGGGCTGAGCGATGTGTCATCGAGGATGCGCTGTCGGGCGCTGGCGTAGTCGCCGAGGCGACGATCCCAATCGGCACGCTGCTGGTCGAGTGCGGCCAGACGGTCGGCGGCGTCTTCGCCCCACAGCGCCGCGCGCTCTTCGTGGCGAGTGGCTGCGTCCATATCGAGCTGGTCGAACTGTTCGGTCTGCTCTTCGGCCAGTCGCGCGGCGTTGGCTTCGTCGCGGCTTGCGCGCTCGGAGGGCGAGCGCTGTTGTTCCAGCTCGGCAAGCTGCCGGGTTCGTTGGGCTTCGCTGAGGTCGGGATTGGTCTCGATGGCGCGGCGGGCGAGGGTGTCCGCCAGCAGGCTGTTCTCCTCACCGAAAAGTGAGTCAGCCGCGTCCCCGAACCACGCGTGCTGCAGTTCCCGCAGTGCGGCGAGGCGTGCGGCCGGATCGTCGGGCAGGCTGCTGTTTTCCAGCGCCTGGCGCAGGCCGATATAGCGATCGAAGGTATCCAGCGCGGCATCGGCAATGGCGTTGCCGTGTTGCTCGCGCAGGTCACCTTCGAGCAGGCGGCGAATCTCGGCGGGGCTGAATTCGCCGCTGAGGCTCAGGTAGTAGTCGAAGCGACGCAGCAGTTCGGCATCGAGCCGCAGTTGGCCATTACCGTCCAGCGCGACGTCACCGTCCACGTCGCTGCCACGCAGCGAGCTGTGATGGAGGCGTTCTCGCAGTGCAGCGAGTTGCGCGTCGTCCGCTTCGGACTGCGGTGTGACGACGATGGGCTTCGCAGATTCGGCACGTCCTAGCTGAGGCGTAGTCGCCGCGGGCGCGTTACCGGGTTCCACCGGTGAAGGCGATGCCGTCGCGTCGGCGGTCCTCGAAGGCTGGTGCGTGGTCCACCAGAACAGACCGAGGGCGACAAGGGCGGCGCC
>JAGRJY010000149.1 GCA_020442465.1 Lysobacterales bacterium
GACCTTGCGGTCGGACTTCGGCAGCAGCTCACGGTGTTCGAGGTACTTGAAGAAGCGCGCCTGGTAGATCGCGCTGATCGGACCGAGGCCCATCGACACGGTCGGCGTCTGCCAGAAGTCCGGCATCAGCCAGGGATGCGGATACGAGCTGACCCCGCGGCCGTCGACCTCCATGCGGAAATGGTCGAGCTGGTCTTCGCTGATGCGGCCTTCGAGGAAGGCGCGGGCGTACACGCCGGTCGAGCTGTGGCCCTGCACATACAGCAGGTCGCCCGGATGCGCTTCGCTGGGCGCGCGCCAGAAATGGTTGAAACCGACGTCGTACAGGGTCGCCGAGCTGGCGAAGCTGGCGATATGGCCGCCGAGCTCGCCGGGCTTGCGGTTGGCGCGAACCACCATCGCCATCGCATTCCAGCGCAGGATGCAGCGGATCTTCCATTCCAGCGCCTGGTCGCCCGGCGACTTCGCCTCGAGATGCGGCGGAATGGTGTTGATGTAGTCGGTGGTCGGCTGGAACGGCAGCATCGTGCCGGCGCGGCGCGAGACTTCGACCATGCGTTCGAGCAGCTGGTGCGCGCGCTCGGTACCGTCGTGCTGGATCACCGCGTTCATCGCGTCGATCCATTCCTGGGTTTCGGTCGGATCGAGATCGGCGTCGAGTATGTCTTGCAGCGGATTCATGCGGCCTCCCAGCACGGTGGTCCCGCGCCGCTTCGAAGGTCGGCGTCGGGCGTCGAAAAGACCGTCAGTCTAGCCTACCGGCCGTGGCAGACGCCCGCGGAGCGAGCCTCCGGAGCGGCCCGCCGGGGACCTTCGCGCGCTGCATTCGATTGCAGCCGCAGGTCGATCGGTCCGGATCAGCGCGTCGTGGCGGCGGAGCCGCCGCCCGCGCGATGGGCCCGCATCCATTCGGCCACGGCGTGTTCCAGCCCGCCTTCGGGGTCGTCGCGAAATCGCGCCAGCGACTCCGCACCCCAGTCGGCGACGATGCGGCCATCGAGCAGCAGCACGGCCCGGTCGAGCAAACGCTCGGCGACTTCCAGTCCGTGGGTGGCCAGCAGCACCGTGGCGCCGGCATCGGTGCGCTGACGCAGCGCCTGTTTGAGCGCCCAGGCCGACAGCGGGTCGAGGCCGTTCAACACCTCGTCGAGCAGGATCAACGACGGCGCGCCGTGCAGAGCGATCACCACCGCCAGCTTTTGTCGCGTGCCCAGCGAGTAGGCGTACACCGGACGGTCGAGCCAAGGCCCCAAGCCAAGCGTCCCGGCGAGGCCAAGACTGTCGGCGATCGCCTGCTCTTCCTCGCGCAGGCGCGCGACGATCTCCAGGCACTGTCGGCCGGTGATCAGGCGCGGCAGGCGCTCCGGGTCCACCGCGAAGCCCAATCGTCGTCGCGCCGCGAGCGAGTCGGTGGCGATGTTCTCGCCCTCGATCGCGATGTGTCCGCGGTCGGGCGGCAGCGATCCGGCGATGGCCCGCAGCAGCGTGGACTTGCCCGATCCGTTCGGCCCGATCAGGCCGACCAGCTCACCCGCATGCAGCGCCAGGTCGACGCCCCGCAGCACATCGTGATCGCCAAGGCGAAGCTGCAGGCCCGCGACCTGGAGGCGTGGTGCATCGAGATTCATCGCCATCCTTTCCTGACCAGCCACACCATCTGGATCGCCCACAGTGCCGGGGCGGCGATCGGCAGGCTTTGCGCTACCAGGGCGAGCAACATC
>JAGRJY010000150.1 GCA_020442465.1 Lysobacterales bacterium
GCATCACCGGCCTGTGGCTGCTCGCCCTGCACGCCGGGCGGCGACCCCATACCTGGCCTCTGGTCGGACTCGGACTGATCGCTCCCGTCGTGCTGTTGCTGCTTCTGGTCCACTGAACCCGCATCGAGGCTGTCCATGTTCCGCACTTCCCGCACCGCTGTGTCGCTACTCCTTCTGCCCTGGCTGCTTGTCCTCACCGCGCCCGCCGGTGCCGGTGAGATGGAACTCAGTCTGACGGTGCCGCGGTTGCAGGTATCCGAATACCACCGGCCCTACGTGGCCGGCTGGATCGAGCGCGAGGACGGCAGCGTCGCCGCCGAATTGCTGGTCTGGTACCAGCAGGACCGCGCCCAGGACCGCGCCCAAGACCGCGCCGAGACACGCCAGGGTGGCGATGCCCTGAAGCCCGGCGAGGACGGACGCAAGTGGTTGCCCGACCTGCGTCAGTGGTGGCGGCGAATCGGCCGCAACCAGGACCGGCCGACCGATGCGGTGGCCGGCGCGACCCCGCCGCCGAAGACGCACAAGCGGACATTCGCTGCCGATCATCCGGCCGTGCGTACGCTGCAGCCGGGCCACTACCGGCTCGTCGTCGAAGCGGTGCGCGAAGTCGGCGGTCGCGAAGTCGTCAAGCTGCCGTTCGACTGGCCGGTGACCGACGCCGTGCGCCACACCGTGCACGGTCGAAGCGAGCTCGGCGAAGTGGCGTTGCAGCTCAAGCCCTGATGCGCCGCGCCGAGCGTGCTTCGACGAACCCGAATCCTCCTCCCTGCGTGCCTCTGCGCTCAAGAACCCGGCCGCTCCCGCCATCGGCCGTCCTACCGACACGACACCACACGGAGATTCACCATGCACCATCGCTCATGCCGGATACTCGCCTCGACGCTGCTGCTTGCCGCGGCCGCGCCAGCGCTTTCCCACAATGTCTGGGTCTATCCCTCGGCGACCGTGGCCACGGTGGGCGACTGGATCACCGTCGACGCCGCCGCCTCGAACGATCTGTTCTACTTCAACCATCGTGCGCTTCCCCTGGATACCCTGCAGATCACCGCGCCCGACGGCGCCCGCCTGGCGCCGCAGTCGCCGCACAGCGGGCACTTCCGCAGCAGTTTCGATCTCGCACTCGAGCAGAAGGGAAGCTATCGCATCGCGCTGGTCAACGAGGGTCTGTTCGCCAGCTGGAAGGAGGGCGACGCGGTGCGTCGCTGGCGTGGCAGCTCCGCCGACTTTGCCGCCCAGGTTCCGAAGGACGCGACGGAACTGCTGGTGACCCAGAACAGCAACCGCATCGAGACCTTCGTCACTGCTGGCGCCCCGGATACCGCCGCGCTGGTCCCCAGCGGTCGCGGCATCGAGCTCAAGCCGATCACCCATCCCAACGATCTGTACGCCGGTGAAACCGCACGTTTCGTGCTGTTGGTGGACGGGCAGCCGGCGCCCGACCTGGCCCTGACCGTCACGCCGGGCGGCACGCGCTATCGCGATCAGCTCGGCGAGGTTGCGCTGACCACCGACGCCGAGGGCGCGTTCAGCGTGACCTGGGAAGCGCCTGGCATGTACTGGCTGCATGCCGAGCTGCA
>JAGRJY010000151.1 GCA_020442465.1 Lysobacterales bacterium
CGGCCGGATGCAGGCTGACGATCCAGCGATCCTTGTTGTCGACCGCACGCAGCATCAACGCGGCGCGATCGCCCTGGGCATGCCAGCGAATCTCGTCGACGCGCACCGGGCGCGATCCTTCCAGCGCCGGCAGATCGGCCTTGGCGCGCAGGTCGGCCAAGGGATCGATGTCGATCCCTGCCAGGCCGTCGAGGGCGACGGACTGCACCGCGCCGGTGCCGAGGTCGACCCAGCGCAGGCCGTGGCCCAGCGGCGGGTTGTGGCCGACCCGCGTGCGCACGTCTTCGACTTCTTCGTAGCCGGTTTCGGTGACGTACTTCGGCATCTTGCCGGCGCGTCCCTTGTCGGCGCCCTTGGCGGTGGTGACCACGACGGCGAAGCGCGCGTCCGGCGACACCGACACCGATTCGATGTCGATGCCGTCGCCGAGAAAGATCTTCGCTGGCGCGCGGGTCGGATCGGCGGCGCGAAGGGCCTGGTCGCGAGCCCGGCGCGCGTCGCGGTTGTCCTTCTCGCGCGTCAGCACGGTCGAAAGCCGAAGCTGATGCTGGGTGGTCGCCGACGGTTCGGCGGCATCCGGATCGGCCCCGGCGATCAGTGCCGGCAGCGGCGCGGTGAGGTCGGCCGCGAAGTCGTGCCTGAACCAGTCGTTGCCGCGACGCCAAACCAGGCTCCGGCCATCGGCCGAAAACATCGGCGCGGCTTCGTCTTCAGGCGTACGCGTGAGCTGCTTCAGCGCACCGCTCGCGAGCTCGCGCACGAACACATCGCCGGCACGGACGAACGCCGCCCGACTGCGCGCGGCATCGAACGCCGGGTCGGGCGCATCCACCGAAGCGTAGTCAGCGTCGGCCAGCTGCTCGGCAGCGCCGGCTGCACGCGGAAGCTGCCAGAGCTTGCGCAGCGGCGAACCCTGTTCCTTCAGCTCGAACAGGATGCGTTGCCCGTCCAGCGACCAGAACGGACGCTCCACGGACGGACCGATCCAGTCGGGGTCAGCCATGATCCGGGCGAGCTCGGACTTCCAGTCGAGCGACTCGAAGCCGTCGGCGACGGCGGTGTCGGCAGCGTGCGCCGCAGGACTGGCCAGACAGGCCGCGACAAGAAGGCTCAGGGTGGGTCGGGTCAGATGGGCCACGCCGGTTGCTCCGCGCTGAATCGAAGCGCGGAGGGTACCAGCTGCGGCGCGCGGAAGACCCTGCTGAAAGGCGGGCGGCGTCAGACCGCCCGCATGCCGGCTACCAGACGACTTCGGCCATCGAGCAGTTGAGCCCCGAGCCAATGCCCATCAGGGCGACGCGTTTGCCCTTCTGCAGACGGCCGCTCTCGGCGAGCTTGGACAGGGTGATCGGTACCGAGGCCGGACCGACGTTGCCGTGGTCGGGAAAAACGGTGAGCACCTTCTTCGGATCGATGCCGAGCAGGTCGACGATCGCGGCGGTATGCACGCGGCTGATCTGATGGATGACGAACTCGTCGAGTTCGGACGCCACCCAGCCCATCGCCGCACGCGCGGCCTGGAAGGTCTTGGCGGCCAGCTTCAGTCCCTCGACCAGCAGCGTGCGGGTGTCGGTGACCATGCGGTCCATGTTGCCGCGGCACAGGTGGCTGAACTCGGTGGCCGCGCGCGTGACGCTGCCGAGGAAGCGGTGGCCATTCGGCAGCAGCTCGGCGCGACCGAGCACCATCGCCGCGCCGCCCGATCCGAGGGTGAGCGAGGCGAATTCGTTGCGGAACTGGTCCGGTCCGACATCGGGCTGGGTCAGACGCTCGATCGTCTTCTCCGCGATGTGGTTGCTCGACTCGCCATTCACCACCAGGGCGTAGTCGATGTCGCCGCGCTCGATCATGCGCGCGGCGATGTCCATGCCGTTGAGGAAGGCCAGACACGCATTGCCGACATCGAAGTTCTGGCAGGTATCGGACAGCCCCAGGTTGCCGTGCACGATCGACGCCGTCGACGGTTCGAGGAAGTCGCGGCACACCGAGGTGTTGATCAGGATGCCGATGTTCTCGCGCTGCACGCCGGACGCGGCCAGCGCCTTCTGTGCGGCCATCGTCGCCGCATCGGAGGGCTGCACCGGGCCGTCCCAGATGCGTCGCTCGCGGATGCCGGCCACGTCTTCGAGCAGATTGTCGCGGATACCCAGGCGATCCAGGGTCGGCTGCAGCCGCTCCATGATCTCGGCCGACGTGAGCCGGACCGGCGCGTCGACGTGGGCGACAGAGGCGATGGAAACGTGCTGGAACAACATCGGCATGACTCGAACGGGAAACGACTGGACGTTACTCTGAACCACCCGAGCAGGCAACCAAGTCCATGAGGCGGCCAACACGGCGCCCGAGCCTCATTCCGAAGGCCAGGCGCCGAATGCGCGCTCTTCCCTGACCCGTCGCCCAGTCCCCAGCCGTTCCATCCCAGCGCAGCGCCCGCGCACCGTTCCGAAGGCGGGGACATCCGGC
>JAGRJY010000030.1 GCA_020442465.1 Lysobacterales bacterium
ACCAGCTCCTTGCGCATGACGGTCCATGCGATCTGCAGACTGTTCATGCGTGCAGGCCCTCCTCCGATCCGATCACTTTCACGAATGCATCCTCGAGATTCTCTTCGCCGGTTTGCGCGCGCAGCTCGTCGGCGCTGCCCTGGGCGACCACCTTGCCCTTGGCGATCACCACGATGCGGTCACACAGCGCGGCGACCTCCTGCATGATGTGGCTGGAGAAGATCACGCAACGACCTTCCTCGCGCAGCTGCTTGAGAAAGGCGCGCATGGCGCGCGTCGTCATCACGTCGAGGCCGTTGGTCGGCTCGTCGAGGATGACGTTCCGGGGGTCGTGCACCAGCGCCCGCGCGATTGCGGTCTTGGTGCGCTGACCCTGCGAGAACCCTTCGGTCTGGCGATCGAGCACGTCGTCCATGCCCAATGCCTCGGACAACAGCCGCGTGCGTGTTGCGATGGTCGATTCGTCGAGGCCGTGCAGGCGACCGAAGTAGGCGATGTTCTCGCGCGCGGTGAGGCGCTTGTACACGCCGCGCGCGTCCGGCAGCACGCCGAGGCGTCGGCGCACGGCCTCGGCGTCGCGACTGCCGTGCAGGCCGTCGACGGTGAAACTGCCGGTATCGGGCTGCATCAGGGTGTAGAGCATGCGCAGGGTGGTGGTCTTGCCGGCGCCGTTGGGGCCGAGCAGACCGGTGATTTCACCGTCGCGGGCTTCGAAGCTGACGCCATCGACGGCCTTGACGACCTGCTTCTTGGTCTTGAATTGCTTGTGAAGGTTGTCGGCGATGATCATGGTGTGCACCGGAAGTCGAGACAGGTAGAGCGAGGGGCGATCGGGGCTGTGGCGCGTTGGCTTGCCGGAGTTCGGCTTGACGCGCGCGCGTTCAGCGCTTCCCTCTTCGTTTCGGGTCGATGGCGCCGCAGGCGCCTGCTCGTGCTCATGGCTCCCACCCGTGCGGGCCGGTGAAGGGGGGAAGCGGACGCAGCCGGTCGAGACAGCTCGCATCGAGTGCCTTCGGATCGGGCTTCTCGACGAACTGGGCGAACAGCTTGGGCATGCAGCCCAGGCCGACGACGCTGTGGCCCTGGCCCTTGAGCAGCAGGTGACGACCATTGGCCAGGTGGGACACCGCCTCCTCGCCATAGCGCGGCGGCGTCACCGGATCGAACTCGCCGGAGATCGCCAGCACCGGCACGTCGCCGCCGAGCGGTTCGCGGAACCTGGGATCGCGCGTGCCTTTCGGCCATACCGCGCATTGCGCCTTGGTGAAGGTGATCAGTGCATTGCCGAGCACGGTTGCTTCGTCCTCGGCGCGTTCCTGCATTTCGTCGACGTCTTCGGTGCACATCACCGACAGCTGCATGCCGTGGTAGATCTGTTCGGTCAGCGAGCCGCTGATCAGGGTCGATTGCGCCAGCATCGGGCCGAACCGGCCCTGCGCGGCTTCGGACAGCAGGTACGGCAGCAGGCTGGCGGTCTGCGGTGCGTAGGCATAGAGGCGCAGCAACACCGCCAGGTGCCCCGGACGCGGCACGGCTTCCTTCCACTCGCCGCTGCGCGCATCGCGATAGGCCACCGGCCCGAGCTCGCCCGATTCGAGCGCACGCCGCACGCTGTCGAGGTGCTCGCGCGGCGAGCCCATGCCGTCGCGGCAAGCATCGATCTCGACGCATCGCGCGAACTGCTGGTTCAGGGTGGCTTCGAGATTCATCGCGTGCTCGCTGCCGAGCACGAGGCTGTTCGGCACCACCGAGTCGAGCACCACACTGCGCGTGCTCTGTGGATAGCGGCCCGCGTACTGCTGCGCCACGCGGGTGCCGTAGCTGATGCCGATCAGGTTGATCTGCTCGGCACCGATCGCCTTGCGCACGTCTTCGAGGTCGTCGATGTGCTCGGACGTCGAGTAGAAGCGCAGGTCGGCGTCTTTCGACAGCTCGGCAGCACAGCGCTCGGCAAACGCCCGGGCGACGTCGATCGACTGGTCGCCTTCCTCGGTGAGATTCGCCGCGCCTTCCGTGTCGCGACACACCAGCGGGTGCGATCCGCCGGTGCCGCGCGCATCGACCAGCATGATGTCGCGGCTGCGGCGCACGTCGGAGAACGCCGAATGCAGCATCGGGTAGGCCTCCAGTGCCGACTGGCCCGGGCCGCCGGCGATCATGAACAGCGGATCGGGCTCGGCCTCGGCCTGGTTGGGGATCCAGGCGATCGCCAGTTCGATCTTGCGGCCCGACGGGTCGGCACGATTCTCCGGCACCTGCATCGTCGTGCACTGCGCTTCGACCGAACGCGGCAGGCCTTCGGCCTTCAGCGAACACGGAGAGAAGGTCAGGCTACCGAGCATGCGCGTCGGTGCGTCAGCGGCCGTCGTCGCCGACGCAGGCTGCGCCATCGCAGTCGCGGCGAGCGCGACGGTCAGCGCAAGGGAAAGGGGAAGTGGTTTCATGGCATCGGACATCCGGTGGGACGAGAACAGAAAGGGTGGGCGCGAAGCCCGAGGGCCTGTTTCGCGGCGCGGCGCAGCGAGCGGCGCACGTCGAAGCTGCCTAACAGAACGAAGCTGGCGCGGATTTGTGACACGCGAGCGTGTCGATGGCGGAGCATCCGCGCGGCAGGGCGCGGTGATCTGACCCGGGACGCGGTCACGGTCTTGCTCCTCATACGGTCCTACTCCTCATAGAGAAAGATCCGCTCGATCGGCGCGGCAAACAGTTGGGCGATGCGGAACGCCAGCGGCAGGCTCGGATCGTACTTGCCGGTCTCCAGTGCATTGACCGTCTGACGCGACACCGCCAACCGTTCGGCCAGCTGTCCTTGCGACCAACCCTGCTGCTCGCGCAGTTCACGCAGACGGTTGTTCATGCGGGCGAACGGCTCACGAACGCCGCCCTCTCACTGAAACCGCCGTATCACGATGATCTTGACCAGGCCGTAGACCAGGCAGATCAGCGGGAACATCCAGATCATCGCGGCGCTGGCGGGCACATCGATCACCTTGGCCGCCTGCAGCAGGCCGCCTGCCAGGTAGAGCAGTGACACCAGGCAGGTCGCAATGCTCACCGCTTCGAGCTCGATGCGCTGCTGCAGTTCGTCGACGTCGCGCACGTAGCGCACGATCGCACGCAGGGCCATGGCGATGGCCGGCACGGGCAGCAGCGCGATGA
>JAGRJY010000152.1 GCA_020442465.1 Lysobacterales bacterium
CGGTCGCGGCTTCGACTTCAACCTGTACGACACCTACGGCCGCGTGCCGTACGTGCGCTACACCCAGAGCTTCTAAGCAAGCTCAGGTTGCAGTCTGCGGTACGAGGAAGGGCCCTTCGGGGCCCTTCTTCTTTTTGGCCGGGGGTTGTACAAGCGCGGACGCTCGGATCGCCGCATGCGCAGGGTGGATGGCTGGGCTAGGCTAGCCCGGGCCCCGCACGTGCGTCGGGCGAAGAACAGGCGCCTCCTGGAATCCGGCCGTTGCGTGGTGGGTCGAGAAGCCCAAGGGACGACGCGGGAGCACACATGAATCCGACCGAAGCTCTGGAGAAGGCGCAGGCAGCCGTGGCGGCTGTTCGCACAGCCGGTGCCGAATGCTGGGCCGAGCAGCCCATCGAAGTCACACTGGCAGCACTCGAACTGCTGCAGATCGAGCGCGACGACGCGCTGATCGAATCCTGTCTTCGCTCTTTGGTCGCGGTCGGTGGAGACGGTACCCACGTTGCCCGCGCGCACCTGGCGTTGCGAGCAGGGCGGGCCGACCTGGCTCGACGCGAGCTCGATCCGGCCGTGTGCGATCCGTCCGCGACGGCGGCGCTCGACCAGCCGTGGCTGGCGCATCAGCGAGCGCGCGCCGATTTCAATCTCGGCCATGCGGGGCCATCGCTGGAGTCGCTGCTAGGCCTAAGCCGCCGCTTTCCCCACTACGCGCCGGTCTGGTTCTCGCTCGGCATGGTGTTGCGTGCGATCGGACAGCTCGACCAGGCCGTCGACGCGTTCGCGCGTGCCAAGTCGATGCTGCGCGAATCGCCGCAATCGCGACTGCAGTGGGCAATCACCCAGATGCTGCTCGAACGTCCCGCCGAGTCGCTCGGCGAACTCGATGGGCTGGTCGTCGAGCGTCCGCAGGATCCCGAAGTGCACGTGCAGCGGGGGCTGTGTCTGCACATGCTCGGCCAGGCCAGCCGTTCGGTTGAGGCCTACCGCCAAGCGCTGGCGCTGGCGCCGGAGCATGCCCTGGCCCACTACTTCCTGGGCAGTGCACTCAACGAGCAGATGGACACAGCGGCGGCACGCACGCATCTCGAGCGCGCCATCGCACTCGCTCCCGACGAGTTGGACGCGCGCGTCGAACTGGTCGGGCTGCTGGAACAGAACAACGAACTCGATGTCGCCTGGTCCGTCCTGCAGCAGGCGCAGCAACTCGGTCGGTCGAGCCCGGCATTGGCGCTGGAAACGGCCCGACTCGAACGTCGGCGCGGCGCGCTCGACGCCGCCACAGGGCACCTGGGGCAAGTCGATCCGCGCCAGCTGCCGCCGCGCGCGGCCACCGGCTACTGGTTCGAACGTGGATTGCTGGCTGACCGCACCGGTGCGTTTGACGACGCGATGAGTGCTCTCGCAGAGGGAAACCGGCTGGCGGCACAGAGCCCGCGTCGTACGGGGATCGATGCGGAAGCCTTTCCCGGGCGCTGTCGCGCGCTCGAGCGATGGATTCGCGCCGGCGCGCCCGGCTCAGCGCCCACAGCGAATGATCCGCCTTGGCACAACCGCTTCCAGCCAGCGTTCCTGGTCGGCTTTCCGCGGTCAGGCACGACGCTGCTGGACACGATCCTGGACGCGCATCCGGGCGTGCATGCGATCGAGGAAAAACCGACGGTCGAACCGGTGATTGCTGAACTGTTCGGTTCGTCGCAGGGCTACCCGGACGGCATGGCGCAACTTTCGTCGGCCGACATCGAGCGCGCGCGGCGAGTGTATGCACGCGAAGTCGAGCGGCACCTTGGGGTCGAACCGCAAGGGCTGGTGCTCGACAAACTGCCGATGCGAATCCTGCAACTTCCCTTGCTGCTGCGGATGTTCCCGTCGGCGCCGGTGCTGCTGATGGTGCGGCATCCCTGCGACGTGGTGTTGAGCAACTTCATGCAGCAGTACGCGCCCAATGAGGCATTCATCCACTTCGATACCCTGGAAGCATCGGCAAGAACCTACGACCGCGTGATGCGCGTGTGGTGGAGCATGCGCGACGCATTCGGCCCCATCGCGCACACTGTTCGATACGAATCGCTGGTGATTCAGCCCGAACTGGAACTCCACCACGCCTGTCAGGCGCTTGGCGTGGTCTTCGATCCGGCCACGCTTGAAGTCGATCGCCGCCTGGCCGGACGCGGCCGAATCCAGACCAACAGCTATCAGCAGGTCGCCGAGCCGATCTATCGCCGGGCCGCAGGCCGATGGGCCTCATACCGCGGCTACTTTGAGCCGCTGCGCGACTGGCTCGAGCCGCACGTCGTGCGCTGGGGCTACCGCTGGGATGACGAGGGCGGTGCCCCGGCCGAATCCGGGGCGAACCAGGAAACCTCAAACGACTGAGCATCGACCTTCACTGTGCACGCGGGCTGCCAGTCGAAGCCCGCCGGGTTCGCGCAGGGGCCGTCCACCCGGCACACGCGAACCGCGCCGAGGGACCGGAGTCGATCGCGGGTGACCCAGGGGGCGATTTCCGAATCAGCGTTGATCCAGACCCATGGTCGCGTCGTGGCGTAGCCGTTCACGTAGGAAGTCAGAATGTGGTCGCCGGCCACGATGTGCAGCGGTCGCTGCGTCTTCGCCCCCCAGCAGGCTTCAACTCGCTCGGCCAAGGCCCGCCCGTCGAAACCGGTCTTCGATTTGTCCGCGCCGAGCTTGTAGGCCAGATGCAGCCCGCCAATGGCGAGTGCGGTGACGCCGAGCGTCGTCGCGAAGCGCCGGAGTCGGCGCTGCGAGACATCCATGGGCAGTACCGCGCATAGCCACAGCCCGGCCAGGTTGAAGAACGGAAAGGCCCAGGTGGATTTCATCCGGCTGCCGGAGAAGGCGCCATACAGGCAGGACAGCAGCAGCGGCCCGAAAAGCAGCACCGTCACCCAGACCAGAGGCAGCCGGAGCTGAGGGCGCTCGGCGCCGCGATCCCTCAGCGTCAGCGTCAGCAGACCCGTCACGGTCAGCCCGGCAAGGCTTCCGACCAGAAAACGCAGCGGTTCCTCCAGATGGGAGACAGCAGTCTTCGGCCCGGCGTCGAAACTCTGCAGATAGGCCAGTGGAAGGCGCCAGTGATCGAGCAGCCACAGCGCATGCGGGATCAGCAGGGAGGCACCGAGCAGACAGCCGGCGTAGAACCAGGGCGTGCGCCACGCCGTGCGCGCCCGCGGATCGACCAGCAGCAGGGCCAGGGTGCTGGCGAGCAGCAGCAGGCCGGAGTACTTGGAAAGCAGGCAGGCCGCGCCCCAGACGCCGGCCCACAGCCAATGGCGAGGCGTGCCGGAGAGGGCGCGCAGCAGGTGATAGCTGAAGCCGGCCCACGCCGGCAGCTGCAGCAGGTTCATGTTGAAGTTCGGCGTCAGCCAGGTGTAGGCGTATGCGCCTTCGAGCAGCAGCACGGCCAGCGCTGCGCGGACCGGATCGACGACCAGACGGGCCAGGCGCCACACGTACAGGCCGCACAGCAGCACACAGCCTTGGGCGAGCAGGTAGAGCGAAGGGAGCCAACCACCGCTCGCCTGGAACACCGCCTCTCCAAGCCATGCGCCCAAGGGCGGATGCTTGTAATAGCCCCATTCCCAAGCTTGGCCCCAGCCGAGCAGTTCCAGCGTGTCGAGGGGCAGCGAACGATAGACGAGCATGGGGGCCAGTACCCAGAACAGCGCATGCCAAGCCGCAAGCAGGCCGAGCATGCGGTGCGCCAGGCGCAGGTCAGGCTGAGGGTGGGAAGGCGCGATCGGCCGCTCCATGGGGCCCCGGACGAGTGGACGGAAGCGCAGTGTGCCTGTGCCATCCTGTGCGTGCGAGACAAGACTGGATATCGGTGCGGCCCGCCCCGTGGCCGCAGCACCGGGTCGAGTCCTCTCGCGCCGCAAGTGTGCCGTGTCGCCCTGACCTGCGGGCCGGCTTGATCGCGATCAGTTTGGCTGGAAGCCAGCCTCTGCGAAAATGCCCGCACGACGAATCGAGGGATGCCGATGTTTCAGATTTCGCCGATGTTCTCGGTGCCGATGGTGTTCGCCCGCCACACCGACTGCGCGGCCATGAATGCCGAGCTGCGCGAGTTGTTCATGGCCCGTGCGCAGGATGAGCGCTATCGCAATCCGGATCCGTTCACGCATCGCAATCCCGCCTTGTTCGAAAGCAACTTCCGCCTGTTCGACTGGCCGCAGACCTGCGTGCAGCGACTGCGCGAGTTCTGTCTCGGCAACGTCTATCGCGCCATCCGCGAGCTGTCGGGATACGACCTCGACATGCTGAAGAAGCTGCACGTCGCGATGGAGTCCTGGTTCCATGTCACCAAGCCCGGCGGCTACTTCGGGCCCCACAATCACCCGATGCACACCTGGTCGGGTGTCTATTGCGTTGCCCACGGCGGCGACGATCCGGAGTCGGACAGCGGCAAGCTGACGATGATCAATCCGCACTCGACGAGCACGATGTTCATCGATCTGGCGACGGCCAACTGGAAACCGCCCTATCACATGGGCAACCGCATGTTTCGGCTCAGTCCGGGCGACCTGGTCCTGTTCCCGTCATGGATGCTGCACGAGGTGTTGCCCTACGAGGGCGACGACGTGCGCATCACGGTAGCGTTCAACGCGCGATTCCGCCTCGAAGGCGCGCAGCCGGCGGACGTGCCGATCGGCTGAGCGACGCGGGCAGCGGCTCAGCGAAACGCTGTGATCAGGGGCTGCAGGATCGCCTCGTACGAGCGCCAGACCTCGCCGCGATCCTTACGGATGCCGTCGCGCATCATCACGCTGCTGGCGGTGGATACAGCGTCCTTGCGGCGCTTGATGTCGACCATGCCCGGCTCGAACGCGAGGCCGACGAACTCGGCCATGCGCGCCGCCTGGGCCTGGGGATCGTCGACCAGGTCCTGGTACCGCACGTCGAGGATGCGGTCGCCGAACTGGTTGCGCCAATGCGCCATGAGGCGTGCATAGCGTCGATAGTGATGCACGAACTCGTCCTGATCGTAGGAATACGGACAGGCTTGCGAGAACAGCGTGCGCAGGCTGGAAAGCCCGACGTCGATCGGGTCGCGATTGAGGTGGATGAAGCGCGCGGTGGGCAGCGCGCGCGCGATGAAACCCACGTTGAAGTAGTTCGAGGGGAGCTTGTCGGTGACCCAGCGCTTGCCCTCGGCTCGCCAGCGCATGCCCTCGAGATAGCCGCGACCGATTGCCGTGTAGTCGAGCTCGTCGCGCCGCGCGATGGCTTCGAGCGACACCTCGCCCGGGAAGTAGTGGTCGGCTGCGCGACGGATCTGCGCACGCACGTCGTAGGTCTCACCGCCGGCAGCCATCGCCGAGTGCCCGCTGATGATGCGTTCCGCCAGGGTGGTGCCGGAGCGGTGCAGTCCGATCACGAAGACCGGAGTCAGGTGTTCGGTCGCGTAGCCAGCGGCTGTCGGGGAAGGCTCGGTCCAGGCTTCCAGCGCATCGAACACGCGGTCGGCGGCCTGGGTGCTGTAGTCGAGGGTGGAACGCTTGGCGCGACAGGCGCGCTGCAGCGCGTCGCCGGCCGCATCGAAATCGCGCAGGTCGTGCAGTTCGTTGTGCAGCGCGTAGGCGAGCCAGGACTCATCCTCGTCGTTGTCGACTCGATCGAGGGCCGCGTGGATGCGCGCAACGCGCTGGTCGGCGTTGGGACGACGCATGCGCGACAACAGCCAGTGACTGCCCGGATCGTCGGGGATCCGCATCAGGCAGCGCTCGGCCAGTTCCCCTGCACGCTGCAGGTCGCCAAAGAACACGTCTGCGGTCGCAGCCATGAACAGCGCCTGCGGGTGGGCCGGGTCGCGGGCCACCGCAGCGTCGGCGAACTGCTTGGCCAGGTCATTGGCGCCGCACAGACTGAGCTCCTGCGCCACCGCGGCCAGCGACGTGGCCGAGTCCCACATGGGTGGCGTCAGCTGCGCGACCACTTCGCGCATCAGTCCGGACAGGCTGAGCTTGCTGAGCATGCGCAGCAGCATCATGGCGGTGCGGGGGCTGTCGATATTCGCGGCGAGCGCCGCGTGCGTGCGTCGCTCTGCGGCGCCAAAGCGGCCTTGACGCAGGTGCAACTCAGCAAGCTGCAAGTAAGCGGTCGCCAAGTCGGGCTGCACCTGCAGCACTGCTTCGAGCGACTGGATGGCCGCGTCGATCTGGCCGGCCGCGGCGTAGGTCTCGGCACGTTGGAGGTTGCGGCGAAGACGGGCGCCACCCGCCTCGGCGTCGTGCGGCGGGACGACTGGTACGTTCTGCATGGGCGCAGTGTACTGCACGGCCTCGCCGGCAGGCTTTGCTAAGCTCTGCCGGCTCTGATCAGGCCCGGTCCGCCGGCGCTATCCGCTCACGGTGATTTCATGCCCGCTATCGGTCCTCCGACCCGCACCGCCTCGTGGACCGAATACTGGGCGGCGGGCGCGCTGCACTCCTGTCCTGGCAGCTTTCGCCACAACTACGACGGGGACATCGCTGCGTTCTGGTCGGGATGTTTCGACGCGTTGCCGGACGGGTTCAGGATGGTCGATCTGTGCACCGGCAACGGGGCCATTCCCCAGCTGCTGAGCGAGCACCACGCGTTTCGCGAGTGCGCCGGCACTGTGCAGGCGTTCGACCTGGTCAACGTGCATCCCGATTGGCACAGCGCCCTCACGTCGGGCGCGCGCGACCGGATACGGTTCATCGGTGGTGTCGACGCTGCCCGGCTGCCGTGTGCGGACGCAAGCGTGGATCTGGCCAGCAGTCAGTTCGGCATCGAGTACGTTGGTGACGGCGCGTTTTCGGAGGTTGCGCGCGTGCTGTGCGGGGGCGGACGTCTGGCCGCCGTGCTGCACCATCCCGAGGGCCTGCCGGTGCGCATTGCGCGCGAAGAGTGCGCCCATCATGTTTGGCTGCGAACCGAAGGCTGGGCGGCCGCGGTCGACGCCATGGTGGCGCCGATGGCGCAATCGGCCAGCGAGGCAGGGCGCGCAGCGCTGCGCAGCGATGTGTCGGCCCAGCGCGCCAAGCAGCGCTACGACGCGCTGCTCGGCGCGCTGCGCGCGCGCGCCTCGACTTCGCGGCATCCGGACCTGCTGCACGAGGCCTGGCAGCAATCTGCCAGCGTGTTCGCCACTGCTCGTGCGCACGGCGGTGCAGCCGCGCACGCGACGTGGCGTGGCACGCTCGAACGCATGCACAACGCCGAGCTTCGACAGCAGGAGCTGGCTGCCTGTGCTGTCGAATCGTCCCAGCTCGAAGCCTGGGCCGCACAGTTGGGAGATCGCGCCCCCGAGATCGGCACCGTGCACTTCGTCGAGGGTTCGATCGCCGGGTGGCGAATGTCCGCGCGGCGCGCCGGCTAAGCCGTTGCCCGTTCGCAGGCAGGGCTGACGCGCAGCCGATCAGGCTGCAGAAGTACCGGGCGCAGCGTCACTTGCTGCACAACGATCCACTTGTTCGATTCACGTCGAGGACCAACGACAGGACGCTGCAAGCCGCCGGGCCGTGTGCCGGCGAGCGCCGCTCGGTCAGGCTCAGAGGTCCTGCTGATAGCGTACGTAGGGTACGCGCGACTCCGGCTCGATCGCTTCCGAGGTGTCCGGCAGCTTCGGCGCATTGCCGAGCACGTTGCGGGCCCCGACGGTGATCTGTCCGGCCCAGGGCGTCTTCCAGCTGATGCCCAGGTCGACGTCGGACCACGGTTGCGGCCACCAGGGGGACTGGTTGCGGTGTCCGCGCACGCTGCCGCTGAAGGCGCCGACGCCGGCATCGAAGGTCAGCGCCGACTGCGACCAGTCGCGCAGTGGGCCCGATGCCCAGATGGACGAGGCCCTCAGCTGCGTTTGGCTGCCGGTGAGACGAATCCAGCGCGAGACGCCGAAACCGTGCTGCGCACTGACAGACAGCTGGGAGAAACCTTCCACGAACCCTTCGCGCAGCGGCACGATGATGCCGGCGTCCGCGGCGCCATCGCTGAAGGCGTCCGAAGCCAGCCAGGTGGCGCCGAGGCCGAAGTGCAGATCCTGCTCGGGCAGGCTGAAGCCGATTTCCGCGCCGATCACCTGTTGCCGCGGCATGCCGATCAACGGGTCTTCTTCACCGAGCTGCCACTGTGCGCAGCCCTGGTCCAACGGACCCAGCAGCGGCGCGACCGAGCCGCGTTGACCGCACAGCCATCCCAGGGCGTTGCTGTGTTCGATTTCGAGGGTCGCATGGTTGCGCCGCGCATCCAGCCTTCGCGGCGCAATGAGCAGGCGTTCGCGCTCCAGTGCACGCTGGCCATCGAGCAGCACGGCATCGAGTGCGGGTGTTTCGCTCCTGCTGACCAGCAGGGGCCAGGCCTCGTCGGCGCGCACCGACCCACCAACGAGCGATCCGAAGAGCGCCGCTGCGAGCAGAACACACGTCGATGTCGGGGCAACACGCATGCGCAAAGTTGTTGAGCCGGAGGCTGCTAGCAAGGATACTCGTGTTTACACGACCTTAACAGCAAGTCGGGGGCAGGGCAGGAAGGGTCCGTTCAGGGTCGTGTGGGCAGTGACCCCGAGTAGAGCCCGCGCAGGCGCGCTGGGCTATGCTTTTCCTTCTTGCCTGGGAACCGCATGGACGACGAGCAGCTGGAACTGGGCGCCCAGCAGGCCAAGCTTTCAGGCTTGGCAGGGGGCGAACTCGCCAGTCGAAAGGATGTGCTGCTGTCCGGCACGCCGCCCGGCGAGCTGGTCACGTCGTTTCTGGCCTGGGCGTCCGGTGAGGTGGGCGCCAGCGGAGTCCAGCTGTGGCAAGACGACGGTTCGGGCTCGAACTCGGGCTGGCGCTGCCTGGCCTTCGCCGGCTGTGCGCCGGATGAAGACGATTCCCAGGTGGCCGGCTCTTCTGACGGGGAGGAGCCCTGCGTCTCCGGCAACGGTCGCCTTGCCCTGCCGCTGCATGTGCCCGGCGCGGGCCGCGTCGCCCTGGTCGTAGCGGGCTGCACGCCGGGCCCGGAGCCGGTGCGCAGACTGCAGCAGGCCGCGCAGATCCTCGAACGCCGGTTGCCGACGTCGCTCGAGTTCGAGCGCGCCCGCACCGCCGAGGGGCGCCTGCGCGAGGCCGAACGGCTGCAGCAGGCCCTGTTCGCGGTGGCCGATCTGGCGGCATCGACGCGCGAGCTGTCCGACATCCTCGGTTCGCTGCACGGGATCGTCGGCACGCTGATGTATGCCGAAAACTTCTTCGTGGCGCTGCGCGAACGCGGCGGCAACGAGATCCGCTTCCCGTACTTCCGTGATACCGAGGATGCCGAGCCGCCCGATCCGGAGAAGGCGTTCGGGCCGGAAGTGATGAAGGATTCACTGACCGCGCACGTGATGGCGACCGGTGCGGCACTGATGGGCCCGTCTGAGCGGCTGGTGGAAGAGGCCGGCCTGGAAATGGGCGGCCACGGCCCGCAGTCGGTCGACTGGTTGGGCGTGCCCTTGCTCGCCGCGGGTGAGTGTTTCGGTGCCGTGGTCGTGCAGAGCTACGACCCGCGCTACCGCTATCAGGAACGCGATCGCAGCCTGCTCAACTTCGTCGCCCAGCATATCGCCGGCATCCTGCAGCAGCGCTGGATCCAGTCCGAACTCGAGCGACGGGTGCAGCAGCGCACCAATGAGTTGCGCGAGGCCAACCGCGCGCTGATGATCGAGGTCGACGAGCGTCAGCGCGGCGAACAGCTGCAGGCGGCGCTGTTCCGGATTACCGAGCTGGGTTCGGAGCCGGTCTCGCTGGAAGAGTTCTACGCCGCCCTGCACCGCATCATCGGCCGTCTGCTTTACGCCAAGAACTTCTACATCGCGATGCTCAGCGCCGACGGCGATGCGCTGGAGTTTCCCTACTCGGCCGACGAGCGCGACGTGCAGATCGGCGCGCGCAAGCTCGGTCGTGGCCTGACCGAATATGTGCTGCGCACCGGCCAGGCCCTGCTGGCCGATCGCAACGCGATCGACGATCTGAACGAGGCGGGTGAAATCCACAGCGTGGGTGCGCGTGCGACGATGTGGCTCGGCGTGCCCTTGATGTGCGAGAGCGGCACCGCCGGCGTGATCGCCGTGCAGAGCTACGATTCCGAGCATGGCTACCAGCGTCGCGATCAGGAAATTCTCACCTTCGTGTCGCTGCATATCGCCAACGCGCTCGATCGCAAGCATGCCGGTGAACGCTTGCGCCAGGCCAATGCCGAGCTCGAACGCCGGGTGGCCGAGCGCACCGAAGCGCTGTACTCGGCCAATCGCGACCTGCGCGAGCAGATTCTCGAGCGCCAGCGATTCGAGCGTCAGCTGCAGTATGCGGCGACCCACGATGCGCTCACCGGCCTGCCCAATCGCGTGACGTTCCTCGACGCGCTGGCGGAGTCCCTGCTGCTGTTCCGACGTCAGCCCGATCGCCGGTTCGGCGTGCTGTTCCTCGATCTGGATCGATTCAAGGTCATCAACGATTCGGTCGGGCACCTGGTCGGTGACGAGTTGCTCAAGGAAGTAGGCAAGCGGCTCACCGAGGTGGTCACCGGCAAGGGCATGGTGGCGCGACTCGGCGGCGACGAATTCGCCGTGCTGGTGCGGCAGATCGGCCGCGACGAGGACGTGGTCGAACTCGCGTCACAGATCATCGCCGTGCTGGACGAACCGATTCGCGCGGGCGGCAAGGAGCTGTTCACCGCGGCGAGCGTCGGCATTGCCTCGGCGCGGGCCCAGTACGTCAGCCCGGGCGAGCTGTTGCGCGATGCCGATGTGGCCCTGTACCGGGCCAAGGCGCGTGGACGCCGCCGCTACGAGGTGTTCGACGACGCGCTGCGCCGCGAAGCGCTGCAGCAGATGGAGGTCGAAGGCAATCTTCGCCGAGCGCTGGCGCGCAGCGAGTTCGAGCCGGTGTTCCAGCCGATCATCGCGCTCGCCACCGGACGCGTCGCCGGCTACGAGGCGCTGATGCGCTGGCGGCATCCGCAGCGTGGGCTGCTGGGTCCCGGTGAGTTTCTCTCGACGGCCGAGGAAACCGGCGTCGCCGAGGCGATGGACTGGCAGATTTTCGAGGCCGTCGCTGAACATGCCGGTCAACTGACCCGCGATGGCAGCTACGTGACCTTGAACGTCGGTGGGCGCCACTTCCGCAATCCGCGCTTCGTCACCGACTTCCTCAGATTGCTCGACCGATTCGACTTCCCACCGCAGAGTCTGCAGGTCGAAGTGACCGAGCACATCCTGATCGAGGAACCGGAAAAGGTGCGGGTGATGATGGACGAGCTGCGCGCGTCCGGCATTCGCCTTGCACTCGACGACTTCGGTACCGGCTATTCCTCGCTGAGCTACCTGCATCGTTTCCCGCTCAACACCCTCAAGATCGACCGCAGCTTCGTCGTCGCGCTCGATCAGGACGACTCGCCGAATGCGCACGCGGTGATGCACGCGATCTGCTCGCTCGGCAACGCGCTGGGCATGTCGGTGATCGCCGAGGGCATCGAGACGCGGCAGCAGATGAACCTGGTGCGGCAGTTCGGCTGCGGATACGGACAGGGCTACCTGTTCTCGCGCCCGCTCTCGCTGCAGGCCCTGCTCGAAGAGCGGGCCATGGCGGCACTGCGCTAGTTCGTCCGCGCCGCGTGCGCAGCGCAGAGGTTCAGTTCAGCTTCCTGGATGAAGCGCGTTCGGTGCCGCCGCCGGCGAACAGCTGTTCCAGATCGACCGGGTCGAAGCTGTAGCGCTGACCGCAGAATTCGCACTGCACGCCGACGACGCCGGTCGATGCCTCGATCGACTCCATCGCCTGTTCGGCGCCGAGCGCGAGCAGTACGTCGCCGACGCGTTGTCGCGAGCAGCTGCATCCGAACGCGA
>JAGRJY010000153.1 GCA_020442465.1 Lysobacterales bacterium
CGCCTGCCCCCCGGCAGCAGCCCGCTGCGCCTGCTCGAGCAGTCACCCGGAGTGCATCTCACCTCGGCCGATCCGTGGGCGAGCTACGAATGGTCGACCCGCCTGTCCCTGCGCGGCTTCGCGCAGACCCAGCTGGGCTTCACCCTCGACGGTATTCCGCTGGGCGACATGAGCTATGCGAATCACAGTGGATTGCACCTCAGCCGCGCGCTGATTGCCGAGAACCTGGCCTTCCTCGAACTGGCCCAGGGCAGCGCCGCGCTGGATACCCCCGCCGCGCATGCCTTGGGCGGCACCGTGGCGGCCTTCACCCGTGGCCCCACCGAGGCGTTCGGCATCCATGCCGCGCAGAGTGTCGGCAGCGACGGCCTGCGCCGCAGCTTTGCGCGGATCGACTCCGGGACGCTCGGGCCATGGCAGTTCGCGCTCAGTGGCGCCGACCACACGACCGACAAGTGGAAGGGCTGGGGCGAGCAGAACCTGCGCCAGTTCAACGGATTCCTGCGCGGCAGCTTCGGAGCGCTGGAGCTGAGCGGCTACGTCGCCACGGCGCGGCGTCGCGACACCGACTACATGGACTTCTCGCTCGACTCGCAGCGTCGGCTCGGCTGGGACTGGGACTACTACGCCCCCGACTGGGCGCGCGCGATCGCCGCCGCGGAAGGCCAGTTCAGCGGTGGCGTCGAAACCCTGGACGACGCCTACTACCTCGGCCGTGGTCTGCGCGATGACGACCTGGGGTACCTCAGCCTCGACTGGGACGGTGGCGAAGCCTGGTCGTTGCACCTCACCGGCTACGCGCACCGCAACGAGGGCCAAGGGCACTGGACGACGCCGTACACGCCTTCACCCGACGTGCCGATTTCCCTGCGCACCACCGAGTACGACATCGACCGTTCGGGCCTGCTGCCGCAAGGACAGTTCGCCCTGGGCACGCACGAACTCAGCGTCGGTGGTTGGCTGGAACACAACACCCACGACCTGCGGCGCAATTTCTACCACCTGCTGCGGTCCGAGCCACCGAATGCCGCACGCTTCTATCGTGATCCCGATCAGGCGGTGTTCGCGCAGCGATTCCACGTCTCGACCCGCGAGATCTATCTCAGCGACCGCTGGACCCTGGATGACCGCTGGGCGCTGGAGTGGGGCGCCAAGGCCAGCGACGTGCGCATCCGCGCAAAGTCCTTGTTGGGCAACCGCGCGGCGGGCGTGCTGCGGACCCGCGACCACTTCCAGCCGCAGATCAGCCTGCGGCGTCGGATCGGCGCGGACCAGGAAGCCTTCGTCGCCGCCAACCAGCGCACCGCTGCATTGCGACCGGGCATCGACGGGCCGTTCTCCACCACCCAGGAGGCCTTCGATGCGTTTGCCGGATCGCTGCGCGCCGAACAGTCGCGCCTGATCGAGGCCGGCTGGCGTCGCCGCGGGCCGCAGGGTGAACTGGCGTTGGCGGCCTACCGGATCGATTTCGACGATCGCCTGCTCGGCATTGCGCGCTGCAGTGGCATCGTCGGCTGTCCGTTCGGATTCGCCAATGTCGGCTCGGTGGTCTCGCAGGGTGTCGAGGGCGTGTGGCGTCGACAGATCGGTGCAGCGCTCAGTCTGCGCGCGTCCCTCAGCTACAACGACGCGCGCTATCGCGACGACTACCTCGATGGCACCACCCTGGTGCCGACCCGCGGCAAGCGGGTGGTGGATGCGCCGCGCTGGCTGGCGTCCACCCAGCTGGAATGGCGGCGCAACGACTGGCGGGCGGGTCTGCGCGCGCGGCACCACGGTGATCGCGCGATCACCTACAGCAACGATGCCGAGGTGGCGGGCGTGACCCTGGTCGATCTCGACCTGGCCTACGACGCCAGCCGGTGGCTGCGGCGCGGGCGGCTCGAGTTTCGCGCGCAGCTGAACAACGTGTTCGATCGGCGGTATTTTGCCACCGTCGGCAGCAACGGTTTCGTCGCCTTCGACCCGGATGGTCAGCACTACACCCTGCTGCGCGGCGCGCCACGGCAGTTCTTCGTCAGCGTCGATCTGGCGTTCTGAGCGATCCGCGACCTGATCGGCCGCTGACCGTCGGATCGACAGCGATCAGCCCGGCGGCGGGCCCGCCGGTTCGGCAACCTGCGTGCGCAGCCGCGCCACCGCATCCCAGAACGCTTGCTGACGCGTCGTGGCGATCGCCGTCCGGCGGGAGAACGCCAGGAAGTACGACAGTCGACGCACCGGTTCGGTGCTGATGCTCAGCGCCGACAGCATCGGTGTGTTGGCGATTTCCTGCGCCGCACTGTCGCGGGTCGCGACCACCGAGCCGCGGCCGTCACGCAGCAGCTTGAGCATGTTGGCCCGGTCGCTGGGCGCGCCGTCGTCGATGTCGAGGCCGAGCCCACGCAGGTAGCGGCCGATCTCCCAGCCGCGCGGCACGCGCACCGGACGGGGCAATTCGGCGAGCTGGCCGCGGTAGCTGAATCCGTCCGCCGCCAGGGTGATCACCACATCGTCGATCTCGTCGATGGCGAAACGGTTGGGCCCCTCGCCGGCCCCGGGGGGAAACCGGAAGGCCTCGCCGCGCGCCGCGCTGTGCACCAGCGGGGCGATGGCATCGACGTCACCCAGCTCGGCCTGCAGCTGGCAGCGCACCCAGGGCATCGCGCGAAAGTCGAGGTGGACGCCGATCGACGCCGCGGCGTCGCGCATCAGCGCGATGTGGCGTCCCTGCGGCTGGCCGTCGACGAAGCGGATGTGCGGCGGCCAGTCGGCCTGGTCGAGGCAGACCGACCAGGTTGCGGGCTCTGCCGACGCAAGCGTGGAGACGAGGCCCAGCACGCCCGCGCACACACCGCGCGCGCACCAGCGGTGCCATGTTGACGAACGGGAACGATGAAGCATTGCCACGCAGTATGCGGCAGCGTCGTCCGGGACGAAAGCGCGCGCCGAGCGCTTGGCCGCGGCAGGGCAAAAGCGCGATGATGCATGCACGCCCCGGCCAGGTTTCCGCATGCCTCGTGATTCCGCCCGTGCGCCGAGTGCCCCCTCGCCGAACCGGCGCAGCCTGTGCCGCGCGGCAAGCCGGCGGCGTGGCCACGGGCGAGGCGAAGTCGGCAGCAGTCGGGTCGTCGTGCATGGCGCACGCTGTCGTCGATCCGGGCTCAGTCGGTGCTGAGGCGCAACCGACTTAGCAGCAAGTTCCTGCTGATCACCGTGCCGGCGGTGGTATTCAGTGCGCTGGTGTTCGTGCTCGTTTCCTTTCTGCATCGCGTCGAGGAGCGCGAGCAGATCAATCGGCAGCTGGCGGCGCAGCAGGCCGCGGGACACGCCTCGCTGCTCAGCTATCCGATCTGGAATCTCGACGAGCAGACCGTGCGCGCGA
>JAGRJY010000154.1 GCA_020442465.1 Lysobacterales bacterium
AAGGGGCAGGCCGCAGCTCTTCTGTTGGAAGGAATTCATTCCCGACCACCACGCGCCGACAGCGCGGCCACATCACAAGATTCCAGCGCCTCGGTCGGGGTTGAAACCCCTCCTACAAGGGGCAGGCCGCGGCTTTTCTGTAGGAGGGAATTCATTCCCGACCACCACGCGCCGACAGCGCGGCCACATCACAAGATTCCAGCGCCTCGGTCGGGGTTGAAACCCCTCCTACAAGAAGCCCGCAACGTCGATGCACACCGCCTTCTGTAGGAGGGAATTCATTCCCGACCATCGGTATGAATCAGTCGTTGAGTGATGGCCGGGGACACATGCCTGCAAGTGTGATGGCGCGTGCGCGGGCCGCCGTCCGGCGGCCCGCTCTCCTTTCCTCTTGGTTGTGGGGTGAACGACCGCCTCAGCCCTTCACGCACACGACCTGTCGCAGGGTGTGCACGATTTCGACCAGGTCACGCTGTGCCGCCATGACCTTGTCGATGGGCTTGTAGGCGGCCGGCGATTCGTCGATCACGCCCTCGTCCTTGCGGCATTCGACGTGGGCGGTGGCCTCGCGATGCTGCTTGAGCGTGATCGACTTCTTCGCCTGGGTTCGGCTCATGACCCGGCCGGCACCGTGGCTGCAGCTGTGGAAGCTCTCGTCGTTGCCGAGGCCCCGCACGATGAAGCTCTGCGCACCCATGCTGCCGGGGATGATGCCGAGCTCGCCGGCGCGGGCGCTGACCGCTCCCTTTCGGGTGACGAACAGCTCCTTGCCGTGATGCGTCTCCTTCTGGACATAGTTGTGATGGCAGTTCACCGCCATCGTGTCCAGCTGGAACTTCGGCAGCTGCTTGCGCAGCGCACCGAGCACCCGCGTCATAATCGCCTCCCGGTTGCAGCGGGCGTAGTCCTGCGCCCACGACACCGCTTCGACGTAGTCCTCGAACAGGGCCTCGCCTTCCATGAAGAACGCGAGATCCTTGTCGGGCACGTGGTAGCCGAGCACGCGACGACCGAGTTCTTCCCTCGCCTTCTGGATGAAGTAGGTGCCGATCAGGTTGCCGGTGCCTCGTGAGCCGGAGTGCAGCATCACCCACACGCGGTCGCTCTCGTCGAGACAGACCTCGATGAAGTGGTTGCCGCCGCCGAGCGTGCCCATCTGCTTGGCCAGCTTGTCGGTGCGGATGCCCCGATGCTTCGCCTTGATCGCCTCGAGCCGCGGATACAGCGCATTGCGATCGATGATCGACTCGACGCTGTCCGGCATCTTGGCGTGATCACCGTGCGCACCGTTGCCGACCGGGATCGCCCGCTCGATCTCGCTTCGCAGTTTGACCAGCGAATCGGGCAACTGGGCGGCCGTCAACGACGTCCGCACCGCGGCCATACCGCAGCCGATGTCGACACCGACCGCCGCCGGGATGATCGCACCCCGGGTGGGCACGACCGAACCGACCGTGGCACCGATGCCCAGATGCACGTCGGGCATCACGGCCACCCACGGCCCGACGAAGGGCAGCGCCGCGATGTTCTGCAGCTGCTGCTGCGCCTGCGCCTCGACCGGCACGCCTCGCACCCAGGCTTTGATCGGGGTGCTGCCTTCGGCATGCAGGAAGGTGTAGTTCGTGCTCATGGCTGTTTTCCTTGGTTTCGTATTCTCGCGCCGATTCGACATCGAGGTTGGCGCGGCGAGCCGGTGCTGGCTCGACCATCACTCCCAGACCGCGTGTTCGTCACCCCGGCGCACGCCGGGGTCCATTGAAATCAAAGACCGAAAGTCCAATTGGATCCCGGCTTACGCCGGGATGACGGCAACAGCGGTCATCACTGATTGACTTCACGTGGCGGGCCCGGCCCATTCCGGGCCCGCATTGGCCGTTCCGCATGAGCCCTCGCATGCGGAGTCCAGTGGAAGCTCAACGCAGCTTCACGAGTTCCTTCATCACGCCATCCAGGCCGCCGAACACGGTCAGCTTGTCGATCTTCTCGGTGACCTTTTCCAGCGCCTCCAGCTCCTTCAGGCGCATCAAGGTCGGGTTGTCCTCGATCAACTTGGCGGTGTTGAGCAACGAACGCGTTGCGTTCGACTCTTCACGACGACGAATCACGTTGGCCTGGGCCAGCTTCTCCGCCTGCACCACGCTGTTGAGGATCTCCTTCATCTCACCCGGCAGGATCACGTCCTTCACACCGACACCCAGTACCTCGATGCCGTATTCAGTGACGCGACCACGCACGTAGGCGAAGATGTCGGCGTCGAGCGAGGCCTTGTCGCCGAGCAATTCATCCAAAGTCTTCGCGGCCACCGCACGACGCAAGCCGTACTGCAGTTCGCGATAGATGAAGTCGCTGTGCTTGGCGACCCGGGTGCGTGCCACCACCGGATCAGCCACACGCAGGCTCGCGGCCAGGTTCACACGCAGCGACACACGGTCACGCGTGAGCAGTTCCTGACCCGACACCTCCAGCGACAGCAGCCGCTGGTCGATCACTTCCGCACTCACGTTCTTGCGGAAGTTCCAGAACGCATAGCTTCCCGGCGCCAGGGTTTCAGCCAGCTCGCCATCCACGAAGACGAGACCGGTCGATTCCACCGGAACCGTGACCGCCACCGACACGCGATCGAGCAGGCCGATCTGGCGCAGACGAGTCGCGACCACGCGCGACACCGCCAGGCCATCGTGCAGCGAGACCTTCTCGACCTCGATGTCGACCAGACCGCGCCAGAACAGCACGCGGCTACCCGGAGGCAGGACATCGTTCAGACGACCGTTGCGGCTGACCAGACCGACCTCTTCGCTGCCGATGTCGGCCAGCACGAAGTAGCGATCGAGCGCCTCACCCAGCACGCGAATCAGCACATCCTTGTCGTTGCCGCGGCACTCCGGCGACGCAATGTCGTGGCAGGTCACGCTCATCCGACCCATCGGGTCGAAGTAGCGGTACACACCCGGCATCAGCACACGCTGAAACTGACGGTTTCGGTACACCAGGCCGCGTTCGCCGTCTCCGATCACGACCCGCTTGGTCCAGAACATTGGCTGTATTCCTTGTTGGCTCTGGTGGTTCGATTCCGGCGATGAAGAACGGCGAAGGGGAATCGATTGCCTTCGCCGCCCGGGTGCAAACCACCCGCAGATCACGTTCGCGTAGGGCGCACCTCGGATGCGCCGTTGGCGATTTCATCCGGCGCCTCGCGCGCGGCGCATCCGAGATGCGCCCTACATCTATCGCTGACCGTAGGGCGCGTCCTGGACGCGCCGCTCTTTGTTACACGCGGCGCCTCGCAGACGGCGCCTCGCGTCCCTTGCTCGTCATCCCGGCGCAAGCCGGGATCCATTGGAGAACGGAGCCAGATGGATCCCGGCTTGCGCCGGGATGACGTCGTCCTCTTGTTTGTGCGTTCATGGCATCCGACTGACACCTCGAACGACTCGATACTTCGAGAGGCATCGAAGAAAAAGGTGGAAACGCACCTTGACGCGACGTACGCGGGATCGGCGTGCGCTCGACGGCGTCGGAGCGTCAGGCTGCAGCAGGCGGTGTTCTGCGCGCAGCAGCCCTCAGCTCGTCGACCGCGTCGCGGACGCGGTTCCGGCGTGCGCCCCGCTGCCGCCCATGTCGTGATGCGAGCATCACGGCGCAGACGGCACGGCGCGTTTCCGGGTGGGCGTCTCCTTGTGAGAAACGCAAAGTGCCTGTTACGGCATTTGGAGCGGGAATCGAACCCGCGACTCTCGAATTAAAAATTCGATGCTCTAACCGTCTGAGCTATCCAGTGGTGGTCATGTCGGAATCGAACCGACATATGACGGCGCTGAACCGTTGCCTTTCCAATTGGCTAATGACCCATCGTGGAACACCCCACCCTCGCCTTCGGCATACGCCACGGCAATGCCGTGCGCACCGGGCTGGCGTTCGAGCCAGCGCCGCTGAAAGCGGGAGGATTGATGCTCCGCATTACCGCCCAAGGTTGAGCGGCAATCCCTTTGTGCGACAGCGAACTACGACGCTGCAGCACGAATTCTTCGAAGACTCCTGCAAGTTTTTCGAACGCAAACGAAAACGCCCCCGGAGGTCATCCGAGGGCGTTCGTTTGCCTCGGAGATCGGGTTGACCGATCTCCGCATGAAGATCGATCGTCAGCAGACGTCGCTGCCGCGCCAGCTCTGGATGGCGCCGACGATTGCGCACGGCAGCGCGTCGCGCAGATTGCGCGGGTCGAGCTGTTCGTGGCGGTAGGCGATAAACGATTTCATAGCGACAGGATTCGATGAAAGTCTTGGTTAGGAGCTGATGTACGTGGTGCGAAGGCCGCGCACGATACGCCTGTTAAATTTCCGTTGCAAGCGTTTTGGCACTACCGCTCGTCGGATGACCGAACGGCTCGCACGGAGGTCTTTCTGCTTCTTCGCTTCGCCGTTCGCAACGGCTCCGCATCAACCCAGGGTTCGCTACGCTGGCGACAGGCTTCGTGCTTCTGACGCGCCGCATCGGGCAGCCGGTCTGCGAGAAACTCGACCAGCGCACGCACCGCCGGCAGCTGCTCGCGCCGACTCGGATACACGAAGTGCATCGTGCCTTCGGGGGCGCTCCACTCGGGCAACAGCACCTCGAGCGTGCCCTGGGTGATGGCGTGGGCACACACGAACTCGGGCAGCATGGCGACGCCGATACCGGCGATGGCGGACTGCAGGATCACGTTGAACTCGCCGCAACGCAACACCGGCCGAATGTCCACCGTCACCGCCAAACCATCGTCGCGAATCAGCTCCCAATGCTGGCCGGCATCGCGCTCGACGATCGACAGCGTCGGCATCAGGGCCAGTTCGGAAGGATGCTGCGGCCGACCGAGACGGTCGAGCAGGCCCGGACTGGCGACCGGCAGCACGCGCGACAGGCCGAAGCTGCGCATCACCATGGTGGCGTCGGTATCGATGCGCGTGCGCACGCGAATCGCGATATCGACCCCTTCGCCGATGAGATCGACGCGGCGGTCGGTGGAGACCATCTGTACCTGCACTTTCGGATAGCGCGCCAGAAACTCCGGCAGCACGAAGGCGAGCACGGTCTGCGCCAGCGAGATCGGACAGGTGAGACGCACCACGCCCCGCGGCTCGACGCGCAGCGTGTCCACCGCCTCCTGGGCGGCGCGCGCCTCTTCGATCACCGCGCGGCAGTGTTCGTAGAACTGCTGACCGACTTCGGTCACGGTGAACTTGCGTGTGGTGCGCTGGAGCATGCGTACGCCGAGCCGATCTTCCAGTGCGGCGATGCGCTTGCTCAGACGCGACTTCGGCACACCCAGGGCGCGACCCGCGGCCGAGAAGCCGCCGTGCTCGACCACCATGGCGAAGAAATACAGATCGTTGAGATCGGGGATGGGCTCTGCGGCAGACAGCACGATTGTTTCCCAGAGTGAACGATCTATCCGGTTTTTGCCTACTTATCGTACCAGTGTTCTCCACATAGATTGGGTGCCAAGGCGGTATCGACCCGCCCACCCCATCCAAAGAGAACGCCATGAACCTGCTTCACATCGACTCCAGCCCGCTGGGCCAGCACTCGGTTTCACGCCAGCTGACTGCCGCGCTGATCTCCCGACTGCAGCGCCAGACTCCCGGCGCAGAGACGGTCTATCGCGATCTTTCTGCGCAGCCGCTGCCGCACTGGGCGCCCCCCGCCGGCACCGACACCGGCGCGGCCCTGGATGATCAGGCCGTGCTCGACGAACTGTTCGCTGCCGACGTCGTCGTCATCGGCGCACCGATGTACAACTTCAGCATTCCGACTCAGCTCAAGGCATGGATCGACCGCATCGCGGTGGCGGGCAAGACCTTTCGTTACACCGAGAAGGGCCCCGAGGGCCTCGTCCACGGCAAGACCGTGTACATCGTTTCCACCCGTGGTGGCGCGTACAGCGCTGCACCGCAGATGGACTTCCAGGAAGCGTATCTGCGCCAGGTACTCGGCTTCATTGGCATCAGCGACGTGCGCTTCGTGCGCGCAGAAGGGTTGAACATGGGCGCCGAGCCGCGCGCGGCGGCGCTGGCGAGCGCCAACGAAGACATCGACCGTGCCACAGCGGTCGCACTGCCGCTCGGCGACCGCAAGGCGGCGTGAGCCACGTGCCCGCGCTCAACGCTCCTCCGGCGGCCGAACATGACGGAACTGCCGGAGGAGCAGCAGGTCGTAGGCGATCTTCAATGCACCGCAAAGCAGCAAGGGCCAGGTGTGCAGGGATGCCGCAAACAGCGCGCCGGACAGCGCCGGGCTGGCCGCTGCGGCAAGACTGCGCGGCACCGCGGTGAAACTGGCTGCTGCGGCGCGCTCGGGCTCGGACACCACGGCCATCACGTAGGAGGATCGTGTCGGCACGTCCATCTGCGACAGGAAGGCCCGGGCGAGCAGCAGCCCCAGCGCGACACGCACATCGGTGGCGAACGCTGCGGCGATCAGCATGAGGCTCGCCGGAATGTGGGTGAACACCATGGTCGGGATCAGACCGAAGCGGTTGGCCAGTCGCGCAGCCACGGGAAACGAGGCGGCCGAGAGCAGTCCGGACCAGAAGAAGAACGCACCGGCCTCGACCAGCGACAGCCCGAAGCGCTCGAACAGCCACAGGGCCAGCAGCGACTGGACGACCAGGCCACCTGCGAACGAGTCCAGGCAGAACAGCAAGGCCAGTCGCACGACGATGCGACGTGACGGCCCGAGCGTCGACGCAGGCGCATCCGGCTTGGGGCGCGGGCGTGGTGGCACTCTGGCATAGCAGATCGCCGCACCGAGTCCGAGCATCGCGTAGAGACCGAACATGGCACGCAGTGCGGCGCGTCGTTCCACCCCGAACGACCCCAACAGTTCCGGACCCGCCGCGGCGAAGGCGCCGAGTGCCGCCGCCAGGGCGCCGATCAGGCTGTAGTGGGCGAACATCCAGGTGCGTCGCGATGCCACCACTTCGCGGGTGAGCGCGGCATGCTCGAGCGGCACGAACACGCTGACGCCGCCGGCCGAGGGGTTGATGGTGCCGACGAAGGCCACTGCCAGCAGCACCCCGTAGTCGTGCACGGCCGTGAACGCCATGCCGGTCGCGATCATCAGCGCCGCGCAGACGCGCAGCAGACCCAACGGATCGTGGCGCCCGCCGAGCACGCCGAATGCCAGGGTCAGCAGAGCCGAGCCGGCGAGTGACAGGGTAGCGAGAACGCCGACCTGCAGCGCGGAGAAGCCCAGCGAAAGCAGATACACCGGCAGCAGCACGGCGACGAATCCGTCGCCGAAATCGCGCAGGGCGCGCGCGGCGATCAACCAGGCGACGGGTCGCGATGGCTCGGCTGCCGACCCGACCACGACATGCCTCAGTCGAAACAGGGATGAAGACGGTCCCGCACCTCTTCGCCGATGGCCAACGAGGAGGTCAGCCCGGGCGACTCGATGCCGAACAGGTTGATCAGCCCGCGCAAACCGTGGGTAGTGTCGTCCTGGATGATGAAATCCGGCGTCGGCTCGCCGGGCCCGACCAGCTTCGGCCGCACGCCGACGAAGTCTGGATGCAGGTCGTCGTCGTCGAGTTCGGGCCACCAGCCGCGGATGGATTCGGCGAACGATGCCTTCTGGCTGTCGTCGAAGCCATAGTCAACGCGTCCGGGGAATCGAACATCCGGCCCGAAACGCGGCCGGCCTTCGGGGTCGTAGCCGAGATGCACACCCAGGCCGGATACGCCGGGCATGGGATAGACCAGGCGCGAGAACGGCACCGGCCGGCTGCTTCGGTAGTAGTGCCCGCTGGCCGGGTGTAGCGGTGGAATGAATTGTTCAGAGAGTCCGGCCACGGTGCGGGCAACCGACTGCGCCGAGAGCCCCGCGGCGTTGACCACCGCGCGGGCATACACGGCTTCGCTGCCTTCGACTTCGACCGCGAAACAGCCGTCGTCGGGGGTGATTCGCGCAACCCGGTTGCCGACCGCCAGCATGCCGCCCGCCTGCTGCAAGGCGCCGGCGAGCGCCTCGACATACAGCGGCACGTCGACGATGCCGGTCTGCGGCACGTCGATGGCCGCATGCGCGCGCAGCGCCGGCTCGAGCCGGGACAGCTCGGCCCGGTCAACGATGCGCAGCCTGCCGAGACCATTGGCCTCGGCGCGCTCGACCAGCTTCTCCAGCTCAGCCAGCTGCGCGGGCTCGACGGCCACCACCCACTTGCCGGTGCGCTGATGCGGCACGCCGTAGCGCGCGCAGAAGTCGTAGAGCAGTTCGCGCCCGCGTACACAGACGCGCGCCTTGAGCGAACCGGTCGGGTAGTACAGGCCGGCGTGGATCACTCCGGAGTTGCGACTCGACACGCCCTCGCCGGCGCGCTCTTCGGACTCGGCGACGATGACGCCGCGGCCGGCACGCGCCATCGCCACGCCGCAGGCGAGGCCGACCACGCCGGCGCCGATGATCAGCACGTCGATATCGGGCGGTCGGCTCACGGCGGCTGCGCTCGGCGCTCAGTTCAGCCTGGACTTGTCACCGCAGCATTGCTGGAACGGCTTACCGCTGCCGCAGGGACACAGGTCGATGTCGACATGAGTGTCGCCGTATGACGCGAGTCGCTGCTGATTGAACGCCTGCAGCATCGACGGGATCGATCCGGTGATCTGCATGCGCTCTGCAAGGTCAGGCAAGTCGTCGGCCGGCAGTCCGAGCTGCTCGGCTTGTTCGGCATCGAGTACGGTCAGGCGTGCGATCGATGTCAGGGCTTCGGCCAGATCTTCGTCTTCGCGCTCCCAGGCTTCCCATGCCTCGGCACGCAACCCGACTCCGCGCATGAACCCCACGCCCCAGGCGGCCGCCAGCGGGAAGTCGTCGGGCAGCCCACCGAAGCCCTCGGTGGTCTCGTCGTCGGCCACTTCGGGCAGGGCGAGCAGCGGCATCGCCGCTTCGATCTGATCGACCAGTTCGTCGTCGTCCTCGTCGACCTCCTCGTCGGGCAGATCGACCTGCAGGCGGTCGACGATGTCATTCCACAGCGAGAGCACCAGACGATGCGCCTCGGCGCCGGTCGCGCGGTCGGGCCACTCGGGGTCGTGGTTCCAGATCTCGCGCCAGTACTCGCTGGGCTTCACCAGCTCGGGCCCGACCACGAGTGCGGAAAGAAATCCGTCGAGCATTTCCAGCGACATGCCGTCGTGCGGCACGGCAACCTGCTCGAGCAGGCTGTCGAGTTGTTCGATATCGGCGTCGCTCAAGCCTTCGACATCGATGTCGCTTGTCGACCAGTCGGTAGCCATGGTTCCTCCCCAGGCCTGGCCGGAAGCTGGCGTCGGTCCATCCGGAACCCGCCAGTCCGGGGCGTGTCCGGCACGCTGCCGTCCCCGCCGGTGATCACTGGGTCGGCCTCGCGACCGACCCGCCTCGCGGCCCTTCCTGGCCGCGTTCACCCCGCAGTGGCGTCACCGCGGGAAGTCGTCCCATCTTGCGTCAATACGCGAATTCGCGAAACAGCGGATCGATCGAGCCGCCCCAGGCGCCGTGGAACAGCTGCAGCTTGCGTTCGGCCGGCGTCAGCCCGGCGTCGACGGTCTCCAGCAGCGGATCGAGATGGATGCGTTCGTCGGCACCGTTCGAGTTCAGCCGCGCGCGGCGCTGCAGTCCATGCGCGGAGATGCTCAGCGCCTCGCGCGCCAGATCGAGCACCTTGCCGCCGCGGAACGGCAGGTTGAGGGCGTGCCTGGGTACGCCATCGCGCAGGGCGTGGCGTTCCTCCAGCGAGAAATCCTTGACCAGATCCCAGGCGGCATCGAGTGCGGCATCGTCGTACAGCAGGCCGACCCAGAACGCGGGCAACGCGCAGACGCGATTCCACGGACCGCTGTCGGCGCCGCGCATCTCGAGGAATTTCTTCAGGCGGACTTCGGGAAACGCCGTGGTGCTGTGGTCGGCCCAATCCTTCAGCGTCGGTCGTTCGCCCGGCAACGCGGGCAGTCGGCCATCAAAGAAGTCGCGGAAGCTCTGCCCGCTGGCGTCCATGTAGCGCCCGTCGCGATAGACGAAGTACATCGGCACATCGAGCATGTAGTCGGCATAGCGCTCGAAACCGAATCCGTCCTCGAACACGAAGTCGAGCAGGCCGGTACGATCGGGGTCGGTATCGGTCCAGATATGCGAGCGGTAGCTGAGGTAGTCGTTCGGCTTGCCGTCGGTGAACGGCGAGTCGGCGAACAGCGCGGTCGCGATCGGCTGCAGCGCCAGCGAGACACGGAATTTCTTCACCATGTCGGCTTCGTCGGCGAAGTCGAGGTTGACCTGAACGGTGCACGTGCGCGTCATCATGTCGAGGCCGAGATCGCCGCGCTTGGGCATGTAGGCGCGCATGATTCCGTAGCGGCCCTTCGGCATCCACGGCATGTCGGCACACGACCACTTCGGCTGGAAGCCCATGCCGAGGAAGCCGAGACCGAGCTTGCCGGCGACCTCCTTCACCTCGCGCAGGTGTTCGGCGGTTTCGCAGCAGGTCTGGTGCAGGTTCTCGAGCTGGGCGCCGGAAAGCTCCAGCTGACCCGCTGGCTCGAGCGTGACCGAGGCCTGGCCGAGGCAGCCGCAGCTCTGCGGAAGATCGGTGTCGCGTTCCAGCGCGATCAGCTTGCCGTTCTCTTCGATGCGCTTCCAGCCGTAGGTCGCCAAGCCTTCAAGCATCGCGCCGATGCCTTGCGGGCCGTCGTAGCCGGGTGGACGCAGGTCGTCGAGACGGAAACCGAACTTCTCGTGCTCGGTGCCGATGCGCCACGCGTCACGCGGTTTGCTTCCTGTGCTGAAGAACTGCACCAGGTCGTCACGCCCCTCGATCGGCGTGGACTGGGCGTTGCTGGGTCCTGACATCCGGGTCTCCGACCGCGCGCCGCGAGGGCTGGGGGTATCCCGGGCAGTGTGCCTCGGGCATCGGGCTTTTATGGGGGCACTCGGCCGTCCTTGCAATGGCTGCTGCGACGCTCCGCGCACGGCGGGCGAGGAAGCGTGGTTCTGAGCTCATGCGCAACGGTTCTGGGCAGGCGTGGCAGGGCAGGACTACCCGGCGGCCTGTTCGCCGCCAAGCTGCAGCCAGTCGGCCAGCACGGCGCGGGCTTCGTCGAGCCCGAGCTTGTCCGGTGCCGACAGCACCTGCACGCCCGCGCGTCCGGCCAGTTCCCGCTGCACCGCGAGCAGCTGCTTGGCGCGCTGGCCGCGCGGCAGCTTGTCGGCCTTGCTCAGCAGCACATGCGCGGCCAGTCCACGCGCGTTGGCGTAGTCCAGCATCATCAGGTCGAACGGTTTGAGCGGGTGGCGGATGTCCATGATCAGGAGCAGACCGAACAGCGCCTCGCGGGTGCGCAGGTAGTCATCGATCAGGCCACGCCAGTGATCGCGCACGGCACCCGGCACCTCGGCGTAGCCGTAGCCAGGCAGATCGACCAGATAGCGACCGGGGCCACTGCGGAAGTACACCAGATGCTGGGTGCGCCCCGGCGTCTTGCTGGTGCGGGCGAGTTTGGTCTGTCCGCAGATCGCGTTCAGCGCGGTCGACTTGCCGGCGTTCGAGCGGCCGCAGATCGCCACCTCGCGCTCGGCGTCTTCGGGCAACTGGCGCAGGTACTGCACGTTGAGCACGTAGCTGGTGCCGTGCAAGGGATTGGCCTTCGGCGGCTGGCGCGCTGCGGTGGCCCGGGCAGGGGCGCCGGAGGCGGCCGGGCGTCGGGCGGGAGAGGCGGTCTTGGGGCGCGATTCGGACATGCGTCTTGGCGTCGGCGGGCCGGAAGTCCTCGGGACGCGGCCGTTCGTTGACCCTCCGGGGGGGCATTGGGATAATTCGCGGGCTTTCCGGTCGGGCGCACCGCGCCGGCCCACATTCGATTTCTTGGAGCAGTGTATGAGCTTTCGGCACATCTTGGGCCTGGCCGGCGTGTTTGCCGCCTTCGCAGCGTCGGCGCAAAGCGACTCTGCGGCCACGGCGACCGCAGTTCCCGAGACTGCTCCGGCCGAGGTCGCACCACTGACCGAAGCCCATGGTCCGGCCACGCCGGGCGATGCCGCCCGTGGCGAATCGAAGGCAGCGGCCTGCGCCGCCTGCCACAGCGTCGACGGCAACTCGGTCGACCCGCAGTACCCGAAGATCGCCGGGCAGCATGAGCGCTACATCGCGCGCCAGCTCGCCCTGTTCAAGAGCGGCGAGCGTGCCAATCCGATCATGCTCGGGTTCGCTGCGACGCTGTCCCCGCAGGACATGCGCGACCTCGGCGCGTTCTTCTCCGCCAAGACCATCCAGGCCGGACTGGCCGACGACAGCGTGGTCAGCGACGGCGAGTTCCAGGGTCAGAAGTTCTACTCAGCGGGCGAACGCCTGTACCGCGGCGGTGACCTGGAGCGCAATATCCCGGCCTGCGCGGCCTGCCATTCGGCCACCGGCTCGGGCAACCCCGGCCCGGCCTATCCGCGCCTCGGCGGCCAGCACGCCGGCTACACCGCGACCCAGCTGACCGCCTTCCGCGACGGCGCGGTCTGGGGCGCCGGCGAGAACGCCAACGCCGTCATGTCGGGCGTCGCCAAGCACCTGACCGATGCCGAAATCGCCTCGCTGGCCAGCTACATCGAAGGCCTGCACGCCGCCGCACACGGCAGTTCGGGAACTGCGGGCAGCAAATAAGGTCACAAGCCCTCGTGAAGCCGGCATCGGGCGCCGCAGGGCGCCCGATGCTTTTGTAGCCGAGAGATGCCTGGAAGCAGGCGGACAGGCCGGAACGCCGGCCCGCACAGCTAAAATGCCGGCCGCCGCGCGGTCGAACCTGGAGGATCCAAGGATGCTGAATCGCCTGTTTACCCTCGCCGTCATCGGCGTCGCCGCCGCATGCAGCGGACCCGTGCCTGCCCAAGCCGACAATCTGGTCGCCGGCCAGGACTACATCGAACTGGCGCAGCCGCAGCCCACCGCCAGCGGCGACAAGATCGAAGTCGTTGAAGTGTTCGGCTACTGGTGCATCCATTGCGCCCATCTCGACCCGACCATCGCCAAGTGGAAGGCCGAGCAGCCCGACGACGTCGCGGTGACCTACATGCCCGCGGTGTTCTCGGGCGGCATCGAAGAGGTGTTCGCGCGCGCCTACTACACGGCAGAAACGATGGGGCTGGTGGAAAAGACCCACACCCTGATGTTCACCAAGGCCGCCGTCGAACGCAGCATCCGTACGCCCGACCAGATCCTGCAGGTGTACGTGGACGCAGGTGTGTCGAAGGAAGATTTCGAGGCGACCATGAGCTCGTTCGCCGTCAATGCGAAGATCGCCCGCACCAAGCAGGTGCTGCCGCGCTACCAGATCGAGGGCACGCCCACCCTGATCGTCGCCGGCAAGTACAAGGTCAGCGTGACCCGGGACGGCGGGTTCGAAGGCATGCTCAAAGTGGCCGACCAGCTGATCGCACGCGAACGGGACGCCAAGAAGGCGTCCTGATCGCCGCGTCAGGCGGCACCCCGGCGCCCCGCTTCGGCGGGGCGCTTGCGTAGGGGCATCGCGCCTTCAACAATGCCGCATGGCCCGCCCACGCCACGCCCCCCAACGCACACTGCGGCTGCTGAGCGCCAATATCCAGGCCGGCGCACGCACCGACGGTTTCGGCCAGTACGTCACCCGCTCGGTCAGTCACCTGCTGCCGTCATCGTCGAAGCAGGTCAACCTCGACAACGTCGCCGGCCATCTCGAGGGCTTTGATCTCGTCGGCCTGCAAGAGGCCGACCCGGGCTCGCTGCGATCGGGTTTCATCAACCAGACGCACTACCTCGCCGAGCTGGCGCAGTTTCCGTTCTGGAGCCATCAGCCGAATCGGCGCGTCGGCCCGATCGCGACGTCGGCGAACGCCCTGCTTGCGCGCGTCGAACCGGCGGAAGTGCGCGACTACCCGCTGCCCGGACCGGTGCGCGGTCGCGGCGTGCTGTGGGCACGCTTCAACGGCTCGCTGGAAGGCTTGACCGTGATGATCGCCCACCTCTCTCTGGGGCGCGGCGCGCGGCTCTCGCAGCTGGCCTTTCTCGGCGAGCTGGCGCAGGACGCGCGCCACGCCGTACTGATGGGCGACTTCAACTGTGAAGCCGACGCGCCGGAGATGCGCGCGTTCTTCGACCGCAGCGTGTTCAAGCCACCGGCCGAACGCCTGGCCACGTTTCCCAGCTGGCAGCCGCGCCGCGCCATCGATCACATCCTGGTGACCGAGCACGTCGAGGTGGCGCGACGCTGGTCACTGCCCGAACTGGCGTCGGATCATCTCGCCACCGCCGCGGAAATCCACCTGCCGCACGATTGAGCGAGGCAATCGCCAGGGTGAGGCATCACGTCGTACCCCGGGACGCAACCCGCAGCGAACCGCGCCCGTGGTGTTTCCCATGCGCGGCGCGCGACACGCGCGACGTCACCGTGCGTCGGGGGCCTGCTCGACCCCGCCGACCCCGTCACCGCCACCGTCGCGCAAGTCATCGCTGCGCACCACGCGATTGCGACCCGCGCGCTTGGCGGCGTACAGCGCATCGTCGGCCAGTGCCAGCGACCGTTCGAGGGACTGACCGGCCTGCCAGGCGTGCACGCCCACGCTCAGGGTATACGCCGGCGTCTGCCCGTCGGCGCTTGACTGCACGCACGCCGCACGCAGCGCTTCGGCCTGTCGACAAGCCGCTTCGACGTCCTGAACCGGATCGAGCAGGCAGAACTCCTCGCCGCCGAGGCGTGCGAGCAGCTGCCCCGGGCGGGCATGCGCGCGCAATAGCTCGGCCAGCTGCTGCAGCACGCAGTCTCCGGCGGCATGTCCGTGGCGATCGTTGATCTGCTTGAAATGGTCGATGTCGATGGCGATCAGGCTGCCCCCGGGCGTTTGGGGGCGTCCCTTCGGGCCGCGCGCCGCCGCGTGGAAGAAGCCGCGTCGATTGAGCAGGCCGGTCAGCCAGTCGACTCGCGCGAGGTCGGCATTGCGCGCAGCCAGCAAGGCGAACTGCAGCGCCAGACAGCCGACCGCCAGCGAGAGCATGAACAGCAGCGAAGCCACGCTGTAGATCGAGCGGTGGTAGTCGACCTCGAGCCGCGCCGTCATCGGCAGCACGTCGGCCAGACTGCCGTACGACCAGATGTGCACCAGCAGAAAGACCACCACCACGGCGCGCATGCGGCGAGCGATCACCGCCAGCTCCGGTCGCCGCGGACGTCCCAGGCTGAACTGCACTGCGGCCAGGAAGATCGCCTGACTGCTGGCCGTCAGCAGCACGCGCCAGCGCGCGATCGGCCACAGAAGCTCGAACACGATGATGCTGGTCAGGGGAATCACCACGAGCAGACCCAGCAGCCACGGCAGGAAGGGTTGCCGACCGAAGCGCCAGAAACCGCACAGCAGGCAGATCGATGAAGCGCCGAGGCTGAGATGGTTGACGATGGCGCGCGGCTGCTCCCAGGCTTCAGGCACCTGGATCGGGAACACGAACAGCGACAGGCCGTTCAAGAGAAAGCCGGCAGCCCACCATCGCGCGCCCTGCCCGTCCGCATGACGCGAACCGATGTACAGCAGCAGGCCGCCGAACATCATCTGCATCATTCCGCGACTGAGCGCCAGCGTAGGAATGTCGATCGGCAGGATCAACGTCTCGGTCATCGGTTTCCCGGGCTGTCGCGACTGGGCTCGACTGCGCCCAGCCTGCCACATCGTGGTACGGCGGGGGCAAATTGCTGCGACCACGACCGCGCGAGGCACCGCCGCCGGACGCGCCGCGCGATCTCAATGCGCTCGACTTCGTGCACTGAGATCGCATGTCGACCTGCACGTCGCCACGCAGGAGTGAGCTTGCCTGAGCCTCGCGATAGCTCGAGATGCGATGCGGCGCGGCGTACTGCCGCATGGGGTGATCCTGCTCAGAGCGATCCTGCTCAGAGCGATCCTGTTTGGAGCGATCCTGTTTGGAGCGATCCCGTTTGGAGGGATCCTGCTCAGAGTGGTCCTGCTCAGAGTGATCCTGTTCGGGCCATACCGTTCAGAGCGATTCAGTACGGAGGGAAGCTGCCTGATCGCCTACCAGACTGGCTGGCGACGGATCGTCCGATCGGCGCGCACCCGTGCTCGCGACCCCGTTGGCGATAGAATCCTTCAGCCCGAAAGCGCGAGCTGCAGCGCCACGGCCAGCAGCAGAAACGCGAAGATGCGCTTCAGCCACGGTCCGCCGATCGCGTGCGCCAACCGCGCACCCAGTGGCGCGACCAGCACCGACGCCAGGGCGATACCCAGCGCAGCGGGCAGGAACACATAACCCACCGATCCATCGGGCATGCTGCCCGCGGGCGGATGCAGCCACGCATAGCTGACCGCGCTGGCCAAGCCGATCGCCACGCCGCAGGCCGATGAGGACCCGACCGCGCGCACCGGGCTGGCGCCCAGCGAGATCAACAGCGGCACGGTCATGCTGCCGCCGCCGATGCCGACCAGCGCCGAGATGGCGCCGATCAACCCACCGGCGCCGAGCAGCCACGGCGACTTCGGTTCGTGGCTGTCGGCCGCCGCGCGCGGCTGACCGAACAGAAGCTGGGTGGCCGCCAGGGCACAGAACACCGCCACGCCCCAGCGCAGCCAGTCGCCGCTGAGCAGGCCGGCCACCTGTCCGCCCACGGCGCCGCCGACCAGCAGGCCGGGCACGAGTCGAGCCACGCTCGGCCACATCACGCTGCCGCGCTGAGCATGCGCGCGCGCTGACGACAGTGCGGTGACCACGATGCTCGCCAGCGAGGTGGCCAACGCAGCATGCATGACCTGCTCGGGATGCACGCCCTGCAGCGGCAGCAGCGCCACCAGGGCCGCGACCAGGACGAGTCCACCGCCGACGCCGAGCAGGCCGGCAAGCAGACCTGCCACGGCACCCAGCATCGGATAGACCAACCACCAGAGCATCCCTTCCCTCGCATGCGTAGTTGTCGACGAAGACGCGTGCCGCCCGCCTGTCCATGATGGCCGATCCAAGCGCGAATCGGCCGGGCGCGAACGGCATGGCTGCAGGACGACCCGGGCGCCCGCAGCTGAACGCCGCCTGCGTCGCGCCATCGCGCGCGCGCAGGGCAAAGATAGACTATGCGCATGTCCCGCACGATTCCGACCTTCGTTCTTGGATTCCTCGTCCTGCTGGCCGCCGACGAGGCCCTGTCGGCACCCGCGCCAAGCCTGGCAGACCGACGCGACGCTTTTCGTCAGGCGCTGGAACAGGCCGAGCGGGGAAAGTTGGCCGCGCCGCCGCGTAGCCTGGTGGACCATCCTCTGGCGGCGTACCTCGAGCTCGCCCGGCTTCGACACAAACCCGAAGCTCTGACCGCAAAGCAGGTGTCGACCTTTGTCGCGCGCCACGCCGATTCGCCGGTGTCAGACCTTCTGCAGCGCGTGTGGTGGGACGAACTTGCCCGACGCCAGGACTGGCCCGGCTGGTTGGCGGCCGACGTGCCGCTCGACGACGACGAGCGCCGCTGCGTGCAGGCGCGGGCGCTGTATGGCACCGGCAAACGGGAAGCGGCGACGCCGCTCGCCACCCAGCTCTGGTTGCGCGGCGATTCGGCGCCGTCGGCGTGCGACGCAGTGTTCGCCGAGATGGCGCGCACCGGCGGACTGAACCCCTCGCTTCGCCAGCAGCGGATCGCCCTCGCCGCCGAGGCCGGCCGCCCCTCGCTGATGCGCTACCTCGCGCGCCCGCTGGACAAGGCGGCGCAGTCGCGCAGCGAACGCTTCGCCGCGTTCATCGAGAAACCGGACGAGCGCGCCGCGAACTGGCCCGCGGACGCCGACAACGCCCGCATCGTCATGGCCGGACTCCGTCGTCTTGCACGCAGCGATCCGGCACGCGCCGAGGCACTGCTCGACCGGCTGGCCAAGCCGGCGCGGCTCGATGCCGACCAGCGCGGCAGCGTGCTCGCCGCGGTGGCGCTGTGGAGTGCGGCGTCCTATGACGCCGAGTCGGCACGTCGCTTCAAGCGCGTGCCGGCGGCAGCGTTCGACCCGCAGCTGCACGAGTGGCGCGTCCGCGAGGCCTTGGCACGCGATGCATTCGCCGAGGCGCGCGACGCCATCGCGCGTATGCCCGCCGAGCTCGCCGCCGAGCCGCGATGGCGCTACGTCGCCGCACGCATGGACCGCGCGCTCGGCCAGCCGGTGGCCGCCGCGGCGGCATTCGACGCCCTGGCGGACGAAGCCCACTATCACGGTTTTCTCGCCGCCGACCAGCTGCAGCAGCCCTATGCCCTGTGCCCGCGCGAGCCGCTCGACGACATGGCCATGCGCGACGGCGTCGCCGCGCGCGAGGGCTTCGTGCGCGCGCTGGAGCTGCACGCCCTCACCCAACACCGCTACGCCCTGCTGGAATGGAACCGGCTGCGTGCCTCGCTCGACCCCGATCGCCGACGCATCGCTACCGCCTTGGCGATCAAGGCGGGATGGACCGACCGCTCGGTGTTCGACCTCAACAGCGGCGACGACCTGCAGTTCTACTCGCTGCGATTTCCGCTCGCGCACAAGCGTCATCTGACCCAGGAGGCGGAAGACCGCGGCCTCGACCCCGCCTGGATCGCCGCACTCATTCGCGCGGAAAGTGCCTGGCAGCCGACGGTGCGTTCGCACGCAAATGCCTACGGCCTGATGCAGCTGCTGCCCGCCACCGGACAAGCCAAGGCGCGCCAGCTCGGGATCAGCTGGCGCGGCTCACGCACCCTGTTCGACGCGCGCAAGAACATCACCCTGGGCACGGCCTACCTCGCCGACATGCTCGACCAGCGCGGTGGTCAGCCCTATCTCGCCACCGCCGCCTACAACGCCGGGCCGGCCCCGGTGTCGCGCTGGCAGCGGCAGCGTCCGGCCAAGGACGCCGACTTGTGGATCGAGACGATTCCCTATCGGGAGACGCGCGAGTACGTCGCCCGGGTGATGGCCTTCAGCGCGATCTACGACTGGCGGCTCGGTCGCGATGCCTACCCGATTTCGGCCCGCCTGATCGGCCAGCCGGATACCCAGCGTCCGCGACGCGTGTTCCAATGTCCGTCCGATCTGCAACAGGCAGCCTCTCCATGACCGCAGGCAAGCGTGTCGTCGTGCTCGGCGGCAGCGGTTTCGTCGGTCGTCACCTGGTGGCCCGGCTGCGCGCCGCGGGGCACGCGGTGACCGTACTCAGCCGCAACGGCCACCTCTGCCGCCACACCGCGGTGGAACCGGGTGTTCCAGTCGTCACGCTCGACGTCTACGACCCGGATGCGCTGGCACGGGCTTTCGTCGGCGCCGACGCGGCGGTCAACCTGGTCGGCATTCTCAACGAACCCGGCTTCGGCGGCAGCGGCTTCGAGCGCGCCCACGTGGTGCTCACAAGCCACGTGATCAGCGCCTGCCTGCAATCGGGCACGCGACGGCTGCTGCAGATGAGCGCCCTGAATGCCGGCCGCGGCAGCTCGCACTACTTGAGAACGCGCGGCATCGCCGAATCGCGCGTGCGTGAATCGGGCCTGGACTGGACGATCTTCCAGCCCTCGGTCATCTTCGGCCGCGGCGATGGCCTGTTCCAGCGTTTCGCCGCCTTGCTGCGCATCGCACCGGTTCTGCCGCTGGCCAAACCGGACGCACGCTTCGCGCCGGTCTATGTCGGCGACGTGGCCGAGGCGATCACCCAGTGCCTCGCGCGTCCGCAGACGGTCGGCCAGTGCTTCGAGCTGTATGGCGACCAGGTGCTGCGCCTGCGCGAGATCGTCAGCTACACCGCGCGCTGCATGGGACTGCGGCGCTGGGTCATCGGCCTGCCGGACTGGGCTGCGCGCATGCAGGCCATGCTGATGGACTTCGTGCCCGGCAAACCGTTCTCGACCGACAACTACCGTTCGCTTCAGGTCGACTCGGTCGGCGGCGTCGATGGCCTGTTCCAGCTCGGCATCGCCAAGACGCCGATCGATGCCGTCGTGCCGCCACTGCTCGGCCATGCCGGAAGGCAGGTCGAGCTCGACGCCCTGCGCGCCCGCCTGCGGTGACATCGGTCCCCGGAACCCGCTATCTCGTCGGCGGTGCGGTGCGCGACACCCTGTTGGGTCGCGCCCAGAGTGACCGCGACTGGGTCGTGGTGGGCGCGACGCCCGAGGCGATGCGCGCAGCAGGCTTCATCGCCGTGGGCCGGGACTTTCCCGTCTTCCTGCACCCGCACAGCGGCGAGGAGCACGCGCTCGCGCGCACCGAACGCAAGAGCGGCGCCGGCTACCGCGGGTTCGTCGTGCACGCCGCGCCCGACGTCAGCCTCGAAGAAGACCTGCGTCGCCGCGACTTCACCGTCAATGCCATCGCCCAGGCCGAGGATGGCAGCCTGGTCGACCCCTTCGGCGGCCAGGCCGATCTCGACGCCAGGCTGCTGCGTCACGTTTCGGATGCCTTCGTCGAAGACCCGGTGCGCATCCTGCGTGCCGCTCGCTTCATGGCGCGCTGGGCAGATCTCGGTTTCCGCATCGCCGACGACACCCGTGCGCTGATGAAGCAGATGGTTGAGCGCGGCGAGGTCGATCATCTGGTTCCCGAGCGCATCTGGCAGGAGATCGGCAAGGGACTGACCGAGGCGCGTCCGTCCGCCATGCTGCGCACGCTGCGTGATTGCGACGCGCTGGCGCGCGTGCTGCCCGAAGTGGACGCACTGTACGGGGTCGAGCAGCGTGCCGAGTATCACCCCGAGATCGACACCGGCGTGCATACCGAGATGGTGCTGGACATGTGCGCGCGCCTGGTGCCGGGAGACGCCCTGATCGGCTTCTGCGGGCTCACCCACGATCTCGGCAAGGCACTGACGCCGGTGGACGTGCGTCCGAAGCACATCGGACACGAGCAATCCGGATTGGCACCCCTGCGCGCGCTGGCGGCGCGCCTGCGTGTGCCCGCCGAATACCTGGCCGTGGCCGAGATCGTCTGCCGCGAGCATCTCAACGTGCACCGGTTGGACGAGATGCGTGCCGACACCGTGCTCAAGCTGATCGAGCGCTGCGACGGTTTTCGCCGCCCGGAACGCATCGCCCAGCTCGGATGGGCCTGCGAAGCCGACAAGCGCGGCCGTCTGGGAATGAGCGACTGCGCGTATCCATCGCGCCCGCTGCTCGCACGCATGCACGCCGCGGCCCTTGCGGTGCAGGCGCGCGACCTTCCCCTGCAGCACCTCAGCGGGCCCGCGATCGGCGATGCGTTGCGCCGCGCGCGGGTCGCGGCGATCAAGGCCGCGCGGGCCGGAGATGACGGCCAGGCTTGAGGCGCAGTCGTCCGCGCCGAGGCGGCGCTACAGGCGCGCGCTCATGTCCCCGAACGCAAACAGCGAGCTGGCATCGACGCCACGCTGCAGGCCCATGACCTTGAAACGCTCGCCCATTTCGCCAGGCAGGGTGAGCTTGCGAACTTCCTCGTTGCGCACGCGGGTCGCGCGTTCGTCGAGGCTCGAGTTGGTCAGCTCCTGCTCCAGACCGTTGGCAAGCAGGAAATTGGCCTGCGAGCAGTAGCCGGCCAGGTCCAGTCCGGCGAGGTGGGCCGACTCGGCCACGTGGGAGAAGTCGACGAAGCTGCTGATGTCGGTGAGCCCGGGCCAGTGAAACGGCTGGTTGTGGGCGCGGTGCCGGTAGTGGCAGATCAGGGTGCCGTCGCGCCGGTCGGCGAGGTAGTACTCGCGCCGGTTGTAGCCGTAGTCGACGAACAGCGCCAGGCCGCGTTCCAGCGAGGCAGTGACCGCTTTCAGCCACCACGGCAGCTGCAGCAGCACCTCGGAGCGATAGCCGGCGGGGAACGCCGCATTGCGTGCCTTTTCGATCGCTCGCACGGCGCGCGTCAGCATGTCGATGGCCGGACGCTCGAAGCGCTCGAAACGGTTCTCGTTCCAGCGCACGCATTCTTCCCAGACCTGGCCGTCGCGAACCTGGAACCGCGTGATCGGCAGCGCATCGAGCACTTCGTTGGCGAACAGCACGCCCCGCCACGGGTGCTCGGGCACACCGTCAAGCCAGCCGAGGCGCGCAAAGAGGTCGGCCGGCAGGCGCGCCTTCAGTCGTTCCTGCTGGCGTGCACGCAGGTCGGCACTGGGCTCGAGGATGAGATAGCGATCGGGCAAACGTCCGAGCTCGTGCAGATGGCGCAACGCATGCTCGGCCATCGCGCCGCTGCCGCCACCCAGCTCCACCCAGTCCCAGGCTTCGTTGAGTTTCGAGGCAACCCGCACCCCGGCCTGGGCCATGCATCGGGCAAACAGCGGGCCGAGCTCGGGCGCGGTCACGAAGTCGCCGGCCGGGCCGAACTTGGTGGAACCGGCGCTGTAATAGCCGAGCCCGGGCGCATACAGCGCCAACTCCATGAAGCGCGAGAACGGGATCGTGCCGCCAGCGTCCTGGATGTCCTTGAGGATGTGCGCGGTCAGCACATCGCTGTGTCGACGCGCCTCATCGCTGGGATCAGGCAGACTCAGGGGAATCAAAGGGGGTCGGCTCGCAAGGCTGGCTGTTGTCCAAGCATAATCCCAGTGCGCCGCAACAACCTATTTCATCCTGCCCTTGGGGGCACGCGCCGGTCCTTTCGTCCAGTCAGCCGGTACGCGAACGGCCGACGGCTGGCCACTCCAGGGCCCCTGAAGGAGTGCCAGCGTGGACCAAGAGCAACCGCGGGTCGCACTGATCACCGGCGCCGCACGCCGCGTCGGCGCGGACATCGCGCGCCGCCTGCACGCAGCGGGCTGGAACCTCGCGCTGCACTACCGCCGTGGCGGGGACGCCATGACGCGCTTGCTGGCCGAGCTGAATGCAGCGCGCGCCGACAGCGCGGCGGCGTGGCCGGCCGAGTTGGCAGAGTTCGATCGACTGCCGGAGCTCGTCGCCCTGGCCGTGGGGCGATTCGGCCAGCTGGACGCGCTGGTGAACAACGCGTCGGCGTTCTACCCCACGTCCGTCGGCAGCATCACACCCGACCAATGGGACGACCTGTTCGCCGCCAACGCGCGCGCGCCGCTGTTCCTGTGCCAGGCCGCCGCACCGCACCTGCGCGCGCGCGGCGGGGCCATCGTCAACCTGGTCGATATCTATGCCGAGCGGCCCCTGGCCGGCCACACCGTGTATTGCATGGCCAAGGCGGCCCTGGTGATGGCGACACGCTCCCTGGCGATCGAACTCGGGCCGGACATACGGGTGAACGCGGTCGCGCCCGGCGCCGTGCTGTGGCCCGAGTCGGGCAAGGACTACGCCGACCAGCAGCAGCTTGTCGCCAGCACCGCGCTGAAATGCAGCGGCAGCCCCGGCGATGTGGCCGAAGCGGTGCGTTGGCTGCTGGAAGATGCACACCACTGCAGCGGCGAGATCATCCGCGTCGACGGCGGCCGCCACCTGAACATGTAGTTGGCCCGACCAGCGAGCGCGACGCCTGGCCCAACCGAACGCGGACCGCGCGCGTACGCCCTCCGACCAGCGAACCGCGCCCCGGGGCGCTGCGCCAATTACCTGGAAGCGAACGCCTGCTCGAGCAGCTTCGGCTCGAAGGGCGGCGGCAGACTGGCCCCGCTGGCATAGCGATACAGCACCGCCGAGTAGATGGCCGAGAGCGCGGACTGGATCAGCCCGATCACCAGCACGGCGAGCACCGTCATCACCACGCACACGACGCCAAGCGCCATCATGCCGCTCACGAAAGCCAGCGCCGACGCCGCCACCCCGACGATGATGGTGCCGAACACGGCGAGGCCGCCGACCACGCCGATGCCGCCGTTGCCGATCAGGTTCTCACCCCAGGTCTTGCGCAGCAGTTTCGCGCTCTCCTTCAGCGCATCGACCGGACCGATGCGCTGGCTGACCAGCACCGGCACGACGAGGAAGGTCGCCACGGTCCAGGCCATGCCCAGCAGCCCGGAGATCCAGCGACCCAGCGCACCCGAGCGTTCGCGCACCATCTGCAGGACCAGGCCGACGGTGGCGGCGATGGCGGCGTAGCCGAAGATCATTCCCACCCGCGACATCGCGATGCGCAGTCCGTCCGCCACGCTCGGGTTGCCGCCGTCCAGGCGGATCATCGCCGCACCGACCAGGGCGGAATTGAAGAAGAAGATGACGAAGTAGTTCACCAGGTAGAACCCGAACATCCAGACCAGCATCGGCCAGGACATCTCTTCGTAGCCCGCGGCACGCGGATCCACACCCTGCAGCAGCACGACCGGCCCGACGAAGGTGATCAGCACCAGCAGCGCGGCGACCGAGCTCAGCAGCGGAAACACCAGCAGTTCGCTGTCGGAGCGCAGCACCGACGCGCTGGCCTTGATCAATGACCAACTGCGCGAAAACTTGGCGAACATGGGCCTTCCTCCGGGCGAATGAAGCGACGATGACACCTCGCGCCATTATGCGCTCGACGCCTTGACGCGACAGCGTACTCGGCGTGACGTCTCTCCTACGCGGCCTGCAGCGTGCCGAAATCCGGATGGGCTGACCAGAGCTCGGCGAGGGGACGCCGACGCACGGGGTCGACGAAGCCGGGGGCGATCTCGGCGAGCGGACCGAGCACGAAGGCGTGCTCCAGCTCGGGACGCGGCAGCTGCAGGTGACCGGCGCCGGTCATCACCCGGTCGTCGAAGTAGACGATGTCGATATCCAGCGTGCGCGAGGAAAAGCGCGGCCCGCCCCGCCGTCGGCCCAGCTCCGCCTCGAGACGATGCAACCACTGGTTCAGATCGTCCGGCTCGAGATCGCTGTCGATGATCGCGGCTGCATTGAGAAAGTCGGCGCCGTCGAATCCCACCGCAGCGGTACGGTAGTAGCGCGAGACGACGACGGACGGGAAACGCCGGCGCAGCGCGGCGACGGCCTGGTCCAGGTGCGTGCGGGGTTCGATGTTCGAACCCAGGCTGAGCAATGCCTGGCCCATGCTCAGCGAGCGCCGGGCCGACGGCGTGCGCTCACGAACCTGCCTTGAGCAAGGTCTTGAAGTCGCCACCGCTCGGCGACTGGAACAGCTGCAGATCGAATTCCGGAAGAATCGCCAGCAGATGGTCGAAGATGTCGGCCTGGGTCGCCTCGTAGACGTTCCAGTCGGTGCTCTGGGTGAAGCAGTACAGCTCCAGCGGCATCCCGCTGGGCGTCGGTGCGAGCTGGCGCACAAGCACCGTCATGTCCTTGTGCAAGCCCGCATGATGGCGCAGATACGCGTCGACGTAGGCACGAAAGGTGCCGAGGTTGGTCAGGCGCCGGGTGTTGACTGCCTCCAACGCCGCGTCGCGCAGGCTGTCGTTCCAGCGTCCGATCTCATCCTGCTTTCTCTGCAGGTAGTCTTCGATCAGCGCGAAACGCTTCAGGCGCCCGCGTTCTTCGTCACGCAGGAAGCGCACCGAACGCTGGTCGAGCAGCAGGGCGCGCTTGATCCGACGGCCACCGGCTTCGCTCATCCCGCGCCAGTTGCGGAACGATTCGCTGATCAGGCGGTGGGTTGGGATGCTGGTGATGCTCTTGTCCCAGTTCTGCACCTTCACCGTGTGCAGGGCGATGTCGATCACGTCGCCGTCGGCATTGGCCGACGGCATTTCGATCCAGTCGCCGACGCGCAGCATGTCCTGGCTGGTCAGCTGGATGCTGGCGGTAAGCCCCATCAGCGTGTCCTTGAACACCAGCAGCAATACCGCCGTCATCGCACCGAGGCCGGACAGCAGCAGCAGCGGCGAGCGGTTGATCAGCACCGCGATGATCAGCACCGCGGTCACCAGCCAGACCAGCAGCTGCAGGAGCTGGATGTACCCCTTGATCGGACGGTGCTTGGCGCGCTCGGCATCGGCGGCCAGATACATCTGGTTCAACAGCGACAGCGAGCGCGTGATCGCGTGCGCGAGGGTGAACACGATGTAGGCCACCGCCAGGTGGCCGATGGCCGCCTCAATGTCCGGCTCGATGCCGGGCAACAGGGCGATGCCGAAGTAGATGACCAGGGCCGGCACCACGTGTGCCACCCGCCCGACCACGCCGCGCTCGAACAGGGCGTCGTCCCACCGCGTGGGCGTCAGCCTCGCCAGCGCCGTCAACGCACGCAGCAAGACCCGCTTGGTCACGAAATCGGCCAGCCAGGCTGCAAGCAGCAGGGCCATCGACGTCGTCACCAGCCAGAGTGCAGGCTGGGTCTGCAGCCAGCCGATGAACTCGCGCCAGGCACTCATGCTTCGCGCTCCGCCCGGGTGCGCTCGATGATCACGCCCACCGCCGAGGCGCCGCGCACCGCGCCCGGCTTGGACAGCTTGAGCCGTACGTGACCGACCTCGAATTCATCGAGGATGATCGCGGCGCATCGCTCGGCCAGGGTCTCCACCAGACCGAAGTCGGAGGTCGAGACGAAGGCGATGAGCCGCTTGCTCACCGCCTTGTAGTCGAGCGTGTCTTCGATGCGGTCGGTCGCAGCCGGGCGGCGATTGTCGAACGCCATCTCGACGTCGAACCGAAGCGGCTGACGGATGCGTCGCTCCCAGTCGTAGATACCGATCAGGGCCTCGATCTCGAGCCCTTCGATGAAAACCTTGTCCATGGCGCGGCGGAAATTGCTCCAGCGTGTCTGGCGGTGCATGGTACCGGACGCGTTCGCGACGCGAGCCCCTCGAGGGGTCCGCGGCCTGCTTCGCGGCCACGACGGAACCGTGGCGAAGAGCGCTCAGATGGCCGGCAGGCTGGCCATGTCCCAGCGCGGACGCGCCTGGATCTCGCTGCCCTGCCGTTGTCCTGCCGCAAGCCGAAGGGCCCCGGCAAACGCGATCATCGCGCCGTTGTCGGTGCAGAATTCGGGACGTGGAAAGCACAAGCGGTACCCGCCGCGGGCGGCCGAGTCGGCCAATGCCTGGCGCAGCCGCCGATTCGCGCCGACACCGCCCGCCACCACCAGCACACCGGCGCCGGTCGATGCCATCGCCCGCTCGCACTTGATGCGCAACGTGTCGGCCACGGCGTCCTCGAAGCCACGCGCGATGTCTGCCTGGGTCTGTGCACTGTGGTCGCTGTGCTGCCAGGCGAGCAGGACCTGGGTCTTGAGTCCGGAAAAGCTGAAATCGAGACCCGGCCGGTCGGTCATCGGTCGCGAGAAGGTGAACGCGCCGGATCGGCCCTGCTCGGCCAGCCCGGCGAGCACGGGCCCGCCGGGATACGCGAGCCCCATCATCTTCGCGGTCTTGTCGAAGGCCTCGCCCGCGGCATCGTCGAGACTCTCGCCGAGCAGCTCGTAGTCGCCCAGTCGCCGCACCAGCACCAGCTGGGTGTGTCCACCCGATACCAACAGCGCCACGAACGGTGGCTGCGGCGGATCGGCCTCGAGCAACGGCGCGAGCAGGTGCCCCTCCATGTGGTGCACGCCGATCGCCGGGATGTCGAGCGCCCAGGCGATGGCGCGCCCGGCGGCAGCGCCGACCAATAGCGCACCCACCAGCCCCGGCCCGGCGGTGTAGGCGACGCCGGTCAACGCGCTGCGCTGCACGCCCGCATCGGCCAGGCAGGCGTCGATCAGCGGCCACAGGCGCCGAACGTGGTCGCGGCTGGCCAGCTCGGGCACGACCCCGCCGTACTCGGCGTGCATCGCGATCTGGCTGAACAGGCGATGCGCGAGCAGCCCGCGCCGGGTGTCGTAGACCGCCACACCGGTTTCGTCGCAGGACGTCTCGATGCCCAATACGCTCATCGACGCGCCCCACCCGGACAGGTCGCTCTGCCCGGCACGCGCTGCGTGGCAGGCTTGGCTTGCAGAAACTCGCACATGCCGGGTATCATACGCGGCTCCCCGACCCGTCGGGGGATCAAGCGAAACCCCGGAGATCACATGCCCAGCGTCAAAGTCCGCGAGAACGAGCCTTTCGAGTTTGCCCTGCGTCGCTTCAAGCGCACCTGCGAGAAAGCAGGCGTGCTGGCCGAAACCCGCAAGCGCGAGTTCTACGAGAAGCCGACCCAGGAGCGCAAGCGCAAGGCCGCCGCAGCGGTGAAGCGCCACCTGCGCCGTGTGTCGCGCGACGCCACCAAGCGTCAGCGCCTCTACTGATCTTTCCGGGATCGCAGCAAGCCGGCCGCGCCCTGCGCCGCCGGCTTTTTGTGTTTTCGGCCCCCAGAAACTTCTCGACGTTGCGCATCGCCTGAGCACTGCGTCGACGCCGCAGGCGCATTGACGCGCCACCGCCCTCCCGAGGAACCGCGCATGAGCCTGCGTCAGCAGTTGACCGACGACATGAAGACCGCGATGAAGGCCGGAGAGAAAGACCGCCTTGGCGTCATCCGCCTCATCAACGCCGCAATCAAGCAGCGCGAGGTCGACGAACGCATCGAGATCACCGATGCCGTCGTGCTCGCCGTGCTCGAGAAAATGGTCAAGCAGCGCAAGGACTCCATCAGCCAGTACGAATCGGCTGGCCGCACCGATCTGGCCGACGTCGAGAAATTCGAGATGGGCATCCTCGAGACCTATCTGCCGGCGAAGATGGGCGAAGCCGAACTGAAGACTCTGGTGGCCCAGGCCGTCAGCGAATCAGGCGCCACCGGCCCGGCCGACATGGGCAAGGTGATGGGGGTTCTGAAGCCCCGCATCGGCGGCAAGGCCGACATGGGCCAGGCTTCGGCGCTGGTGAAGGCCGCGCTCGCGGGCTGAACCCGACCGAATGCCGCGGGCCGGCCCGGACCATCCGGGCCCGGCGCGCGATTCTGCGCGCGCAATCCGAGGGCACGTTGCCGGGTTGATCCTTGCCTTGCACCAGCCCGCGCACCCGATTCGCGTCGACGCGCACCCTGAGTTTTCCATGTGCCCGATCAACCTGGCCCGGCCCACTGCTTGCGCGATTAATTAATTTATGTATTAATTAATCGCATGCCGCCCACCGAATCCCGCGCTCGAAAAACCGGCCGCCCGCCGCGTCAGCGGGCGGCTGCGACGCGCGACGAGCTGCTGGACAAGGCCATCGACGTGTTCGTCCGCCGCGGGATCCAGGCCGCAACCCTGCGCGACATCGCCACCGAAGCCGGCGTCACGCCGGCGATGCTGCACTACCACTTCGGTGACAAGCAGGGCCTGGTGGGCGCCGTCGTCGAAGAACGCGTGCTGGCAGCCATCGGCGCACTGCACGCCGAATTGGGACGCCCGGAAGACGTCGCCGGGCTCATGGGCACGTTTGCGCGCGCGGCGATGGCCATTGGCCATCGTCATCCCTGGTTGCCCAGCCTCTGGGTTCGCGAAGTGCTCAGCGAAGGCGGTGCATTGCGCCATGTGCTCGTCGAACGGGTGGCGCCGATGATTCCGCGACGCATCGCTGAGCGATTCTCCGACGCGCAGAGCCGCGGCGAACTGGACGCCAGGCTGGATCCGCGCCTGCTGGTGGTCAACCTGATCGGTCTCACCCTGTTCCCCCTGGCTGCCGCACCCATCTGGCGGCAGATCTTCAGCGCCGACGACATCGACGAGCCGGCCATCACCGCACACACCCTGGCCCTGATCGGGAAGATCGCGGAGACATCCCCATGACCACCCGCCCCGTTTCGCTGCAGCGCCTTGCACGCTCCGCGTTGCTGACCATGCTGCTCGCCTCGCTGGTGGCGTGCGCGAGCGAAGAGACCGACATCCTGCTCGGTGAGACCGAGTTCGCCACGGTCGACGTGCCGGCCGAGGCCAGCGAGCAGATCGTCGAACTGGCCGTGAAGGAAGGCCAGCGCGTCGAAGCAGGCGACCTGATTGCCCGTCTCGACGACGCGCGGCTGCGCCTGCAGCTCGACGCGGCGCGCGCCACCGCCGCGCAGGCCGAATCGGCCCTGCTCGAAGCCACCCATGGCGCACGCATCGAGACCATCGACGCAGCGCGGGCCGCCCTTCGGCGCAACGAGGCGTTGTGGGCGGAGAGTCGCACCGAAATGCAACGCGCCGAACAGCTGCGCAAGCAGGGACTGGTCGCCCAGCAGGCGCTGGACTCGGCGCAGGCCAACGAACGCCGCACACACGCCGAGCGCGATGCGGCCAGGGCCGATTTGAACGCCCTGCTGGCGGGCACCCGCGCCGAACAGATCGCGCAGGCGCAGGCTGCGGTGAGGGTCGCCCAGGCGCGCGTCGCCGAGATCGAGCTGGTGCAGACACGCTACGCCTTGCGCGCGCCGCGCGCGGGGACCATCGATGCGCTGCCCTTCGAACTGGGCGATCGTCCGCCGCTGGGTGCGTCGACGGCACGCATCGCCGTCGGCGCGCAGCCGTATGTGCGCGTCTTCGTCCCGGCCAGTCGCCGCGCGGCCGTGCACGTGGGCGACCGCTTCGACATTCGCCTCACCGGCGTACGGGAAACGCTGCAGGGACGCCTGCGCGAGGTGGCCAAGGAGCCGGCCTTCACCCCCTACTACGCGCTGGTCGGCGACGACGCCAGCAAACTGGTGTTCCGCGCCGAAATCGACATCGAGAACGCGCCGGACGCGGCCCTGCCCGCAGGCCTGCCGGCGACGGTGCACATCGGTGACTGAATCGCCCGCCATCGTGGCGAGGGGCCTGACGCGCCGTTTCGGTGATCTGACGGCCGTCGACCGGCTGGACCTGGACGTTCCACGCGGCGCCGTGTACGGCTTTCTCGGGCCGAACGGCTCGGGCAAGTCCACCTCGCTGCGGATGCTGTGCGGGCTGCTGCAGCCGAGCGAGGGCTCGATTCGCGTACTCGGGCTCGACATTCCGCAGCAGGCCGAGGCCCTGAAACGGCGCATCGGCTACATGACCCAGAAGTTCTCCCTGTACGAAGACCTGACCGTGCAGGAAAACCTCGAATTCCTCGCCGCCGTTCATGCGGTGCCACGAGCGAAGGCGCGCGCGCGCGTCGACGAATTGATCGAGCGCTACGACTTCAGCGACCGCCGTCGGCAGCTGGCCGGGACGATGTCGGGCGGACAGAAGCAACGCCTGGCCCTTGCCGGCGCGATCCTGCACAAGCCGGAACTGCTGCTGCTCGACGAGCCCACCAGCGCGGTCGACCCGCAGTCGCGGCGGGACTTCTGGGCGAACCTGTTTGCGCTGGCACAATCCGGCACCACGATCCTGGTGTCCACCCACTACATGGACGAGGCCGAGCGCTGCCACCGCCTCGCCATTCTCGAGCGCGGGGCGCTGGTGGCCGATGGCAGCCCGGCCGAGTTGTGCCGCAACCTGCCCGGCAAGGTGCTCAGCATCGAGGACGCGGATCCGCCCGCGCGCGAGTCGTGGCTGCTGCGCCGCGATGACGTGCTGGGCGTGGCCCAGATCGGCAACCGGCTTCGCGTGCTGCTCACCCAGGACGACGCCGAGCCGCTGCTTGGGGCACTGAGGGCGGACGGCTTCGCCGGCCACGCCGAAGTCATCCAGCCCAATCTCGAGGACGTGTTCGTGGCGGCGACCCACGGTCGCCAGGGAGACGACGCGTGAGCCCGGTACGCCTGTTCGCGATCGTGCTGAAAGAGCTGCGGCAGCTGAAGCGCGACCGCCTCAGCTTCGCCATGATCGTCGGCATTCCGACCATCCAGCTGCTGCTGTTCGGATTTGCGATCAATCTCGATGTTCGGGGCTTGCACGCCGCCGTCTGGGACCAGGCGCACTCCGCCACCTCGCGTGAACTCATCGCCGGTCTGCAGGCCACCGGCGTGGTCGATCTCAGGCATGCGGTGCACAGCGGCCAGGAAATCGACGCGCTGATGCGGGCGGGCACGATCAGCCTGGCGGTGGTCGTGCCGGAAGACCTCGAGCGCAGGCTGGCACGGCGCGACCGCGCGGCGCTGCAGATCGTCGTCGACGGCTCCGACCAGGTCGTACAGGCTTCGGCACGACAGCTCGCGGCCTACCCCGTATACGCCGTCGATGGATGGACGGCGCGGGTGAATCCGGTCGAAGTGCTCAACCGCTACAACCCCGAGCGACGGGCGCCGGTCAACACCGTACCCGGCCTGATCGGTGTCATCCTGACCATGACCATGGTGCTGTTCACCGCCGTGGCTCTGGTGCGCGAACGCGAGCGCGGCAACCTGGAGATGCTCATTGCCACCCCGGTGTCGCCCTGGGAGCTCACCCTGGGCAAGGTGCTTCCTTTCGCGGGCATCGGCCTCATGCAGGTCAGCCTCGTGCTCGCACTTGGGCGGCTGGTGTTTGCGGTACCCATACGCGGCCACCTGCTCGATGTGTACCTCGCGGCCTCGGTATTCATCCTCGCCAGCCTGGCGCTGGGCGTGTTCCTGTCGACGCTGGCGCGCAGCCAGTTCCAGGCCATGCAGCTGGCGTTCTTCACCTTCCTGCCACAGATTCTGCTGTCGGGCTTCATGTTTCCCTTCGCGGGCATGCCCAAGGCGGCGCAATGGCTGGCCGAGCTGCTGCCGATGACCCACTTCGTGCGTCTCATCCGCGCCATCATGCTGCGCGGTGCACCGCTGCACGAACTGCGTCCCGACCTGCTCGCGCTGGCGGTGTTCGCGGTGCTGTTCCTGTCCCTGTCGACCCTGCGCATCCGCAAGCGGCTCGACTAGGCCGGCGTCGCACCGGAACCTCATACAATGCGGGCACCATGGCCCGCATCCCCGACGCGTTCATCGACGAACTGCTCGCACGCTCCGACATCGTCGACGTGATCGGAACGCGCGTGCCGCTGAAGAAAGCCGGCCGCGAATTCCAGGCGCGCTGCCCCTTTCACGACGAGCGCAGCCCGAGTTTCACGGTCAGCCCGACCAAGCAGTTCTACCACTGCTTCGGTTGCGGTGCGCACGGCAGCGCGATCAAGTTCCTGATGGAGTACGACCGCCTGGAGTTTCTCGATGCGGTCGAGGAGCTGGCCAAACGCGCCGGCATGGACGTGCCGCGGGAGACCCGCCAGCAGCACCAGCGCGGTGACTTCGAGAGCCTGTATGCCTGCTGTGACGCCGCAGCGACCTACTTCGGCCAGCAGCTCGGAGGCAGTCGCAGGGCCAAGGACTACCTGCAACGCCGCGGGGTCAGCAGCGAGGTCGCCCAGCGATTCGGCCTCGGCTACGCCCCCGAAGGCTGGGAGCACCTGAAAACCGCGCTCGGCAGCGACGAGCGACGCCTGGCGTTGCTGGAGAAAGTCGGCCTGCTCTCGCGCAACGACCAGGGCCGCGTCTACGACAAGTTCCGCGATCGGCTCATCTTCCCGATTCACGACCGTCGCGGCCGGGTCATCGCGTTCGGTGGCCGGGTGCTGGAGAAAGACGACGGGCCGAAGTACCTCAACTCGCCCGAGACACCGCTGTTCCACAAGGGCCGCGAGCTGTATGGCCTGTGGCAGGTGCGTCAGGCGCACAGCCGCATTCCGCGCCTGATCGTGGTCGAGGGCTACATGGACGTGGTCAGCCTGTTCCAGTTCGGCGTCAATACGGCGGTGGCGACGCTGGGCACGGCGACCACGCCGGACCACGCCGAACTGCTGTTCCGCAACGCCGCCGACGTGTACTTCTGTTTCGACGGCGATCGCGCCGGCCGCGGTGCGGCCTGGAAGGCGCTGGAGTCGGTGCTGCCGCGCATGCGCGACGGCCGCCAGGCGTTCTTCCTGTTTCTGCCCGATGGCGAGGATCCCGACTCGCTGGTGCGCGCCGAAGGATCGGCCGGGTTCGACCGCCACCTCGAACAGGCCGTTCCACTGGGTGAGTATCTGTTCGACGAGGTGGGGCGCGAGTGCGATCTCACCACCATCGGCGGCCGCGCCCGACTGGCGGAACGTGCCCGCCCGCTGCTCGAACAGATTCCCGATGGAGCGTTTCGCGACCTGATGCACCAGCGTCTGGGCGAACTCAGCGGGCTGCAGGCACGGGTCAGCGCGACGGCCAGTGCGACGCCCGCGACGTCGTCACGGCAGCATCCGGCCAAGCGCAGTCTCGTGCGCACGGCGATTGCCCTGCTGCTCACGCAGCCGGAGCTCGCACTGGAAGTGCATCCGCCGTTCGGCTTCGCCAGTCTGGATCAGCCTGGCATTCCTCTCCTGCTCGAACTGCTGGACCTGTGTCGATCTCGTCCGGGCATCGTGACGGCCGCCATCCTCGAGCATTTCGCCGAGCGCGATGAAGGCAAGGCGCTGCACAAGCTCGCCATGACCGAGTTTCCGGGCGAACCCGATGTCTGGCGCACGGAGTTCGCCGACGCGATGCAGCAGTTGGACCGCCAGGCGTCGGCACAGGAACTGGCCAACCTCGTGGCACGCAAGTCGAGCGAAGGTCTGGGCCCCGAGGACACCGAGCGATTGCGCGCGCTGCTGCGCGCCAGGGCGGGCTGAGCCGCATCCGCGCTGCGGCGCGCCGGCGGGCGCGGCGACCTCCGGGGCGCAAGTCAGCATCCGCCAGGAGCCGGCCCTGCCGCAGCTGCCCGACCCGACGATCCAGGGTATTTCGCGACCGGGTCGGCGCAACGCGCGTCGGGTGGCGGACCGGATTGCGGTACCTTTCCGGTGTCTGCCCCGTATCGGCCGAGAGGATCAGCCATGCCCGCCCGGTGTTCCGCGTGCCTGCTCGCCTTGCTCGCCCTGTCGCAGCACCTCGCGGCGGTGGAACGCCGCGTTGAAGGTCAGCGCATCAGCGAGGACATTCCGGCCGTCGATGCGGCAGTCAAGGCCAGCCTCGACCGCTTTGCCCAGGCGCGCGGCGCGACCCTGGTGGGCTGGCTGGACGATGGTTCGATGCTGATCACCACGCGCTTCGGCAATACCGAGCAGGTGCACCGCGTCGCAGCGCCGATGGCGGCCCGCACCCAGCTCACCTTCGAGCGTGAGCCGGTGCGCTACGCGTACACGTCGGAGTTCGCCCCGCGCGACGACTTCCTGTTCCTTCGCGATGTCGGCGGCTCGGAGTTCTGGCAGCTGTTCCGGCAATCTTCGCGACAAACGAGCGCACGGATGATTTCGCCCGGCGGGCGGTCACGCAACCAGAACCCCCTGTTCTCGCGCGACGGGCGGAAGATCGCGTTCAGCAGCACCGCGCGCAACGGTTCCGACTCCGACCTCCTGCTGCACGATCTCGACACTGGCTCGACGAAGCCCCTGCTGGCGGCCGGTGGTGCGTGGTTGCCGCTCGACTTCTCGCCGGATGGCAAGGAACTGCTGGTCCTCCGCTACGTGTCGATCAACGAGACCTATCCGGGCACGGTGAACCTGGACAGCGGCGAGCTGCGCATGTTTCCGGTCGACGGCGAACGCGCTGCGATCACCGCGATGCGCTTCGCTCCGGACGGGCACAGCGTGTTCTACATCTCGGACGAGCTCAGTCCGTTTCGCACCCTGCGCCAGCACGATCTGCGCAGCGGCAGGATCCACGTACTGAGCGCCGACCAGCCGTGGGATGTCAGTGGTTTCGCACTCAGCCGCGACGGACGGCGGGTCGCCTACGCGACGAACGAGGACGGTTTTGGCCGGCTGTTCGTGCGTGACTTGCCGTCGAGACGTCTGCTGCGCGTGCCCGACGTGCCGCGCGGCGTGATCGGCGCAATGGCCTACAGCCATGACAGCACGCAGCTGGCGGTCAGCGTCAGCGGAGCGACCGCTCCGAGCGACGTGTTCACCCTCGACCGCCGAAGCAAGGCCTGGACTCGCTGGACGCACAGCGAGTCGGGGCCCGTCGACACCCGGAACATGATCGAGCCCACCCTGGTGCGATTCCCCACCTTCGACGAAGTCGATGGCGCACCGCGGCGGATTCCGGCGTTCTACTACCGACCGCGCGGCAACGGCCCCTTCCCAGTCGTGATCAGCATCCACGGCGGCCCCGAGTCGCAGGCGCTGCCCCAGTACTCCGCCCAGTTCCAGTTCATGCTGCAGGAACTCGGCATCGCCGTGCTGGTACCCAACGTGCGCGGATCGGCGGGCTATGGCAAGGACTATCTCAAGCTCGACAACGGACTGCGCCGAAAAGACTCGGTCCGCGACATCGGTGCCCTGCTCGACTGGATCGCAGCGCAGGGCGATCTCGATACCGGGCGGGTCGGTGTCATGGGTGGCAGCTACGGCGGCTACATGGTGCTGGCCAGCATGGTCGACTACCCCGACCGCATCGCGGCCGGCATCGACGTGGTCGGCATTTCCGACTTCTCGACCTTTCTGCAGAACACCCAGATCTATCGGCAGGACCTGCGCCGCGCGGAATATGGCGATGAGCGCGACCCCGAGGTGCGCGCCTTCTTCGAGCAGATCTCGCCGCTCCGGCACGCCGGGCGCATCGCCAGCCCACTGATGGTGGCGCAGGGCCGCAATGATCCTCGTGTGCCGCTGAGCGAATCGGAACAGATCGTGGCCGCCGTACGCGCGCGCGGCCAACCGGTGTGGTACCTGGAGTTTGCCGACGAAGGGCACGGATTCGCCAAGAAGGCGAACCGGGACCACTTCGATGCCGTGGCCGCGATGTTCTGGAAGCGCTTCTTGCTCGGTTCTCCGGCACCGTCCCCGGCTGCCGCAAACGCGCCCGACGAGGCCTTCGTGCGCCCCGCGGAGGCCGATGCGCCGTAGCGGTCACCGGCCGCACGGCGGTGTGCATGCTCGGGCTGAAGTCGTGCGAGCCCGATGGGGACTGCCGGACTCTCGGCGCAACGCGATGTCGATGGCGTCAGTGGGGTCCCAAGCCAGGAACTGGGCCACTCAAGTCGCCGTCGAAGCCAGTGCGCGTAGCAACCCATCCCGACCGGCGGAGTGCACCCTGCGCGGCAAGCGGGAAACGCGACCGGTGACCGACACGCCGTGCGCACGGATCAAGCCCCTGCGCAAAAAGAAAACGCCCGCGGAGCAACCCGCGGGCGTTTCGGTTTCAGCTCGCACGCCGGAGTCCGGCACGCGATGAGCCGTCAGGCTCAGGCGTTGCGGCGCACCAGCACGAGGCCTGCCACCAGACCGAGCACGCCGATCAGCGCGGCGAGCGCCCAGTTGCTGTTGGTCGGGACGCTGACGAAGATCGAGCCTGCCAGGCTGGCGGTGATGTCGGCGCCGCCGGCGTTCACCGTGAAGGTGCCGGAGAAATTGCCCACCGCATTGCCGGTGAAAGCCACTTCGAACGTGCAGGAAGACATCGCCGCCAGATCGAAGGGAGCCGCCGGGCAGGTGCCGCCCACCAGTGCAAACGGTCCGGTGATCACCGGAGCCAGCACGGTACCGGCAGCGTCGCCGTTGTTGGTGATGGTGATGAACTGGTTCGGCACGGTGCCACCCGAAGCGGTCGAACCGAAGCCGATGTTCGGAATGTCGAAGCTGATGTCCGGCGAACCGAGCGTGCAGTTCATGCAGCCGATGGTGACCGAACTCGGCGCGGTGAACTCGCCATCCGGGTTCACGCCATCGAGAAAGCCTTCACAGAAGCTCAGGCGAAGCATGCCGTCGCTCAGCACCATGTTCGGGATACCGTTGTCCGACAGGTCGACCAGACCACCTGACGCATACGCGGTCGGGCCGCCCGAGCTGTCATCGGTGCCCGGGGCCAGAGTCAGGTAGAGCCCGTCGGCGTTGTAGAAACCGACCGTCGCTTCGCTGCGCCAGCTGGCGCCGAACGCAGTCACGAGCGTGTCCCAACCCACTGCAGTGACCTCAGCGCCCGCGCCGAGGTCGAACGTCAGCACGGGCTGGCCCGCTGGCGGTTCCTCGTTGAACGCCGGGCAGGCGACAAAGGTCTGCTGGCCGCCGATATCGATATCGAACTGGTCGGTGGTGGCACCGTCGGGAGAAGGTCCAACCGTGCCGAAAAGGTGTGAGTCGAGCGTCCGACTCGGACCGTCGCCCTTGGCTGCGAAGGCTGCACCGCTCAAAAACACGGTGGAGGCGAGCGTTGCGGCGATCAATGTTCTGAGTAGCATCCGGAGTTCCCCTTGAGTTTTTCGTAGGCAAGTAGCTTGGAATCGAGCCCGAGCTTCGACCGGCCCGGGTCATGAAATGACCAAGCCCTTCTTCACTGCATTGACTCACTCGAACGGAATGATGTCGGTCACATGTAGGCGCCCGACCACGGAAGGACCGTTCAAGCTGGGTTCACACGCTAACGTCGGGGAGCACTTACGTCAAGGCTGGAGGCCTGCCGGACAGTCGTCAAACGTGCCGCAGGTGCCGCTGCGCGAGCCGCAGAAGCGCTGCAGCGCTCTCTCCGGGGGTCAGCCGGGAGACGATCGAGGGTGGACTGGCTAGCCCAGCCGGTGCGTCAGGGCCAGGAACGGCGCGAAGTAGTGGTCGAACAGCAGAAAAGCGAACAGCGCCATCAGGTAGACGATGGAGTAGTTGAACACGTCCATGGCGAAGCGCTCGCCAGGCGGGTTCATCAGCCGGACCGCGTAGTAGAGGAATCCCGCACCGAGGACCAGGGCGCCGCCCAGATAGAACAACCCGCTCATGCCGGTCAGCCAGGGCAATACCGTCACCACCACGAGGAGGATGGTGTACAGCAGCACGTGCCAGCGGGTGTACTCGACGCCGTGGGTGACCGGGAGCATGGGCACCTGGGCGCGGGAGTAGTCTTCGCGCCGGTAGATCGCCAGGGCCCAGAAATGCGGCGGGGTCCAGACGAAGATGATCAGCACCAGCAGCAGGGCGTGGGCGTGCAATTCTCCTGTGACCGCGGCCCAGCCCAGCGCGGGTGGCGCGGCGCCAGCGAGGCCGCCGACCACGATGTTCTGCGGCGTGGCCCGTTTCAGGTAGCCGGTGTAGATGATGGCGTAGCCGATCAGCGAGGCGAAGGTCAGCCACGCGGTGAGCGCATTCACCAGCCACACCAACAAGACCATGGACACCACGCCCAGCAGCAGGGCGAAGACCAGCACCTGGACAGGTCGCAGCTGTCCCGTCGCCAGTGGACGATGCTGGGTGCGCGCCATCAGACGATCGATGCGCTGATCGATCAGATGGTTGATCGCCGCCGCCGACGCAGCGGCCAGCCAGATGCCCAGTGAGCCGAACACGGCTTCACGCCAGGGTGGCAATCCCGGCACGGCCAGCAGCATGCCCACCACGGCGGTGAACACGATCAGGGCGACCACGCGGGGTTTGGTCAAGGCCCAGTACTGGCTCCATGCCACGCTCATTGCATCATCCGGATTGGCTGGACGCCACGAAGGCGGGGAGTCGAAGTCGAGCCAGAAGGCTGATCAGAACCGCCAGCAGCAGCAGGCCACCACCGAGATGCGCCGTCGCTACCCACAGCGGCAGGCCCAGCAGCACGTTGGCAATGCCGAGGCTGATCTGGGCGACCAGTCCTGTGGCCAGCAACCCTGCCCAGAGGCCCAGGCCCGGCGAGCGGGCCAGGCGCCACGCGAGCACCGCCAGATGTCCGGCAACCAGCCAGGCGAACCAGCGATGCGTCCACTGGATCGCCGCCCTGGCGGCTCCATCCAGCACACCCCCTTCATAGTCGACGCCGATGCCGCGCCACAGCACGAAGGCTTCGCGGAAGTTCATCTCCGGCACCCAGGCGCCCAGGCACTTGGGATAGTCCACCCCGCAGGCCAGCGCAGCGTAGTTCGAACTGGTCCAACCGCCGAGGGCAATCTGCACCGCCAGCAGAGCGAGCCCGACCACGGTCAGGCGTCGAAGTCGATCGGCATCGCCCGAGCTGAGCGCGCGACCGGGGGTCGCTTTCCAGGCCATGTACAGCAGCAGCGAAAAAGTCGTCAGGCCGCCCAGGAGATGGCCCATCACGACGATCGGCTTGAGCAACCAGCTCACCGTCCACAAGCCAAGCGTGGCCTGGAACACGATCATCGCGAGCGTCAGCGTCGCCAGCCGGGCAAAGTCCTGGTTGTTCCAGCGCAGCGCAGTCGTCAGCAGCGCAAGTTCGCCGCCTAGGGTCAACGCGGCAGACCAGACGTGTGCACCGCGCATGTACAGCGGAATGGCCACAGCAATCGCCGCCACCGGCACGAGCACCTGCAGCAGGCCTGCGGGTCGGGTCCGGGCGGCCAGCAGCGCCAGCGAAAGCACGAGCAGCCCGAGCCCCGCGGCGATGTGGCGATGAAACTGCTCGCGCCAGGCCTTGTGGGTTTCGACCGCGCGGTCCGGGAAGGCCTCGTTCGCAGCGTCGATCTCGTGCCCATGGACGGGCCAGGCGGCCTTGCCGTAGCAGGTAGGCCAGTCCGGACACGACAGCCCTGCGTTGGACAAGCGCACGAATCCACCGAACACGATGACCACCGCGGCGAGCAGCACGGCGGCCCAGGCGACGCGTACGAAGTGGCGATGCGGGGGGTGCCAGGTCAAACCCATTGCTCCTGTCGGTCGACGGCGCACATTACTTGATCAATCGGCCGAGATCGCGACGCAGGCCGCGCGGATCGAAGCCGGCAGGATAATGCAGCACCAGGTAGCCGTGCGGATCGACGAGCCAGACCTCGGGCGCGCTGGGCGCGGCGGTCCATGCGTCCGGACGCGGACCGTCCAGCACAAGAGCGGAAAAAGGCGAGTCTTCCGTGCTGTCGATCTGCCAGAACGAGATGCGCGACTGGTGACGTCCCATGCTGACGCCCACGTTGCGCACCAGTTCGAGCGTCGCGGTGCAGTCCGCGTTGCAGGGGCTCGGGAGTCTGAGCAACAACGACCAGTGCTGCTCGGTGTTCTCGAACGACCAAGCTGACCCGTCGTCGGCACGCCGGGCCGACACCTCATGCATCGACACCGGTGGCTGGATGAGCTCGCCGACATTCCGCGTGCTGGTGGGCTGCCATCCGCCAAAACGCATGACCACCGCCGCGAGGAACGGGCTGAGAAAGGCCGTGGCCAGCAGCAGGAGGGGCCAGGCGCTGCGCTTCGGCACGGGGGTCTGCTCACTCATTCGGGGTGGTACTCCCTGCACGATGTTTCCAGGACAACACGACGACGATCACGACCAGCGCAACGGCGAATCCGAACCACTGCAGTGCATAGCCGTAGTGCTGGTCGGGCGGAAGCGTGTTCGGCAAGGGCGCGAGCTCGCGGACGAAACCGTACGGCGACTCCGGACCGACCCTGAGCACGCCGGCAGCCAGCGACAGTCCGGCCCAGCTCGCCAGCTCGCCACGATCGAGATAGGTCAGCAGAACCGGTTCGCGACGACGCGCCGGATCAAGCGGGTTCGGGCCGAGGGCAATGCCCTGTCCCGGCCAGTCGACCCACAGCCCGAGCACAGGCACGGAAGCGGGCGGTGGATCAAGCGATGGCAGCTGGTCGCGTGACGGCCAGGGCACCCAGCCGAAGTCGGCGAGCACGCGCACGCCCTCTGCAGACCGCAGGATGCGGTAGGCCTTCACGCCCACCTCAGCGCCACGGCGCTGGTTGTCGAGCAGGATCCACCCCGCCCCTTCATCGGGCACGAAGGTGTCGGCAATCGTTCGCGGTGTGCTTCCGCGCAGTGCCGCGGCCATTTCGACCGGCGGCGCCGCCAGCGCTGCCTGCCAGGCGTCGATCCATTGCTGCTTCTGCTCGCCCCGACCGTACTGCCAGGCGGACAGCGAGAGAAAGATCGCGACCAGCAGTGCCGCGGCGGCCAGATAGCCGAGTCGCGAGGCGCTCACGTCGTCGACATCCGAGCGTTCATAATGGTGTCGATCACGCCGCCTGGTTGTCCATGAAGACTCTCATCGTTGTCGCGTTTCTCGTCGTCATCCTCTACAACCTTGGCGCTGGCCTGTACTACATGCTGGTGGACAAGGGCACGACCGATCGGACGGTGAACGCCCTGACCCGGCGAATCGGCCTGTCGGTCGCGCTGATCCTGCTGGTCATCCTCGGCATCGCCACCGGCATCATCGAACCGCACGGCATCTAGGCGGCCGCGACCGCAGCCAAGCGCCCCGCAGCGGACAAGCGGCGAAAACGCATCGGGCCGGTCTCCCGGCCCGAACAACGCGGAGGCATCCGCGATGGAGCGCGACGTCGCGCGCTGCGTTACAGCACGTAGACGAACAGGAACAGGCCCAGCCACACCACGTCGACAAAGTGCCAGTACCAGGCCACTGCTTCGAAGCCGAAGTGTTGGTCCTTGGTGAAGTGACCCTTGGCGCAGCGGAACCAGATCACCGTCAGCATGATGGCGCCGAGCGTGACATGCATGCCGTGGAAGCCGGTCAGCATGAAGAACGTCGACCCGTAGATGCCCGAACCCAGAGTGAGGTTGAGCTCGCCGTAGGCGTGCGCGTACTCGTGCACCTGGTAGTACAGGAACACCGCGCCAAGCACCACGGTGGCGCCCAGCCAGAACAGCAGGGTGCCGCGCTTGCCGGCGCGCAGGGCGTGATGCGCAATCGTGATCGTCACGCCGGAAGCCAGCAGCAGCAGCGTGTTGAGCAGGGGGATGCCCCAGGCAGGGATCGTCTCGAATGCACCGCCTACGTTGCCCGGGCCGTTGGTCGGCCAGGCGCCGTCAAAGCCCTGCCAGAGAATGGCGTGCGTCGCCATGCCGTCGCCTTCGCCGCCGAGCCACGGCACCGACAGCGTGCGCGCGTACCACAGCGCGCCGAAGAACGCGGCGAAGAACATCACTTCCGAGAAGATGAACCAGATCATCCCCATCCGGAAGGACACGTCTACCTGCTTGTTGTAGAAGCCCTTGATCGACTCGGCGATCACGTTGCCGAACCAGCCGAACAGCATGAAGATCAGGATCGCGACGCCGGCGAACATCAGCCATTCGCCCCAGGCATGCCCGTTGATCCAGTTCGCCGCGCCGACGACGGTCGAGAACAGCCCGACCGACCCGACGATCGGCCAGTGACTGTGATGCGGTACGTAGTAAATGGACGCGTCGTGGGTGTCGGCCATGGGGTTCCCCGTCAAGAGATGATCTAGTGTGCGCCCGCGGCGAGCGATGCGCTGGCTCGCTCACGCTCGGTGGCGGCCTCATTGTTGAAGAAAGTATAGGACAGAGTCAGGGTCGCGACCTTGTCCGGCAGGGCCGGATCGATCACGAAGCGCACCGGCATCTCGCGCTCCTCGCCGGGGGCGAGCGTCTGCTGGGTGAAGCAGAAGCACTCGGTCTTGTTGAAGTAGATCGACGCCGCGCTGGGCGCCACCGAGGGCACGGCCTGGCCGACGATCACCTTGTCGGAGTCGTTGCGCGCGTAGAACATCGCCTCGGTGATCTGACCCGGGTGCACCTTGAGCGTCGACTGCTCGGCGCGAAAACTCCAGGGCAGCCGGGAGTTCACCGAGGTATCGAACTCGACCACGATGTCGCGGCTCGGATCGACGTCGAAACCCACGGATTCCTGCGCGGCACCATCCAGTTTGATCCCGAACACCTTCTCGCAGGCGATCCGATACACCGGGACCAGCACGAACGCGAAGGCGAATGCCACGACGCACGCCATGAGCGCGCGGCGAAGCAGCGTGGCGTTCGCCCCCGTCACCGGGTGGCTCCGAGATAGATGAAGAATCCATAGAAACCGAGCGCCACCAGGCCCAGCCAGATGGCGGTTCGGCGCGCGGCGGCGCGCTGCGGATCAGCGGCGGGCGGAGCGGGACTCATGCAGTTCGGCGGCCAGTTGACACCGGGCCGCCCTGCGGGCGGCCCGAACGCACTCAGTGGCTCACGTCACCATGCGCCAGATCCTCATCGCGGATCGTCGGCGGCGTGGTGAAGGTGTGATGCGGGGCCGGGGACGGCACGGTCCATTCGAGGCCGCGCGCGCCTTCCCAGACGCGCGTCGTCGCTTTCTGGCCGCCGCGCACCGTCGACCAGACGATGTAGCAGAACAGCAGCTGCGACAGGCCGAATCCGAAGCCGCCGATCGACGACCACATGTTGAAATCGGCAAACGCGACGTTGTAGTCGGGGATTCGCCGCGGCATGCCGGCCAGACCGAGGAAATGCTGCGGGAAGAACAGCAGGTTGACGAAGAACGTCGACAGCCAGAAATGGGTCTTGCCGAGCGTTTCGTTGTACATGTGGCCGCTCCACTTCGGCAGCCAGTAGTACACCGCGCCCATGATCGAGAAGATCGCACCGGTGACCAGCACGTAGTGGAAGTGCGCCACCACGAAGTAGGTGTCGTGGTACTGGTAGTCGGCCGGGGTGATCGCAAGCATGAGGCCGGAGAAGCCACCGATCGTGAACATGATGACGAAGCCGATCGCGAACAGCATCGGCGTCTCGAACGTCATCGAGCTCTTCCACATCGTGGAGACCCAGTTGAACACCTTCACGCCGGTCGGGATGCCGATCAGCATCGTCGCGTACATGAAGTAGATCTTGCCGCCCAATGGCATGCCCACGGTGAACATGTGGTGGGCCCAGACGATGAACGACAGGAAGGCGATCGATGCGGTCGCGTAGACCATCGCCTGGTAGCCGAACAGCGGCTTGCGCGAGAAGGTGGGGATGATCTCGCTGACCACGCCGAAGGCCGGCAGGATCATGATGTAGACCTCGGGGTGCCCGAAGAACCAGAACACGTGCTGGAACAGCACGGGGTCACCGCCACCGGCGGCATTGAAGAAGCTGGTGCCGAAGAACTTGTCGGTGAGCAGCATGGTCACCGCGCCGGCGAGCACCGGCATCACCGCGATCAGCAGGAAGGCGGTGATCAGCCAGGTCCACACGAACACCGGCATCTTCAGCAGATCCATGCCCGGCGCGCGCATGTTGAGGATGGTCGCGATGATGTTGATCGCGCCCATGATCGAACTGATACCCATCAGATGCACCGCGAACACGGCAAACGCCACGTTCGAACCACCCTGCAGCACCAGCGGCGGATACAGCGTCCAGCCGGCCGCCGGCGCGCCGCCGTCCATGAACAGGGTCATCAGCAGCATGGTGAAGGCGAACGGCAGGATCCAGAACGACCAGTTGTTCATGCGCGGCAGCGCCATGTCGGGCGCGCCCACCATCAGCGGAATCATCCAGTTGCCGAGGCCGACGAAGGCCGGCATGACCGCGCCGAAGACCATGATCAGCGCATGCATCGTGGTCATCTGGTTGAAGAACTCGGGGTTCACCAGCTGCAGGCCGGGCTGGAACAGCTCGGCGCGAATGACCAGCGCCATCGCGCCGCCGATCAGGAACATCAGCAGCGAGAACAGCAGGTACAGCGTGCCGATGTCCTTGTGATTGGTGGCCATGAACCAGCGCTGGAAGAATCCCGCCGGCGCGTGGTGGTGGTCGTCGTGATGCGCGGTGTGATCGGTAGCCATGCCTGCCAACCTCGATTGCTAAGACGGATCAGCCCTTGGCGGGCGCGATGGTGGATGCCTGCGCGGTCTGCGCGGCGCTGCCCTTGGGCATGTCGGCCTCGGCGAGCCACTGCTCGAACTCGGCGCGCGGCACCGCCTTGACGACGATCGGCATGAAGCCGTGGTCCTTGCCGCACAGTTCGGCGCACTGGCCGCGGTAGACACCGGGCTCGAGAATGTTGGTCCAGGCTTCGTTGACGATGCCGGGGATCGCGTCCTGCTTCCAGCCCAGCGACGGCACCCACCAGGCATGGATCACGTCGTCGGCGGTGATGACGAAGCGGATCTTGGTATTGGTGGGCAGCACCAGCGCCTTGTCCACCTCGAGCAAGTAGTTGGGATTGTCGGTCAGCGAGGGCTTCTCGCCCGAGCCAAGCTGGCGGATGCGATCGCTGTCGCCATCGAGGCGGCTGACGAAGTTCACCGAGGTCGGCTCGCCCTTGTAGTTGAGGATCTCGTAGCGCCACATCCACTGATAGCCGGTGACCTTGACGGTCATTTCCGCGCCGGTGACATCGTCGATCTTGAACAGCGTCTTGGTGGCCGGAATGGCCATCGCCACCAGAATCAGGATCGGCACCACCGTCCAGATGATCTCGGCCAGGGTGTTGTGGCTCCAGGTCGCCGCCACGGCACCCTTGGATTTGCGGAAGCGCACCATGGCGACGAACATCGCGCCGAACACGATGATGCCGATCGCGACGCAGATGCCGAAGATCAGCATGTGCAGCTGATGCACTTCCGCCGCCGTCTGCGTGACACCTGTCGTCATGTTGAGCTGCCAGCGCTCGGGATTGGCTGCTGCCACGCCCGCCCACAACGCCCCACACGCAGCGGCCCACTGTCCCAGCTTGCGACCAGCCTTCATTCGAGCACCCCGATCCTTCAACTTGCCGTGTTCGTTCGACGCCGACGGGTGGTCAGGTATGTGCGCCCCAAGAGCACACGCGCCCCGGTCACTGACTCGCCCAGCGCAGAAGGTCGGAAATGCGGCACGCCAGCGACGTCCGTTCGACACCGCTCAACTGCGCACCCACTTCAACCTGCTTGCCGCCGCAGCGTATCACTACCGCGTCGTCGTTCCTGTGAATCTGCACCCATGCCGGATGGGCCGAAAAACGCTCACTCAACTCCGGCAGCCCGACCACTGCCAGTCTCTGCCGGCTGACCGAAATGACCTCGGCCTGTCCGGATCGGCGCCACACCCAAACGAGGCAGGCGGCCAGCAAGGTCGCTTCGGCGAGGGCGAAGAACGGCGCAAAGGCATTGCCCTGCAGCCAGCTCACGCCGCTGACCGAGGCCGCGACCAAGGCGAACCCGCCGACTACGCCCACCAGCTGCGGCGCGCTCAGAGAACGGTTGGGACGCACGATCAGTCGCGCCTCACCATCCGCCGTCTCGGGAGCGATCTGGTCGATCACGTTCGATCGTCCTTCTAGCCACAGCGGTCGGCGCAGATGCGCGACCGGAAAGCCGCTAGATGATAAGACCCGAGCCCAGCAGGGGCAAGCTGAAAACCGCCCGCCCGGAGCCGCTCAGCCCCGCCGAAAGCCGGGCCGGGGCACCTGCGCCAGGCGTCAGTTCTGTTGGCTGGAAGCTTCTCGGTAGAGGTCGGCCGCCATCGAGCGCAGCTCTTCGATCTGCTCGTCATTGGCCTGACGGTCATTGCTGTCGCGATTCAGCAGCAGGCTGCCGTCCTTGCCCCAGCCCACCATGAGCACCGCACCGCCGCGCTCGCGCGCGATCACCCAGGGCTCGCCGTTGCGGTAGGCGAAGCGATAGGTCATCCGCCCGCCCTTGTCGTTCTCCACGACCTGACGAGCGAAGCGCACGCCGTTGGAATCAAGGAAAGCGTCCCAGGCGCGGGTCGTGGTCTCGTCGATCGCCTGGCCGGAAATCTTGCGCATGCCACCGATGCTGCGCTCGACCTTTTCGAAATCGATCTTCAGCAGATCGGCGGGAGCGATGTCCGGCGCCGGCAGACCGCCGCCCCGATCCAGCACGACGTTGGCCTGCGTGCCCGCGCCCTGCGTCAACACCGCTACGGCTTCGGGCGTACCGTAGAGCACGTCGGTGCCGGCCACCAGAGCGGCCTCGAAGACGTAGCGTCCTTCTTCATTGATCTGCGCCTGTTCGAAAGGCAGCGCAAACGTGTACGGCAACCGCGGGGGGGCCGGTTCGATGCGTTCAGCGATCACCGGCGGCACGATCGACGGATCACTCATGTCGAGCAGGCGCAGGCGCAGGCTGATCTGCGACAGCAGCTTCGGCGGCAACGCCGACATGCCTTCGATCGACACCGCGCCACGCACGGCGACGGCGTCGGCAGGTACCGGCGGCGGGCCCTGTCGCTGTGCCGTGTTCTGACGGGCATTGGCCCGGTCGCTGTCGCCATTGCCCCCACAGGCGGCGAGCAACAGAGACAGCACGAGCACGGACAAGAGGCGAATTCGCATGGGGACTCCCGATCTGAATGACTGCGGCGGCGCGCTCCTGGTCAACGGCGCGTCGCGGGACGGATTCGAATGTTAGACGGCGGAGTGTAGCAAGGCCTCGTGTCCGACGTGTCGGCGATTCGTTCAGCTGAACCGGGTATTCGCGCACCTTGCCGCGCGGCCTGCCGGGGCGGGCCGAGCCCGTCGGCGAACGGCCATGGCCGTGCATGCCGGAGCGCAGGGGGCTACTCCGTTTCCCACCGATAGTTCACGCCGACGCGACTCTCGCGGGCGGACTCGACCTCGATGTCGGCGCGCTCCGAGAGCAGATAGCGCAGGGTGACGACGTGGCCCGACTCGAACAAGCCGATGCCGTAGCTGAGGAACAGCGAGGGCGAGAGGTACTTGCCGATCGTGAACGCCGAGCCGCCCAGCGCGGCCGAGTCGCTGACGCCGATGCTGTCGACGCCCAGTCGCCCGCCCAGCTGGGCTGCGAGCAGATTGCCGCCGAGCGCCGCTGCCGCCTGTCCAAGTCGTTCGCCATCGCCGCCGCCAGCGCTGCGCAGCGGTTGCCCGAGCACCAGATAGGAAACCGCTTCGGCCTCGTCCAGGGCCGGGTTCGACCATACACGCAGTTCCGGCGCGCGCGCCTGGCCCTGCACGTCGATGCCCACTTCGACCTCACGCAGCTTGCGCACGGCCCGCAAGTCGATGCCCGGATTGTCCAGCGCGCCGCCGGCAAACAGCAGTCGGCCGCGGACGATCTGCAAGTCCTGACCATAGGCGCGGTACTGCCCGCGCACGTCCAGCGTGCCGCGGCCCTCGGCCGAACGCCCCGGGCGCTCGCGGATGCGCAGCTTGCCCTGGATGCCGCCGTCGAAACCGAATCCGCGCAGGCTCACCGACTCGCCGAGCACGAGGTCCACTTCGGCGCTGACCGGCGGCCCCGGGCGCTCGGCCTGCTCGACCGGGTCGAGCACCACGACATCGCTCGACACGGTTTCACCGGCCTCCAGTCGCTCCAGGTCGAGGCGGGCCTCGGGCACCTGCACGGTGCCGGCGACCGACACGCGACCTTCGGCGTAGCTCAGCTTCAGATCCGGAGAAGCGATCAGGCGCAGCGTGCGCGTATCCGACAGTCGCACCGACTGCCCGACCACCCGCGCGGTCGGCTGGCCCTGATCCGGCCATAGCCCCTCGATCCGAAGTGGACCTTGTCCGCTGTCGATCAGACCCTCGAGCAGCCAGCGGCCGTCGTCGCGGCGAGCCTCGATCGAACTCTCCGCAAGAATCAAGCCCAGCGCCGGGATGCTGCCGCGCAGATCATCGAGGTGCACGCTTCCCCGCCACGTGGCCTCGTCGGCATCAGCGCGGTGCAGGTCGGCCCGCAGCCGCCCTTCCGCGCCGACCAGGTCGGGCGTCAGTACGCCCAGCCACGCCACCTGGGGCACGTCCAGTTCCACATCACCCACCGCGCGCTCGAGCCCGCCCTGGGAAAGCTCGGTCAGACGCAGATCGGCACGCACCGAGCCCGCTTCGACCAACTGCCCGTCCACCCTCATGCGCAGGAATTCGTCTTCGGGCAGGATCGACGCACTGAGGTGTTCCCAGTCGAGCACCGACACCACATCCCCCTCGTCGATCGCTTCGACACCGCCCTGCCCGAGGTGAAGCTCCGCACGATGCAAGGACCAGCCCGTCGCCGTCGGTCGGGCATCCAGATCGGCGCGCAGCACGCCACGCACCCGCACTGGCGACGCCACATCGAGCAGCCTCGACAGGCGCGCGAGTTCGACCTCTTCCACGCGCGCGAGCAACGGTGCATCGACAGCCTCGCGCTGCACGCACACCGAGGCATGGCCGTCGCTCAGGCATGCCGGCTCGAGGGTCCAGCCGCGATCGGTCGCCGACCAGTGCAGGGGCTGTTGCAACGTGAAGGCGTCCAGCCGTGCGTGCTCGATACGCAAGGCCGACACCGAGGCCTTCTGCACCGCCCCATCGAGGCTGGCGGTGAAGGTCGATGCCATCGAGACCAGCTCGTGCTCGAGCATCAGCCGACCTTGCAGCGCGTCGGGATGGCCGGCCAATTCCGCTTCCAGCCGCGCTGAACCTTCGACCGAGTCCGACGCGACGCCTTCCGCCACGAGGCGGAGCGGACCGTGATCGGACGACAGCCCGCCCTGAACATGAAGTTCCCGCACGCGCCATGCCTGCCAGGTCACAGCGCCGACGTGCACGTCGCCGTGGATGGCCAACGTCGACCAGGGCCAGACGCCATGCAGCGCGCCGTCGACGGTGGCGGTGAGACCGGGCACGAGCCCGTGCAGATCGAAGCGCTTCAGGTCCAGATCAATGCCACCATCGCGACCGGTGACGCGCGCCGCCCCCTCACCGTAGCGGAGCTGCAGGTCACCCGCTGGCGGCTCGGCGGCGGTCAGCACCAGGCCGCCGCGTGCCGACATCGGGGCTCCATTCAGCTCGCCGTCCACGTTGAGCTGGTCAACCCGCAGATCCCAGTCGTCGTCGTGCTGCACGGCCTCGACATGTGCACCGCCGCTCAGGCGACCGCGCAAGTCGGCGAGCAGCCAGCCTGGATCAAACCCTTCGCTGCGCACCTCGGCGACCAGCCGCATCGGCTCGGCCAGCGTCAGCTCGCCTTCAAGCGCCAGTTCGGGAGGCTCCGCTTCGGAACAGGCCGAGACCTCGACGCCGCAGTCCAGCGTCGTCTCGCCGAGATGCAGCAACAGTCGTTCGACCACGAGGCGCTGCGCGTCCCACGTCGCATCCAGATCGAAGCCGGGTTCGACCTGCTGGGCACCCAGCCGGCCTTGCCAGGTCAGATGAAGGGCGTCGGCGTCGCCTTGCAGGCGTCCCTCGCCCGTGAGCCATTCGACCGCGGTACCGGCGGGCCACAGTCGCGCCCGCTCAGCCTGCATTCGCAGCGAACTGTCCGCATCCGGCGCCCACAGGCCATCGAGCGACACTCGGCCACCGGCATCATCACTGATCACCACCTGGTCAAGCCGCACGCCCTCGCGCACTGGCCTGAGTTCGCCCTCGGCATGCAGTGACGGCCAGTCCTGCGCCGAGAACGCGGCGTCCATGCGGACAAGGTCATCCTGTCCTTGCAGGTCGAGACGCAGCGAGGCCCCCGGCGGCACCTCGATGTCGAACCGAGCGGCCAGCGCGGCATCGGCCTCGGCGTGCAAGGTCCAGCGCCCGCGACGATCGAGCACGGCTTCGAACCTGCCGCCGTCGGCAAGTTCCACCGTCACTCGGGCCTCCGCGCTGGTGGCCCTGAGCCGCCCCTCGGCCACGGGCTTGCCGTCGTCCAACCAGGAGGCTTGCAGCCCGTCGACGCCTGGCGCGGTGCCGACCAGGCGGATGCGGTCCGAACCCCGTTCGATCTCGAGCGAGTCGGCGCGGATCACGCCGGATCGCGCCACGTCGGCGCGCATCCGGATCCGGTCTGCGAGCAGCAGCTCGCCAAAACGCCACGGGCCGGTCTCGATGTCGCCCAGCGAGAAAGCAACCGGCAACTGCAGCTCAGGCAGCACCCAGTCTGGAACATGCAGTTTCACTGACCAATCTTCTTCCGCGGGCGCGCCGCCGGACTCGGCTACTGTCATCCGCACCTGTTGCACGCGCAGGGACTGCAGGTCGACCTGGCGACCGAACAAGGCGGCAAGGCCGATGCGCGCCTGCACGTCGCCCAGTTCGATCTGCATCGCCGGATCGTCGATGCGCACGGACCGCAGGACGAAGCCATCGCGCAGGCTGCCTTCGAAGTCCGCCACGCGCAGGCGTCCGTCGGATTGCTCCACGGCCGAGGCGAGCACGAAGCTCAGACCCGAACGGGTCGAAGTCAGCCAGTACAGGGTCGCGCCGGCGAACGCGACGGTCAGCCCAGCGAGCAGCAGCAGTCCGCGCATCCACCGGCGCGCGCGACTCACAGCTGCGGCCCCAGCTGCAGATGCAGGCGGAAGCTGCGCTCGGGGTCGTCGAGACCGCGTGCCAGGTCGACGCGCACCGGCCCCACCGGCGATCGCCAACGCACGCCGAGGCCGACACCCACTGCCGGGTCGAAGGTGCTTCCGAACGCGTTGCCGGCATCGACAAACAGGGCGCCACCCCAGGTGGGCGTGAACATGTGCTCCCATTCCACGCTGCCGACGAGCAGGCGTTCGGCGCCGGTGCGGATATCCCCTTCGAAACGCGGCCCGAGCTCCTGATAGCCGTAGCCGCGCACCGAGCGATCACCACCGGCATAGAAACGGAACGAAGGCGGAATCCGCTCGATGGAACCGGAAGGCGTCTCGATCGACCCGGCGGTGCCACGCAGCAGGATGCGGTCGACGTCGCTGATGCCGCGGATCAATGCGGCGTCGGCCTGCCACTGGGCAAACTCGACGTCGGCACCCAGCGCCGAGGCCGAGCCTCGGGTCATCAGGGTCCAGCTGAATCCGCGGGTCGGATACAGCGGATCATTCGCTACCGTGCGGCTGATCGTGAGCTGGGGAAAGATCAACGTGTCGCCCTGGCCATCGAAACGCTCGCGGTGCAGATGCAGGCCGGCGGTGAGCTGGTTGCCGCGCCAGTTCGCTTCGCGCTGCACGGCGACTTCGAGCACGTCGGAGCGCAGGTCGGCGAAGGGCTCTTCGCGCGCCGACACGGTGGCCGACCACCAGCCCCGATACCGTTCGAACGCCGGAATGCGATAGGCCAGCTTTGCCGCTGAACGGTTCTCGCCGAGCAGCAGGTCGGAGGAAAACTTGTGCCCGGCGGCATTCAGCCATCGACGGTCGTAGCCCAGCTTCACCGCGAATCCGGTATCGGTGCCGTAGCTCGCACCGGTGCGGTAGACATGGCGCTTGGCCGGCTCGAGCTCGACGTCGATACCGATCGCCGGATCGTCGCCACCCGTTTCCGCCGCTTCAGGATCGCGCGGCTGCACACTGACGCGCGAGAAATAGTCCAGGTCGACCAGGCGCTTCTGCAGGCTGAGTATGCGATCCAGTCGATAGCGGTCATCGGCATCGAAGGGCACCAGTGGCGGCAGCAGATCGGCGCGGAACGGGCTGCCGTGCCACTGCACGGTTCCGAACCGGTAGCGCGGACCGCTGCGGATGTGCAGATCGATGTCGGCGGCCGCGAGCGCACGGGTCACCTCGACCTTGGCCTCGACTTCTTCGGCGTCGAAATAGCCGAGATCGTGCAGCGCGCGACGCAGCTCGCGCTTGCTCTCCTCGTAGACGGCGTGGCGCAGCACTTCACCCGGACGTGGCGCGAAGGCCTTGATCCGCGCGGCGATGGCCGCGTCCTTCTGTGCCGGCCCCTGCACGCGCACGCGGTGCTGACGGACGCGCGTGGGTTTGCCCACCTCGACGTGCAACCCGAGCGACACGGCCTGATCGTCGCGCGCAGGCTCGAGACGGATCTGCGGATCGTAGTAGCCGAATGGTTCCAGCGAAGTGCGCAGCTCCACCGGAAGCCGGCGCAACAGGTACTGCCAACGGGCCGGCTGAATGCCGGTGCCTCGCTTCAGGCGCAGCAGGCTGACCCGCCGCCGCACGCTCGCGAAAATCGCCTCGTCGAGCCCGTCGACCTCCACGCCGTCGAATCGCAGCAACTCCCACTCGCTGGATCCGGCGCCATCCTGCGCGACAGAAGTCGAGGAGTCATTCGGCGACGAACCCGTGGGAGGCGCAGGCGTCGCGTCGGAATTCTGCGCGCGCAGCGGCGTGCACCCGCTGGCGAGCACGAGGCAGGTGATCAGGATGTTGCGGAGCATGGTCCGAGCTTAGCAGGCGCAACCCATCGCCTCGTGCACGTCCGCTGATCGCGCAGCGACGCGGCCAGCGCGCGTTCATCGTGATGCCGGGCCATACGCGGCAGCATCCTCGCGCCGCGCCTTTCCGTGCGCACGATCTCCATGCAACGAACGCCGCGAGCGCCATGTGCGCGGCCAGTCGTGAGCCACGCGTCGCAACGCGCTCGACGCAGACGGTCAGCCCACCGACAGCGCGGAGACGTCGGCCACGGCAAGAAAGCGGTCGGCCAGACGCTGCAACAGGGCAAGGCGATTTGCACGAAGTGCCGGATCTTCCGCGTTGACCATCACCGCGTCGAAGAAGCTGTCCACTGCAGCGCGCAAGTCGGCCAGTCGGCGCAGCACCGCGACATAGTCGCGCCTTGCCAGCGCGGCATCCGTCTCGACGACCGCGGCATCGACAGCTTGACCGAGGTGCTTCTCTGCTTCCTCCTGCAGCAGGCCGGCGTCGACCGACGAGGCCGGCGCCGCATCGGACTTGCGCAGGATGTTGCGGATGCGCTTGTTGGCAGCGGCGAGCGCGCCCGCATCGGGCAACTGCACGAACGCAGCGATGGCGGCCAGCCGTCGACGCAGATCGACCAGCGAATCGGGCCGGACGGCCAGCACGGCGTCGAGCTGGGCCGGCGGCACGCGCTGCTCTTCGAAGTAGCTGCGCAGTCGCTCGTAGATGAAGTCCATCACTTCGATCGGATCGACATCGAGGTCGGCCGGCAGGCCGGTGCAGGCCTGACGCAGCGCCGCGAGCAGATCGAAGTCGACATCGCCCTCAATCAGCGTGCGCGCGAGGCCCAGTGCGGCGCGACGCAGCGCGAACGGATCCTTGTTGCCCGACGGGCGCATGCCGGCAGCGAACCCACCCACCAGGGTGTCCAGCCGCTCGCACACGGCCAGCAGCCGCCCCAGCGCCGAGGGCGCGATGGCGTCACCGGCGAAGCGCGGCTGGTACATTTCATCCAGCGCAACGGCCTGTTCAGGTGGCGTGCCTGCGGCCGCCGCGTAGTAGCGACCCATGATGCCCTGCAGTTCAGGAAACTCGCCGACCATGCGCGACTGCAGGTCGGCGCGGCACCAGCGCGCCATGTGGGCCGCGGCAGCCGGCTCGACGCCGAAACCCGCCGCCAGATGTTCGGCCAGTTCGACGATGCGCTCGACCTTGTCGGCGTAGCTGCCCAGCTTCTGCTGGTAGCTGACCGAGGCCAGGCCTTCGTTCATGCCATCGATGCCCTGCTTCAGGTCCTCATCGAAGAAGAACCGCGCATCGGCAAAGCGCGGCCGGATCACACGCTCGTAGCCGCGGCGCACTTCGTCGACGTCGAGGCTCTCGATGTTGGCGATGCCGATGAACTGTTCGGTCAGCCTGCCCGCCGCATCCAGCACCGGGAGGAATTTCTGGTTCGACTCCATGGTCAGCATCAGCGCTTCCTGCGGCACGCGCAGGAATTCGGACTCGAACGAACACAGCACCGCGCTCGGCCACTCCGTCAAGCCGACGATCTCTTCGAGGATGCCTGGCTCGATGCGCACCTTGCGCCCCGAGGCGGCCACCAGCTGCGCCACCTGGGCGCGTATCCGGCCGCGCCGTTCTTCCGGGTCGACCAGCACCTTGGCGTCGCGCAGGCGCTCAAGGTAGTCGGCGGGGCTGGAAATCCAGATCGGCTTGTCGTGCAGGAAGCGATGGCCGTGGCTCATGCGATCGGCCTTGAGTCCCATCAGGGCGCCGTCCAGCACCTGATCACCGTGCAGCACCAGCAGCCAGTGCACCGGGCGGGCGAACGCATGCTCGTGCGCGCCCCAGCGCATCGGCTTGGGGATCGGCATGCCGCGCATGGCTTCGTCGATGATTTCGATGGCGAGGTCGCCGAGCCTGGCGCCCGGCGTTTCCGCCCGGAACACCATCCACGCACCCTTGTCCGTTTCGAGCTTCTCCAGCTGTTCCACTGCCACCCCGCAGGAGGCGGCGAAACCCTGCAGCGCGCGCGTGGGTTGACCTGCGGCATCGAAAGCGGCCGCCGCGGCGGGTCCGCGACGCTCGGTCTTCTGCAGCGGCTGCTCGGCCGTGACACCCTCGACCCAGGCCACCAGGCGGCGCGGCGTGTACAGCAGTCGGTGCGCCCCGTGGGCAAACCCGCGCTTGTCGAGGCCCGCTACCACGCCTTCGACGAAGGCCTTGGCCAGACCCGGCAACGCTTTGACCGGCAGCTCCTCGGTGCCCAGCTCAATGAGCAGGTCGCGCGCCGGCGACCCGGTCGGTTTCGGCTTGGCCCGCGCCTCGGCATCGGTCTCGCTGTGCTGGGGTTCGAGTTCCAGCGGTGGCAGGCTGCCCATCATGCGGCCTCCTGACGTGCGGCGGTGCGCAGGCCGGGGAATCCGAGCTGCTCGCGCTGTTTGAAGTAACACTCGGCCACCGCGCGGGCGAGCGTGCGCACGCGCAGGATGAAACGCTGCCGCTCGGTCACCGAGATCGCACGCCGCGCGTCCAGCAGGTTGAAGCTGTGGCTGGCCTTGCAGACCTGATCGTACGCCGGCAGCGGCAGGTCGAGCTCGACCAGCTTCAAGGCCTCCTTCTCGCAGGCGTCAAAGCGGTGGAACAGTTCGGCCACGTCCGCGTGCTCGAAGTTGTAGGCGCTCTGTTCGCGCTCGTTCTGCAGGTAGACATCACCATAGGTCACGCGACCCTGCGGCCCCTCGGTCCAGACCAGGTCGTAGACGTTGTCGACGTTCTGCAGGTACATGCACAGGCGCTCGAGGCCGTAGGTGATCTCGCCGGTCACCGGGCGACATTCCAGCCCGCCGGCCTGCTGGAAGTAGGTGAACTGGGTGACCTCCATGCCGTTGAGCCAGACCTCCCAGCCCAGCCCCCAGGCACCCAGCGTCGGCGATTCCCAGTTGTCTTCCACCAGGCGCAGGTCGTGCACCCGCGCATCGATGCCAAGCGCCTTGAGCGAGCCGAAGTACAGCTCGACGATGTTGTCGGGGTTCGGCTTCATCACCACCTGGTACTGGTAGTAGTGCTGCAGGCGGTTGGGGTTCTCGCCGTAGCGGCCGTCGGTCGGACGACGCGAAGGCTGCACATACGCCGCATTCCAGGGCTCCGGGCCGAGTGCGCGCAGGAAGGTGGCCGGATGAAACGTGCCGGCGCCGACTTCTAGGTCGAGCGGCTGGATGAGCACGCATCCCTGCTCGCCCCAATAGTGGTTGAGCGTCTGGATCAATTGTTGAAACGTCGGAGCCGACATGCCTCGATACCTCGATGGGCGCCACCGGCCGCTTGCCGACCGGGACGACGCGAACTGGAACACACGATGCTGGGGCTGCGCCCGGCGCACACCACCCCGGCGCACACCACCATGGATGCGGCGCGGCCCGCGCCTTCGCCGGCAGCGGCGACCACCGTTCAGCTGAACCGCGGCCGGCACAGGCCGGTCGGTGCCAGCCGGGCGCGCCGCGACACCCTGCTAGTATAGCCAGCGTTACGCGGCGCCTGTGGCGGTGCACCATCGAACCGGCCGCATCCGCAGTCTCGGCCAGCCCAGTTCGGAGTTCGATTGGACCCCAGGATTCGACCCGCGCCCCGTCCGATCGGATTGCCGCCCGGCCGCCTGACCGTGGCCGGTCTGCTGCAGGACATGCAGGCCAGCGGACTGATCACCGCCGAGACCCTGAAGAAGAAGGGCACGGCCGGCCTGGATGCGCGCAGCAGCGAAGTGCATCCGCTGGTGTTGATCGCCGACATGAAACTGCCGCGGCGGCTCCCGCCGGGCTCCGAACCGCCCGCGGGCAGCGCCAATGAACTGGATCTCGAGACGCTGACGCAGTGGCTGGCGGAGCGCTGCCAGCTGCCCTACCTGCGCATCGATCCGACCAAGATCGAGGTCGGTGCGGTCACCGAGTTGATGTCGCTGGCCTACGCGCAGCGTCACCGCATTCTTCCGGTGTCCGTCGATGCGCAGCGCCTGCGCATCGCCACCTCCGAACCGCGCGCGCTCAGCTGGCAGTCCGACCTGCGCAACCTGCTGCGCCGCGAGATCGAACTCTGCGTGGTCAGCCCACTCGACCTGTCGCGCTACACCCTGGAGTTCTTCGGGGTGACGCGCTCGCTGCGCGGCGCGCGCGAGGCCAAGCAGGACAGCACGGGACTGCCCAACTTCGAGCAGTTGGTCGAGCTCGGCAAGGCCGGCGATCTTGGCAGCGACGACCAGCACATCGTGCACATCGTCGACTGGCTGCTGCAGTTCGCCAACGAGCAACGCGCCTCCGACATCCATCTCGAGCCGCGCCGCGGTACCAGCAAGGTGCGGTTCCGCATCGATGGTGAGCTGCACAAGGTGTTCGAGATGCCGACCCCGGTGATGATCGCCGTGGTGAGTCGTATCAAGGTGCTGGGGCGTATGGACCTCGCCGAGCGCCGCCGGCCGCAGGATGGCCGCATCAAGACACGCTCGCCGACCGGTCGCGAGGTGGAGATGCGCCTGTCGACCATGCCTACCGCCTTCGGCGAGAAGTGCGTGTGCCGCCTGTTCGATCCGGACACCGCGCTGAAACCGCTGGAAGCGCTGGGATTCAGCGACCGCGAAGCCGCGACCTGGAACGACCTGACCCAGCGCCCGCACGGCATCGTGCTGGTTACGGGCCCGACCGGCTCGGGCAAGACGACCACGCTGTACTCCACGCTGCAGCGGCTGGCCACGCCCGACGTCAACGTGTGCACGGTCGAGGACCCGATCGAAATGATCGCGCCCGAGTTCAACCAGATGCAGGTGCAGAACAACATCGACCTGACCTTCGCGTCGGGCGTGCGCACCCTGCTGCGCCAGGACCCGGACATCATCATGATCGGCGAAATCCGCGACCTCGAGACCGCGCAGATGGCGATCCAGGCCTCGCTGACCGGCCATCTGGTGCTGTCGACCCTGCACACCAACGACGCTCCGTCAGCGATCACCCGCCTGCTCGATCTCGGCGTGCCGCACTACCTGATCGCCAGCACCCTCAACGGCGTATTGGCGCAGCGACTGGTGCGCACGCTGTGCGACCGCTGCAGGGCGCCCGCCCCCATCGACCTCGACGCCTGGCAGCTGGTGGCCGGCCCGGCGCCGCTTCCGCCGGGGTCGACGCCGATGCGATCGGTGGGATGCATCGACTGCCGCCAGACCGGCTACCGGGGCCGGGTCGGCCTGTACGAACTGATGCCACTCAACCCTGTGCTGCGCGCCCAGATCAACGCCCACACCGAGCTGGAATCGTTCACCCGGGTGGCGCGTGAGCAGGGCTTGCGCACGCTGGCCGAGGCGGGGGCCGAACATGTCGCGCGCGGGCGCACGACGCTGGCCGAAGTGCTCAGCGTATTGCCGGGACACGCATGAAGGACGCCCCGTTCCTGATCATCGAAACCGGCCTGCCGGCGCAGCCGGTGCGGCGCTATGGCCACTTCGATCACTGGATTCGCGTGGGCGCGCGCCTGCGTCGCGACGAGGCGGTCACCTGCCATGTCCATGCCGGCGACGAACTGCCGGAGCATGACGGCTGGTGCGGCGTATTCGTCACCGGCTCGGCAAGCATGGTCACCGAGCGACTGGCCTGGAGCGAGCAATCGGCATCCTGGCTGCAGGAGGCACACCGCCAGCGACTGCCCGTGTTCGGCATCTGCTACGGCCACCAGCTGATTGCGCAGGCGTTCGGTGGCCGGGTCGACTTTCATCCGCGCGGGCGCGAGATGGGCACGGTCCCGGTACATCTTCGCGATGGGGCACAGCAAGACCCGCTGTTCGCCGGGTTGCCTGCGCAGTTCAGGGCGCAAACCACCCATCTGCAGTCGGTGCTCGATGCCCCGCCCGAGGCCGTCGTCCTCGCCGACAGCCCGCACGAACCCTGCAACGCGTTCCGGATCGGCTCAACAACCTGGGGTGTGCAGTTCCATCCCGAGTTTTCCACGCCGCAGATGCGCGGATACATTCGCGCCCGGGCCGACGTGCTGCGCAAGGAAGGCCTGGATCCCCAGGCGCTGTGGAAGCAGGTGAATCCGGCCCCACACTCGCGCGCCCTGCTCTCCCGATTCGTGCGGCACGCGCGGCACGACGCTGCCTGAGCGGTGCAAGGTACGGCACACGCGAACCGGCAATCCGGTGATGACGTCGTGGGGCTCCGGGCAGACCTGCAGGATGCTGCTCGTGTAAGTTGTCGCCCCGGACGCGATCCGGTCGGCACTTTTTGGCCCCTGCGTCACACGCCGGGCACCGGACCACGGCCATCGGCCTGATCGTGTCCCAAGCCGTGGTGTAGCAAGCGGTCATCGCGACGCAGGGCGTCGGTGTTCGGTCAGTGCGCCACGGCGGGCACGCTGACGAGCGCAGTGTCGCCTACGCTGGCCAGGGTTTCCAGCGT
>JAGRJY010000155.1 GCA_020442465.1 Lysobacterales bacterium
GATTCACGCCGGACAACGCCGGGCTGTCGCCGTTCATGCAGCGACTGGCTCGTGCCCATGCGAACTGCCTGGAAGGGCTGGTGCTGTTCGGTGGGTTCATGGTGCTGGCCGTGGTCTCGGGGCGCAGCGCGGTCACCGACCCGCTCGCTCTGATGCTGCTCGGCGCGCGCATGCTGCAGTCGCTGATCCACCTGGCATCGATCTCGCCCGTCGCGGTCACGCTGCGCTTCACCGCGTTCGCCGTACAGATGGCGATCGCGGTCTGGTGGGCGGTGAAGCTGCACGGCGTTTGAGCCGGTTCGCACGCCGATCGACGAGTCGTTCGGTGACCCGTTTGGTCCCATGGCGCCTCATTGGGTGCGACAGTGGGCATGCCGACGCTGCCTGACTGGTCGCCGCTGATCGTGGTCGCTGCCGTGGCGGTGGCCACGGCGGCAGGGCTGCGCCTGTCCCCGCGCGACGCCGCGGTCAGGGAGACCGTGTTCCCCACGCTGGTCGATACCGTAGTGGTGGGCTTGCTCGCCGCGCGACTCGGCTATGTCGTGCAGTGGTGGCCCAGTTATGCGGCTGATCCCTGGTCCATCGTGCGGATCGGCGATGGCGGATTCCTGTGGTGGATGGGCGTGCCGGCGTCGCTCGCGTTTCTGGTCTGGCGCATGCGCCGCGTGCCTGCGGCGCGCCGAGCCCTCGCCGGCGCCGTGCTGGCCGGCGCGCTGACCTGGGCGGCGGGCACGCTGCTGTCCATCCACTTCGACAGCGCGCCGCCGCAGATACCCCAGCTCGCCCTACAGACGCTGGAGGGCGAAGCGGTGTCGTGGGGCGCAGAGCAGGGCCGTCCGCGCGTGCTGAATCTCTGGGCGACCTGGTGTCCGCCGTGCCGCCGCGAACTGCCTGCCTTCGTCGACGCGCAACGCGCCCGTCCCGACATCGAGTTCGTGCTGCTGAACCAGGGCGAGTCGGCAGCCGAGGTGGCGGACTACCTGACGCGTGCCGCCTTGCCCGGGCAGGGCGTGCTGCTGGACGGCGCTGCGTCGGCGTCGCAGGCGCTGGCCGTGCGGGCCTATCCGGCGACGTACTTCTATGACGCCGAGGGACGGCTGCTGGACCGGCACTACGGCGAGCTCACGGCCGGCGGCCTCGCCGGCAAGCTGCAGTCGCTGTTCGGCGATGCGCCCTGAGTTGCGCATGAGCTGACCAGGCCGCGAGCGGGCAAGCGACGACGCGAAGTCGCGGCCGAGGTTGCAGGGCCTTCACCCGCTTGAGGCGGCCGTGCCGGGCATCGGGTCGGTCCCTGTCCGAATCGAAAGCGCATCGGCATGACTTCCGAACTATTCCCCTAGACAATTTAGGTGAGTACGCTGTGTTCACCTAAACAATCTAGGTGAACCATGTCCCAGCCTGTCCTCCCCGGAACGCTCGAAATGTTGGCGCTCAAGGCCATCTCGCTCGGCCCTGCCCACGGCTTCGCGGTGATGCAGCGCATCCAGCGCGGCTCGGGTGACGTGCTGCAGGTTGAGCAGGGCGCCCTGTATCCGGCACTGCACCGGCTCGAGGCGCAGGATCTGATCGCCGCGGAGTGGGGCATCTCGGAGAACAACCGCCGGGCCAAGTTCTATCGGCTCACCACCGCGGGGCGCCGCCGCCTGCGCAGCGATCAGGAGAGCTGGTTCGAACTCAGCGAAGCCATCAACGCGCTGCTGCGCAGCGGCGCGGAGCTCCGCGCATGAGCGGGCTGTGGGGTGGGCTGCGTCGCCTGCTGCAGCGCCGGCGCTGGGAGCAGGATCTCGACGCCGAACTTGAACTGCATGTTTCGCTGCGTGCACAGCAACTTCGCGACGAGGGCTGCGACGAGGTCGAGGCCCTGCGCGGCGCGCGGCTCGAGCTCGGCATGCGCGAGATGCACAAGGATGCGGCCCGGCGCGCCTGGGGCATGCATGCCGTCGATGCCGTGCAGCAGAGCGTTCTGCTCGCATGGCGCAGCCTGCGGCGATCGCCGGCCTATGCAGCCACCGCGCTGGTGGTGCTCAGCGTGCCATTGGCGCTGGCGCTGCTGTTGTTCGCGCTGTTCTCGGCCTACGCCTGGCAGACGCCGCCGGTGGAACGCCCCGAACGCTGGCTGTATCTCGAGGGCAAGACTGCCGACGCGCGCACGATTGCCTACTTCAGCGAGGGCGAAGCAGCGGCGCTGGTGACGGATCCGCCGGCCGCGGTCGAGGGACTGTACTCGCACCGTCCTATTGCCGAGGTGCTCACCAGCGATCGCGACTACCGTGGGTTGGGCGAGGCGGTTTCCGACAACTACTTCGCCCTCAACGGCATTCCCGCGGCGTCGGGGCGGCTGTGGTTCGGTCGCGGCGATGCGCGCGATCGCGACACTCTCATCCTCAGTGCGCGCGGCCGCGACAAGCTGTTCGGCGTCGGGGCGGAGCCGGTCGGCCGACGGCTCGATGTGGCCGGCAAGGCGTTCACCGTCATCGGCGTGGCCGGGCGCGAGTTCGAGGGGTTGCAGCAGGTCGGAGCGCTGTACTGGATGCGCGCGATCGATCGACCCGCGACGGCTGGCTATGGTGGTGCCGAATCGCTGACGTCGGAGGTCAGCGGCTTCCTGCGCGAAGGCGCGAGCTTCGACGGCGTCGCCGCGGCCTGGGTGGACCGCGCGCCGTCCTTGAGTCTGGCGCGTGATACCGGTGCGCGACTCACCCGCATCGAAGCGCGGCATCGCACCGGCTGGCTGCGTGAGGCCGATCGCGCCGAGGCGATGTTGGCGGGCACGCCGATCGCCTTGATCACGCTGCTGATTCTTGCGGTGGCGTCGGCCAACCTGACCAATCTGGTGCTGGCGCGATTCTCGGCGCGACGACACGATCTTGCGCTGCGCGCCGCGCTCGGATGCGGCCGCTGGCGGCTGTTCGGCGACTTGCTGGTCGAATGCCTGATTCTCGGCCTGCTCGCCGCTGCCGTCGCGGTCGTGCTGGTACTCGGTTTGATGCAACCGATCCATGACGCGGTGTTCGGCTTGCTCGCCGAGATGGGGTTCGATCTGCACAAGCTGCATTTCGGTGCCGGCAACGTGGTGTTCGCGCTCGCCCTCGGATTGTTCGCCGCGGTGTGCTTCGGCGCGCTGCCGGCATGGTGGCTGACTGCGCCCTTCGCCGGCGGCGGGCGCGCCGACCCCGATGCCGGAGCGCTCAAGCGCAGCGAGCCCAAGGGACTGCGCGGCGGACTGATGACGGTGCAGCTGGCGGCCAGTGTGTTCCTGACGATCGTGGCCGGACTCGTGGTCGCCAACGCCCGGGTGACCCGCGATGTGCAGCTGGGCTTTCAGCCGGAACCGATGGTGGCGCTGGGCGGGGCGGTGGACGGCGGCGTGCTGGCGCGGCAGCTGGCGACCTTGCCGAATGTCGTCGCCGTCGGCGCCACCTCGAACATTCCGTTGATGCGGCCATTGCCCGCGGTCGATGTGCTGCAGTCCGGTCAAAGCGATCGCATGCGGCTGCGTTTCGTGGATGCGGGATGGTGGGACATGCTCGGGCTGCGTACCGTCGCCGGGCGACTGTTCCGTCAAGGTGAAAGCGCGGCGGCCGGCAGCGCCATCCTCTCGGAGCGCGCCGCCGCGGCGCTGTGGCCCGGCCAGTCTCCGCTGGGACGACGACTGCAGCTGCGCACGCCGGAGGAAGAGTCGTCGCCCGACGTGGCGCGCGAGGTGGAGGTGGTCGGCGTGGTGCCCGATGTGGCGTCCAGCTGGCTGTTCGGCGATCCGCTGGGGTCGGTCGTGTACTTGCCTGCCACGGTCGGCAGCGCCGAAGCGCCGACGCTGTTGCTGCGGCTGCGCGAGTCGTCGATGTCGGC
>JAGRJY010000156.1 GCA_020442465.1 Lysobacterales bacterium
CGACATGCCGGATCATTCCGCGGGCGTCCACGCGCCCTTCCTGACGATGATTCGCGGCAGAAGGCGAGATCTCACAGTCCGGCCACGACCGGCCGCTCAGACGGCGTGACCGCCGCGTCGGCGTCGGCGTCGGAACAGGACAGCGCCCGAGGCGGGCGTCATGCCCGAGTCAACAGTTTTGAGGATCAACAGGTCCGGGCCCAGCAAGTCCGGGCTCAGCAAGACCATGGGTCGGCGTAACCGGCCGACCGGCGATAGCGCACGCGCGCCGAGGCGACCCGGTCGGCCTCTGCGGCGCCCTCTGCCGCCAGCGCGCCCAGCGCCGCGATGACGATCGACTCGGCATCGACCTCGAAGAACGCGCGCAGTCCTTCGCGGCTGTCGCTGCGTCCGAACCCGTCGGTGCCCAGGGTGAGGTAGCGCTGCGGCAGGTAGGCGCGGATCAGCTCGGGCCAGGCGCGCACGTAGTCGCTGGCCGCGATCACCGGACCCGACGCCGCGCCGAGCGTGCGTTCGAGCCACGACGGCCCGCTCTCACCGCCCAGACGGCGCGCGCGTTCGACCGCCATGCCGTCGCGCTGCAGTTCGGCGTAGCTCGTCGCGCTCCACACCGCCGCGTCGATGCCGAAGTCTTCGCGCAACAGCTGCTGCGCGCGCAACACCTCGCTCATGATCGCGCCGGAGCCGAGCAGCTGGACGGCTGCATCCGCCGGCTGTTGGGGCAGGCGATGCAAGCCGCGGCGGATGCCCTCGACATCCGCATCACCCATCGACGGCTGCGGTGCGTTCGCGTTGCCGACCGTGAGGTAATAGAACACGTCCTGCTGATCCACCAGCATGGCCTGCATGCCGGCGGCGAAGATCACCGCGACTTCGTAGGCAAACGCCGGATCGTAGGCGCGGCAGTTTGGCACTGTGGCGAACATCGGCAGCGAGCCTCCGTCCTGATGCTGCAGGCCTTCGCCGTTCAGCGTGGTGCGGCCTGCGGTGGCGCCGAGCAGAAAGCCTCGCGCGCGCTGGTCGGCGGCGGCCCAGACCAGATCGCCGACGCGCTGGAAGCCGAACATCGAGTAGTAGATATAGCAGGGCAGCATGGCGAGGTCGTGCACGCTGTAGCTGGTCGCCGCGGCGATCCACGAGCTGATCGCGCCGGCTTCGCTGATGCCCTCTTCGAGGATCTGCCCGCTGCGCTCTTCGCGGTAGTACAGCATCGAGCCGAGGTCTTCGGGCTCATAGAGCTGGCCCTGCGGGGCGTAGATGCCGACCTGGCGAAATAGTGAGGCCATGCCGAAGGTGCGCGCCTCGTCGGCCACGATCGGCACGATGCGCGGCCCGAGCTCGGCATGCTTGAGCAGGTTGCCGAGCATGCGTACCACCGCCATCGTGGTCGACATCTCCTTGCCATCGGCGTCGAGCGCGAAGCGCGCCCAGTCGGCCAGCTCGGGCAGTGAAACGCCCTGTGCAGCACGCTCGCGACGCCGGGGCAGATAGCCACCCAACGCCTCGCGTCGTCCGCGCAGGTAGCGCAGCTCGGCACTGTGCTCGTCCGGCTTGTAGAACGGCAGCCGCTCGATCGCCGCGTCGTCCAGAGGCAGGCCGAAGCGGTCGCGAAACGCGCGCAGCTGTTCGGTGTCCAGCTTCTTCTGCTGGTGCGTGGTCATGCGGCCCTGTCCGGCGCTGCCCATGCCGTAGCCCTTCATGGTCTTGGCCAGGATCACCGTGGGCTGGCCGCGATGCGCAACCGCGGCCGCATAGGCGGCATACAGCTTGCGCACGTCGTGGCCACCGCGGCGCAGGCGATCGATGTCGGCGTCGGACAGGTCCGCCACCAGCGCAGCAATCTCCGGCGACTGGGCGAAGAAGCGTTCGCGGTTGTACGCGCCGTCGTTCGCCGACAGGGTCTGGAACTGGCCGTCCACGGTCTGCGCGAACGCGCGCAACAGGTCACCCTGGGTGTCGCGGGCGAACAGCAGATCCCAGTCGGAGCTCCAGATCACCTTGATGACGTTCCACCCGGCACCGGTGAACAGCGCTTCGAGCTCGTCGATGATCCGGCTGTTGCCGCGCACCGGGCCGTCGAGCCGTTGAAGGTTGCAGTTGATGACGAAGGTCAGGTGATCGAGTCGTTCGCGTGCCGCCAAGGACAGTGCGCCGATCGACTCCGGCTCGTCCATCTCGCCGTCGCCGAAGAAGCCCCAGACGCGTCGTTGGCCGGCATCCTTCAGCCCTCGGTGATCCAGATAGCGCAGGAAGCGCGCCTGGTAGATCGCATTGATCGGCCCCAGCCCCATCGAGCCGGTCGGGAACTGCCAGAACGTCGGCATCAGCCACGGATGCGGATACGAGCTCAGGCCATGGCCACCGATCTCGCGGCGGTAGTTGGTCAGATGCTGCTCGTCGAGAAAGCCTTCCAGATAAGCGCGTCCGTACACGCCCGGCGCCGAGTGCGGCTGGAAGAACACCAGGTCGCTGCCGTCGGCGTGGCCTTCTGCCTTGAAGAAATGCTGGAAGCCCACTTCGAACAGATCCGCCGCCGAGGCATAGCTCGCGATGTGCCCGCCCTGCTCGCCACCGTCGCGGTTCGCGCGCATCACCATCACCATCGCATTCCAGCGAATCGCCGCCGCGAGCTTCGCCTCCAGCGCCTCATCACCCGGGTAGTGCGGCTGCCGCGCCAGCGGAATCGTGTTGCAGTACGGCGTCACCCGCGCCCGCGCCGACTGCACGCCGCGCGCCAGCGCGTGATCGGCCAGCTTGTCGAACAGGAACTGCGCGCGCTCCACACCGTGCGCCGCGACGATCGCGTCGAAAGCCTCCAGCCATTCGCGGGTCTCGGTCGGATCGGCGTCGGCGTGGCCGGCGGCCGCGGAGAGCAGCAACTCCGCGCTGCGGGGGATATCGGTCATGGGAACGGGCGTTGGTTTGCGAGGGGCGGATTATGGCGTAGCGGGGCGTGCGCGGCGCTCGCACGTGAGCGTGTCAGGCGCATCAACAC
>JAGRJY010000003.1 GCA_020442465.1 Lysobacterales bacterium
AACGCCGGAGTCCATGTGCTCCATCGGCATGGATACCGGCTGGACCCGCGCCATCCTGGCGCCTGCCCATCGGGCTGCCTGCGGTGTTCGGGGGCGCTCCTGCGCGCGCCATGGCCGGGATGAGGAATGCTTGAGCGACAAGGCCGCTTCCTTCCATCTTTCCCAAGACACGCTAGGCCATGCCGAGGTACGCATCCTTGAGTCGAACGTAGTGTTGGGCCGAGTAGTACAGCTGCTCGATCTCGCGCTCGCTGAGCTTGCGCACCAGTCGCGCCGGGTTGCCCAGCCACAGCTCACCCTCGCCGATCACCTTGCCCGGCGCCACCACCGCGCCGGCGCCGACGAAGCCGTGCTTCTTCACCACCGCGCCGTCGAGCACGGTGGCACCCATGCCGATCAGCACCGCGTCTTCGATGGTGCAGGCGTGCACGATCGCACCGTGGCCGATCGTCACGTCGGCGCCGATGATGCAGGGAAAGCCGCCGGGTGCATTGAACGGACCATCATGGGTGACGTGCACCACGCTGCCGTCCTGGATGTTCGTGCGCGCACCGATGGTGATGAAGTGCACGTCGCCGCGCACGATGGTGCCCGGCCACAGCGAGGCGTCGTCGCCCAGTTCGACGCGCCCGATCAGGGTGGCAGCCGGGTCGACGTAGGCGCGGGCGCCGAGGGTCGGGGTGTGTTCGAGAAACGGTCGGATCGCCATGTCGGTCCCAGGCTGTGCATCGAGGCCGCACACGCTACCTGATTCGCCCACCCGCAGCGAGGTCGGCGCCGGACCGGCGCGGCGAACCGGTGGCGACGCGCTCTTGCCGTGGCGGTCACGGAACCGGGCTAGACTGCCGGCATGGACATCCACGCCAGCACCGAGATCGCCGACCTTCGTCCCACCTTCGACCGCCTGCGCGCCGCGCAGCAGCGGCGCGTGCCCGACTACGCCCAGCGACGCGACGACCTGCAGCGCCTGCGTGCCGCGTTCAAGGCGCGCATCGACGGCATGGTCGCGGCGATCCAGGCCGACTTCGGCCGGCGCTCGCGGCACGAGATCGTGCTCAGCGAAGCGATGACCGTGCTCGGCGAGATCGACCACATGCTCGGCGGACTGCGCGGGCTGATGCGGCCGGAGCGGCGGCCCACGTCGTGGCTGTTCTGGCCGGGGCGCTGCGAAGTGCGCCATCAGCCGCTCGGCCTGGTTGGGGTGATGGCGCCGTGGAACTATCCGGTCAATCTTGCCCTGGCGCCGCTGGTGGCGGCGATCGCAGCCGGCAACCACGTCTTCGTGAAGCCGTCGGAAAGTACGCCGCATACCGCGGCCTGGATCAGGGACCTGCTCACGTCGGTGTTTCCCGACGACCGCGTCGCCGTCGCGCTGGGCGGGCCCGAGGTCGCTGCGGCGTTCGCCGCGCTGCCGTTCGACCACCTGCTGTTCACCGGCTCGACCGCAGTCGGCCGCAAGATCATGGCTGCCGCAGCGCCGAACCTGACTCCGGTGACGCTGGAGCTCGGCGGCAAGTCGCCGGCGATCATCGCCGAGGACTATCCGATCGACACCGCCGCCGCGCGCATCGCGACGGGCAAGTGGTTCAACGGCGGCCAGACCTGCATCGCACCGGACTACATCCTGCTGCCCGAGGCCAAGCTCAATGCCTTCGTCGAGGCTTTGCGTGGCGAAGTGACGAAGCGTTTTCCCGACCTGGCGACCAGCGCCGACTACACCGCCGTGGTCAACGAGGCGCAATACGGTCGCCTGCGCGGCTACGTCGACGATGCCCGAACCCGCGGCTTCGACGTGGTCGAGCTGGCGTCGATCGATGCGGCGCAGGGCCAGTCTGAACGCATCATTCCACCGACGCTGATTCTCGGTCCGGATGACGAGGCGAAGGTGATGCGCGACGAGATTTTCGGTCCGATCCTGCCGATCAAGACCTACCGTCGGCTCGACGAAGCGATCGACTACGTGAACGCCCACGACCGTCCGCTCGCCCTGTACCACTTCGATCTCGATCGCGCGCGGACCCGCGAGGTGCTCGAGCGCACCACCGCCGGTGGGGTGACCGTCAACGACACCCTGCTGCACTTCGGTCAAGACGCGCTGCCGTTCGGCGGTGTCGGGCCCAGCGGCATGGGTGCGTACCACGGCAAGCAGGGATTCCACCTGTTCAGCCACGCCAAGTCGGTGTTCTACCAGGCACGCTGGTCGGGGCTCAGCCTGTTCACGCCGCCTTATCGCGGCCTGGCGGATTTTCTGGCGAAGTTCCTGAGTCGGTAGGGAGGAGCAGGGGCGAGGCAGCAGGAATCAGTCGTCGGCGTGCGCTGCTCCGCATGTCGCACCGTCCTGGCTCAGCGGTCTGGGCGTCCACGGCCCGAGTGCGTCACACCGGAACCTGACCGCTGCCATTCGGCCGCCGAATCCACGCGCGGCCTTTACCCAAGTGCCCTGACTCCTCAGTCCCTTACCCTTCAAGCCCTCGCTCTTCGAGCCTTCACCGCGCCAGCCCACTCGTCCACCCGCACCTTCACCGAGGAATTGCCCATGCCGATCGTTGCCCTCTACGCCGCCCTGTTCGCGATCATGCTGGTCGCCCTCAGTGTCCGCGTCATTCTGGTTCG
>JAGRJY010000031.1 GCA_020442465.1 Lysobacterales bacterium
CCGCGCTGCAGCGCTTCCTGCAGCAGCCCGGCACCGACTTTCCGCTGATGTACCTGTCGTTTCCCAGCGCCAAGGATCCGGCCTGGGCGCAGAACCACCCGGGCAAGTCGACCATCGACGTCATCGCGCCGGCGCCGTGGTCGTGGTTCCAGCGCTGGCAGCATCAGCCCTGGAATCGCCGTGGCGACGACTACGAGGCATTCAAGCAGCAGCTCGCGGAACGCCTGATCGACGAGGTGCACCGGCAGGCGCCGCGCACGCGCGGGCAGATCGATCACGTCGAACTCTCCACGCCGCTGTCCACCGCGCACTTCAGCCACTACGCCGGCGGCGAGCTGTACGGCCTGGAGCACACGCCCTACCGGTTCGCGCAGCGTTTCCTCACCCCGCGCACGCCGATCAAGGGGCTGCATCTCACCGGCCAGGACGTGCTGTTCTGCGGCGTCGGCTCGGCCTTGATGTCGGGCGTGCTGACGGCCGCGACGCTGCTCGGCCCGCGGCTGCTGCGGGTGGTGCCCGATCTGCTCGCCGGGCGATCCGAGGCCGCCGGGCGTTGGCTCAAACGGCTCGCCAAGGCGCGGCCTGTGCCTACACCCACCGCAGCGGCCACACCCCGCGACACCGCGCCGACCTGGTTCGAAGCCGAGTGCATCGGCGTCGAGACGCTCAGCGCGGACTGCAAGGCGTTCCGCTTCCGTGCCGAAGCCGGCGCGATGGCCGACTATCGCCCGGGTCAGTTCGTCACCGTCGAGGCGCAGATCGGTGCCCGACGGCTCTGCCGCTCCTACACCCTGTCGTCGTCGCCGACGCGTGCGGACAGCGTCGAGATCACCGTCAAGCGCGTCGACGGCGGCCCGTTCTCGAACTGGATCTGCGACACCCTCGAGGTCGGCGATCGACTGCGCATGAGTGGCCCCTTCGGCGAATTCAGCTGCGCCCCGCATCCGCCCGAGAAGCTGCTGCTGCTCTCCGCCGGCAGCGGCATCACGCCGATGCTGTCGATGGCCCGCTGGATCGCCGACAGCGCTGCCGACTGCGACGTGGTCTTCCTGCATGCGGCGCGCACCCGCGACGACATCCTGTTCCATCGCGAATTGCGCGACCTGGCGCGCGACGACGAGCGCTTCCGGCTCGGCATCAGCTTGAGCCGGGAACCGGCCGACTCCGCCTGGCGCGGCGCGCGCGGTCGATTGAGCACGCGATGGCTGCGGCGCGCCGTACCGGACCTGGCCGAACGGCGGGTCTACCTGTGCGGCCCGGAAGGCTTCATGCACGAGGCCAGGGCGCTGCTCGGCGAAGCGGGCCTGCCCGCGCACCGGCTGTACGAGGAGCGCTTCGACACGGGGCTCGACCTGGCCGGCGCCGGCGGCACGGTGCGCTTCGCTGCCACCGACGTCAGCGTGGCGTCGACCGGTCGGGAGTCGCTGCTCGAGCTGGCCGAAGCCGCAGGCATCAGCATGCCCTCGGCCTGCCGCACCGGACACTGCGGCGAGTGCCGGGTGCGCTGCCGCGGCGAGACCGTCTCTGCGCCGGCCCACGCGCTGTCGGCTGACGATGAAACCGCCGGCTATGTGCTGGCCTGCGTCAGCGCCGCCGACGCCGACCTGGTCGTCGAGGCCTGATGCGCTGCCCGGGCGACGGATCGGGAGCGCGCCGGGCGACCCATGGGTCGTGGCGCGCCTGGCCCGTCCGCACGGTCGGCGCGCTCGATTCGACGGCAGGGAGATAGTCGACGCCGGCGCGACATTGAACGACGGCGCGATCGGCGGCGGGCCGCCTGCGCCTTCGCTGCACGCGCTCCGATCGTCACGCAGGCTTGAGACCTCGCGCCGGCACCACGCGGCGCACCACCTGGCGATCGCCAGCCCACTGCAGCCTCACGCCATGCAGCAGGTGCAGTGCCGTCCGTGGCGGACGGCCGGCTACTCGCCCGCAGCCTGCACCTCGGCCAGCAGGTCGAAAAACGCGGGCAGCGCGGCGCGCTGCGGCGGCGGCATGTACTCGAAGCTGCGGCCGCGGTCGATGATTTCCCAGAAGTCCTTTTCGACCACGCTCTCGAGTTCGCCGCGGATGATCGCCAGCCGTTCACCGCGCTCCTCGCGCATGTCCTCGGCAATCAGGCGCGCACGGCGGTGGTCGCCTGCACTGATGAAGTAGGCCGCGAGCTTGACCTGCGCCTTGCGCACGCCGAGCAGGGCGCGCTCCTGGCTCTTGATTCGCAGCGGGCGATCGAGACGCAGGAAGTGGAACAGCATGTCGTCGACTTCGATGGCGCTGGCCTCGTGCGCGGTCTGACACAGCGAGGAGATGTCGTAGGCGACGGTTTCGGTGACGAAGTTGAGGGTCAGGTCGAAGCTGACGTGGCCGTAGTAGCTCATGTGCCGCAGGGCTTCGAGCGCGTGCGCGCCATGCCCCATGTGCAGCAGGTTCTGGCCGAACAGCCGGTACTGGTTGAGCACGTTGTAGGCGGTGCGTACGTCGCGCGCATTGAGGGTGGCGCGCATGTACGAGTTGAAGAAGCGGAACACCAGGGCGACGAGCTCGCGATCCAGTCGCTTGGCAGCCTGTTCGCCGAGGTACCGGGTGTCGATGGCAATGAGATAGTTGATGTCGCGCATCACCCCGAGCGATTCGGCGTAGATCGACAGGTACTGACGCAGCACCTGCCACTCCAGCCAGGTGTGACGCTGTTCGAGATCGGCCAGCGACTCCGGATCCATCGCCACGAAGTCGGGGTTTTCGCGGATCAGCGCGCCGATCGCGAACCAGCGCCCGGGCAGCTCGCCCTTGCGATCGAGGTAGCTGCTGGCGAAGTCGCGCAAGGCATCCACCGCCCGACTGGCCACGATCTTGTCCTTGGCCGCGATCGAGTGGTTGCTGATGTCGGTCAGCTCGGCGAGCGCGTCCAGCGCCTGCTTCTGGCAGTCGGCAATCGCTTCCGACGAGCTGGCGTGGCAGGCCGCGCCGACCGCATCGCTGGCCTGCTCGCGAATGCGCCGGATCAGGTTCGGCGGCTCGAGAAACCAGAACACGTAGGCGAAGTAGGGCAGCATCAGCAGGGTGCCGAACGACGCCAGCAGCATGCACAGGACCAGCGCGATGCGCGGGGTGAAGTCTTCGTGCAGGGCGACGCTGAGCCACACCCCCATCACCGCGGCGACCACGTAGAACGCCATCACCCGCTGGTTGATGCCATCGTTGAGGAAGCGCCGGGCGACGCCGGAGAACCGGTTCGCAGCCAGCTGCACGATGATCGCCACCACGGTGACGACGATGCCCAGCAGGGCCACCACGTTCGGCGCCAGCTGACTGATCGCGTCGGTGAGCATGCCCGGGTCGAGCACGAGGTAGTCGTCGAGGGCGCTGCCGCTGCGGCCGATCAGCACGCGATCGAGCTGATAGGCGCTGGTGAACAGCAGCGCGGAGACCGACCCCAGGGCCACGATCGGCAGCAGCCAGCGTCGTTTGCCGTGATGGTTGGTCGTGCGCATGCGCGCATCCTCGCACAGCTGGTGGACGGCCGGCGCAGCGCTGCGTGTCCGCCGGGTCGTCCGTCCAGCACGCGCCGAGTGGGCGCGCCAATGCCAAAAGTCATTTCGGGCTAGACTGGGCCTTGGACTTTCGTAGCATGCGCCCGACGCGGGACTGACGCTCTCTCCCCGCGCGCTGGCGAGTGCCCTGCCTGATGTACTACGCCGCAGCCTGCCAGACCGACTTCCCCGCCCCGAGCGAGCGCAGCGAGATCGCCGCGCGCACGCGACGCATGATCGAGATGATCGAGCAGACGATCGTCGGCTACGAGCCGTTCTTCGACGTGCGCCTGCTGGCGTTTCCCGAGTTCGCGCACGCGGTGCCGATCCATGAGACCCCGGCGCGCCTGCTCGCCGATCTGGCGATCGAGATTCCCAACGAGCACACCGAGGCCTATGCCCGGGTGGCCAAGCGGTACGGCTGCTACATCCAGACCGGCACCTTCCTCGAGCGCGACGCGCGCTTCCCCGGGCGGGTGTTCAACACCACCTGCCTGATCGGTCCGCAGGGCCTGCTCGCGCGCTACCGCAAGGTGAATCCGTGGATTCCCTGGGAGGTGCACTGCAGCCCGCACGACATCGCCGACTACCCCGACGATCCGTTTCCCGTCGTCGACACCGAGCTGGGTCGGCTCGGCGTGGCGATCTGCTACGACTGGCTGTTTCCGGAAACCATCCGCGAACTGGCCTTCCGCGGCGCCGAAGTGCTGATCCGTGTATCGGCCTACATGGATCCCTGGGGTACCGCCGAGCCGATGAACTGGTGGACCCTGATCAATCGCACCCGCGCGCTGGAGAACACCGCGTTCGTCGTCGCGGCCAATCAGGGCGCCTCGCTGCAGCACTATCCGCCCTTCAGCTGGCCGGGCGGCAGCATGGTGGTGGACTACGACGGACGCATCCTGGCCCAGGCCGACCCGGGCCCGGGCGAGAAAGTGGTGGTCGCACCCATCGACCTTGCCGCGCTGCGCCGCGAGCGTGCGCGCCGCCAGGGCCATGACACCCGTGCCCACCTGCGCAGCAGCGTGCATGGCTACGCGGCACGCGAGTACCTGGCCCCGGCGGGCGGCGACGCCATCGCGATCGACGCCCTGAAGCAGCGCATCGCCGACGCCAAGCAGAAGCTGCGTTGAGCGGTCGATCCGCCCGGCGCTGCCTGCTGGTGCTGGCCCTGATCGGGCTGGGCGGCTGCACCGGCGGCGATGCCGATGCGCCGCGATGGAGTGCGGCCGATCGCGCGCTGCACAACCAGGCCGTCGGGCTGATGGGCCAGTACCGCAATGAGGAAGCGCATGCGCTGCTGGCGCAGCTTGCAGCGCGTCATCCGGATGACGTCGATCTGCGCGCCGACCTGGCCATCGCCATGCTCAATCGCCAGCAGGAAGGCGACGAAGCCCGCGCGCTGGCGCTCGCCGAGGCCGCCATCGCGCTCAATCCCGAGGCGCAGCGGCCACGCTACGTCGCCGGACTCGCCGAACTGTACCTGGGGCGCATCGAGCAGGCGGTGCCGCACCTGCGCGCGGTTGCCGAGGCCGATCCCGAGGACGCCCACGCCGCCTACTTCGCCGCGCAGGCGCTGGCCCAATCCGGGCAGGAGGACGCCGCGCTGGCGCTGTACCGGCGCGCGATCGCGTCGGATCCGTACCAGCGCAGCGCCTACTACGCGGCTGCGCTGCTGCTGCGCAAGCAGGGCGATGCCGACGCCGCCCGCGCACTGCTCGCCGACTACCAGAAGCTGCAGGGCAATCCGCGCGCGCACCTCGCCGAGTTCCGCTATGGGCGCATGGGCGACAAGGCCACCGTGCAGGCGCGCGCGCCGCTGAGCGACACGGCGACGCCAACGCCGGACGGCGCCGTGTTCGCGGATGCGACCGTATTGGCTGAACTGGCTTCCGACGCACGCTTCGACCGGCTCGGCACGGCCGACCTCGACGCCGACGGTCGCCAGGACCTGTGGCTGGGTGGCGCTCGCAGTCTGGTCCTGCTCGGCAACGCAAACGGCTACCGGGCGCTGCCGGAGCACCCGCTGTCCAGACTCGAACAGGCTACGGCCGCCGCCTGGGGCGACTTCGACAACGATGGTCGCCTCGACGTCGCGGTGTGCCGGCGCGACAGCGCGCCGCTGCTGCGCAGCGCCGCGGACGGCTGGCGCGAAGACCTGGCCCAACCCGGGCTCGACGACGCCCCGGCCTGCGACGACGCGCAATGGCTGGACATCGACCACGACGGCGATCTCGATCTCGCGGTGATCCTGACCGATGGGTCAAGCGATGTGTTCAGCAACAATCTCGACGGCAGCTTCCGCCGGCTCGGCGCCGAACCTGACGCCGAAGCGTTGCGCGTCGAGGACGCGGCGGGATGGGTGGCCGGCGATCTCGACGCCGACCGCGATGTCGACCTCGCCGCCTGGACGAAGCGCGGGCGCATCCATCGCCTGCGCAACGACCGCCTGTGGCGTTTCCAGGCCGACCCGCATCCGACCGACAGCGGCTGGCAGGCCGTGACCCTGGTCGACATCGGCGCCGAGGGCCGGCCTCGATTGGTCGGTGTGGATGCGCGGGGTGCATTGGGCCTGCTCGATGCCGAGGGCCAGAGCGCCCTGCCACTCGGCCAAAGCAGTCTGGACGGCGGCACCCTGCAGCTCGCCGCATCCGACTTCGATGGCGACGGTTCGGTGGATCTGCTGGTCTGGGGCGCCGGGGGTTTCGAAGCCTGGCGCTTCATCGAAGGCCCTGCGCTGGCACTGATGCAGCGGGAGCGTGTCTCCTTGCGCGCGCTGGCCGCGGTCGTGGAGGGCACCGCCCACGGCCCCGGTCTGATCGGTGTGGTCGAGGCATCCGAAGGCACGCGGCTGCAGCGCTGGGCGCCCGGCCCGGGCCGCGGCCGTTTTCTCACCCTCGACCTCAGCGGTCGCAGCGACGCCGGTGAGGGCACGCGCTCGAACGCCTCGGGCCTGGGCACGCGGGTGATGCTGCGCCGGGGCGACAGCTGGAGCAGCGTCGAACGGCTCGACCGCAGCAGCAGCGCCGGCCAGGACCTGCAGCCGCTGGCGCTGGGGCTGGGATCGGCCGACGTCGCCGACTTCGTCGCCCTGCAGTGGTCCGACGGCGTGCTACAGACCGAGCTGCAGCTGGCTGCCGGCGCGCGCCACCCGATCAGCGAAACGCAGCGGCAGCTCGCCAGTTGTCCGGTGCTGTTCGCCTGGAACGGCGAGCACTATGCCTTCGTCAGCGATCTGCTCGGGGTCGGCGGGGTCGGCTTTCTGCTCGCACCGGGCGAGTACGCTCCGTCGCGACCCTGGGAGTTCTTCCGCCTGCCCGACGGCGCGCTGCGCCCGCGCGAGGGCGCGCTGTGGCTGCAGATCGCCGAACCGATGGAAGAGGTCGCCTACCTCGACCAGCTGAGCCTGCACATCTACGACCTGCCGCCGGGCTGGCAGCTCGCGCTCGACGAGCGCATGGGCACGGGCGCGCCCGCGCCCACCGGCACGGCGCTGTTCTATCGCGACGAAGACGTGTTCGCCTTCGCCGCCGCACGCACCGGCGACAGCCCCGACGTGCTCGACGCGCTGCGGGATGCCGAAGGACGCGCAGTCGATCCCGGCCGCGTCGACGCGCGCTTCCTCGGTCGACTCGCGCGCGATCTCGAACTTGAACTCGACGTTCCACCGACGGGTGCGGGCGGCGGAACCGCGGCCGCTGCCGGCGGATGGGCCCTGCTCGCCGAAGGCTGGGTCGAGTATCCGTATTCGCAGACCCTGTTCGCGGCCTGGCAGGCGGGCGCGGCATTCCGCCCGTTCTCGCTCGATCAGCGGCGTGGCGACGCCTGGCAGACGGTGTACCCGCAGTTCGGCTACCCGGCGGGCATGCCGCGTCAGTTCGCGCTGCCGCTGCCGGACGATCTTGCCAGTGCCGAAGCGCTGCGCCTGCGCGGCAACCTCGAGGTGTACTGGGACCGGCTCGCGCTGGTGCGCACCCGCCCGGCACCGGAGGCGATGCAGCACATCGTGCGTGTACCGCAGCAGGCGAGCGTGCGACGCGTCGGCTTTCCGCGCCGCGACACCCTGGCGCAGAAGCGACCGGACTACCGCTTCGACGCCCGCGCGCCGTTCTGGGACACCCGCTATCCCGAAGGCGAGTACAGCGCTTTCGGCGAAGCGATGCCGCTGGTGGCCCACGCAGACGACGCCTTCGCCATCGTCGGTCCCGGCGATGCGCTGGAGCTGGCCTTCGCCGACGTCCCCGCCGCACCGGGCGGCTGGCGGCGCGTCTACGTGTTGGAGGCGCGCGGCTACGCCAAGGACATGGACCTCTACACCGGCGATGGTGACACCGTCGGCCCGCTGCCGCGCACGCCCGGCATCGTGCCGACCCCCGAAGCTGCTGCCCTCGATGCGCAGTACAACCGCCGTTTTCAATCCGGATTCTGATGATGCCTGCTGTCCGCCCCACGCCCGCCAAAGCCGTCGGCCCGCGCCTGCGCATCCTGCTCGTGCTGCTGCTGGCCTGCTTCGTGCTGCTCGCCGTGAATGCCGCCTACCTCGGCGGCGTCACCCTGATGGAATGGCACACCGGCCAGACCTACCAGAACTACGGCTACCAGCTGATGTTTCTGTTTCACCTGCTGCTGGGCCTGCTGGTCGTGTTGCCGACCCTGGTGTTCATGGCCCTGCACACGCGCAACACCTGGCGGCGCAAGAACCGCCGCGCGGTGTACGCCGGACTCGGCCTGCTCGCCGCGGTGCTCGCCCTGCTGCTCAGCGGCGTCGTGCTGGTGCGCTTCGAGGGCTTCGCGCTGAACCAGCAAGCCTGGCGCAACCTCGCCTACTGGACCCATGTGCTGGTGCCGCTGCTGTGCGTGTGGTTGTTCATTCTGCATCGCCTCGCCGGACCGAAAATCCGCTGGCGCTTCGGCGGCGCCGTCGCCGCGCTCGGCGGCGCGTTCGCGATCGCCCTGGTGGTCGTGCAGCTGCAGGACCCGCGTCAGTGGAACACGGCGGGACGCGACGGCAGCATCGACTTCACCCCGGCGCTGACGCGCTCGGCCACCGGCCATACGATTCCCGGCGAGGTGCTGATGCGCGACGAGTACTGCGCCGGCTGCCATGCCGACGTGCACGAGCGCTGGCAGCACAGCGCGCATCGCTTCGCCTCGTTCAACAATCCGGTCTACCTGTTCTCGGTGCGCAATACGCGCAAGGCCATGCTCGAACGCGATGGCGACGTGCGCGGGGCGCGCTTCTGCGCCGGCTGCCATGACCTGGTGCCGCTGCTCAGCGGTGCGTTCGACGACCCGAACTTCGACGACGTGCACCACCCGACCTCACAGGCGGGCATCACCTGTTCGACCTGCCATGCGATCACGAACGTGAACAGCGTGCGCGGCAATGGCGACTTCACCGTCGAAGAGCCGATCCACTATCCGTTCGCGTTCAGCGACTCGCCGACGCTGGCCTGGCTGAGCCGGCAGCTGATCAAGGCGAACCCCGACTTCCACAAGCGCACGTTCCTCAAGCCGCTGCACAAGCAGGCCGAGTTCTGCGGCACCTGCCACAAGGTGCACCTGCCGACGGAGCTCAACGCCTACAAGTGGCTGCGCGGGCAGAACCACTACGACGCCTTCCTGCTCAGCGGCGTGTCGGGCCACGGCGTCACCAGCTTCTACTATCCGCCGAAGGCGCAGCCGAACTGCAACGGCTGTCACCTGCCGCTGCGCGAATCGGAAGACTTCGCCGCGCGCGATTTCGACGACTCCGGCAAGCGCTCGGTCCACGATCACCTGTTCCCGGCCGCGAACACCGGCATCGCCGACATTCTCGACATGCCGGAAGACGTCATCGCCTCACACCAGGAAATCCTGAAGAAGAGCCTGCGCATCGACGTCATGGCCCTGCGCGAGGAAGGCCGCATCGACGGGCCGCTGATCGGACCGCTGCGCCCCGAGGTCCCCGCGCTCGAGCCCGGCAAGGCCTATCTGCTGCAGACCATCGTGCGCACCATGGGCATGGGCCATGTGTTCACCCAGGGCACCGCCGATTCGAACGAAGTGTGGGTCGAGATCGAGGCTGTGCAGAACGGCGTCGTGATCGGCCATTCGGGCGGTCTCGATGAAACGACGGGTGAAGTCGATCCGTACGCGCACTTCATCAATGCCTTCGTGCTCGACCAAGAGGGAAGGCGGATTGATCGCCGCAATGCCGAAGACATCTTCACGCCGTTCTACAACCACCAGATCCCGCCGGGCGCGGCATCGCTGCTGCACTACCGGCTTCAGGTGCCCGAAGGCTCGACGGCGCCGATCACCGTGCATGCGCGGGTGTTCTACCGCAAGTTCGACACCACGCTGATGCGCATGGTCGAGGGCGAGGCATTCACGC
>JAGRJY010000157.1 GCA_020442465.1 Lysobacterales bacterium
CCGAGTCGTCTTCTTCTTGGTCGCGTACTCGGCGTCGCCGAAACTCATCTGATCCATCGATTTCTGGCCTTGCGGGGACAGGGCTATCTCAGCACACTCGGGGCGACTTGTTCAGACCTTCCCTAACGACCTGCAACGACTGCAGTTCAAGAATATCGGTCAGGGCGACAACTTGCCCATCATGTGGAGCACCAGTCTGGCGCGACCGAGCGGCGCTGAGCGCTCAGGTCGCCGGCAATCGCGTCCGGAGCACTGCACAAGATCTTTGGTCGTCATGGCAGGTTCGGGCACTATTTTTCTCGATCGTCGTCTTTGGCTGCCTCTCCCAATTGGGAATGAAGTCCCGCGGCCTACGGGATCAGGATCGGTTTGAACCGGGAAACGAACTGGTCGATCCGATCAAGTACGCCATTCGGCACTACACTGTGATAGGCAGGGCTATTCGGACCGACATGGACGACTCCAGCTTTGCTGTCGATCCCAAGTTCGAGAACAACTGGTATGGGAGCCTTGATGAAGAGTCCAGGCTTCAGTTCTTTCGCAAGACCGCTGCGCTCAGTTCACCCTCCGTAGACGAACTCGCGTTCTATCGTGCAAAGTCGGCGGATCACCTAGAACACATTCTCAACAAGGCCGCTGCGCTCAGGTTTGACCATATTGGGTTTGTGAGACGCAAGAGCGCTAGCTTCTTTGTTCATGTAGCGACTGCCGCAGAGTCGATCGCTGCTGGACTGCTGTTGGCCCTACTTCTTTTGCATCGTTCACGACGTTCACGGGGTGCAGAAACTGTCGTTGAGAAAGTACCCAGCGAGACCGATCAACGGCCCATCTGCTGACGATGCAGGCAGTGGTCTGCTTCGTGAGCTCACAATCGCGTGCCAAAAGGGGTGAGACGAACTTGCCTAGTGAGACGAGCCCATACCTCTGTCCCTAGGACATTGACTGACCTACTTCCATGAACAGGTGAGCGGAACGTGCAGGATCTCAGTCGCCCCCTTAGTTCTCTGCGGCTCACCTGGCAATCACGACGTCAGAATCTTGAGGGCGTGAACTATCGTTGCGTGGGCAGGCCTTCAATCTTGGCGCCGTCCGTACGCAGAAGAATACCGTCACGAACTTTGTGCTCAATTCCGCGCAGCACTCGTCATGCGATGCAGTGGCATTGCCACAGGACGCGTCACAGACAGCGTCACAGAACCATCGAGGCAAGCCGAACACAGGCATCCCCTACCCTCAAATCATTGACACCGCCGAGATTTGAGTGGCGCGCCGGGAGGGACTCGAACCCCCGACCACCAGGTTCGAAGCCTGGTGCTCTATCCAACTGAGCTACCGGCGCTTCGGGCTCGTCGCGCATTGTAGCGACAGACCCGCATACCGCACCACGCGGGCGTGCCCGACCCGTCGATGCGCACCAGACCGGATCGGCAAACCATCGGTCCACGAGAACCGGACCATTGACCTGCGCTCCTTCCGGAGGAGGCCAGAAGCGGACGCTCAAGTTAACGCTTCTCCTCGTAAAGCGCTCACTCCCGTGTAGGAGGGGATTCATCCCCGACCGAATCCCATGGCCCGGTCTCGCCGAGACGCTTCCGTGCACTGGGGTCGGAGTGAATTCCCTCCTACAGTCGATCGCAGGCGATCAAAGGTCCCGAGGCCGAACAGTCGACGGGGTGCTCAACTTCCGCTGTGGGTCGGAACTGCGCGTCGGGTTCTTGCCACGTGCTCAACGGTTGCCGACGCCTAGCGTGCATGACTTGCACGCTCGATTCTGCGGTATGGGCTTCGTGCTGGGTGAAACCCGCGGAAACGCATGAGACGTGCAATCTCTGCACGGCATGCGTAGCCATGGCAATGACAAAAAAAGACCCCGGCACTTGGCCGGGGTCGAAATGAACCACTTGGAGTGATCGGTATCAGTTGCCGAAGTCCATGCTCCAGCCGTCGATGTAGCCGACATCGCCGCGGTAGCGGTCGTACACCTGCAGGCGCCACGTGCCGTTCGCCACTTCGCCCGAAGCATTGACGGTGTAGGTCTCGTGGATGTCATCGGCGCTGCCGCCCTGGCGGTCGCGCAGCGTCCAGTAGGTGCCATCCGGTGCATACAGACGGAGACGCAGGTCGCCGACGTAGGTGTGGATGATGTCCACCGAAACCTGCAGGTCGCTCGGCGCATTGCCGGTGCGGCCCGCGACGGCGATGTCGCTGTACACCGTGCCGCGGTCGACGATCGTCACGTTGGTGGTGTTCTCGAAGAACGACGGCTCATTGCCGCCACCGCCACCACCGCCTTCGGTGTAGCTGCCGACCAGGCTGACGCCGGAGTAGGTCGAGTACGCACGCAGCATCACGTGGTAGGTGCCGGCCTGCGGCGTGGCGAACGAGCAGGTCTCGTTGTTGCCGTTGAGGTACGGACGGCAGTCGTAGCTGCTGGTGGTCGGATCGGAACCGAAGCGCACGTACAGATCGGCATCGCCCGAACCGCCGCTGATCGCGAAGCTCAGGTTGCTGGCACCGGCCGGCACGTCCATCGTGTAGAACACGGTGGCACCGGTGGAGCCCGACAGGCCGGTCACCGGCACGCCGTTGGCGAGCACGTTGCCGGTCGGCGGCGGGGTGGTGTCGGTGGTGGCCGACACGACGCTGCTGTAGCCGCCGTTGTTGCCGGCACCGTCATACGCACGCACGCGATAGCGATAGGTGGTGCCTTCGCTCAGTCCGGTGTTGTTGTAGCTGGTCGAGGTCGTGGTGGCGATCTGCGCGTAGCTGGTGCAGGACGCGCCGGTGCAGCGCTCGACCTTGTAGCCGGCCAGGCCCGAACCGCCGGTGTCGGTGGCCGACGACCAGGACAGGCTGACGGAGCTGGTGCCACCGGCCGACGCGCTCAGCGACGACACGGTGCTCGGCGGCGTGGTATCCGCCACCGGCGTGGTGTCGGTGGTCGCCGAAGCAACGCTGCTGTAGCCGCCGTTGTTGCCGGCGCCGTCATACGCACGGACGCGGTAGCGGTAGGTGGTGCCTTCGGCCAGACCGGAGTTGCTGTAGCTGGTCGAGGTGGTGGTGGCGATCTGCGTGTAGCTGGTGCAGGACGCGCCGGTGCAACGCTCGATCTTGTAGCCGGCCAGACCCGAGCCGCCGGTGTCGGAAGCCGAGGACCAGGACAGGCTGATCACGCTGGTGCCGGCCGACGACGCGCTGAGCGACGACACGGTGCTCGGCGGCGTGGTATCCGGAGCCGGGCCACCCAGGGCAGCGATCGCCGCGGGGATGTCGATCAGGCCGTAGCCGTAGTAGTTGTCACGACCGTTGCTACCGAGGTCCTCGGCGGTCGAGGTGATGGCGCTGCGCACGTCGGCATTGCTGGCCGACAGGTTCGAGCTCCAGATCACCGCGGCCGAACCCGACACGTGCGGGGTCGCCATCGAGGTGCCATCCAGCGTCGCATAGGCGCTGACATTGGTCTGCGCGATCGTGCTCACCGTCGCGGTCTGGCCGAGGCGGGTGTTCTTGATCTCGAGACCGTCTTCCATCGACATCGACACCGACGGAATGCTGGTGCTGGTGCCGTTCAGCGTGCCGCCGAAGCCGCCGCTGACGTTGTTGTAGACGATCGCGGCGGTGGCGCCGCCCGACTGGGCATTCAGCACCTTGTCGGCGAACGAGATGTTGCCGCGCTGGCAGAGCACCACGCGGCCGGACCAGGAACCCGAGCTTTCGCAGGTACCACCGTCCACCACCTGACCACTGCGCGACAGCGACGGGCTGCCGTCCATCGCCGAGGCCGAGTACAGCGTCGAGCCGAAGCTCACGCCGCCTTCGCTGATCGGATAGGTCGAGAGCACACCGACGCCCGGCGCAGCGATTTCAACCTGGCTGTTGAACTGGGAGAAATCGGCGACCGCCTTGTTCGAATCGATCGCGGCGACCGACATGACGCTGTTGTACGAGGCCGGGTAGCTCATCGTGCTGTTGCCGTCGTTGCCGGCCGCAGCGATGCTCAGTACGCCCTGGTTGTACAGGTTCTGGAAGCCGTTGTTCTCGGCCGTGCTCGATCCACCACCGCCGAGGCTCATGCTGATGACCAGCTTCTTGCCGGCCGAGTCGGCGGCGGTCTTGCAGCGGTTCGCCGCATCGATCAGGTCGGATGCGTAGGACCAGCCGCAGCTCGCGCCGCTGAACACCTGCACGAAGTACATCGACAGGCCGCCGGTGGCGACGCCGACCACACCCGTGGTGTTGTCCTGCGCGGCAATGGTGCCGGCGACGTGGGTGCCGTGGCCGCAGCTGTCGCTGTTCCAGCCGGTCGGGTAGCCGCCGCGGATGTCGAGACCCGAGAAGTCCTCGTGGTCGGCCTTGATGCCGGAGTCGATCACGCACACCATCACGCCGTTGCCGTCATGTCCGGCGGCCCACGCGGTCGGCGCGCCCACCATGCCGATGCCGTAGGGCTGCGTCTGTGCCATCGGGTAGCGCGGCGGATCGATCTCCACCGACACCACGTTCGGATCGGCGCGCAGGGTCTTCACTTCCGCCTTGGACAGCGTGGCAGCCATCACCCCGGTGTCGTCGAAACGATGGTGAATCCGGTTGGTCTTCTCGATCGTCAGCGCACGCGCCGCCTCGGACATATTGACGCCGGGCTTGTAGGTGACGATGTAGCGCTCCGGGGCCGACTCAGCGGCCAGGGCGGAACCCGCGAACGCGAGCGCCACGCCGGCACTGAGCAGATGTGTACGTGAAACCTTGATCACAAGCGTTTCCTCATGGTGGAGGGGTGAATGGCCGGCCGGTCGTTCGCACGGAGGCCGCGGAAGTGGGCCCGCAACCTAGCACCGTTTTGCTGGCGTTCATAATTGCACTGCAACATGATTCATCTCTAATGGATTTGATAAGTTATTCAATATCAATGCTTTGCTTTGCACTCTGAATCGAATAACATTCAACGAACACAGATAGACGGTATTTTTTTCCAGATATACGGTGATTCCATCCGGCTTTCTGAATGGCCGATTCATTCAGCCAACAGTTCAGTTGGGTCTCAATCGCCCGCTGGTGTACTGTGACGATCCGGTCGGAGGCGCTTCCGATGAGCCAGACATTCGAGTCATTCAAGGCGTTCTATCCGTATTACCTGGGTGAACACCGCAATCGCGCGTGTCGCCGGCTGCATTTCGTCGGCACCAGCCTGGTCATCGGTCTGCTGCTCGCGGCGCTGCTCGGCGCCCTGGCCCCGATCTGGCTGCTGGCCCTGCCGGTGGCCGGTTATGGATTCGCTTGGGTCGGCCACTTCTTCTTCGAGCACAACAAACCGGCGACTTTCCAGCACCCGTGGTACAGCCTGCTCGGCGATTTCGTGATGTATCGCGACATCCTGGTCGGGCGCATTCCGTTCTGATTCCACGCTTTGTCCGCACAACGCCCCAAGCAGGCCGCGAAGGCGAGCAGAGACCTCGACGTGCCCGAACAGGGGCTGTGGGTGTTTCGGGCGAGCCGGCTCGAGGCCCTGCTCGACCCCCTCGTCCAACTCCTCGACGCCGCGGCGCCTTCCAACCTGCTTGAACCCGCGGCGTTGATCACCGCCCATTCGGGCATGCGACGCTGGCTGCTGAACCAGCTCGCCCTGCGCGCGGGCCACCACGGCATCGCCGCCAACCTTGACGTCGCCCTGCCCGGCCAGTGGATCGACCGGCTGTGCCGCAGTGCGGCGCCTGAACTGGCTGATGCGGCGCCGCAGTACGGCGGTGCAGCGCTGCGCTGGAGCGTATTCGCGATGCTGGACGACGTTGCAGGCGGAACCTTGCCGACGCCGCGACTGCGTGCCTACCTGGGCCATGACCCCGGCAGTGACCGCCGTTGGCAGCTCGCGGCCTCGCTTTCCGATCTCTTCGGTCGTCTGCTCGTCTATCGCGGCGATTGGCTGGCGGCGTGGAAGGATGGACGCGTACAGGTGCCCGAGCCCGGTGAGCTGGGGACGCTCTGGCAGGCCCTGCGCATGCGCATTGGCGCGCCGCATCGCAGCGAGCGGCACGTAGACCTGCTGCGCGCCGCGTCGCAGCCGGTGGCCGGCGCGGCGCCGCTGCACGTGTTCGGCATCAGCCACCTGCCGCCGCGACAACTCGACATCTTCCGCGCGGTTTCGCGGCAACGGCTGGTCGCGCTGTATTGCCCTGATCCATGCATCGAGCACTGGGCCGGACTGGGCGACGAACGATCGCGCCTCCGTCGCCTGATCGAAGCGGACCCGGGCATCGAAACGGACCTGCTGCACCTCGACACCGGGCATCCGTTGCTTGCCAGCCTTGGTCGGCTCGGCCAGCAGTTCGGCGCCCTGCTCGCAGCCGCCGATGACGATGTGGTCGTCGACATCCGCCACAGCCTCGATCTCGAGCCGGGCCCCGAACATCCTGGAACCGCAGCCCAGGACCCAAGCGAGGATGCGAGCCAACCCAACAGCCTGCTCCACCGTGTACAGGAGAGCCTGCGCAAGATGCAGCCCGAGGCGCCGGTTCCCGACCCGGCCCGGCCCGTGCCAGCGCTCGCCGCCGACGCCTCGCTGCGCGTGCATCGCTGCCACGGCCGCCTGCGCGAGCTGGAAGTACTCAAGGACGCCTTGCTGCAGGCCCGGATCGAGCTGCCCGACCTCTCGCCCTCCGAGATCGCCGTGCTGGCGCCGTCGATGGCCGAGTATGCCCCCCTGCTGGGGGCGGTGTTCGGTCCGGCCGGCCGGTCCGACACGCCGCTGCCCTATCACGTGGCCGATCTGCCTCTGCGTCTCGCGCATCCCCTGCATCGGGCCTGGCGCGAACTGATCGGCAAGGCCCAGTCCCGAAGTGATGCACCCGGCATCGTGGCCCTGCTGCGACATGCCCCGATGCGTCGCGCGTTCGACCTCGACGAGGCCGGTCTAGAAACGCTTGAGCAACTGCTCGGCACGTCAGCCGCAGCCATGGGACTCGACGGCCGGGCCCGGGCCGAAGAGGGGCTGCCGCCGATCGAGACGCATACGCTCGCGTGGGGTCTCGATCGCCTGTGTACTGCCCATGCGCTGGGCGAGGACGAGGAAATTCCGCTGCTGTTCGACGGACTGCGCCCCGCGGGGCCGGTGCGCGACGGCGACCTCGCCACGCTGGCCGCCCTGCATCGCGTGCTGTCGCGTATCGCTGCGTGGCGTCAGGAGGCCCGGCGAAGCCATCGCGCCAGTCGATGGATCGACATGTTGCGAAGGCTCTGGCGCGAGTGCTTCGACATCGATCCCGACCAGCGCGACGAGACCGACGCCGACGACGCCCTGCGCGAACTGTTCGCCGGCATCGAGACGTCGCTTCGCGACGCCGGCAGCGATCCCGACATGAGTAATGCCCAGGCGCTCGCCATGCTGGATGAAGCACTTGCCGATGCCAGCCGCGGGGGCGCCTTCCTGCATGGGGCAATCACCTTCTGCGGCATGGTGCCGCAGCGTGCGCTGCCATTCCGGGTGATCGCAGTGCTGGGCCTGAACGAACTGGAATACCCACGCGCGAGCCGCCCGGTCGCCTACGACCCGATGCCGCGATTCCCGCGGCTCGGCGATCGCGACGTCACCAGCGACGACCGCTACCTGTTCCTCGAAACGCTGATGTCGGCGCGCGACCGCCTGCACCTCTCCTGGGTCGGCGAAGACCCCCGCAGCGGTACGCCGCGCAATCCCTCGCCGGTATTGGCCGAACTGCTCGAGTGGCTGCGGCAAGCGCTGAGCCCGCAGCAAAACGCAGAACTGGATCCCAAGCGCGCGAACGCGAACCCTCCCTGGCTTGTTCAGGCACCGCTGCACGCCTTTGGCGCGGCGCCTCGCGAGTCCGGCGATGCGGCGCACCAGCTTCGGTTCGGGCCGCTGTTTGTGCAGGATGCCCCGGCCGTTCCTGACCCGCCCAGCGGCGACGGTGGCACGCGCGCGAGCACAGTGCGGCTCGACGCCTTGCTCGGCTGGCTGCGCAACCCGGCGCAGAGTCTGCTGCGCGACAGGTGGCGACTGCGCTTGAACGGGCTGGAAGATCGCAGCCTGCCCGCCGACGAACCACTCGATGCGGTGGTGGACCGCAGAGTCGCACTGTGGCGGCGGCTGCTCGACGAAGCGCTGGTGCTGGGACGGCCCGTTCCGGACGATCCATCGGTGGAACTTCTGGCTGAGGGCATCCTGCCGCCCGGACGGATCGGGCACGCGGCCTACCTCAACGAGCGCGACGTCGCCGAACGACTGCGCGAACACGCCACCCTGCTTCCACCCATCGCTGCCGGCCTTGCGCCGGGCGCGGCGCCGGTCGAGTTCGTTTCCGCGACGTACACCCTGCTCGGCAAGGTGGCGCCCACCTACCTGCACGACGACACGCTGTGGCTGATCGAGTACTCGCGACGCGATGCCAAGCACATCGATCGACTGGCAGACCAGCTCGGACTGATGCTGCGTTTCGCGCTGCTGGCCCTCGACCCGCCCGCGCAAGTCGGGCGCATCCGCGGCGTGCTGCTCGGGCCGGAAGGGCCGAGCGAGTGGGCCGCCGCACTCGATCTCGATCGCGATGCCTGCGCTCATCGGCGTGCCGAACTCGTACACATCGTCGACACGTTGTACGGGCTCGCACAGCGCGCAGCCGACGCGCCACTCGCCTACTTTCCGCAGACCACCGAATCGTTCGCGCGCGACAAGGATGCCGAAAGCGCCTGGCTGGGCGGCTGGCAGCAGGTCGGTGAGCGGGACTGGTCGCCGGGCTACGCCTGGCTTCTGGCCGGCGATCGCACGTTCTGGGAAGAGGACGACCCGGCTTTTGCGACCTTCGCCGAGACGGCCGAGATACTGAACACCCTGGCCAGCCTGCCGGCTGGGTGGGGCGCGGCGGCGGGCGAGTCGTCGTGAGTGCCTCCTGGACCGAGGTGAGCCTCGACGGACGACTCCTGGTCGAAGCCAGCGCCGGCACCGGCAAGACCTGGACGCTCGCCGCGCTCTATCTTCGCCTGATTATCGAGCAGCGGCGCACGCCCCACGACATCGTCGTCACCGCGTTCACCGATGCGGCAGCGCAGGAGCTGCGACAGCGCATCCGCGATCGGTTGCGCGATGCGGTGTCCTGGCTGCAAGAGGGTGTCTGCCGCGAACCGGCCATCGCAGCGTATCTGCAGGACCAGGCCGAACCGCGCCCGACGCTGCTCGGTCGCCTGCGCCTCGCTCTGCTCGACCTCGACGCCGCACCGATCGGCACCCTGCACGGGCTTTGCTTGCGAATCCTCGGAGAATACCCCCTGGAATCCGGCAGTGATCCGACCGGGCTCGAGCTGGTCGACGAACCGGCCCTGCGGCGCGAGCTGCTCGACGACCTCTGGCGCGGACTGACCCAGTCGGCGTCGGTCCGGGATCCGGTCATCGATGCGGTAACGCGCCAGCTGCTCGACGACGGCCGCGACCGCCTGCTGAAGTCCCTGTCGCCCCTGCTGCAGGACGCCGTTGGCCTGCGCGCGCCGGAAGCAGCACGGGTCAGCGCATGCGCGCACCTCCCGGAACGCCGCGCATGGGCGCCGGCTTGGCGTGACCTTGCGGAGGATGCCGCAGCGTTCGCGAGAGTCAATTCCAGCGTGCGCAAGGAACTTCGTGCCCTCGCCGATCTGGTCGAGCGCACGCACGGCGGATTCCGCCTGACCGATCCGCTCAAGTATCTGGCTGGCACCGACCGGGAAAACCTGTTCAAGCAGTTCCACAAGGACCGGCGGGCCGCGATGCACGACGACCCGGCGCTGACGGCGGCCCTCGTGGTCGCTCCGCTCGCCGACGTGGCCCAGCGCCTGCTTCGCGGCGCCGGCCTCGCTCACTGCCGCGGGATCTTCCTCGCATTGCGCCAGCGTCGCCTCAGCGAGCGCCGACTGATCGGCTATGACGACATGATCGGGCGGGTGCATGACGCGGTGTGCGGCAGGGCTTCCCTCGACGGAGCGCTTGCTGACCGGCTGTTCGAGCGATGGCCGGTGGCCCTGGTGGACGAGTTCCAGGACACCGATCCGCGTCAGTACGCCATCTTCGATCGCGTGTACGGCGGGCGTGGCAGCCTGCTCCTGGTCGGCGATCCCAAGCAGGCGATCTATGGATTCCGCGGTGGTGACGTGCACACCTATCAGCGCGCAGCCGCCGACTGCCCGTCGCACCTCAAGCTCGACCACAACCATCGGGCGAGCCGCGCGATGGTAGAGGCGCTGAACAACCTGTACGCGCGCGGCGCCGACGGCTTCAGGATTCCACCCGGACCGACGCAGTTCGGCTACGTCGAAGTGAAACCGACCAGCCGACGCGACGGCGAGCCCTACACCCACGCCGGCGATCCGGTTGACCGACCCCTGACCGTGCATGCGCTGCCGGTTGACCAGGATCCACTGCGTGCGCCGCAGCGCGTGTCCTTGGCGCTCGAGTCCTGCGCCGGCCTGGTCGCCGCGACGCTCGCGTCCGGCGACCACCGTATCGGCGCGCGGGCGCTGCAAGCCGGCGACATCGCGATCCTGCTGCCGCGCCACCAGGACGTGTTCGCCATGCGCCAGGCGCTTCGACGCCATGGCATTCCTGCGGCCGGAGCCGGGCGAAGCGATGTGTTCAGCGCCGACTGGGCCCGGGCCCTGCAGCTGCAGCTCTGGGCATGGCTGCATCCCACCGATGCCGACGCTGCGCGCGCTGCGCTCCTTTCGCCACTGCACGCCGTGCCGCTGGATCGCCTCCACCCCGAGCACGTCGACGCCGACTTTCTCGGCACATCGATGCGCCAGATCGCCGAGCAGGCCGAACGCTGGCGTCGCGGCGGCGTTGCCGCTGCACTGGCGCCCCTGATCGAGAATCAAACCCCGCGCCTGATGACCGATGCTGCCGCCGGCGAACGTGCCCTCACCGACCTGCGCCACTTGACTGAACTGCTGGCGGTGGCCGAGTCCGAAGGCCACCGCGACGAGTCGCTGTGGCACTGGCTCGCCGCGCGCCGCGCAGACGAAGGTATCGATGCCGACGCCCGACAGCTGCGCATCGAGTCGGACCAGCAGCGCGTGCGCCTGATGACCCTGCATGCGGCAAAGGGTCTGGAATTCCACTGGGTGTTGCTGCCACTGATGTGGAACCAGACGCCGAGGACGGTCGATTGGCCGATCGGCTTCGACGACTCAACCGGCGATCGCTTCGTCGATCTGGGCAGCGCGTCGTACGAGGCGACGCGGGACTTCGCCGCCGAGGAGGATCAGCGCGAACGACTACGCGTGCTCTACGTGGCGCTCACCCGCGCCTCACACCGTTGCGACGTCTGGGCGATGGACCCTGAGCGCCCTGCGCACGGCGGATCCAAGTCCGCGGTGGCGGAAGCGAAACGCTCCGCCGTCGACCTCTTGCTCCAGCCGCTGTTTGCGGCGCAGCGCGATGGTGGGCGGATCGGGATCGGGGGCGTGGCGTGGCGGCAAGCCTGGCCGAAGCACGACGTCTCGCTGCCCGTCCTTGAACACGATGGTGCGGCGATCACCTGGCCCGAGCCGCCGCCGGTGCCGAAGCTGCGCAGCCTCGCCAGTTTTTCCAGCCTGACCCACCGGCGACGTGCGGAGACTGCCCGGGCGCAGGACGAGGTGGAGACGCCCGCCGATGAAGATGCGGCGACTGCGGCCGCCACACCGCATCCGGAGCTGCTGGAGTGGAACCAGGTCGGTGGCCCGGCCTTCGGCAATGCCTTGCACGGCATGCTCGAACGCCGTGATCCGAACCAGGCCATGTCGGTGCAAACGGCTCTGGTCCATGCCTGCCTGCGCGAGTTCGGCTGTCCGACCACGCTGTTGCGGCGGGAATGGCTCGATCGCATCGCGCGGAGACTCGACTGCGTGCTGACGTCGGCGCTGGAGCCTGGACTTTCGCTGGTCGGCCTGAGCCCCCGACAACAGCGCGCCGAGCTGGACTTCCGCATGCTGCTCGACGAGGTGTCTCTGGCAAGGCTTCGAGACGTCCTGACCGAACACGCCTGCGCTGATCTACTGCCCGCGAGCGTGCCGATACGCGAGCTGTCCGGCCTGCTGACAGGCAAGATCGACCTTGTGTTCGAGCACGACGGACGACTGCATGTGCTCGACTACAAGAGCAATCGCCTGGGTTCGACCATGGCCGACTACGCGGCTACTTCGCTGCAGCACGCGATGAAGCGACACGGCTACGGATTCCAGGCGCTGCTGTACACGCTGGCCGTACATCGCTACGCGCGGCAGCGACGCCACGACTACCACGCGGGCACCCATCTCGGTCCCTGCTGGTATCTGTTTCTGCGCGGTGTCGGACTCGACACGGATGTCGACTCCTCGCTGGGCATCTGGCGGCACCAGTTCGCCCCTGAGCTGATCGAGGAGGTGGATGGGGTGTTCGTGGGTGTCGGCGCGGCGGGCGAAAGGGCGAGTGCCGCCGCGGTGTACCCATGAGTGCACGCCTTCTTGAACACTACGATCCACCGGGCATGCCGGAAGACGGATGGCGGCCTGAGGAGCGTCTGGTGGCCACATGGGTGCGGGCGCACGGCGCCAGCGATGCGCTGTCCACAGCGGTCGCCTGGCTGGCACGCGCCGAGTCGATGGGTGACAGCTGCCTCGCGCTCGCCGAACCCCAGCGCTGCGGAAGCCCCGGCTGGCCGACCTCGGCCGTCGCAGCGCTTCGCACCGAGCCCCTGGTGGGCGACGGCGCGTCCGTCGTGCCGCTGGTGATCGACGATCACAATCGCCTGTACTGGTGGCGCAACTGGCGGCATGAACAGGTGATCAGCGAAACACTGGGCCGTCGCATCGGCACTCGCGGATCGAATCCTGCGGCGAACAATGCTTCGGATTCGAACGCGCAGGCCATCGTCGACATGCTGTTTGCCGACAGCGACGGGGCCCATGATGCCGCCCAGCGCGAGGCCGTCCGGCGCGCGGGCGAGGCACTGCTGATCCTCACCGGTGGACCGGGCACCGGCAAGACGCGCACCGCGCTGCGACTGCTGCTCGCGTCGCAGCTGACGTCGGAACAGCCGCTGCGCATCGCCCTGGCCGCGCCCACCGGCAAGGCAGCCCAGCGGCTGAACGAGGCGTTGCAGCAGGGCGCCACCGCGCTGCGCGAGACGAGTGCCGCACCGCCCGACTCAGCGGTGTACAGCGCGCTGCAGGCGCTGCTGACCGAGCCCGCGCGCACCGTGCATCGTCTGCTCGGCTATTCGCCGACGAGTCGCCGGTTCCGATACGGCCGTGGGCGCCCGCTCGACGTCGATGTGGTTCTCGTCGACGAGGCTTCGATGCTCGATCTCGACACGTTGCGCGCGCTGTGCGACGCGCTGCCGTCCCGGGCCGCCCTGGTGCTGATGGGCGATGCCGAACAGCTGGGATCGGTATCCACCGGCTCGGTGTTCGACGACATCGTGCAGACGCTGGAGGATGGGGAAGGCAGTCCGGTGGTTCGTCTGTCCTACGGATTCCGCAGCGATGCGGCGCTCACGCCCGCACTGGACGCGACCCGCTGGGGCGATGCAGATCGGCTCATCGAACAATGTTCCGACCGGTCTGCCACGCTGCATGACGTGCCCGACCGGCACGCTCTGGCGCACCGCATCCACGATTGGGCCCGCTCAACCGTTCAACGTATCGCTCCGCTCGCGCACGGCAGAGGCGAGGAGGCCGCGCGAGAACTGCTGTCGGCCTGGCATGGCCGCCAGGTCCTTTGCGCGCTGCGCGAGGGCGACTTCGGCGCCGAGCGCATCGCTGTGCGCCTCGACGCTGCGCTCGCAGAAACGCTGGGCGTGCCTGCCGACCGCAGGGACTTCGCCGGACGCAGCGTCCTGATCCGCCACAACGACTACGGTCGCGCCCTGTTCAACGGCGACCTCGGCGTGTTGCTGCCCGACCACAACGGACGGCTCCGCGCGTGGTTCCCGCCCTCGGGGGGCGAGACCGCCATGCGCGCGTTCGCCCCGGAAGATCTGCCTGGCCACACCTCGGCGGCCGCGCTCACGGTCCACAAGAGCCAGGGTTCGGAGTACGGCCATGTCGCGCTCGTCCTCCCGCCCTCGCCCCATCTCGAACTGCTCGATCGTCGGCTCGTCTACACCGCGCTCACCCGAGCGCGCGACTCCTTCGAGCTGTGGTGCGACGAGGCCGTGCTCCGCGCCGCCCTCGCCCGACGAAGCGGTCGCGTGGGGGGGCTGCGCGACAAGCTGATGGCACAACTCGTCATTTCCGCGATGCGACGCACCGCACCACCCAAGGATCCTGTTGAATGAGGCCCATTGACTGGTTTTTTGACCCGATCAGCCCGTTCGCCTGGCTGCAGTGGCCCGCAGTCCGACGTCTCGCCTCCGAACATGCCGTTCAACTTCGCCCCGTGCTGTTCGCCGGCATCCTCAAGGAAAACGGCCAACTCGGCCCTGCGGAGATTCCCTCCAAGCGCCTGTTCACCTACCGCCACGCGCAGTGGCGGGCCGAGCAAGCCGGACGAACGATGCGCTTCCCTCCCGCGCATCCGTTCAACTCACTGGGCGCGCTGCGACTCTGCCTTCTGGCCGGCTGCACACCGGATGCCGTCGAGGCCGTGCTCGACCACATCTGGCGCGACGGCCGCGCGCTCGACACACCCGAATCGATCGATGCCCTCGGCGTCCGGATCGGCATGCCGGACGCTTCGCGGCGGTGCAGCGACGACGCCGTGCGCAGCGCGCTGCGCCGAAACGGCGAAGAGGCCATCGGCCGCGGCCTGTTCGGCGTGCCGACTCTGGTCATCGACGACGAACTGTTCTGGGGCGAAGACGCCACCGGCATGGCGCTCGCCTACCTGCGCGACGACACAGTGTTCGAGCGCGGCGAGTACCCGAGGCTGCGTGATCTTCCGGTCGCGGCTAGCCGGGCGCGATAGGCTTCCGAGTCAGATCAAGCACGGGACGGCACTGCCTTGATCGCTGGCTGCATCGCCGCAAACCCAACATCACCACCACGACGTGAGGGTTTTCCCCTGCCCCGGTCTGGGGAGTTCCACCGATGACGCGAATCCACGCGGGCGGTTCAATGAACACCGAATCATCGGGAGACCTCCATGAACTTCTCAGCCATGTTCGCCAGCCTTGCCGCCATCGTCGACGGTCCGACGCCCACCGGGCCACAGCCGCTGACGCTACACACGCCGGTTCGCTATGACCCGGGCGTGCTGTCCGAGCTGGCCCGGTCGGAGTCGGCCATCCGGGGTGCCTTCGACGACTTCATGCGCAGCGTCCGCGGCCTCGCTGCCGTGGAAGCAGAGCGGTCCGCGGCGGCGATGGCCGCTTCGCTGCGACAGCTGCATCGGGAAGAGGCGATCCAGGTCTATCCCGTGCTGGCGAGTCGCTTCGCCGACGACCCCGAAGTCGAACAGGCGGTCAGCGAAGCGCGCCAGGACCAGTTCGGCCTGGTGCGGCAACTGCTTCGCCTGGTCGAGAACATCCTCGAGTCGGCGCGCCACCAGTTGGTGCTGGAGTCCGATCTGTATCGCGCCGAAGACCTGCTGCTTCGCTATTTCGAGAACAAGCAGCAGTTCGTGTACGCGGCCTATCGCGCCACGGTGGAGCATGTGTCGCGGCAGGAAAGACGAGCACCGGCGCTGCTGGGTTCGCTGACGAGCGGCAAGCTCGCGAACGCCTGAAGCAGCTGGGCCAGTCCGCTGGCGCTGATCGCGGCCCACCCTTGCGTTGCCGGCGGCGTCAGCTATACACTGAACCAAATGGTTCAGTTTGACGCCACCCAGCTCAACGCGTCCTTCGCCGCCCTCGCCGACGCCACCCGACGCGGCGTGCTCGACCAGCTCGCCCGCGGCGACGCCTCCATCAGCGACCTGGCCGACCGCTTCGCCATGACCCTGACCGGCATGAAGAAGCACGTCGGCGTACTCGAGCAGGCCGGTCTCGTGACCACGGAGAAAGTAGGCCGCGTGCGCACCTGTCGTATCGGCCCGGGCCGACTCGACAAGGCGATGCAGTGGATTGCGCGGTATCGGCAGGTGTGGGACGCACGATTCGACGCGCTGGATGAAGTGCTCGACGAACTCAAACAATCGGAGCAGGCCCGTGGCCGAAGCAAACAGAAGTGAAACCGGGCGCACGACGGTGCAGAAGGCCTCGGATCGCGAAGTCGTGGTCACGCGCGTATTCAACGCCCCCGCGCGACTCGTGTTCGCGGCATGGTCGAAGCCTGACCTGTTCAGGAAGTGGTGGGTGCCCCGATCCATGGGCATGACGCTTCGCTCCTGCGAGATGGACGTGCGCACCGGCGGCACCTACCGGCTGGAGTTCGGCGACGATCCCGCGAATACGCTGGCCTTCTTCGGCACCTACCTCGACGTGGTGCCCGACCAGCGCATCGTGTGGACGAACGAAGAGAGTGGCGAAGCGGGCTCGGTCACCACCGTAACGCTCGTTGAGCAGGACGGACGGACGCAGCTCGAACTGCGCGAGCGATATCCGACCAAGGAGGCCCTCGACGAAGCCGGCACCGGCGCGCAGGACGCGCTCCACGAGACGTTCGCCCAGCTCGACGAGCTGCTTGCCGCGCTGACAGCGAGCTGACGCGCCGACGCGCGCCCGGGCAGGACAGCAGCCAGCCAGTGGCCCATGACGCTAGCCGGTGTTCTGCACCCCCGCGGCGATCCCGTTGACCGTGGCAACCAGCGCGTGGAACAGTGCATCGTCGGGTCGATCCGCCTCGCGCCAGCGACGCAGCAGGTCGACCTGAAGCAGGCTGATCGGGTCGACGTAGGGATTGCGCAAGCGGATCGACAGCGCCAGCCGGCGATCGGACTCGAGCAGGCTATCGTTGCCGCGCAGCTCCAGGACGGCCGCCGCGGCACGCTGGAACTCGCCGTTCAGATCGGCGAAGAAACGCTCGTGGCTGTCGCCGGCGAGGCGCGAGTAGGCCTCGAAGATGCCGAGGTCGGACTTGGCCAGCACCATCTCGATGTCGTCGACGAACGTGCCGAAGAACGGCCACTCGCGCGCCATCAAGGCGATCTCGTCGCGCCCGAACTTCTCGATCGCCGCGCGCAGCGCGGTACCGGCGCCATACCAGGCAGTCATGCCGCAGCGGTTCTGCGACCAGGCGAACACCCAAGGAATCGCGCGCAGCGACTCGACGCCGGCCTGGCCGCCGGCAGCGCGCTTGGCCGGTCGTGAACCGAGCTTGAGCCGCTCGATCACGTCGATCGGCGTGGCTGCGCGGAAGTACGGAATGAACCCTTCCGTGTGATAGACCAGCGTGCGGTAGTGCTCGCGCGCCGTGGCGGCGATGAACTCCATGCGCTCACGCCAGGCGATCTCGCGCTGGTCGGGCTTGCGCGGTCGCAGGCTGGCGCGAAGTACCGCGGCGGTCATCTGCTCCAGGTTGCGCAGCGCCAGGGCGCGGATACCGTACTTGCGGTGAATCACTTCGCCCTGCTCGGTCAGGCGCAGGAAGCCGTCGATGCTGCCGCGCGGCGCGGCGATGATCGCGCGTTCGGTCTTGCTGCCGCCGCGGCTGGCCGAGCCGCCGCGGCCATGGAAGAACTCCAGCTTGACGCCGCGCTCGCGCGCGACCGCGCCGAGCAGGATCTGGCAGCGCTGGATGGCCCAGCGCGAGGCCGGCAGACCGGCGTCCTTGGCGCTGTCGGAATAGCCCAGCATCACTTGCTGGCGCATGCCGCGCCGCTGCAGGTGCGCACGGTACACGTCCGAGTCGAGCAGGCTGCGCAGCACATCCGGCGCTGCCTGCAGGTCGTCGACCGTTTCGAACAGTGGGACCACGTCGATCGGCACCGCGCCATGCGCATCGCAGTCGCCACCGAAGCGCGCCAGCGCCAGCACCGCCAGCGCATCGGCCGCCGAGCGGCTCATGCTGACGATGACCACGCCGAGCGCCTGGTCGCCATAGCGCGCGCGCACGTCGCGGCGGGCGCGGAACACCTCAAGCACCGAGGCCGTGGCCGGATTCGGATGCTCGATCCGTGCGTCGACAGCGCCACGCAGCAGGGCCTGCAGCGCCTCCACGCGCCGTTCCACCGCACGACCGGCCCAGTCGGGCGCGTCGAGCAGGTCGGCCAGCGCGGCATCGTGCACGCGCGAATCCTGGCGCAGGTCCAATGCAGCGAGGTGAAATCCGAACACTTGCACGCGACGCTGCAGGCGCCGCACACCCCACAGTCCGGCGTGCTCGCCGCGATGCTGCTGCAGGCTGTCGGCGATCATGCGCAGGTCGTCGAGCAACTGGCCGGGGTGCTCGTACCCGCGGCGTTCGTCGCGCAGGGTCGCACCCAGGCGTTCGCCGACCAGGGCCAGCAGCTGGCGATACGGCATGTTGCGATGGCGGGCGCTGAGCTTGCGTGCCGCTTCGGGGAACCGCGTCACGTAGTCGGTGATGCGTTGGCGCACCGCCGGCGCGAATTCGGCGCGTTCGTCGGTCTGGGTGAGCTGGCGCGACAGCTTGGCCAGGTCGCGCCGGTAGGCCTGCACGATGATCTGCTGCTGGCGCTGCAAGGCCGCGCGCAGGGTGTCGGCGCCGACGTTCGGGTTGCCGTCCATGTCGCCGCCCACCCAGGTGCCGAAGCGCAACACGGGCCCGATCTCGGACTCGGCCACGCCGGTGGTGTCGGCCAGCGCTTCGTAGAATCCCGGCATCACCTGGTAGAGCACTTCGGACAGGTAGAAGCTGACGTGCTCGAGCTCGTCGAGCACGGTGGGCTTCTCGGGCGCATGCTCCGAGGTCTGCCAGGCCGTGGTCAGGGCCATGCGAATCTGCCCCCAGTCGGCTGCGCGCTCGCGCGGGGTGAGCTGGCCGTCGATGTCGGCGACGAGACCGCGCACGACCTCACGCTCCTTTTCCAGCAGCACGCGGCGCACGGCCTCGGTGGGATGTGCGGTGAACACCGGCTCGATATGCAGCCGCTGCAGCAACGCACGCATGGCGTCGTCGTCGACGCCCTCGCTGCGCAGGTCGGCGCACACGGCCTCGAGCCCGCCGGGTTGCGGCGTGGCGCCGCGCTTCTGGTAGTCGCGACGCCGGCGGATGCGATGCACCCGCTCGGCCAGATTCACCGCACCGAACCAGGCGGCGAATGCGCGCACCAAGGCTTCGGCATGATCGAGCGGCTGGTCGCGCAGTTCGGCGGCGAGTCGATCGGTCTCTTCATTGGCTTCGCGGCGAAGGATGGCCGCACGGCGCAAATGCTCGACCGCGTCGAAGAAGGCCTTGCCCTCCTGCTCGGCAATGATCTCGCCCACCAGGGCGCCGAGACGATTCACATCGTCGCGCAGCGGGCGGTCGGTTTCGGGCAGATCGACCTCGCGCAGGCGCGACCGATCTTCGGACGATTCGTCAGGCACATAGCGATTCATGACCCCACTATAGCGTTCCGGGCGTGACCCATGCTGCAGTGCCGCATACGTATGCACGTACACTGGCGCGGGGATCGGACGCCCGGGTCACACGCTGGCCGAATCTTGCGTCCGGTAGGACATCGCACATTGCAACACGTGGGGATACGGCTATGAATCAATCGGTTCGGTCCGTGGCGGACCTGTTCGGCAAGGCGCGCGGCGGGCGCCCGCGCGGCGGAGGCAGCGGCAAGGGCGGCTACTTCATCGGCGTGCTCGTCGCCGGCTTCCTGCTGCTCTGGCTGGCGCTCAGCTCGTACTACACGGTGCAGCCCGAGGAGCGCGCCGTGGTCAAACGCTTCGGTGAAGTGATCGACATTGCCGACCCCGGCCTGCACTTCAAGCTGCCGTTCGGCGTCGATTCGGTGGAGTTCGTCGCCACCGAGCGGGTGCTCAAGCAGGAGTTCGGCTTTCGCACCATCGGCAGCGAAGGCGGCCGCTCGCAGTATTCGCAGGACGAGCTGCCCGACGAGTCGCTGATGCTGTCCGGCGACCTCAACATGGTCGATGTCGAGTGGGTGGTGCAGTACCGCATCGCCGACCCGATGAAGTTCCTCTACGGCATGCGCGAACCGACCCGCGCCCTGCGCGACATCAGCGAATCGGTCATGCGTCGCGTCGTCGGCAACCGGCTCGGCAGCGAGGTGCTGACCACCGGTCGCGTGGAGATTTCCAACATCGCCCGCGACGAGATCCAGAGCGCTATGGAGAAGTACGGCACCGGCATCCAGGTGGTGACGGTGGAACTGCAGGATGTGGTGCCACCGCAGGCGGTGCGCCCGGCCTTCAACGAGGTCAACGAAGCGCGCCAGGAACGCGAGCGGATGATCAACGAAGCGACCAAGCAGGCCAACCAGGCGATTCCGCTGGCCCGCGGCGAGGCGAACCGCCGCATAGCCGCGGCCGAAGGCTATGCCACCGAGCGGGTCAACGCGGCACGCGGTGAGACCGCGCGGTTCCGCTCGATCCTCGCCGAGTACCGCCAGGCACCCGAGGTGACCCGCACCCGCATGTTCCTCGAAACCATCGACCAGATCCTGCCGCACATCGGTGCGGTCGTGGTCACCCGCGACGGCCAGTCCGCCCCGCTGCCGCTGCTCAAGCTGCGCGACGCCCAGACCGCGAAGGAGGCCAAGCAATGAAAGCCCCCCTGTTTGCACTGGTCGCCATCATCATCCTGCTGACCATCGGCAACGCTACCTACACCATCGACCAGGGCGAGCAAGGCATCATCGTCCAGTTCGGTGAACCGGTGGGCGATGTGGTGGCCGAACCGGGCCTGCACTTCAAGAAACCCTTCATCCAGGAAGTGCGCCGTTTCGACAAGCGCCTGCTGGCCTGGGACGGCGACGTCAGCCAGATCCCCACCCTGGGCCGCGAGTTCGTGCTGGTCGACACCACCGCACGCTGGAAGATCGTCGATCCGCTGAAGTTCCTGCGCTCGGTGCGCGACGAGTCCGGCGCGCGCACGCGCATGGACGACATCATCGACTCGGTCACCCGCGACATCATCTCCGGCACCGATCTCGAGGAGATCGTGCGCTCGCGCGACTGGCAGGTCGACGCCAAGGCGCTGGAGGACGAAGCCGTGGTCCCGCAGGATCTCGACCTCACCAAGCCGAAGAAGGGCCGCGAGAAGCTCGAACAGGAAATGCTCGCCGCCGCGGCGACGCAGATGCCTGACCTGGGCATCGAACTGGTCGACGTGCGCATTCGCCGCATCAACTACATCGACTCGGTGCGTCGCCAGGTGGAGACGCGGATGATTTCCGAACGTCAGAGCATCGCCGCACGCTTCCGCGCCGAGGGCCAGGGACGCAGCTCGGAAATCCTCGGCGAGATGGAGCGCGAGCTGCGCACCATCCGCTCCGAAGCCGAGCGCCAGGCGGCGGAGATTCGCGGCAAGGCCGACGCCGAGGCGACCAAGATCTACGGTGATGCCTACGGCAGCGATGCGGAGTTCTACGCGTTCTTCCGCACTCTGGAGAGCTACCGCAACCTCGGCGACAACGCGACGCTGATGCTCGACGCCGACTCGGAGTTCTTCCGCTACCTGAACTCGACGCGCAAGCGCTGATCGGCATACGGGATCAGCCCGGGCCGGATCGGTCCGGGCTGCTTCGGCTGGGTCGGCTCGGGAGAGGCCTCGGCGCCCCGCAGCGGCCGAGGTGACCCCATCACCAGGCGAGCGCCCGGCCTGACCACGCTGCAAGCCGCGTCCCCGTCCCGGTGACCGGCGCCCATACACCGCGTTCCACTTCCGCACCAGCCTGCGCGCGACCCGAGCGCAGGGCACATCCCGCGTGCGCCCCGGAAGCAGCCCGGCCTTCCCTGGCCGGACTTCCTACCGCACACCGCCCATCAGCGGCACACGCCGTCGCCCAGCTGTTCCAGGCCACGCTCCAGCTGCAGCACGCCGCTGGCGCCATCCATGCGCGTGTAGCTGATCTCCATGGTGTCGCAGTCGAGGAAGCGCTGCGTCACCGAGCCCCAGGCGGCTTCCTCGACCTGATCGCGGTGGAAGGCGCGACCGAAACCGGTACCTGCGGTCTCGACCAGATCCAGGGTCACCGAGGCGTCGCTGGCGGAGTGCGTCTGCGCGCCCACCAGCCAGCGCTGCGCCCCTTCCTCGTAGGTGTACCAGCTGAAGAACTGCACCGGCTGGCCGTCGATCTGACCGAAGTCGACCAGTACCCCTTCGCCCGAGCGCGAACGGTCGTAGTAGGTGCCGCTCCGGCTGCCGTCCAGCAGACCGCAGGCCGCACGCGGCGCATTCTGCAGGGCCCGATTCATGTCCAGCACGCCGTTCTCGCCGTCGCCGCGCCGATAGCTGATCCGCAGCGTCTGGCAGTCCGGAAAGCTCAGCGCGACGTGGCCCCAGCTCGACTCGATCACGTCACCGGCCGAGAAGCTGTCGCCGAACCCGGTGCCGCGCGTTTCGACCAATTCCACCGCAACCTGCCTGGCTGCCTCGTCGAATGGCGCGCTGCCGACCAGCCACTTCTGCACGCCATCCTGGTAGGTGTACCAGCTGAAGAACAGCACCGGCTGTCCGGCGACCTGTCCCATGTCCAGCAGCACGCCCTCGCCCGAGCGCTCCGGTGTGTAATAGGTGCCGCTCATGGCGCCCTGAAGGGTTCGCAGGGCGTCGACGCTGCAGGCCGCAGTCTGTGCCTGCACGCTGGCGAAGGGCGGACGCGCCGCACCCTCGACCTGGATCGAGTCGATGTCCCAGCCGCCGGCAAGCACCGACCGGTCGGTGGCCACGCCGAACCGAAGCCGAACCCGTGTGCCCGGCGCGAACTGGGTGCCGAAATCGAGTACGTGCTGTTCGAATTCGGGGAAGGACGACTGACCGGTGATCGCCTTGCGGCCAGCTGCCGGATTCTCGTACGCGTCGCTGAGCACGCCGGTGATGTACCCGGCGGCCTCGGGATCGACATCGGTCCAGGTCGCGCCGTCGTCGACACTTACCTGAATCAGTCCGCCGTCGAAGGCAATCTCGTCGTTGGCCTGTTCCAACAAGTAGCGGTCGGTCAGGGTGACGACAAGCGGGTCCGTCCCCACCTCGATCACCGGCGCCTCGAGCCAGGAAATGGTGCTCCGATGGTAGTCGTGCCCACGCAAGACCCGGACTGAACCTTCGACTTCGATCGACCACGGCTTCTGATCCGCTTCAGGACGATCGAAGCGCTGCGTCCATTCGCTATCGAGGGACTGGAACAGCTCCGTGTCCGTCGAGTTCAACACACGGTCGGCGTGCACCGTGAGCGCCAACTCGGCTCCGGTCAGCCGCTCGGCCAGAAGTCCCTGGGACTGCGGCATGGCTGACAGCGTGGCGTTCGTTCCTGCGCCCGCGCCGGTCAGGCGAATCGGCACACGTACGTCCTTGGACTCTCCGATGGCCAGGGCGCCCACGGCGACCACGTCGCCCTCGGGGAACGCCAGACCCGGCTGGTCGCCGGAAAGCGCCACGTGCACATCCGGCTCGTCCACCATGCCCACGTTCTGAACACGGATCAGCATGTCGGCCTGCTCACCGATGTCGAGATAGTTGTCGGTATCGCAGCCGATCGGCGGCGCGTACGACAGGCTGGTGATGCGCAGAGCCGAGCCCACCAGCTGACTTTCGATCACGCCGAAGTTGAACAAGCTGTAGCGGTCGGGAATGTAGGCACCCGCGCCCAGGCCACGCTTGGCGAACGCGGCGGCCATGAGCTCGTGATCCCGAACGGCGCCTTCCGCCAGCACCACGGCCAGCAGCGCGTCGCGCCCTTCGACCATGGTCGGGCTGTACGGGGTCATTTTCAGGCTGGCCACGAGATAGCGCTTCATGCGGTTCTGCACTGCAGTGAACTGGTCTCGCGGTGCATCGTTGAGCAACGCCACATAGGCATCCCACAGCGCCGATGCCCAGACTTCACCCTGTTGGTGGCTCAGGTAGTTGCGCCGGCCGTTCTCGCCGAAGGCCGCAGGCACACCTTCCGGCAGAGCCAGATCGCTCTCGAGATAGCGCAGGCTGAGCGGGTTCTTCTGCATGTCGGTCGAATACGGGTAGCGACGAGGGCCGTAGTAGGAGTGGAACACGTAGGGGCCGATGGCATAGGCACCCTGCAGATTCGCGTTGCCGGGACGTTCGCGGTCCGAGTCCTTGGCGGTGGCGAGCAGGGCGACAAAGTCGCTCCAACCTTCGCCCATCCCGCTCGACTGAAGCGTATCCAGCCCCAGGGTGTCGCCGATCAGTCGATGGGTGAGAAAGTGCGCCCATTCGTGCGCGACGACCTGGGAATCGAGCGCCACGTCGGCGGAGACCTTCACGTTCGGCTCGTAGCCCAATTGCATCCGCGAAGGCTCGCCGTCGGAATAGATGACTATCTGTGCGGTGCGTCCGAGCGCATGGTGGCGGGCCTCGACCAGGATCGGGTCGCCATCGAGCCCACCACGACCGAAGTTGTCCAGCTGGCCGTTGCGGTCGGCTTCACCGAAGCCGGCGTCGTAGAACCAGTCGTGCAGCCAGTTCACGGTATAGAACGCCTGCACCGCCGAGGCCGTGGTCTGGATCGGGTCGTCGCTGGGTTCGAGGAAATGATCGTAGGTCAGCCCGAACGTGCGCGGCGCGGTCAGCAGGGGCGCGCGATCGCCGTCGCCGAATCCGCTCGGAGCGGCCAGGTCGGCGTAGGCGATGGCGTTGTTGCCGGCTGTCGTGGCCGCGTTGTCCGCCAGCCAGGGATCGGTGCCCGAGCGGCTGAACGGCGTGTTGACCAGGGTGACGGATGACTGGTCGACGATCGGCGCGAAATCTTCTGTCGGCAGGCCGTCGGGATCGGTGATTCGCCCGCGTCCGTTCGGGCTGGGATGCGGCTGGAAGGTCGGCGCATTCTCAGCCCACACTTTGTACGTGAACGCCTCGGCATGGCTGACCAGGCTGGTGCGGTAGAGCAGGCTGCGGTCCACCGCGGACAGCACCAGGGCGGCAGCCTCATCCGGCGCGCCTTCACGAATCGAATAGCCGATCTCCACGTGCCACGCCGGCTGCAATCCATCAGCAGTTCGGAACAGCACCTTCTTGGCCCGCGCAAAGTCGGTCGGTACCGGCATGCTGCCGCCGCGTGCCAGAGGCTTGACGGTAAAGGACACATGGTCGCCCTCTACCCGTCGGTCGCTCAACTGCACGGGCAGCGGCTTGGCGCCTGGAATCAGCCCGAACGCCGCCTCGATCGCTGCCTCGGCAGGTTCGCGATAGTCGAAGACCAGGGACGTCGGCGCGTCCTTGGGCATCGGACCACGCAAGGCCACCATGCCCAGGTCCCGATCGAGCAGCACCGAGACGTCCTCGCGCAGGATCGGAATGCCGCCCGCCTCGGCCTCGAACTGCACGATCGCCGCCCCGCCCGGGAGCGCGCTGGCGACCTTGAATCGCAAGCTCTCCGCGTTGTCGCCGGCGCTCTTTGGCAGCGCGGTGCCGAACAGGTGAATCCGCGCGGCCTGTTCCGCTGACATCGCCCCACCGGATTTCTGCAGCGCCGCCGGCAAGGGTTGCCGCTTCCAGGTGAAGGCTTGCCTGCCCAGCGCATCGGTGCTGCCCGAGTGCAATGCGCCGCCGAGCTCGACCGGCGACGCGCTCGCGCGCATCCGCTCCACGTTGATGTCGAAGCCGAAGGGCTCGACGGCATCGTCGGCCGCCACAGCGGCGAACGTCGTCTGCAGGCAGGCGACCAGCATGAGGGTTTGGGGAAAGACGCGTTTCACGGGGATATTCCTTCGACTTCGATACCGCGGCAGAGGTGATGGGGTGCGCCAGGCGTGTCCCGCCTGGCGCACCCGAACCGGGCCCATCCCCGAGCCATGTCGCGACCTGCCGAAGGAGGGGGTGGCAGGCAGGCGGCGGCGCGCTAGGCTTCGAACCTGGTTCTAGAGTCAGTACTCGCAAAAGGGCGTCGATGAGGATCAATCTGCTCACCCTGGTCGTGCGGGACTACGACGAAGCCATCGATTTCATGCGCGCTGCGCTGGGCTTCGAACTGCAGGAAGACCGACCCGTGCCCGAACAGGGCAAGCGCTGGGTGGTGATGGGACCGGGCGGCGGCGGTGCGCAGGTATTGCTGGCCCGCGCCAGCACGCCGGAACAGCGCGCGCGCATCGGCGACCAGACCGGTGGCCGGGTGGCGTTCTTCCTGCACACCGACGACTTCGAGGCCGCGCGGAAGCGCCTGATCGACCATGGGGTGCGCATCGTGCGCCCGCCGCGGGACGAGCCCTACGGTCGCGTGCTGGTGTTCGCCGATCTGTACGGCAACCTGTGGGACCTGATCCAGCCCCGCGGACAGGGCTGACGCGCCGACGGGCAAGGCCGCGCACATCGGCCGCACGGTGCCGCGGGGCGGCGCGCCCATGTGTAGCCTGGATTCGGCGCCAGGGTGACCTTCCCGTTCAGGGCAGGGTCGAAGCCCGACCGGCTGCGCAGGCACCCGGAGCCCGCGCGATGGCATGATGCGGACTCGACCGACCTCGGAGCTTGCGCCATGCCTGCCGGACGCTTTCGGTTTGATCTGCCACGCCCTGCTCGGATGGGCACCGCGCACTCCCGCCGGTTCGCCGCGACCATCGCGCTCGCCTTGGCGTGCTGCCTTGGCCAGGCCGGATGGGCCAAGGGCCCGCCCGCCGACCCGCGCGCCGAAGCGCTGATCACCGAACTCGGCATCGACGCGGCGACGACGCCGTCTGCAGCCCTGCCGGGCTGGCGCGTCCCCACGCGGGTGGTGGTGTCGCGGGCGTCACCGGCCGTGCTCGAGCGCCTGCAGGCCGCAGCACCCGGCGTCGAAGTCGTGGTCGCCCAGCCCGGCGAGGCCGGCAAGGCGCTGCTCTCGAAGGCGCAGGTGGCGATTGGCCTCTGCGACGAGGCGACCCTTTCCGCTGCGCCATCGCTGCACTGGATCCAGACCTGGTGGGTGGGCGTCGAGGACTGTGTGGGCGTACCCGGCCTGGCCGAGCGCGGCATCGTGCTGACCAACACCCAGCGCACCAGCGCCATCCCGATCGCCGAACATGCGATCGCCATGGTCATGGCTCTGGCACGCGGCCTGCCTGCATACGCCCGGAAGCAGCAGGCCCATGACTGGTCACCGCGGCCCGAGGGCGTGCGCGTGATGGAGCTGCACGAGCGCACTCTACTGGTGGTCGGACTCGGCGGCATTGGCACCGAAGTCGCGCGTCGCGCGCACGGCCTGGGCATGCGCGTGATCGCGACCCGCAACAGCAGCCGCGAGGGACCGGACTTCGTCGCCAAGGTCGGCCTGTCGGACGAGCTGCATGCGCTCGCCGCCGAGGCCGACGTCATCGTCAGCGCGGTACCGCTGACGCCGGCGACCACCGGGCTGTTCGACGCGACGTTCTTCGCTGCTGCCAAGCCGGGCGCGCTGTTCCTCAACGTCGGCCGCGGCGGCAGCGTGGTCACCGATGATCTCGTCGCCGCGCTGCGCAGCGGCCAGATCGGCGGCGCGGGGCTCGATGTCACCGAGCCCGAGCCGCTGCCCGCCGGACATCCACTGTGGTCGCTCGCCAATGTCGTCATCACGCCGCACGTCGCGGCGACGTCGGACGCGCAGACGGAGCGCTACCTCCTCCTCGTTACCGAGAACCTGCGCCGCTACGTCGCTGGCGAGCCGCTGCTGAACGTGGTCGACATCGCCCGCGGGTACTGAACAGACCATTCCAGCGCAAAGACGGATCGCGCCGATGACCCGCCCCGAGGGGGAAACTCGCCCGAGCGTGCTGCAGACGCTGGCAGGCGTGCGTCGGGACGAGCGCGCCACCCTGCTGCTGGCGGCGCTGTATTTCTTCCTGGTGATGGCGAGCTACTTCATCCTGCGCCCGATCCGCGACCAGATGGGCGTGGCCGGCGGCGTGCGCAACCTGCCCTGGCTGTTCACCGGCACGCTCACTGCCATGCTGCTGATCAGCCCGGTCTTTTCGGCGCTGGTCTCGCGGCTGCCGCGACGACGCTTCGTGACCTGGAGCTACCGCGCACTGATGGCCTGCCTGCTCGGCTTCTTCGTGGCGCTGCAAACGCTGCCGGAACACTCGATGGTCTGGGTGGGGCGCGCCTTCTTCGTCTGGGTCAGCGTGTTCAACCTGTTCGCCGTCTCGCTGTTCTGGGCGGTGATGGCCGACACCTACGACGCGCCGACGTCGCGGAGACTCTACGGTGTGATCATGGCCGGAGGCAGTCTCGGCGCCCTGCTCGGCGGCCTGGTCACCGCCAGCCTGGTCGACTGGATCGGCGCACCCGCTCTGCTGCTGGTCTCGCTGGTGATGCTCGAAGCCGCGCTGTGGTGCATGTTCGCGATCCATCGACGCAGCATCGACGCCGGGCGCGGATCGGCCCCCGGCGCCTCGACGGCGGCCACGCACGATGAGGCCGTGATCGGCGGCGGCGCGCTCGACGGCTTCCGTCTGGCCTTGCGCTCACCCTACCTGCTCGGCATCTGCGGCTACATGCTGCTCTACACCATCGGTTCCACTTTCCTGTACATCCTGCAGGCACAGGTCGTGGACGCAACCGTCGACGGCGCCGCCGCGCAGACCGCGTACTTCGCCCACGTCGACATCTGGGTCAACGGTCTCACCCTGGTGCTGCAGCTGTTTCTCACCGGCCGCATGATGGCCCGCCTCGGGGTCGGCCTGACCCTGGCCGCATTGCCGCTGATCAGCGTGCTGGGCTTCGCCGCGCTGGGCGCACTGCCAGTGCTCGCCGCGGTGGTGGTGTTCACGGTCGCACGGCGGGTGACCAACTACGCGCTCTCGCGCCCGGCGCGCGAGGCGCTGTTCGTGCCGCTCGATCGCAGCGAGAAGTACAAGGCGAAAAACCTCATCGACACCGCGGTCTACCGGATCGGCGATCAGATCGGCGCATGGAGTCACGCCCTGCTGATGGCGCTCGGCCTGGGCATCGGCGGCATCGCCTTGTGCGCGGTCCCGCTGTCGGCGCTGTGGCTGGCTCTGTCCCTGTGGCTGGGCCGTCGCTATCGCGCCATGCCTAGGGCGCAGACAGCACGCGCAGACGCTCCGCACTGACGGCATCGGCCGGATAGAACGCTTCCAACGCCAGTTCGGACAACGTCACGTCAGCGGGCGCGCCGAACACGGTGAGCGTGCTCAACAGGCTGATCTCGCCGGCCGGTGTGCGCAGGTGCAGCAGCACCGCGAAGTCGTCGGCGGGCCCGCCCGCAGAGTTAGCCTCGCGCTCACCCGGCAAGGGGGGAAGGGCCGCGAGTTCGTCGCGCAGCTGCGCCAGAACCGGGTCGCCCGAGTTTTCCACCAGTTGACCGAGTCGCTTGAGGATGTACGCACGCCACTGCGCCAGGTTGATGATCGCGCGGGCGAGGCCATCGGGATGCAGACTGACCCGCAACACATTGATCCGCCCCTGCAGCAGTGAAGGCTCCACCAGAGCCATCAACGCGCCGGCGGGTCGGTTATGCAAGACCAGATTCCAGTGCCGGTCGACGACCAGCGCCGGATACGGCTCGTGCGCGTGCAGTACGCGCCCCAGCGCATCGCGCGCCGCGGCCAGGGCTTCGGAATCCAGTCCACGCTCTGCGTACGCAGGCGCATAGCCGGCGGCGAGCAACATACGGTTTCGCTCACGCAAGGGCAGTTCCAGCGCCGTGCCGAGCTGCAGGATCAGCTCGCGGCTCGGCCGTGCCTTGCCGGTCTCCACGAAGCTGAGGTGCCGGGTGGAGATACGCGCTGCGCCGGCGAGATCGAGCTGGCTGCGCTGGCGTCGCTGGCGCCAGCTGCGCAACAGGGGACCAATCGGCTCGGAAGTACTCATGCAGCGAGTGTACGCGCGGCGCCCGCATCCGAGGCATGCTGTGCTTTACCTGGGAGGTAATCGATTCCCTGCGCGTCGACGCGGAAGCTGTGAGCCGTCCAAACCGCCACGGAGTCGCACCATGCACAGCATCACCCTGCTTCCCCTGCTCCGCCTCGCACTGCGTCTCGATGGCGCGGTCAGCAGTCTGGCTGGCGTGCTGACGCTGGCACTCAGCGAATGGATGGCCACGGAACTCGGCGCGCCGCCGAACGCTGTCGTCGCGCTCGGCGTGTTCATGCTCGCGTACGGCCTCTCGCTGCTGCTGCTTGCCCGGACGCAGGCTGCGTCGCCCATCCTGCTGTGGGGCATTGTGATCGGCAATGCGCTCTGGGCAGCGGCCAGTGTGGCACTCGCTTTCTCCAGCCTGATCGCACCGACCACGCCCGGCCTCGTCGTGCTGATCGGTCAGGCCGTCGCCGTGTTCGGGCTCACCGAAATGCAGTTCATCGGACTGCGCCGCAGCCTGCGCGACACCTTCACCGCACCGGCCCACGCATGAGCGCGCAACCCTCGATAGGCCAGAGGGTGGCCTGGTGGATCGTCGCATTGATCCACCTCGCTCCCCTGCTTGGCCTGATCGGCGGCGAGGCGCTGCGCAGCAGCTACGGTCTGGGCGCGATCGACGCCAACACCGAACTGCTGCTGCGTCACCGCGCCGTGCTGTTCGGTGTGCTCGGCGCCGCAACCTTGATGGCGCTGTCCCGGCCTGCGCTGCGCATGCCCGTGCTCGCCGGCACCGCGATCTCCGACCTCAGCTTCATCGGCCTGGTGCTGATCGCACCGACGTGGAGTGCGCCGTTGCTGAAGCTGGCGGCGATCGATGTCGTGTCGCTGGTGATGATCGGGTTTCTGGCGACGCGGAAGCACTGATGCCTGAGTCACTCCCCGCGCAGTTTGGGCCGGGTTGAGTCCTGTCTCACGCTCCGTCGTCCCGGCGCACGAGGCGCGCAGGAGCGCACCAGAACGCCGCTGGCGGCCGGAAGGGCGAGCGTCCGGGTTTGCGCGAGCAATCCGGGATCCACTTTGATCTGTTTCCACACTCGACGAGATGGAGAGGGGCAAGATGGATACCGGCTTGCGTCGGGATGACGCCATGGCCCAGAGGTCTGGTTGTACATTCGACGGTCGTACGGCGAGCACATGGCGCACCGTGTCGCACCGGAAGGCCGAATATCTCGTGACGACTATTCGACCCGGGTCAGGCCGCACCACCCCTCATCCCGCCTCCCGCCCCACGAAATCCTCGTACACCTTGCGCCGCCGGAACGGCATCAGCGTCTGCGCCCAGAGCCCGCGCGGCACGGTTTCGAGCTTCATGACGCCGTAATCGGGTGGCCACTGCTTTCTCGGTGGCAGCTTGAAAGTGCCCATCAGCATGTCGACCACGGGCAGGTGGATCGCGTAGTTGGTGTCGATGTAGTCGGCATCACGGGCGTGATGCCAGTGGTGGTAGCGCGGCAGCACGATGATCCGCTCCAGCCAGCCGAAGTCGAGACTCAGATTGGCGTGCGCCACCACCGCCTGCAGGCCGACCAGGATCACATAGCCGTTGATGGCATCGGGCGCGAAGCCGAGCACCACCAGAGGCAGCAGCACTGCGCTGCGGGTGAGCAGCACCTCGATCAGGTGGATGCGCGAGCCAGCCAGCCAATCCATCGAGCGGCTGCTGTGGTGCACGGCGTGGAACCGCCAGAGAAACGGTATGTTGTGGTAGGCGCGGTGCAGCAGCGCCTGGGCCAGGTCCGCGCAGAACACGGCGAGCAGGAACTGCGCCCAGATCGGCAGGCTCTGGATCGCATCGCGCAGGGCCGGCCACGCCACCAGGGCCGCCACGGTCGAGGTCGAGGCGGTCACCGCGATCAGCACGAACTGCACCAGAATGTGGCTGACGAAGAAGTACTCGAGGTCGGTGCGCCACTCCGGCCGCAGCGGCGACAGCGGCCGCACCGCGAACATGCGCTCGATCGGCACGAAGACCAGGGCCGAGAAGAACAGCGCGATGACGAACCAGTCGAGCCCGAGCGAAAACGGCGTCGCACGAATCGCGTCGAACTGCACGCTGGCGCCGCCCAGCAGCACGGCCAGGGCGGCGCTGACCACGCCCACCAGGGCCACGCGGCGCTGGCGTCCGCGCAGGATAGCCAACGTGCCGAGCACGAAGGCGGCGATGAGGCCGAACAGCAGCAAGTGGCGCGCGAAGGTCTCGGTATAGACCTCGCGGAATTCCCGGCTGGTCAGCAGCTCGGGAAAGTGGAAGCAGAGCACGCCGAGCAGGGCCGACAGGCCCAGCCCAGCGGAGAGATGAGCGGTCCAGGAACGGGAGGTGGACGCAGCAGCTTGCATGGGATGGCCCGGTCGGCAGAACTCCCCCCATTGTCGGGCGGCCCCGGTTTCGTCGCCAGCGCCGTGAAGCGCCCGGGTGCGGGTGCCACCTGCCGCACCGGGGCCGGTCAGCTCCGCGGTGCGGCGGCATGCCTTGCTGTCGCGACCCTGTGCGAGTTTGGGGCCTCAAACCACTCGGTAGACCTTGCCCGTGTCGGCGCCTTCAACGCTGCGCGCGAAGCCGAGCGCCGCGCGTGCCGCCGGCACCGGATCGAAACCGCGGAAGTACGGCGCGTAGTTCGGCATCGACTCGATCAGCACGCCGGGACTGACAGCGTTGATGCGCAACCCCCGCGGCAGCTCGATGGCGGCACCGAGCACGAAGCCCTGGATGCCGGCATTGACCAGCGAGGCCGACGCGCCGTAGCGGATCGGTTCCTCCGCCAGCACGCCGGTGGTCAGGGTGATCGATCCGCCGTCGTTCAGATGCGCCACGGCAGCCAGTGCCAGCTGCACCTGACCCATCAGCTTGTCCTGCAGGCCGACATCCCATTGTTCCTGGGACATTTCCAATAGCGGACCGAAGGCGACATTGCCGGCAGCCGACACGACGGCGTCGAGGGGCCCGACACTGGCCAGCGCCCGCTCGACCGAGGCGCGGTCGGTGAGGTCGATACGAACGTCGCCCGACGACCGCCCGGCGCGCACAATCTCGTGCCGGGAGCCCAGTTCTTGAGCCACGGCCTGACCCAGCGTGCCGTGTGCACCGATCAGCAGAATCTTCATGATGTCCTCGCTTGTGTGGGGGAAGGTGGCGCCATCCTGCGCCAGCCCTCGGCGCTTGATTAGCCGCCCACGAGCTGAAAGACTGTTTCCTCATGGAAACAATGTCGTCGAGACTGCAGCGCAGCGTGTGCTTTGCGACGGTCGCCGAACTGGGCAGCTTCACCGCCGCGGCGCGTCAGCTCGGCTGCTCCAAAGCCCATGTCAGCCGGCAAGTCGCCCAGCTCGAACGCGAACTCGGCAGCCAGCTGCTGCACCGGAGCACGCGTCGGCTCAGCCTCACCGACATCGGCCGGCGCTACGCGACGCATGCGAGCGCGCTGATCCGTGCCCTCGAGGCTGCCGAACAGGAGGTTTCGCTGAGCAAGACGGTAGTGGCCGGTGCGCTGCGCCTCACCGCGGCCACATCCTTCGGCGAGGCGTTCCTGGTCGCACTGGTCGAGGCATTCCGCAGCGCGCATCCCGAAGTCCGCGTTGAACTCGACCTGAGCATCGTCCAGCGCGATCTCGAACGCGAACGTTTCGACTTCGGCTTTCGTGCCACCCGCACGCTGGACGACCGCATCGTTGCGCGCGCCATCGGGGTCATCCGCGAACTGCCGGTGGCGAGCCCCGCGCTGTTCGAGCGCCATCGCAAGCCGCGTCGTCCGTCCGAACTGGCCGCCCTGCCCTGTCTGCGCAACACGCATTTCCAGGACGACGCCGAGTGGGTTCTGACGCGTGGCGCGCGCAGCGAGACGGTGCGCGTGCACGGCGATCTCGCCATCAACCATTTCGGATCGCTCAAGGAGGCGGCGCTGATCGGCGCAGGCGTTGCACGTCTGCCGCGCTATCTGGTGCAGGACGTGCTCGACGACGGCCGCCTGATCCAGCTGCTGCCGGAGTGGCAGTTCAGCACCGTCCCGGTGTATCTCGTGCATCCGCAGCGCCATCGGCCGACCCTGCTGCAGCAGCGTTTTCGCGAGCACGTCATCGCCTGGTTCGACGAGCCGGAGCGCGTGCGCCTGCTGCGTTGATCGCGCCAGCTGACCGGCCGGGTCAGCCGCCCTGGCAGTGCGGGCATACGTACAACCTGCGGCCGTCGCGTTCGACGCGCTGAATCAGGGTGCCGCACTCGAAGCAGGGCTCCCCGGCGCGATCGAACACCTGGAACCGGAACGCGCCGGTTCCCGACACCGTGTACGCGGCCTTCATCCGCCGCGACGGCTCGATTCCTCGCGCCCGGTAGCTGTGCTGCGGCACCGCGAGCAGCGCTTTGGCCAGGGCGCGCAGACGCGCAGCAGGCAAATCAGCTGGTCTGAGGTCGGGATCGAGGCGGGCGACGAACAGCACTTCGGCACGCAGATAGTTGCCCATCCCGGCGAGGAAGGCCTGATCAAGCAGGAGGGCGCTCAAACGCTTGGTCTGGAATGGCGCTGACTTCAGTCGCACCAGCACATCCTGCGCGCGCAGCGCGGGATCGAGCACATCCGGCCCGATGCGCTGCAGGAAGGGATGCTGCAGCACCTCTTCGCCGGGCCACAGGCTGATGTCGGAGGCCGAGTACAGCCGGATGGCCGCGTCGGCCGATTCCAGTTCGACCCTGAGCGAGCGCGAGGTGGCCGGCCGCTCGCCCGGCTTGCCGACCATCCACACCCCGTACAGCTGGTTGTGCGAGTACATCGTCCAGCCCGCGTCAAAGCGGATCAGCAGGGCTTTGCCGTGCGGCGTGATCGACTCGACCGTGCTGCCATCGAGCTGACGCTCGTAGCGCTTCAGCTTGGGCAGCCCGAAGAACACGCGCTGCAGCCGCTTGCCGACCACAGCACCAGCCAGCGCATCAGCGGCGCGACGGATTTCCGGACCTTCGGGCATGCTGGAATCGACTGACGAACCAGCCGGCATCATCGGCGATGAACTGGATGCAGTCGGTGAAGGCCGTCAAGGTCGCCGGACTCGCAAAGGCACCGCCCGGACAGCTCGGACCGCCGCGCCGAACTCCGTTTCGGCAGCGGACACGAACGCGATGCGCCGAAGTCTGCCCATCGCCCCCCAACACACCGTTCCTCGATGTGGCCCTCGGCCTGAACTTCGACCCGCCTCGGCACACGCATGCCAGTCGCCTCGCCGTAGACTGCGCTTCTGATCGAAACCGGAGGCGTGCCATGGGCGATGCGGCGAACGTGGGGGATGTGTATCCGAGCGTCACCTATGACGACGCCCGGGTGGCGATCGACTGGCTGTGCCGGGCATTCGGCTTCACCCAACGATTCATCGTCGACGGCGCAGAGGGCCGCGTCGAACACAGCGAGCTTACGTTTGGCGCGGCCGTGATCATGGTCGGTTCGCCCAAGGCCGAGTTCCGCCGCTTCAGTCCTCGCCAGCTCGGCGGCGGCACCCAGGCATTGAGTCTCTATGTCGCCGATCCCGACAGCCATTTCGAGACGGCGCTCGCCGCCGGCGCAGAGGTCGTGCGCCCTTTGCAGGATGAGGAATACGGCGCACGCGGCTACATGGTGTCCGACCCCGAGGGGCATCTCTGGTACTTCGGCACCTATCGGCCGGGCGGCTACTGGTAAGTTCGACCCGGTCGTGCCCCTGCACCGCCGAGCGTCGCGACGATTCGAGCCGCGCACGTCGCTCGGGACCCAGGTCGGGCGCGGCGTCAGTGGCAGTGGTCGTCGAGCAGTTCTTCTCCGGCGGCATGCATGGCACGCCGGTAGGTCGCCGATTCCGGCTGCAGCGTGGCATGACCGATGCCGAACTCGTCGCGCAGGCGCCGCTGTGCCGACAGCAGCAGTTCCGGCCAGCCGGCGTCTTGCTCGATGGCCAGGTGCGCCGAGAGCAGCAGACGATCACCGGCCAGTGTCCACACGTGCAGGTCGTGCACGGCTTCCACCCCATCCAGGGACACCAGCAGTCGTCGCACGCCATCCATATCGACGTGCGACGGCGTTGCCTCCATCAGCACGCGCACGACGTCGCGCAACAGGCGCAACGCCGACACCAGGATCAACCCGGCAATCAGCAAACTGAGCAGTGGATCGATGGGATACCAGCCGGTCGCCCAAACCACGGCGCCGGCAATCAGCGCAGCCACTGAACCGAGCAGGTCGCCGATCACGTGCAGCAGGGCGCCGCGAACGTTCAGCGCCTCGCTGTGCGCGCCGTGCAGCTGCCACAGCACCAGCAGGTTGACCAGCAGTCCCACCGCCGCGATCACCATCACCGTCACGCCCGCCACCGGCTGCGGCGTGTGCAGGCGTTCGATCGCCGCCACCACCAGCAAGGTGACGATCGCCACCATCAGCAAGGCATTGACCAAGGCGGCGAGCACTTCGGCGCGGCGCCAGCCGTAGCTCATGGCGGAACTCGGCGGCAGCATGGCAAGCCGCGCAGCGATCCACGAAAACAGCAGGGCGGCCGAATCGGTGACCATGTGCCCGGCGTCGCCCATCAGGGCCAGCGAGCCCGCCCACCAGCCGCCGACACCCTCTACGGCGGCAAAGGCGAAGGTGATGCCGATCGCCACGCCGAGGGCGCGGGATCGATGCTGGGCGCTGTGGTCGTGGCTGTGGCTGTGATCGTGACCGTGATGGCGGTCGTGACTGTGCGCAGGGGAGGGAGGCGCGGCGGTCGGCGTGGGGTCGGACATGCCCTCAATGTAGCGCGATCCAACCGCGGACGTCGCGCCGCCTGGCGACGCGACGCCGGCGAACAGACCGCAGAATCAGCGCCGCACCACCACGTACCCGCCCGCCCCCTTCCGATACTCGACCCCTTCGTAGCGGTAGGTGCGGAACGGACCCTGCACGACGACCTCGACGTGCCGCGGCAACACCGGCACCACGGCGCCGAGCGGCGGACGCACCACCACCCAACCGTCGCGGCGATGCGTGTAGAAGCGTCCGGCGTGGTAGCCATAGTGCGCGCCGGCATGGACGAACCGGTGGTGGCCGGCCGGCAGCACGCGCACGACATCGACATGCACCCGGCGCGCGGCGCCATGCGCCGAAGCATCGGCGGGTAGACAGGCGGCCAACCCGAGCGCGGCGGCCAGCAGGGCAACAGAGATGGATCTGCTCATCGTCGAAACTCCATGTGGGGAATCCGGACGCCGCTCGATGCGACGGCCTTGTCCCTTCAACGGCGGGTCCACGATGATTCCTTCGCACGGGACGGAGCGCGATGCACCTGCCGTTCAGCAAGCGAAACCGTCGCTGTACCGGAGCGTACGCCGCGCAGCACCCGTCGAATCGGTGCGGGCACGCCACGCCGACATCGCTCACCCGGACCGAGCCGCCCCGATTCAAGGTGGCCGACTCGATGTGCACGTTTCCTCCCGGGATCACGCCGACGCGGCAACGCCGCGAAAACGCCGTGGGCTGACGCCCGCCACCTAGCGCTTCGGCAACATCCCGTCGTCGATCATCCGGCTGAACATGTCCACCATCGATTCCTGCAAAGGGCGATAGTGCATGCCCAGCGCGCGCACGCTCTTGCCGTGATCGGCATGCCAGGGCACGTCGACGTTGCGGGCGATGATGCGTCGCGGCAGGCCGCCCTTGACCAGCGGGCCGACCAGCCACAGCAGCCACTTCGGCAACGCCCGTCGCGGCAGCGGATAACGATCCCCGAACTCCCGCAGCAGCGCGCGGCCGAGCTCGAGAATGTCGGTGTCGTGGGCCGAGATGATGTGCCGGCCTTCCGCGTCGGGCAGGTAGGCGGCCGCGAGGTGCGCGTCCGCCAGATCACGCACGTCCACGACGCCGAGCGCGAACCGCGGCGCGCCCTGCTTCATCGTGCCATCGGCGAGCTGCCGCACGATGTTGAAGCTTTCCGAGCTGGGCCGCTTCTGCAGTGCCGGGCCGATCACCAGCGACGGATTCACCACCACCAAGCGCCAGCGCGACTGCGCCTCGGCGAGCCGCCATGCTTCGCGCTCGGCCAGGGTCTTCGAGTAGGAGTACGGCTGGTAGTCGAGCGATGCGGTGGTGTTCCAGATCGCCTCGGTCAGCTTGCCACCGGGCGCGCGCGCGCAGTCGATGGCGTCGCTGTAGATCGCCGCGCACGAACTGGTGACCACGACGCGCTGCACGCTGTCCGTCCGGCTCGCCTCTTCGAGCACGTTGCGGGTGCCGAGCAGGGCCGGGTCGATCAGCTCGCGCTGCGGGTCCTTGACCCGGGTCACGAACGGCGAAGCGGTGTGGAACACCACGCCGCATTCGCTCATCGCCGATGCGTACGACCCTGCATCGAGAAGATCGGCGCGGAACAGCCGCAGCTTGCCCGGTGCGCCGTGCGCGAGTCGATGCAGGTGCTCGGTGCGCGCAGCGTCATCCGGCGCGCGCACCGCAGCATGCACGGTGGCCCCGCCGTCGAGCAGACGCTTCACCACCCAACTGGCGACATAGCCGTTGGCTCCGGTGACCAGGACGGGCGTCGAACGGTCGATCTTCATGGTTTGCGCTTGGGTTTCATGGCCCATCAAGGGTACGCCCGTTGCAGGTTCTTTGTGCGCGCACCCGAACAGGCGGTTTCGACGACCTGCCAGGACGGCCACGCCGCGATGCATGGCCGAAGGCCGCCACCGACGCGGCGCACCGACACACCGACAGCGTCGTACCGACCCGATGCAAGATGATCGGGCATGCGCCGCAGGTCTGCCTCAGGGTGACTGGACCTGCCCCACACCAGCAGATTCCGACGCACACTCACCGCGGCTGCAGGGATGCTCGCGAGCGTGCTTGAGCGCTCGCACATACCACTCGAACTCGGTGAGAAAGCGATCGGCGCGCTTCTCGTACGCCGCATCCAGCGCATGGCCTTCGTCGTCGAAAGCCTTGTGCACCTGTGAGATCGGCAGCGTCGAGGGAATGCTCGGCGTGCCCAGTTCGCCGAGCATGGCGCGCAAGGTCATCGCCGCGCGCACGCCGCCGAACGGCCCGGCCGAGTAGCTGACGATGCCCGAAGGCTTGAAGAAGTACTGCTCGAGAAAATGGTCCATCAGGTTCGACAGCCCGGGCGGCACCGTGTGGTTGTATTCGCCGCTGACGATCAGGAACCCGTCCGCCGCGTCGATCGCTTCGGCCATGGACTGCAGCACCGGCGGCGCCGCGCCGGCGGCGTACTCCTTGTACATGCGGTCGAGCAGCGGCAGCGGGTGCGACAGCGGCTCGATCAGGGTGGTCTGGTGCCCGCGCGCGGCGCACTGCCGGGCCACGAAGCGCGCGGCCTTGATGCCCTGGCGCGACGCGCGCGCCGAACCGTAGAAAATCACGATCTTCAGTGCCATGGCTGCGCTCCGGGTCGGGTGTGGCGCCATCACACCACCCCGCCGCGTCGACTTCAAATCTGTGCCGGCGTGGCGGGCTGAACGCGCGGCATCAACACCGGCCGGGCGCGCTCCGCGTACCCGCGCGACGCTCCGGTTTCGTGGGAGAATCCGCCGCCCCCGAACCCCGACCCTCCGGCCACGCTGTGCGCGGCCGGCGTCCCGACACGCCCGCTCCGGAATGACGATGAACGCTGCTTCGCCGAATCCCGCCCCCAGCCGTGCACGCGCGCTGCTCGCTGCCCTGAAACGTTGGTGGCACCGGCGCTCGAGCAGCGTCGAGCATGCCGAGGTGATCGCCAGCATCGACACCGAAGGCGCCCTGCGCGGAAACTATCTGTTCATGTGCGCGATGGCGGCCGGCATCGCCATCATCGGTCTGCTGCTCAATTCGCCGGCGGTCATCATCGGCGCCATGCTGGTGTCGCCATTGATGGGCCCGATCGTGCGCCTCGGCCTCGGCATCACCACGCTCGACCATCGCCGCGCCGCCTCGGCGGCACTGGCCCTGCTGGCGGGCATGGGCATCGCGCTGCTGATGTCGATCACCATCGTATGGATCTCGCCGGTGCGCGAACTCACCGCGGAGATCCTCGCCCGCACGCGCCCGAACCTGTTCGACCTGCTGGTCGCGACGCTGTCCGGGCTTGCCGGCGGCTATGCCATGGTGCGTGGCCGCGGCGGCACCATCGTCGGCGTCGCGATCGCCACGGCGCTGATGCCGCCGATGGCGGTGGTCGGATTCGGCATCGCTTCCGGACACGCGCCGGTGGCCCAAGGCGCGCTGCTGCTGTTTGCCACCAACCTGGTGGCGATCGCCCTCAGCATCACCGCCGTGACCACCTGGTACGGCTTCAGCCGGCGCGCCTGGCGCGCCGCGCTGGCCTGGCAGACCCTGCTCGGCGCCGTGTTGATCGCACCCCTGCTGGTGCCGCTGCTCGGCGCGCTGCAGACCATCACCCGCGAAGCCAGTCTGCAGTCGGCGGTGCGCGAGTCGATTCGCACCGCCATGACCGACCGCACTTTTCGCATCCTCAGCCTGCAGGTGGGCTCTGCTGGTGCAGGCACCACGTCGGTCGACCTGACCATGGCGTTGCAGCGCTACGACGAAGACCTGGCCGCACAGCTTCGCGCCGGCATTGCCGGTGCGGTGCCCGGCCAGCTCACCCTGCGGTTCACGCCGGTGGTGATGGCCGAGCCCGAACGCGTGGTGGTCGCCGAGTCGGCGATCGCAAACCCGGTACAGCCGCCGCCGGAGTTGCCGGCACCGGCCCTGGTCGTCGACCCGGTCAACGACACACTGGAACGTTTTCCGCTGCGCGTCCAAGCGTCGCGGATCGATCGCGCGACACGTGTGTTGCGCATCGAGATCGATCCGTCGAACCCGGTGCCGCTGTCGATGCTGCGCGCGATGGAAGCGACGATGACCCTCAAACTCGGCGACTGGAAGGTCGAGCTGGTGCCACCGCGGTCCACGCCGCTGCGTATCCACTTCGTGGTCAACCAGGCCGAGCTCGATCCGGCGCGCGACGAGGACTACACCAACGTGCTGTGGGCCCTGCGCCGCTGGGGTGTGCGCGAAGTGCGGCTGGAAGGACGCGCCAGCAGTGATGGCGATGGCCCGGCGCCGCTCGCGGGCAAGCGTGCCAACCTGGTCTCCGATCTGCTGCTGCGCGATGGCGTGCAGGTGTTCGAGGCGGTGGGACGGTACCCCTACCCTGGCCAGGCGCAGATCGAGGATGCCGTCGGCAAGCACGCGATGCGCACCGTGCTGGTACTGCCGCGCAACTCCGAACTGATCGACACTGGCGAGTCGCCGCTGGGCGAGAACACCGACCCGGCCGCGACCGTTCGGCCTGCGTCGCCTGGCCCTGAGCGCACCGCCACCTCCGGCGCGGACGCCGGGAACGGGACGACTTCGATACCGGACTCGACCACCAATGACGCCGCTGCATCGAGCGCTGACACCCCGGCACTCCCCGCCTCCGGCGGCGACGCTGCAGGCGCGCGCCCGGACGAGCCGGCAGAGGCGGCACCGACTGACGACGAGGGTAGCGACCGGGACACCGGCACCGCCGCAGACGGGGGCAACGACGGCAACCAAGATCGCGCTGCGGACGAAGACCCTCCTGCCGATGCCGGCGACATCGACGTCACCGATACGTCGGCCGGCAAGGACGACGTCGGCCGCGCAACGACGGTCGCGACGCCGGGCTCTCAATCACCGTCATCCTTGGCAGCCGCGCCACCCTCCCAACAGGCTGTTTCACCCGACGACGACGCCCATCCGGACCGGGTCGATCCGGAGCAGTTCGATCCGGAGCAGGCCAAGGCGGCCGACGCCACGCCGGACGTTGCCGACGCGGCGACGCCCCTGAGCGGGCAAGCGATGCCGTCCGAGGCGCAGGACGCCGGCGTCGTCGACAGCATCGCGCCTGCGGAGACGGCGACCGACGGGGATGCGCGCGGCCGGCCGGTCGACCCGGATCCGGACGCGCAGCACGACTAGCCGCATCGAGCGGTGCGGATCGCGGCGCAGACGAAGACGACTTGGCGCCACCGGGCCGTCACCCTCGCCACTCGGCTATGGGCCAGCGTCGAAGCGTCCGAGCTCAGTGCTGCGCGGCTGACTCAGCCAGCTCTGCAGCGACCGGCGCGGCCGAACCCGGCATGTCCTTCGGCCCCGGGCTGGGCGGGCCGCCCTTGTCGAACACGATGCGCCAGACGCCGGGGGCCTCGAGTCTCCAGATCGACTGGAATCGCGCCATGATCGCGCCGGACGGATCACGCACCGGCCCCGTGCTCAGCGCGAGCGTGCCCGAGTCCAGCACTTCGACCTGATCCGGCTCCCACGAGAACGGCGCCTCGGGCCCGGCGTAGAAGCGCGACCACGCTTCGATCACCGCGTCCTTGCCGCGCAGCGGGCGCGTGCCGGCGAAGAAAATGGTCTCGTCCGACAGGAAGGTCGCGAACGCCTGCACATCCCGGTCGGCCATGGTCTTCGCGAACGCGCGCTCCACGGCGAAGACGGTGTCGGCGGGGGAGGGTTCTGCGGCCACCGCCCACGGGGTGCCCGCTGCCGCCAGTGACGCGACCGCGAACAGTGCGGCGCGGAGGCGGTGAGGCCCGACCGCTATCAGCCTGGAGGACCGCGCTCGGGCGCGCCGCACGACCCAGTTGAATTGCATCATGTTGCCCCTCCGCGTGCTTCCAGGCACCGTCACTCAGACCGAAGCATGACGGGACCTGCTCAGCCACTCCACCCCTGCGGGAGGGGTCTGCGCCGGACTGACGGCGGACCGCGACAGCCCGCGCCCCCAGCCCCATCCCGGAGCCCAGATTGCGCGCCGTGTCGTTGCGTCGGTGCCGTGGCGGCGCTATCGTCGCAGGATTCCTTCCGCAGAACGGGGCGAGCGTGTATGCGCGCTGGATGGCTGTGCTGGGTGCTGGCGATGGGGTTGGTGGGGGACGCCACCGCGAGGGCCATTCCGTCTCCCAGCCATGCACTGGGCGGGTCGTGGGTGATGATGGTGTCGGCTCGCGTCGAGAGTGGCGAGGTCGACAACCATGTCGCGCGACTGGTTCTGGACGACGTACAGACCTTGCGTGGCAAGCCCGACGCGCCGGGCAAGCTGGCCATTCGCACCCTGCCCTGGACCCTGGATCGCGTTGCGCCCGGAGACAGGCTGATCGTCGCCTATACGCAGTTTCGCCGCGACCCGACCTTGCAGGATCGCCGTATCCTGGATCCGGACGGACCCATGATGCTGGTGGAGGACGGTCTGCTCCCCGCCATGTTCCGCGACAACGCGGACACCCGGGCGCGCTTGTTCGATCAAGCGGGCAAGCTGCGCGAACCGACCTTGGCTGAGGTGGTCGAAGGGCTCTCCCACGACGACCCCCATTGGCAGAGTTACTACGCACACGAACTGTCGATGCGTACTGACCTGCGCGCCAACTGGGATCGCAAGACCAGAACTGCAGTGGAAGCACTGATGCGTGATGTCGATGCAGACCCGGCTGCGCGCGCCTCGCTGTTCCGGGCCGCGGCGGCACAACAGCGTGAGCGTGCCGCGGCCCCATGGTGGGCAGGGCCCGCGCTCGACGTGTTGCGCACCCACGTGACCCTCGTCGAAGCTCGGGACGGCGACCTCTCCGCTGACTTCATCCGCAGCGTTTTCGATGTCCTCGAGTCCGCGAACGTGCCCGTCGATGCAGCGGTCGCTGCCCGTTGGATCACGTGCAACTCTGCCGCGTTGAGTGAACGGGCACTGCTCGCCATCCGACGCCACGAGCCCGAACAGGAATCTGCCCTGATCGCGCAAGCCCTGCAGCGCAGCCTGTTGCCTGCAGAGAGCCGTGCATTCCTGCTTGATCACCAGCGGCGCCTGCAAGCCATGCGAGACGCCCTGGTGCTCCGAAACGACACGCCGTCGCCTTGAGCGTCAACGCGTCACCGCAAGTCAGTTTCTGAACTCTACAAACTCAACGCCGGAGTACCGTCACATGTCGCGTCACGGATCCATCGTCCCTCTCTGCAGCGTCGCCGCGCTGCTGCTTTCCGCATCCACTTCAGCGGCTGCGGGCGTCCAGGTACAGACCTTCGAGGCAGTCCGGCATGACACCTCGCGCCCCATGCGCGAGATCATTGCCGAGATGCCAGCCCCGACGGAAAGCACCGGCCCGATGCGCGAGGTGCCCAACGTCTTCCCGAAGAATCAGCAGCGTGCGTTCGCTCTGCCCGAGTTCGGGCCGCTGCGCGCGCGAGGCGTGCAGACTGAGCGGGGAGGAGGCCCGGCACCCGCGATCACCTTCTCGTTCGATGGCGTGGGCGCCAATGGTTTCAGCCCGCCGGACACCAATGGCGACGTCAGCCCGAACGAGTACCTGCAATGGGTCAACATCCGTTGGGCCATCCTCGACAAGGTCACCGGCGCGCGCAGCGCCACGGTGGCGGGCAATTCATTCTGGGCCGGCTTCGGCGGGACTTGCCAGACCACCAACAATGGTGACCCGATCGCGCTCTGGGATGACCGCGCAGGGCGTTGGGTGGTATCGCAGTTCGTGGTTTCCGATCCGGGCAGCCAGTGCTTCGCCGTCTCTGCGACCAGCGACCCGCTGGGCGCGTACCACCGCTACCAGTTCAATCTGCCTCTGTTCGGCGACTATCCGCACATCGGCATCTGGAGCGACGGTGGCAAGCAGAGTGCGTACACCATGGTCACCCACGACTTCTCGCCTCCGCCCCGCTCGTTTCAGGGCGCCAGCCTGATCGCGGTGGAGCGCGACAAGATGTTGAACGGCCAGCCGGCCGCGATTGTGCGGTTCTCGGGCCTGGATCAGTACGGCATGCAGCCTGCTCATCTGGAGGGCGTCGTGGACGCCCCCACCGGCGCGTGCCCGGTCTTTGTCCACTTCGACAGCCAGACCGCCCAGTACGTGTTCTACGATATTTGCCTCAACTGGCTCAGCCCGACCTCAAGCACGCTCAACGGCCCGACCTTCCTCACGCCGCGTTTCCCGTTCGTGCCGCGGTTTGAGCAGATTCCGCAGCAGAGCTCCTCGGCGCCGCTCGACGCGTTTGGCACCAACACCATGTACCGCGCATCCGCACGCGCATTCCCGGAAGGTGCACCCGCCGATATCTCGATGGTGATCAATCATGGTGTGCTCGGCCCGGACGAACAGGGGTCGATCAAGTGGGTGCAGTTCAATCTCAATGGCGGTCCGGTCGCGTATCCGAACGGCGCCATGTTCCTCGACAGCTTCGAACAGGGCGGCAGTGCCCTGCCCTCCATCACGAGCAAGCAGCTGTTCGACGAAGGCACCTTCGCGCCTGATACCGACAATCGTTGGATGGGCGGTATCGCCATGGATCGCAGCGGCAATATTGCGGTCGGCTACTCGGTGTCGAGCGCAACGCAGAATCCCGAAATTCGCATGACCGGTCGACGACTCGGCGATGCGCCTGGTGTCCTGCTCGACGAACAAACCTGCACGCCCCCCAATACGGGCGCCCAGCTCAGCACGGGCAGCCGCTGGGGCGACTACGCGTCCATGAGCGTCGATCCGGCCGACGAGTGCACGTTCTGGTTCACCAGCGAATATTTCCCCACCACGTCGACGTCGACCTGGTCGACGCGCGTGTGCGCGTTCAAGTTCCCGAACTGCGGCCTGCCGACCCTGGCACTGGTCGCCGACTCCCCGACCCGCGTCGAACTCTGCGGCACGCCGACGCCTGCCGCGCCGACGTTCGATCTGCGCGTCGGCGTTCTGGACGGATTCTCCGAAACGATCACCTTCTCGGCCACTGGCGTGCCAGGCGGCGTGACGCCCTCGTTCAACCCGATGATGATCACCCCGCCGGGAAGCACGGTGCTGACGCTGAACGGCGCCGAGTCGCTGGCCTCGGGCGAGTACGCGTTCGACGCCAACGCCAACGGCAGCACCCAGGGACGCGTGCTGACGCTCGAACTGGGTGTGTCGGAGGATGTGGCGGCGGCGCCCACGCCGACCGCACCTGCCAACGCAGCGACCGGCGTCAAGGTGCGCCCGACGTTGACCTGGACTGCGGTGCCCGGCGCGGTGACGTACCGCGTGGAAGTGTCCACCACCAACACCTTTGCCACCCTCGTGGCTTCGGATGTGGTGACCGAGACTTCGTGGGCGGTGAACGTGGGCCTCGACTCCAGCACCGAGTACTTCTGGCGCGTGCGGGCCGACAACTACTGCGGCGAGGGCAGTTTCTCCTCCACCTTCAGCTTCACCACCGGTGTGCCGGGACAGTGCCCGGCCGGCTCCACGCTGACCAACGTGTTCATGGATGACTTCCAGTCCGGCGTGAACGGCTGGACCACCGATGGCACGGGCGGCACCGCGTGGACGCAGCAGGCGGCCGTGGCAGGCACGGGCATGAGTACGACGGTCTGGCGCGTGCCGAACAACTCGGTCACCAGCGATCGAGGCCTGATCTCGCCGAGCATCGTGATTCCGACCTCGGGCAGTGGTGTCGTCGCGGCGTTCCTCAGCTTCGACGCGCACTACAGCTTCGAGACCGGCGACCCGGCCCCGGGCTGCTGGGACGGCGCCGCACTGGAAGCACGCACCAGCGGAGTCTTCGAGTACCTGACGCCGAACCTGATGTTGGCCAAGGGCTACACCGGCGTGCTGCTGGCCGGCGCGCCGCTGGCCGGCCGCGAAGTCTGGTGCCGGCTGCCGACCCCGGTGCCGGCGCGCAGCATCGTCGACCTCGACGGCTACATCGGTGAGACGGTCCAGCTGCGCTTCCGCGCAACCAGCGACTCGAACACCACCGCCGGCACGCCGAACGGCATGTCGATCGACAACCTGCGTGTGGATGTCTGTATCGACTGATCCGGTGTTCCGGTGACGAATGGAGGGCGCGCTTCGGCGCGCCCTCTTTTTTTTCGGCGCCTCATGGCATGCGCACGCTCGGAGTCGCGCTCGGACGCTTGCTGAGGACGGCACGCAGAAGGAAGCGAGCCGGGCGATGCAGGCGCATGTCACCAGTCAACGGCCCAGGCATACCTGGCGCGTCGCGCTCGAAGCGGCAGCCGTCCCCGGCGCAGCAACCGGTCACGCGGTACACGCGCGGCAGTCGACCACGCCAGCCTGTTCGGCTCGACGCCGACTCAACGTCGCGTTATGGTGCCGCAGTCGCACACCCCGACCGGGGCCCGGCGCCCCGGCATCCGACCAGGAGATGGCTCGATGACCTGCTTTCGACGCTCGCTCGGCGCCTTGGCGCTTCTCTCCCTGACCAGCCCGGCGCTGGCCTCCTTCCACCTGATGCAGATCGAACTGGCTGTCGGCGGGGTCGGCAATGACGCTACCCAACAGGCCGTTCAGTTGCGCATGCGGGCAGGCGGACAGAATCAGGTCACCGGCACCCAGATCATCGCCTACGACGCCAGCGGGGCGAATCCGGTCACCCTGGTGCAGTTCCCTTCGGCGGTGTCGAACTCGAGCGGCGGATCGCGCATCCTCATCGCCAGCGCGAAGATGGTCAGCGAACAGGGCGTGGCGCCCGATGCGACGATGACGGCACTGATTCCTGCCGGCTACCTGCCCGCCGGCCGCCTGACCTTCCAGAATGGCAGCACGATCTACTGGTCGCTGTGCTGGGGCGGTGCGGGCTACACCGGCTCGACGACGGGCTCGATGACCAACGACACCGACGGCGAATTCGGCCCCTGCTTCGCCGGGCCCCTGCCCTCCGCCACCGACGTCACCCTGCGCTTTCCCGGCGCATCCAGCGCACAGAGCACGAACAACGCCGCCGACTACGCGCTGTCGGCCTCGCCCGGCAGCCTGATCAGCAACGCCGGCTCAACCTTCGGCCTGTCGGACGACCGCATCTTCCGCCACGGTTTTGAGGACTGAGGACTGGGACGCACGCGCGCGGAGACGGCTTCGGCTGCGAAGCGCTGAGCGTCGTCCGGGTCGCATTGCGCGCGCACGTCCGCGCCACCCAGAGCATCCACGCGCGAACGACAGATTCGTTCGCCGTCGTGGCTCGTGCGGGACGGTCGACCTGGGCCGCGACCCCTTCAGCCCGGCCGGGCGCGACGCAATGTCAGGTCGGGAATGAATTCCCTCCTACAGCTGCGTCGCCCCTGCATGGTTTCTCGGCCCCGACCGCCAAGGCTGCATCGCCCCTGTAGGAGGGGTTTCAACCCCGACCGCGACCGCCGATTTCCGCTGCGGTTCGGGCACCTGATGCGCTGGGTCGGGAATGAATTCCCTCCTACAGTTGCGTCGCCCCTGCATGGTTCTTCGGGCCCGACTGCTACAGCTGCATCGCTCCTGTAGGAGGGGTTTCAACCCCGACCGCGGACGCCGATTTCCGCTGCGGTTCGGGCACCTGATGCGCTGGGTCGGGAATGAATTCCCTCCGACAGCTGCATCGCCCCTGCATGGTTTTTCGGCCCCGACCGCCAGGGCTGCATCGCCCCGGTAGGAGGGGTTTCAACCCCGACCGCGGACGCCGATCTCCGCCGAGGTTCGGGCACCGATGGCGCTGGGTCGGGAATGAATTCCCTCCTACAACTGCGTCGCCCCCGCAAGATTTCTCGGCCCCGACCGCCAAGGCTGCATCGCCCCGGTAGGAGGGGTTTCAACCCCGACCGCGGACGCCGATCTTCGCCGAGGTTCGGGCACCAATAGCGCTGGGTCGGGAATGAATTCCCTCCTACAGCTGCATCGCCCCTGCATGGTTTTTGGCCCCGACCGCCAAGGCTGCGTCACCCCGGTAGGAGGGGTTTCAACCCCGACCGCGGCCGCCGATCTTCGCCGAGGTTCGGGCACCTGATGCGCTGGGTCGGGAATGAATTCCCTCCTACAACTGCGTCGCCCCTGCATGGTTCTTCGGGCCCGACCGCTACAGCTGCATCGCTCCTGTAGGAGGGGTTTCAACCCCGACCGCGGCCGCCGATCTTCGCCGAGGTTCGGGCACCGATAGCGCTGGGTCGGGAATGAATTCCCTCCTACAACTGCGTCGGCTCTGCATGATTTCTCGGGCCTGACCGCTACTGCTGCATCGCCCCTGTAGGAGGGGTTTCAACCCCGACCGCGGCATCGGCATGCCTCAGCTCACGCCCTGCCGAGATAGTTCAATTTTCCCAGCGGCACGCCCTGGAAGCGCAGCAGGCTGTACGCGGTGGTGAGGTGGAAGTAGAAGTTCGGCAGCACGAACACGTCGAGATACTCGCCACCGATGAAATTCATCGGCTGGCCGCGCACGGTGATGGTCACCGGGCGTTCTTCTCCGGCATCGACGGCGGCTCGGTCGACGCTCTCCATGAACGCGAGCACCTTGGCGATGCGGCCGCGCAGCTCGGCGACCGTGGTCTCGGTGTCGTCGTGTTGCGGCACATCGGCACCGGCCAGGCGCGCGGCACCGGACTTGGCAAGATCGCAGGCAATCTGTACCTGGCGGGTCAGCGGAAACATGTCGGGGGCAAAGCGACCGGCAAGAAACTGATCGACCGGGAATCCGCGCGACTCGGCGTTCTTCTCGGCGATGTCGAGGATGCGATCGAGCGCGAGCAACATGTGACGAAAGACGGCGACCGATCGGTCGTACAGCGTGCGGCTCATGGGAATCTCCAGATGGTAAGAAGGAGGCGAGCGATCATGCCCGAACTCCGGCGCCCAAGATGCCTGTTCAGCGCGCGCTTGGCCCCTGCCAGATCGGACAGACTGACGGGCGATTTCCGCCGTGATGGCCCACATCGGCTCAGGCCCAGCCGGCCACCCACTCGGGAAACGCCTGCGCTTCCATCGGTTTGGCGACGTGGTAGCCCTGCGCGATGTCACAGCCGGCCTGACGCAGCAGGTTCCAGTCCTCGGGCGTTTCGGCGCCTTCTGCTGCCGAGCGGATGTTGAGGCGACGCGCCATCTCCAGGCTGCTCTCCAGAATCTGCCGACTGGATTCCTTGCGCGACGCATGGCTGACGAAGGCGCGATCGATCTTCAGTTCGGTGAACGGTACGCGGGTCAGCTGCTGTGCGGTGGAGTAGCCGGTGCCGTAATCGTCGACCGACAGACCAAACCCTTTCATGCGCAGGCGCAGCAGGTTCTCGATCACCTCGCCGACATGCGACATCGCCGCCGACTCCGAGACCTCCAGCGTCATGTGATGCGGCTGCAGGCCCTGGTTCTGCACTTGCCAGATGATCGCGTCGGCCATGGTCGCATCGCTGAGCAGCTTGGCCGAGATGTTGACCGACACGCGCAGGTCGAGCCCGCCCTCGCGCCAGAGTTTGCAGTACGCCGCGGACTTCGCCAGCATCAGCCAGGTCAGATCGGCGATGCGACCCTCCGACTCGAGCAGCTCGACAAACGCGTACGGCGAGACGATGCCCTTCTCCGGATGCCGCCATCGCACCAGCGCTTCAGCGCCGACCACGCGTCCGCTCGCCAGTTCGATCTGCGGCTGCATGTAGGGCTCGAACTCCTCATGGGCGAGTCCGGCGAGCACCTCGTCGAGAGTGAACGCCATGTGCGGCACGGCAATGTTGTCGGCCATCTGCGGCTGCGGGCGAAAGCGCGACAGCAGCTCGGCCATGCGCTCGGCCGAAGCCGGCTTCGGAATCGTGCCCAGCAGGCGCGCACCATAGGCGGCACACATCGCCTCGACCGAGTCGAGCAGGCCGCGGTCCAGCGCGCTGGTGATGATCAGCGAGGCGCCGGACTGCACGGCGGAGAGCTTGCGGATGAAGGCCATGCCGTCCATGTCGGGCATGTCGATGTCGGTGATCACGATGTCGAAGGGCTGCCCCAGCTCTCGGCTGATCTCGAGCGCGGCGCGACCGTCTTCGGCCTCGATGACGCCCTTGGCACCCAGCGATTCGAGCATCGCCACCAGCAGCGAGCGGGTGACCTCCTGGTCTTCGGCGACCAGCACCATCATGCCTTCTGCCGGCCCGCCGCCTGCCTCGCCCGGGCCGTCGGCAACACCATCGTGCGCACTGCGCTTGCGATCAGACATGGTCGAGACCCCTGTCGCATCGTGAACGCCGACCGAAGTCGGAACGGGATGCCAAACCGTCAGCGCCGCAACACCGCAGGCCAGCCATCCCAATCAGCGCTGACGTGGCCCGATGTGCTGCACGGCCTTGCGCACAGTCCCGTTCTGTCGCGCGGCCATGGCTGCCGGTGGCCTCATTATTGACCGCCTGACCCCAAGTTGCCACGTCTGCCGGCGCGATCAGTGACGTACCGCCCGGTCCGGGCCGGAGTGCTGCGATGCGACGCTCAGGGCCAGCGTTGGAACGGCACGTCGGTGAGGCGCTGCAACGGCACCGGCCCGCGACGCCAAGCGCTCTCGTCTGCGGCGGACACATCCAACTGCATGTCGAGTCGACTTCGGATCGGATACTCGAGATGCAGCGTGCCGGCCGCTTCGGCTTGCGAAGGTTGGTAGTCGCAGGCTGGACAGCTGCCGCGGAAGCGCTCCATCGGGATCGACATCTCTGCCGACAGCGTGGCCTGTCCCAAGGCCCAGGTCGGCGCGCCTGCTGCGTCGTAGAAGAACACGACCGCTGCCAGCGCCTCGCCCTGGGTGGCGATGCTCAAGCCGTAGCCCAGTTCGTCACGATCGGCCCATGCGCCGGTGGCGTCGGGGTGCGCCGAGCGCGCGGCGAAGCGCAGATGCTGCAGCGCCCACTGCCCGGAAGCCTCACCGATCGACCAGGTGAATTGCCCCCGGGTCGGTGAATCGAACTCCAGCGCGACCGAACCGACCACTTCTGAACTGGCTGTTTCACCATCCCACCGGAACGCCAGCAGATCGGCCTGCCAGTCTTGCGTCATCGGCGCGACGGCCAGGTACCAGATCGGTGCACCGTCGTCGGCATAGGCGTACCACAGCATCGACAGCTGGCCGCCGGAGGTCTCGATGTCCATCCCACTGCCGGATCGCTCAGGGTCGAACCACAGCCCCGGTTGCGCGGTGAACGTCGACGAGTGGGCGTCATCGGGATCGGAACCCTGCGCCCGCTCATCGCCGTCGAGCACACCGTCGAGGTCGGCATCCAGCGCCAGGCGCTTGCCGTTCCCCCAAGGCGCACACAGGACCGTCCATGCCGACCCGCTGGCGTCTGCCGCGGCGCGTAGTGCCGCGAGATCCAACGGCGCCGCCGCGGCGCGATCGCCGACGAACCGCTGGGTGTCGCGATCGAGCAGGAAGCCCTGGGGCGCCCCCGAGGCATCGACCCCGCGCACCACCAGATCGCACTCGGGAATCGGCTGGGTCAGCAGCGCACGCGCCTGCATCGAGGCCACGCGCGCATCGACGGCCGGCGCATCCGCGCGAGTCAGCAGGCTCGTCTGCCCCATCATCGGTGCGCTCTCGCTGGGGAAGGCGAGCAAGTACTGGCGCACCGCTTCGAGATCGCCGGTGGGCAGCGCGAATTCGGACAGGATGGCGGACGAGCTGGTCGCGCCGTTGTGGTTGTAGCCGAAGCCGCGAATCTGCTCGCCGACGAACGATTGCCCCGGCACGGCAGTGAACATGCCGACCTTCTGGTACTGGTCGCGGAAGTGCGGAATCTTGAAGTCGGTCTCGCCGGGCTGGAGATTGAACGACATCAGCCCCTGGGTGCCGAAGATCCCCAGCGCGGGGCTGACCGGATGACACGAAGCGCAGAATTCGACCGGCCGTCCAGGTCGCGCAAAGCCGGCGTCGAACAACGACTTGCCGTGCGCCTGGGTCGGGTTCAGCGAGTTGTCCAGACGCCGATTCGGGTTGGGCGGATAGCGCAGCTGCAGCGCGAACTCGGTGAACGCGTCCATCTCTGCCACGCTCAGTTCGCCGTTCCGGCCCATCAATCCGTCGAACGCTTCGTTGAACTCCTTGAAGGCGGCCTGTTCGAGGGTTTCGTCGTCTCCGCGATGCGCGCCGGTGCGGTCGCCACGCCAGTGCATCGGTCCGTGCCGTTTCAGTCCACGCATGCTCTGGGTGAACATCGGCCCCTTCATCGGGTGAAACGTGAAGCTCAGCCGTGGCTCGCCGGCCACCAGCGGATGGTAGGGATTGACGCTCGGCTGGACGGTGCCATCAGGGTCGCCCAGATCCCAGGCCAGGGCGTCGCCATCGCCGAACAGATGGCAGCTGGCGCAGGCCTCGTTGCCCTTGGCCGAACTCAGCTCGGCGTCGTACAGGAAGGGGCGACCGGCGCGCACCGACTCGGGCTCCGGGTTGTACTGCAGCACATGGTCGACCTCGACGCGCTGTTCGAGATCGATCGTCGACACGCCGTTGTCGAACCGCGTGGCAACGTAGGCGCGCGACCGTGCCGGATCGACCACCACACCGCCCGGCCCGCCGCCACTGAGCCGGATCTGCCGCAATGCTTCGGGTTGGTAGCTGCCATCGACCAGCGAATCGATGCCGATCACGGCCAGCTTGCTGGAACCGTACGCCGTCAATAGCAGCTGGTCGCCGGCAGGCGTGAATGCCATCGCCATCGGCTGCGCCAGGGTGAGCGCGCGCTCAGCGCCATCGTCGCCAGCCGACGAGAAATCCAGATGCGGATTGAGATCGACCGGCCGCACGCTGCCGTCCGCGCCCAACACGCTGATGCGGTGGTCGACCAGATGCCCACGCAGCGTCGCATGGCCGCGCAGACCTCGGCCGGCGAAGCGCATGGGATTGCGCGCTTCCGTATTGGTGACCAGCAGGTCGTTGCTTCCCGGGCGCACGGCCACGTTGAACAGCGAGGTGCCGACGCCGCGGAAACTGCGCAGCAATTGCGGTGGAGAGACTGTCGCATCGATCTCGAACACGTCGCGATCGGGCAGATCGAAGCTGACCCGGCTGCGCCAGTCGCGGCCCGTCTCGTCGCGCCAGGCACCGCTGTCGTCGCGCTGCACGATCAGCCCGGTATCGGGCTGCGCCACGCCATCGGCCGAGTCGGTGGGCGGCGGCTTGGGAAACTGCGCCGGCGGCAAGGTCGTGGTGCGATTGCCGGATCGAAACACCGCGGCATACACGCGACTGCCGTCCGCGTTCGTCGCCAGGGCACGCGGCGTATCGCCGAACAGCGTGAGGATCGTGACCGGCTGCGGCACAGCCACCTGTTCCACTGCCAGAGCGTCGAACACCCACACGTCGGCGCGACCGACACCCGCGGTCGTGAGCTGTGGGTCGCCGGGAAAAGCCTGACCACGGTGCGCCACGGTCACGAAGACATGGCGGAAGTCGGGCCCCGCAAACACGATGTCGCGCGGCTCATCGCCGAGCGGGATCGTCTGAACCGTGCGCGGCGGCGTTTGATCCAGAGCTACGATGCTCAGGCTGTCGGAAAGATGGTTCACCACCCAGGCTCGCGTGGCGTCCCGGTTCAGCGCCACGGCCACCGGTTCGAGGCCGACCGGCGCGCTGCCGAGCGGGCTCAATCCCTGGTCGGTCACTGCGAAAGCATCGAGCCGTGCGGCCGGCGTGTTGACCGCGTACAGGCGTTGACCATCAGCGGTGATCGCCAGCGGTCGCACCGGTGCACTTTCGAACAGGCTGTAGTCTTCGGCGGCGGACGCCGCCTCCGTGCGCTTGCCGGTGGCTGGCGACGTGGTCCGGGGAGTGATCGCGAACCGTCCATGCCCTTGCGCGGCAGGACAGGCCAGCGCGGCACACAGCAGCGCAGCCAGCGGACATGCATGGCGTGGACCCGAAGCGTGCACGTCGACCTTCCCCATCAGCCGCAGCAGGCTAGCGCCGCAAGGCCGGAGTGCCCAGTGCCAATCGACACAGCCTGCGCGCCTCCCTGCGCGCCTCGACGCGACGCGTGTGCCGGGGCGGCGAGACCCGCAAAGCGCGCCGCGATTGCGTGCGCGCTCGTGGTGGCGCGGTGTCGAACGGGATGGCGCGAACGCGTGACCGGCCAGCGAGCGCCACGGGCATGATCGCCCGCATGCCGGGGCCGTGACAGCGCGGATGAGATGGCGCTACCGGACACTCATTCCGAATGGCCCGCCCTGCTGCGTAGCGCACCCAGCCGCCCGGCCCGTGCCGCAACGCGCAGCGACCGCCACCTTCAGGTGACGGTCGCCTCGGGGTGGAACGCCAGGTTCAGAAGCGCTGGGGTCGGGAGCGCTGAGATCAGTACAGCGGGCGCAGCCGACGGCCGTCGATCACCACCCGGTCGCCCACGTTGAGGCCGAGGCTGTCGCGCTGGGTCACCTGCGCCCAGTTGCCGTTGTCCATGCGCACTTCGAATCGATACGCGCGCTCGGCGTCGCGGCGGTTCTTCTCGACGTTGTTGCCGATCACGCCGCCGGCGACGGCGCCGGCCGCGGTGGCCGCCTTGCGGCCGTTACCGGAACCGACCTGGTTACCGATCGCGCCACCGATGATCGCGCCGAGCACGGCGCCGGTGCCGGTATTGCGTTCGCTGACCCAGACCTGCTCGACGTCGCGCACGGTGCCGCAGCGGTCGCAGCGCTGCACCTGGCTGTATCCGTTGCCGTATCCGTTTCCGTTGCCGCCGTAGTAGCCGGGCTGGCTCGCGCAGGCGGCGAGTCCGAGACTCATGGCAGCGGCGAAGCCGATGCCCACTGCGCGCCGGGCCGAAGCGACGGCGGCTCGGGCGTTGCGGTTCGTAGTCGTATCGTGGTTGGTCGTACGGTTCATGATGTGCTCCTTGTGCGATTCGGCATCGCGGCTCCGGTCTGGCATCCGGCCGGCTGGCCGGATCGCGTGGTCCGATCCGCTCGGCGCCCTGCCCACTGCAGGTCGCCTTGCTTTCATCAATCAAGGAACGTGCCAACCCGGAAATGGCCCGGCCGCTGCCTTTCGGCCGTGCCAGGGTCGACGCGCCCGGGCTTCTTGCATGGGCGGACGGGCCGACTGCACGATGACGAAGAGGCCTGATAGTCACCACGCACCGCTTCGTCCGTCCACGGCAGTAGACCGCGACAGCGCTGGCAGCCTTGACAGGCTGACAGGCCGCTGCCGATTCGAGGAACCCGCATGTTCTGGCTGATGCCCTGGGATGCCCATCACGCGACTCGCCACCGACCGTGGGCGACGTGGGGACTGATCGCGATCAACGTGCTCGTGTTCGCGTGGATGCTGAGCCTGCCCGGCGCCGAGATCGAACGCTGGTTCCTCGACTATGGCCTGATCGCCGCCGAGCCGCAGTGGCATCAGTTCGCCACCGCCAACTTCCTGCATGCGGGCGTGGCCCACCTGTTCTTCAACATGCTGTTCCTGTTCGTGATCGGCGACAACATCGAGGACGTGCTCGGCCCGGCCGGCATGCTGATGCTGTATTTCGCCGGCGGTCTGGCCGGCGACGCCCTGTACGTGCATGCCAATCCGGACACGCTGGTGCCCTCGGTGGGCGCATCGGGCTGCATTGCCACCCTGGCCGGCGCCTACGCGGTGATGTTCCTGCGCCGCACCCTGGACCTGAAAGTGATGTTCCTGGTCATCCCGATCATGAGCTTTCACCTGCGGGCGATCTGGGTGTTGCTGCTGTGGTTCGGCGCCGACGTCTACCTGACCCTGGTCGGGCACGGGGCCTTGCCGGAAGAGACCGGGGTGAACTTCGTCGCCCACGGCGCGGGCTTTGCAGTGGGCCTGTTCGTCGGCATGGCAGCGCAAATCTACGGCGCCATGCGCCGGTTCGAGCGACTCGAGGCCGGCCATGCCTGGTTCGGCTACTGGCCGGCCTCGCTGGTTCTTCCCCGCCATCGTCGTCGCCGCTGAGCCGCAGTACCTGCGACCCGGCCGCAGTCCTGCGTGCTGCCGGTCGCGACGACCTCGGGGCCGGCGTGGAATCAGGCCGCAAACTGCGCGTGCGGACGCATGCGCAACGACGACATGTGCTGCCCGCGGTAGCACGCGGTGCGGTAGAAGCGGCCACTGCGGTTCTGTACGAAGACTTCCACGTTGGCGCGCGCGTCTTCCGCCTCGCTCGACGCCATGAAGCAGGCAGCGCGTACCGCTTGTTCGGGGCGGTCATGCAGACCACGCGACTGGCTCTCACGCAAGACCATGTAGCGACCCTGCACCGCAATGACGTAGTAGTTGGTGTTCATGGCGCAACTCCGCAGGTAGGCAACGGTGGCGTCGGTGAGATGCCGCTGCGTCGATCCATGTCGACGTCCGGGCGGCCACCCGACGGGGCGTGCATGCACGTCCCGTCCTGGGTCAATCAAGGAACGTGCCAATCGCCAAACGTGCTGGGGACTCACTTGCGCCCCGCATCCGCCGCCCCGCGCGCCGCAACCTGCACGGCACAGCGGGCGAGTTGCACGATCTCGCCCGACGAGAGACCCCGCTGAGCGGAGTCAGGGAGTCGGCTCGCCCTGCAGCCGCTGCAGCGCGCCGCGCGCCTGCAGGTTGTCCGGTTCCAGCTCGAGCACGCGCTGGAAGGCGGCCTCGGCCTGCGGCCGGTCGCCGTGCTGCGCGAGCAGATTGCCCAGCACCATGTGCGGCCAGGCCAGGTCGGGGAATTGGGCGGCGGCGAAGCGCGCCACCGTCAGCGCACCGTCCATATCGCCGCCACGCGCCAGCTGGTCGGCCACGGTGGTGAGCGGCGGCACGCCGAAGTCGTAGGACGCGCGCCCGGCATAGCGCGACTTCAGCGCCAGGTAGTGCGACAGGGCCTCGTCGACGCCGCGTTCGGCGATCGCCTGACTGAGCACCTGCTCGATGCGCATCGGTACCGCCACGCCGCGATGGCAGGTGACGCACTGCACCTCGACCTGTCGCGCCTCCGGAAAGCTCATCGCCGCCAGCGTCTCGGTGTTGAGTCGATCGACCATCCGCATCATTTCCCGGGCGACGACTTTCTCAGGCTTCTCGTCGGTCGCGAAGTCCATGTCGAGCAGGTTGTCGGGGCCGACGTGACAGTGGTTGCAGCGCACGCCCAGCGCGCCGGCGAATTCGCGCATCACCGCCACCAGCTCACGCTTGCCGATGTCCGCGGGCAGCACCTTCAGGTTCTCGTAGTGGTCGGGAACCTGGGCCAGGCATGGCGCGGAAACCAGCGCCCCGAACAACAGCACGACAGACAACGGCGTTCGATTCATCGGAGCGACTCCGCACGATGTGGGTCGAGTGTGGACCCGTCCGCCACAGCCGCCCTGTGCCGGCAGTCATGTCTGCCTCCTCCGCGGAACGTCGGCCATGTGCGCGGCGCACTGCAGGCGCCGCGGCTGTGGGTGCTGCTCCGGCTGGCACCCGTCCCACAGGCACCGGTCACGTCGGCGCCGATCGTGGCGTCGCAGAGCCTGTCAACCGGATTCGTCCTCGTGGCGTATTCCCTGTGAAGGCCAGGCAAGAAGCACTGGCCGGCACCACCCCGACACTGCAACAAGGAGTCATCACCATGTGGGCATTGATCAGCACCCTGGGCGTCCTGGCTGCCATCGCCATCGTCGCTGCCGGCGCCATCACCCTTTCAAACGCCTACCGGCAGCGCGCCGAGCGCGGCGGCCACAAGGGCATCCTCGAGTACCTCCGCGCCATTCCTGCCAGCGATCGCGACAAGCAGGAGGCCGTGGACCTGACCCTGCAGGGTGGCGTGGCCTGCCTGCTCGGCCTGCTGTTCCCGCCGCTGTTGCTGCTCGGCGCGATCCCCTTGTTCTACGGCCTGCGCAAGCTGCTCTACGCGTCGATGGGCCTGGGTCTGGTGGCTGACGACACGACGCCGACGGCGAACCCGGTCGAAGACGAAACGCCGCCCAGCGAATGAACCGGATACCGCAGCATGCAGCGGTCGCGGCGAGTGACGCGACCGCGGCGGCGGCGTCTTCTGCGGAGGACGACGACCGCCGCGCGGTCGAGTCCGTTCTGGCGGGCGACCCAGGGGCGTTTCGCGCCCTAGTTCGACGCCACCAGCAGCCGATTTTCGCGCTGGCGATGATGATGACGCGCGAGCGCCCCGCCGCCGAGGAGGTGGCCCAGGACGCCTTCCTCAACGCATTTCGCCATCTCGATCGCTATGACCGCCAGCGGCCGTTCTATCCGTGGCTGGCGACGATCGCGACACGTCTGGCGCAGACCTGGTTGCGCAGGCACGGCGCACACCTGGCACTGGCGGCACCGGGCACGAACGCGGATGGCACCGCGCTCATCGTCGATACCCAACCTTCGCCCACCGAGGTCGCGATGGCCGAGGAGCAGCAGCGCACGCTGTGGGGCCACGTGGCCGCACTCAGTTCCGGCGAACGGACCGCCGTGCAGCTGCACTACCGCCAGCAGTGCAGCGTGGACGAAGTCGCGCGCCAGATGGGCGTGGCACCGGGCACGATCAAGACCCTGCTGTTCCGCGCCCGGCGCAAGCTGCGCGAGCGGCTGACTCGGGCAACCCATCCACCGCACGTCCCTGCATCCACCACGGAGTCTTCCCGATGAACTGCGACGCCTGTCTGGACTGGATCGACAGTGGCGCGTTCGCCGCCACACCGAACCCGCTTCGCACGGCGGCGGAAGCGCATGCCGCGCAATGCCCGGCCTGCGCCGCGGCGCTCGCGCAGGCGGCGACGTGTGCCCAGCGCCTGTGCGCGCTCGAAGAACCCATCGTATCGCCGTCACTCGAAGCGATGATCATGGACCGCGTGCTGGCCTCGGATGAGGCCCAGGCGCTGGTCACACGGCGTGCGACATCCGGCCAGCCTGAAGACGCAGCGAGCGACGCGCTGCTGCTGCGCGCGCTTGGCCTGGGCACCGCAGTGACGACGCTCGCGCAGAGCGTGGCGTCGCTCGGCAGCGGGTCAGTGTTCGACCTGTTCGCACCGATGCTGCGTGGCGGGCTCGAGGGCGTGTTGCGCATGCCCGAGCACGGCGGCGTGGCGATCGGCCTCGCCTGCGGCAGCGTGCTGCTGCTTGGCGCCCTGATCGCTTCGGTTGGACCGCGGCTCGAGCCGCGCAGCGTGCGCTGATCGCGCACGTCGGCGCGCGCTGGCGCGGTCCGCTGCCAGGCGCGCGCAACCCTGCCCCTGCTGCAGGCAGCCTGATCCGCCCGCCTGCCCCGCGGGAAAGGCCGGTGCGGGCCCGATGCTGAGGAATGCGCCGGCCCATTTGGCTTAGACTTCAGTCACCGAGGCTGCAGAGCTGGCTCGAATTCATGTCGCGTCGCCTGGGATACGTCCTGCCGCTGCTGATGTGGTTTCTGCTGGTCGGCGCATTGATTGCGGCGCTGGGCGTGCACGTCTATCGCCTGCGCGTCGCGGCCCAGGCCGATGCGGCACGCGACGAGCTGAAAATCGTCGCGCGGCACGTGGGCGACCGGGTCGATGCCTGGCTCGGCGATCGGGTCGACAACGTCGAGTCGATGGCCCGATCGCCGGCCGTGCTGGCCGCGCTCAAGCGCGCGTCGGGCGAGGGCGACGACAGCAGCGCCGATGCCCATGTCGCGACGCTCAACGCCGAACTCGGCGCACGTGCCGATGGGGCGCTCGACCGTATCGCCCTGTGGGCGGTCGCGGAGACGCAGGAAGGACGGATCGTCGCGTCCAGCCAACCCGACCTGATCGGTCGCCGCGCCGACGAGGCGAGCAAGATGGTGGCCAGCACCACCATCCACCCGGCACATCGCTCGACCATCTTCCAGGGACCGGCCTTCACCATCGTCGCGCCCACGCCACCCAGGGTCGGCGCCACGCCGGGCGCCGTCGTCGGCTGGATCGGGCTGCCGGCGCTGTCGCGCCTGTTCACCGCGCAGGATGCTGCGGACCCCGTGGCGCAGAGTTACATCACCGATTCGAGCGGACGCTATCTCACCCGGCTACCGGGCGATGCGGCGACCCGCATCCTCGAAGGGCGCGCCACCGGACCAGCACTGGGCTTCTGCCTCGTCGGCGGCAGCGGCGAAGTCGAAGAGACCGACGCACAGGGCGCGCCGGTGCTGGTGGCGTATCGCTGGCTGGATGATCCGGGCTGGTGTCTGTTCACCCGCGCCGATCAGTCGTCGCGCGCAGCCTGGCGTGCCGCGCTGCAGCGCACGGTGATCCAGATCGGCGCGGCGGTGTGGCTGGTGACCGGTTTGCTCACCTGGCTGCTGATGGCATGGACACAGCGTCGCGCGCGCCGGGCCGCCCCGGCAGCGCCGGCGCCAAGCGCACCCGACACAGGCAAGTCGAACACGCTCGCGGCGCCGGCTGCCGCGCGCGCGAAGGCTTCGACGCCGACCCGCGTGCCGCCCAAACCCTCGCCCGCGGACGAGCAGGCCAATCTGGTGCGCAACGAATTCCTCGCCAGCGTGAGCCACGAGATCCGCACGCCGATGAATGGCGTGCTCGGCCCATTGGCCCTGCTGCTGCGTTCGTCGCTCGACGATCAGCAGCGCGAACTGGCCGAACTCGCGCGCACCAGCGCCGACGCCCTGCTGCGCAGCATCCACGACGTCGTCGACGGCGCGCGCCTCGACGCCGGCGAGCTCGAGCTGGCACAGGAACCCTTCGACCCCAAGCACGCCATCGAACAGGTCGCCGAAAGTCTTGGCGCACTGGCGACGCACCGGCACGTCGACCTCGAACTGACCTGCTCCACAGAACTGCCGCACCGCGTGATCGGCGATGCGACACGCTTCCGCCAGTTGCTCGGACACCTGATCGACAACGCGTTGCGCTGCTGCGAGTCCGGACGCCTGCGCATCAGCGCGCGCGCCTACCCCGGCTGGCCGGGGCAGGAAATGATCTACCTGCGCATCACCGATGGCGATCCGAAGGTCGACCACATGCAGCGGCTCGCCAAGCAGCTGATCGAATCCGATCTGTCTGCCGCGCTGCGCTCGGGCGGCAGCGGTCTGGCGCTGGCGATCTGCCATGCGCTGGTGAAGAAGATGGGCGGCCGCGTCGGTGGCGACGGCAAGGCCGGCGGCGAGTCGGCGGTGTGGGCGGAGATTCCGCTGCGCCTGCACGGCGCGTCGAGCGATGAGCCTGCAGCAGAGGAAGTCGGCGGAACACCTGCGCCCGGTGCGCGGCATGGTGTACGCGTACTGCTGGTCGAAGACAACAGCACCAACCAGCATGTCGGTGCGCTGATGCTGCGCAGCCTGGGCTGCGAGGTCGATGTCTGCGGCAACGGCCGGCAGGCGCTCGACCGCATCGAGGCCAAGGACTTCGACATCATCTTCATGGACTGCGAGATGCCGGTGATGGACGGGCTCGCCGCCACCCGCGCGCTGCGCAAGCGCGACGACGCCAAACGTGACCTGCCGGTGATCGCAGTGACCGCCCAGGCCATGCCCGGCGATCGCGAACTGTGCATCGACGCGGGCATGAACGACTACCTCAGCAAGCCCGTGCTGGACTCGGACTTTGCCGGGGCGCTGCGTCGCTGGCTGCCCTCGCGCGTGCCGCAGGCCGGGCCGGCACCCGAGGGCGCTGTCGATGGCTCCGCGTCGGACGCGGATGAGGGCCTGGCGCCGGCGCTCGACCCGGCGACGGTCAACCGCCTGCGCTCGCTGGCCAGCGCCACCGACCCGGGCCTGCTGGAACAGATCTTCTCGGCATTCCGGCACGACAGCCAGGAGCTGATCGAAACCATGGGCAGCGCGATCGAAACCCGCGATGCCGGGGCCCTGCGGCCGGCGGCGCACCTGCTCAAGGGGGCGAGCGGCACGATCGGTGCGCGTGGTATGGTCACGCTCTGTGAGCAGCTGTACCACCAGGGGGAAGGTGACAGCTGGGACGCAGCTGGCGACCTGATCAGCAAGCTCCGCGCCGAGTTCGTGCTCGTGCTCGAAGCCCTCGATCGCGCCCAGTCATCGCCCCGCGGCACCTGACACCGCCCCACCGGACATGAGTCGACACGACCCCGGCCGAACCGGCGCATCCGGCTGCCGGCCGAAGAGAAGCCCGCGCGCATGAAGATCCTGATCGCCGAAGACGACACCACCAGCCGCCTCACTCTCGCGGCGACGCTGAAGAAGTTCGGCCACGAGGTCACCGCGGTGTCGACCGGCAAGGCGGCGCTGCAAGCCTGGCAACGCGACGTCTACCCGATGCTGATTTCCGACTGGATGATGCCGGAGCTGGACGGCCTGCAGCTGTGTCGCGCAGTGCGCAGCGAGAATCGCCAGCACTACACCTACGTGATCCTGCTGACCGCGCTGTCGGGCAAGGACAACCAGCTCGACGGCATGGACTCCGGCGCCGACGATTTCATCATCAAGCCCTTTGACGAAGACCTGCTTCTGGCCCGTCTGCGCGTCGCCGAACGCATCCTCGAACTGCACGAGGCGCTGCGCACCGAGGCCACCCGCGACCGCCTCACCGGCCTGCTCAACCGCGGCGCGATCATGGACTTCCTGCAGCAGTCGCTGGAACGGCGTGTTCGCGAGGGCGGCGACGTCGGCGTCATCCTGATCGACCTCGACCACTTCAAGCAGATCAACGACCAGCACGGCCATCTCGCCGGCGATGCGGTGCTGCGCGAGTCGGCGCGACGCATGCAGGCCGCGCTGCGGCCCTACGATCGCATCGGCCGCTACGGCGGCGAGGAGTTCATCGTCGTCAGCCCGCAGGCCGACGGCAGCAACAGCGCAGCGATCGCCGAGCGGATTCGTTCGCAGCTCTGTGCCACGCCGCTGAGCACGCCTGCCGGCGAACTGACGGTCACCGCCAGCCTCGGCGTGTCGCACGCCGCGCAGCTGGCCGAACCGGCGCCCGACCGCCTGGTCGCGCTGGCTGACGCGGCCTTGTACGAAGCCAAGCGCGGCGGTCGCAACCAGGTGCGGCTGAATTTCGAACGCGACGACTGAGCTCGACGACTGAGCGCGACGAATCGGTTTGATCGTCCGGCACACTTCGCCCCACACCTGCTCCATAGGGAGTCATTGCGCATGCATCGGGGATCCTGTCTGTGCGGCGCCGTCACCTACGAGATCGACGGCGAAATCGGTGCCGGCTACTACTGCCACTGCCGGCGCTGCCGCAAGGCCAGCGGCTCGGTCATGGCCGCCAACGCCCTGATCGATCCGGCCAGTCTGCGCATCACCTCAGGCGGCGAGGCGTTGCGCACCTACTTCGCAGAGGCCACCGGCCTCGAGCGCCGGTTCTGCGGGCTGTGCGGCAGTCCCATCGTCAGCCACCGGCCGGCGACCGGCCGCACCGCGATTCGCCTCGGCTCGCTCGATACCGCACCACCGCACGGCCCGGGCGCGCACATCTTCGTGGCGTCGAAAGCCAGCTGGGAGGATCTCGACGAGCGTCTGCCCTGCCACGCGGAGTTTCCGCCGCTCTAGCCCGGTCGACGCGCTCCGCGTCTCGTCATGGCATGCGGGCGCATCGCACATTCAATCAAGAAAGTCGTCAGCGGCCGGGTCACCGGCGGCAGCCTTGCGGAACAGCCAGGCCGCAAACAGCCACACCGCGGCAAACAGGAATGAAAGCACCACCGCTTCGACGTTCAGTCGAAACATCCAGGCCCAGGCGCCGATCGCTGCCTGCACCGCCGCAGCGACTGCCGTCACCGATGCCAAATTCGGCGCGCGCAGGCCACCCAGCGCGGCTCCACCCAATGCAACGCCGAGCACGCCGGCGAACAGCAGGTTGGCGTGATCATGACCGTCGCCAAAGATGCCGACCGCCAGATTGATCCAGATCGTCATGAATCCGGTGAGCAGCGCAATACCACAGGCCGCCAGATAAAGCGGTTCGTCGCTGCGACGGCGCGCCAACTCGAATCCGCTGCAGACTGCAGCCAGCAACGCGCCCATCACCAGGAAATCCATCGCGCTCCAATTCACCTCGGCGGTGAACTGCATGGCGACCCACGGCGCCAGCAGCAGCGCGCCGGCGGCCAACCAGGGCATCCAACGCCAGATGCTGACCGTCGCCTGGCCCTGATGAGATTCGGTGGCATGCATGCTCGGTTCCCCCGTTGCTGTGTTGGCCCGGTACACCAGATGCCGGCACCCGTGGTCGGGGGCGGGCATGACCCCGTTCGGCGCGATTCGATGTCGTGCCGCTTCGATCGCGAACCCGCGCCCCGGGCCGCTGCGGTGCTGGCGTGACGGCGCTCAGTCTGGGCGACCAGGATGGCAAAGTTCTGGCACATGCCGGGCCGTTTCGGTCATGAGCATCCCGGACTGGCCCTCGCGCCGCGCGCTCAGGCCGGCCCGCTGCCCAGCGGCGGCACGTCCAGCAGACGCTTGATCGCATCCAGCGCGTGCTGCGACTGGTGACGGTTGTGGCGGCGGAAGATCAGCCAGTCGAGGGCGCGACCAACGGCGGTCGACGGCCGGTAGTGCATCGTGCGGTCGATGCGTGCGCCCTCCGCGACGGGCGTCACCGTGTACGACACCGTGGTCGTCGTCCCCGAGAACATCGGAATGCCTTCGACCACGCCTTCGATCGTCCAGCTCCTCGGCGCGTCGACGGCGTGCGCCTGCCAGCGGATCTGGCCGCGCAGGAACAGGAACCGGTCCTGCTCGAGGATGCGGTCGCCGGGCTTGAGCGGTCCGGCCACGTCGCCTTCGACCGACAGCGCGGTGGGATGCCAGACCGGCCAATTCGCTGGGGTCGATGCAAACGCGAAGACCTCTTCCGGGGCGCGGCGAATCTCGACGCTGCTCTGAATGACCACCGGATCCGTCATCGGGGCTGCTCCTCGCGAACCGGTTCGCAGACCCCACCCTATCGCACCGGCGCCGCCAAGACATCCCGGACGGCTGCTGGATTGCCGCAGCCGCTGCCGTTCGATCAGCGCGCCGGCGTCAGTCGTCGCAAGCGGGCGTCGGCCTTGTCCTCGATGATCCACAGCGCCCCATCGGCCGCTTCGGTCACGCCGCGGACGCGTCGACCCATCGACCAGCGCTCGGCCTCGCGCGCGCCGTCGCCGTCGATCTCCACCCGCACCAGCGACTCGCTCGACAGGCCGCTGATGAAGGCATCGCCCTGCCAGTCGGCGAACAATGCGCCGCGGTAGAACATCAGGCTCGACGGCGAGATGACCGGCGTCCACCACACCTTGGGCGCGACGAAGCCACGATCCGCGCTGCTGCCGTGATCGGGAATGTCGCGACCGTCGTAGTGATCGCCGTTCGACACCACCGGATAGCCGAAGTTGCCGCCGCGCTGGATCAGGTTCATCTCGTCGCCACCGCGCGGGCCCATCTCGATTTCCCACAGGCGGCCCTGCGCGTCGAAGGCGATGCCGAGCGGATTGCGGTGTCCGAGCGACCACACCTGCCGGGCGATCTTGCCGTCGGACTGGAACGGATTGTCCGCCGGCACGGACCCATCGTCGTGCAGGCGCACGATCTTGCCCAGGTTGCCGCGCATGTCCTGCGCAGGATCGAACGCCTGCCGCTCGCCCGAGCTGATCCACAGCATGCCGTCGCGGTCGAACGCGATGCGGTGGCCGAAATGGCCGCGCCCCGACACCTTCGGGTTCTGTCGCCAGATGACCTTCAACCCGTCGAGCGTGCCGCCGCCTTGAGCATCGAGTTTGAGCGTGGCGCGTGCCACGGCGGCGCCGCGCTGGTCACGCGTATTGCCCTCGACGTAACTCAGGTAGATGAGTCCGTTGCCGGCGAACTGTGGATGCAGCGCGACATCGCCCAGTCCGCCCTGGCCGCCGTAGTCCACGCGCGGGGCGCCGGTGATTTCGCCGACGTGACCGGACGCGGGGTCGTAGAGCCGGAGCGCGCCGCGCTTCTCGGTGACCAGCAATCGACCATCGGGAAGAAACGCCATCGCCCAGGGCTCGTCGAAGCGGGCAAGGTCCTGCACCAGAAACGGTGTGCCGCGCAGTGGCTTGGCATCGACGCCAGACATACCTGCGGCATGCGCCGGCCGGATGCCACACCATGCCGTGGCAAGAAACATCACAACCAAGAAGGTATGTCGCATGCGGTGCTCCCAGTGATGTCGAACGCTGACGCAACCTGTGCGCAGGATCTTGCGGCGCACGCAGATCGCGAGCAGGCCAGGGCGCACTGTGCCACGCCTCGGGTTTCCGTGCCGTCGACGAGGCATCGTCGTGCGCTCGCCAGCACGCCACAGCGATGGGCGTCTTTCACGCCGCCATCACGCAGTGTGCACACGCCCATCGCACAATTGCGGCGGAACCGATGCAACGAGAGGGGAGACTCATGCGTTCGATTCACGGCGCGGCCTGCGCCTTGCTGCTGGGCGGAATGCCGACCATGGCAGCGGCGCAATGCGTGGTCCCCGGGGGCCTGATCATCACCGAGGTGTTCTACGACGCGCCGGCCGGCGACGACGGGCTGGAGTGGGTCGAGCTGCGCAACGACGGCACCACGACGATCCAGCTGACCGGGCAGTACAGCCTCGGCTGGGCTGGATTGGACTACACCTTTGGCTTGCTCGATCTGCAGGGCAGTATCGCGCCGGGTGAAGTCTTCGTCGTCGGCGGACCGATCAGCAATGCCGACAACGGCATGCCGGTGTTCCAGCAGACCGCAACCTTCACCCCCAACATGCAGAACTCGGGCCCGGAAGCGGACGGCCTCGCGCTGTTCAATGTACCGGCCGCCTCCGTCACTGCCAGCACCGTACCGATCGACGCCGTGGTCTACGGACCGACCAACACCAACGGCCTGCTGGGACCGGACGGCACGCCATTGACCCCGCAGGTGGGCGACGCGCCGAGCGGCTCATCCATCGAATTGACCGACGGCGGCTGGCAGATCCAGGCGCTGCCCGCGCCCAATCAGACGTCGTTGGCGCCGCCCCTCAGTCCGCTCGCACTCAGCGAAGTGTTCTATGACGCCTCCGGCGCCGACGACAATCTCGAATGGGTGGAGTTGTTCAATCGCGGCACGGCACCCATCCTGCTCACCGGCAAGTACAGCCTCGGCGCCGCCGGCATCGACTACACCTTCGATCAGTACGATCTGCAGGGCGTGGTGCAGCCGGGCGAGACCTTCGTCATCGGCGGTCCGGTCAGCAACGTCAACAACGCCCAGCCCGTGTTCGACCAGACCGAGCCGCTGTTCCTGCAGAACAGTGGCATCGCCGCGGACGGTCTGGCGCTGTTCGACCGCGTGGCGGCTAACGTTTTTGCCAATACGGTGCCGGTCGATTCGGTGATCTACGGCGATTCCAACGACAACATGCTCATCGATCGAACCGGCAGCGCGCCCGCTCCGGACGTCGCCGACGCGCCCCCCGGCAGTTCGATCGAGCTCGGCACCACGATGTGGGCCGTGCAAGGCGTGCCGACACCGAATGCCACGCCGCTGTCCAGCACCGGCTGCCGCGCGTTTGCCGACGGCTTCGAGCTCTAGTTGGTTCGAGCAGTGGGCGAAGGCGCGGCAACGAATTTCCTGGCACCGCGCGAGGAACCGACCATGCCGTCCGTCAGCCGCACTGGGCGCAGGCGCGAGGCATCCAGGCAGGGGTTCGCGACGGCCGGGCAGCGTCGGGTGACTTAACTTGCCTTTTCACCTTGCGTAGGCGCGATTCATGCACTGCTGGTAGCGACCCTGGACGCGCTCGGCGAACCAGGCCGTGGTCAGGTTGCGGGTGATCTTCGGGCTCTTCAGGGTGATCCGCGGCAACACCGCGCGCGGCAAGGGCTTGCCGGCCAGCTGCTCGGCGCGCGCGAAAACGGCGCGCCAGGTGTCGGTCTGCTCGAAGTCGAAGCTGTCTTCGAGCGCGAGGTCGCGGCGCACCCGCGCCGCACTCAGACCGAGCGCCTCGGCCTGGGCGACTGCCGTGCGCTCGGTGTGCCCTTCGCGACGACCGAACAGGCCCGGGTCAGGCAGTCGCAAGTCGCCATCGGGCACGAGATCGATGCCGGCCACGCGTGAGAGAGCCATCTGGAATGCCGCGTTGCGACTGGCGTACCAGCCAGCATTGAAATCGGCGTAGCGATAGATGTGGCGATCGTACGCGTTGGGGTACTGCAGGAGGTGCGCGGTGCCGAAGTAGACCCCGCCGCGACGGGTGAACACTTCGTCACGCACCGAGCCACTCATTGGATACGGATAGCGATGGCCAGCCACGTGCGACTCGGCAAACGCGATCGACACCTGCATCGAACCGCCGGTGTGCACCGGGTTGGCGGACGCGAACAGGGTGCGCCCCATCGGCACGCGGTCGATCAGTTCCTCGAACAGGTCGCTCATGTCCTTCTCGGTGCGCAAGGCGGCGAGGCGCTGCGCGAACGACTGTCCATGGCCCGAAGGCAGGGCGAGCACTGCGGACACGGCACGCTTCGGAATCTTCAACGCGCCGGCGCGCCGCTCGATCTCGCGCCGGGCGATGTTCGGCAGATCGGGCACCGTCGGGTTGGCGCGATAGCCGGTCTCCTGCTCGATCACCGCCAGCACGGCACACAGGTTGTCGGTGCTGGTCAGCAGGTCGAGATGGGTGAATGCGGCTTCAATGTCGGTCGCCCAGTCACCGCGATCGGCAAGCTTGGGCGGCAGCAGGGCAAGTAGCTGGGCGCGGACTTCGTCCGGGGTGCGCTCCGGCCACGGCCGCGTCGGCGGCGTACTGCAGCCAGCCAGAATGGCCGCGACGAGCATCGCGCTGAGTCGCATCGCACCGACCGGAATCGCGCCGACTCGAATCGCACCGACGCACATGCCAGCCAGGCGCGCCAGCAAGACTCGAGCGCGTCCGCCACGCCACAGAGGATCAAGTCGATGCACGGGGTTAGTCGCGGCCAGCCGGTACCGGCGGCTCACCCTGCGCATCACCCTGCTCGTCACCGTCATGCCGGTCTGCTGATTCGTGGCGGCGAGTGGAAGGGGCAGGTTCGCCCGTTGCCCGGACATCGTCAGCGAGCGGGTCATGCCCGGACGCCGGTGGTGGCCCGCCGTCGCCCGCAGGTATCGCGTGCACGGAGTCGGTGGACTCGGCCCTACCCGATGGCGGCTTCGTCGGCACTTCGTCGGCAGCCAGGGCCTGGGCCGGCTCATCCACCGCCGGCGTTCCGGCTTCGGCCGCCGATGCTGCGGGCTGCTGCGCAACGTCCGCTTCCTGCGATTGCTCGTAGGTCTCGATCAGTCGCGCGGCAAAGGCGCGATAGATCGGCGTGGGACACAGCAAGGATGACGCCGCGCGCCCAAGCAGACAGCAGGCCATGATCGGCAGCACCAGCGTGCGGTTCGCAGTCAGCTCGAGCGAAATCACTGCAGCGGTCAACGGCGCCTGGGTCACGCCGGCAAGAAAGCCGGCCATGCCGAGCAGCACCACGACCGGCGCATCGACGCCGGGGAACAGGCTGCTGAGCATGTCGCCGACGCCGGCCCCGACCGCCAGCGCTGGCGAGAAAATGCCCCCGGGAATTCCAGCCCAGTAGGACAGCACGTTGGCCAGCAGTTTGAGCACGCCGAACCCGGCCAGCAGCTCGCCTTCACCCTGCACCAGACGATGCGCCTCGGCGTAGCCGGTGCCGAACACGATGCCGCCGGTGAAGACGCCGAGCAGCGCGAGCAAACCGCCACAGCCTGCCGCGAACGCGACCGGATGCGCCGTGCGCAGCCGCACCACGCCCGACAGCCAGCGGTCGGACAGCAGCAGACAGCGAGCGAATCCGCCTCCAAGCAGGCCGCAGGTCAGACCGCAGGCCAGGACACACAGCCACTCGGTGCCGAACGGCAGCACACCTTGCACCTGGCCGAAGTAGGCGTAGTTGCCGAGCAGGCCCAGCGACACCGCACCGGCGAAAATCACCGCGGTCAGGATGATGCCGCTGAAGCGGTGCTCGAAGCTGCCCGCGAGTTCCTCGATGGCGAACACCACGCCCGCCAGGGGCGTGTTGAACGCCGCGGCAATGCCCGCGCCGCCGCCCGCGAGGACGAACCGGGACAGTACCCGCGCATCGGTGAAGCGCGCCAGGCGGCCGATCCACAGCATCAGCCCGGCCCCGACGTGCACGGTGGGCCCCTCACGGCCGACCGACGCACCACCGAGCAGGGCGAGCAGGGTCAACAGCATCTTCCCCAGCGCGATCGGCAAGGACAGCAGCCGATGCCGGAATGCCGCCTGTTCGACCGACAGCGCGGCGATCACCTGTGGAATGCCGCTGCCGCGCGTGGGCTGCATGAACCCGGAGGTCAGCCAGGCGAGCAGTGCGAACATCGCCGGCGTGATGATCAGCGGCGCCCAGGGCCAGCGCAGACGCACCCATTCGAATCCCTCGAAGGCGAGATCGCTGGCCTGCGCAAACCCCACGGCGGCGAGCCCGACCACGCAACCGCCCAGCCACAGCGTCACCCTGCGCTTCCACTCGTGCGGCGCGAAGAATTCGTGACCGAGCCAGCCACGCTGACGGTCGTCGAGTTGCCTGGGTTCGGGCGAGATGGGAGACACGGCGCAGTGCTTCGATCGGGCTTCACACTCTAACGCGGATGCCGCCAAGGCCTCAGCGTGCCGTCGCGCGATGGCCGCACAGCGCGCAGCGCGGCCGGCGTCAGGCGTGACCGGGTTCACCGCTCCGACAAGCGAGTCTGACGCTGCGCGCGATGCCGTACGCCGCGCGGCCGCTGATCAGGCATGATGCGGACTGGCCCCAGGAAAGCGACTGTTGCCGCATGCGATCCCTTCGACGCGCCGGATTCGCCGTTCGCGCCCTGCCCACGCTGCTGTGCGTCGGTGCGCTGGCGATGTTCGTCGTCGCGCCCGCACTGCACGCACGACAGGCCGCGGAGCAGACTGACGCCGCGGCATCACCCGCCGTGGAGCCCTCGGCCGCCGACGCGGTCGAATCCGCCGTCGCCCTTGTCGACGCCGACCGTCCTGCCGCGCTCGGCCGTCTGCGCGCCATCTGGGAAGATCCCGATCACCCGCTGCGGGGGCGCGCCGCGGTCGCGCTGACCGGAGTCATGGTCGACGGCCCGGACAACGAGGCGGTGGAAACGCTCTCGCAGGCCATGCTCGATTCCGCAGCGCTGTCGGCGGATGAGCGCGCCCTGGTCTTCGCCAACCGGTTGCGCGCGCAAGCGTCGTTGAAGCAATGGCCGGACGACGACTCGGGCATCGAATCCCGGGTGGAGACGTTTGCCGCAGCCGCGACACCGGGCGACGCCCGGGCGTCGCTGTGGCAGGCGATGGGTCGGGGCCGCCTGTCACGCGGTCGCTTTCCGGATGCGGAGCAATCCTTTCGCAAGGCGCTGGATGCCTACGACACAGAGCAGATGAGCGAAGACCGCTCGGACTACCTGCGTGACCTCGGCGTCGCGCTGGCCCAGCAAGGCAAGCTCGATCAGGCACTCGAATACATGCTCGCCTCGCAGTCGGCGCGCGAGGCGCTCGGCCTGCCCGACTCCCACCTACTGCTGGGCAATCTCGCCGGACTGCATCTGTACATGGAGCGCTGGGAGAAGGCGCTGGAACTCAGCGAGCGCGCGATCGCCGCGAGCCCACCCGAATCCGCCGGGCGCGCCAAATACATCAACAACTCCGGCTCGGCCTTGTTCGGCCTCGGGCGCCTCGACGATGCGCGCGTGCGCTTCGAAGAGGCGCTGGCGATGAACGAGCACGCGGGCAGTTCGACCTTGTCGCCGCTCAACAACCTCGCGTTCGTCCTGCTCAAGCAGGGCAACACGCGCGAAGCGCTGCGACGCTTCGAGCAGATCGCGGCCATCGCCGCGCAGTCGAAGGACCTCGCGCTGCTCGGCGTCGCCTACAAGAACATCGGCGAAGCATGGATTGCGCTGGGCGATCGCCGCCGCGCCGACAGCTACCTGCAGCGCGCACGCGCGGTGTATGCCGAGAGCGACAACCGGCCCAAGGCACTCGAACTGTATCCGGTGCTGATCGACAACCTGTCCGCACTCGGTCGCCACGAAGAGGCTCTGCGCTGGATGCGCGAGTACAAGTCGCTGAGCGACGAGGTGAACAGCGTGGCGTCGAACGAGCGCATCGCCCAGCTGGAAGCCAATGTCGAGCTGAAGCGCAAGGAGTCCGAGCTCGCGGTGCAGAAGGCGGATCTGGCGCTCAAGCAGGCTGATCTGGACCGCCTGCACGCGCAGGAGGCCAACGAACGCCTGCAGCGCAACGGCCTGATCGGGGCGGTGGTGGCGCTGGGTCTGATCCTGCTGCTGCTCGTGCGTCTGCTCGCGCACCGTGCGCGCGCGCACCGCGAGCTGCTGCGCAAGAACGAGGAAATCGACGGTCATCGCGAGCGCCTCCAGCAACTCAACGACGTGATCCGCCGTCAGAGCGAGGAAGATGCGTTGACCGGCCTGTACAACCGCCGGCATCTGCAAGCCTTGCTGCATCGGCGCAGCACTGATGGCCCGGACGGGACGCCGCTGCTCGCCATCGTCGCCGACCTCGACCACTTCAAGCGCATCAACGACAAGTTCGGCCATCCCGCCGGCGACAAGGTGCTGCAGCACGTGGCCGAAGTGCTGCGCGGTTGCCAGCGTGAAGGCGACGAACTCATCCGCTGGGGCGGCGAAGAATTCATCTGGCTGTGTCGCGGCGCGACCGACGTGCAGGCACCTGAGCTCTGCGCCAGGCTGCAGCAGGCCCTGGCTGACCATCCGGCCGAAGTGGAGGGGCGCCAGGTGGCGCTCACCGCCTCGCTGGGCTTTGCCGCGGCATCGATGTGGCCGAGCCGCGAACCGAACGTCGATCTTGCGATCCGGCTCGCCGATCAGGCCGCGTACCGTGCGAAAGCCGCGGGCCGCAATACCTGGTCGGGCTACCGTGCCGGTGCCGAACCACCGGCCGATATCGACCTCGACCGCTGTCCCGCCGAAACGCTCGAACGCGAAGGCTGGATCACCCAGTCGGCAGCCTGATCGGGACGTCCGTGTGGCCGACTACCTGCTGTATGCGACCGAGCGCTATGCCCTGCCGATCCTGCGGCCGCTGGCCGATGCGCTGATCGACGACGGCCACCGTGTGTCGGCGCTGCTGGTTCGCGGCGCCTCCGGAGCGGCACTGCACAGCTCCGTGCCCTCGGTGGATATCCGCACGGCGGTCGCACTGCGTCCACGGGCAGTGTTTTCCGCCGCCAATGACGTGCCCGGGTTCCTGTCCGGGGCGAAGGTGCAGCTGTTCCACGGCTTCAACGTCGAGAAGCGCAGCGATGGCCGCGGCCACTTCCGTATTCGCGGCCTGTTTGATCTGTACTGCACACAGGGCCCGGCCACCACGGAGCCTTTCCGCAAGCTCGCCGCCAAGCACCGCCATTTCGCCGTGGTCGAAACCGGCTGGCCGAAGCTGGACCCGCTGTTCCGGCCCAGAGACCCGGCAGCCGAGGCGCTGCGCGCGCCAGCGGGAGATCGCCCGGTGGTGATGTTCGCCTCGACCTTCACCGAACGTCTCAGCGCCGCCCCGCACCTGTTCGAAGCCATCGCTGCCGAGGTCGCCCGCGGCGAGCGCTACTGGCTGCTCACCCTGCACCCCAAGTGTGCGCCGGTCTGGTTCGAGCGCTACCGCGACCTGGCCGGCGCCAACGCGTGTTTCTTCGAGACCGAGCAACTCATCGCCGCCCAGCGCGCCGCCGATGTGCTGGTGGCCGACACGACCTCGGTGGTGTCGGAATTCGTGGTTCAGCGCAAGCCGGTGGTCACCTTTCGCAACCGGTCGCCGAAGCCGCACATGATCGACTTCGACGACGCCGCCGACTTGCCCGCCCAGCTGGTTCGCGCGTTCGCGCCGGATCCGGCTCTGCAACAGGCGATCGATGCGTACGCCAACGCGATCCACCCGCACCGCGACGGACGTTCCAGCCAGCGCGTGGTGGCCGCGACCGAGGCGTTGCTGCGCGGTGAGCTGGGCGCGCTGCGACGAAAGCCCTTCAAGGGCTGGCTTCGCAGCCTGCAGCTGCGACGCGAACTGGGCTACTGGGGGCCGGGCGGCTGATCCGTCGAGCGTCAGCGCGCTGCCGCGCGGCGTTGTTTCTTCATTCGCCGTCCGATGACTCGGCCGGCACCCCGGCAGCACGCGCATCGACGATATGCAGGTCCAGCGGCCCGTCGGTCCAGAGCAGGAACTCGATGTCGTCGAGCGCTTCGATCGGTCCGTGTGGCGATCCGGCGGGCGCATGGAAGAAGTACCCCGGCCCGGCCACCAGGTCGCCAATGCGCACCCGGCCCTTGAGCAGGTAGACGCTGTGCGCGGCGGTGCTGTGGTAGTGGCGCGGCTCGACGTAGCCCTTCGGATGACTTCGCAGCAGTGCAGCAGCGCCGCTCTCGGGGTTGCGGTGCATGATCTTGCGCATCGCGCCCTCGGGGAATCCGGGCGCGCTGGATGACTCCCATTCCAGCTGGTGGGTGTCGAGCGCGATGGGGACGTCCTTGGCATCCGGCGCTTCCGCATGGGATGCGGTGGCGACGGCACTGCCTATGCATGCCAGCAGGCAGAGCATGGTTCGGTGAACGTATGCGTTCATGTCGCTCCTCCTTCCGATTCAGCGCCTGACCGTATGCCGCCAGGCACGGCGATCGATCTGCGGAGACCAGCATGCCTTGTCGCGACGGGCGAGAACACGCTGCGCTGCGGCACGGTGGTTGCTAGGCCGGCGCGCCCACTGCAGCCGCGTGCGGCAACCTCCGTCGCATCTCCCCGCGCAGCAGCCACAGGCTGAACAGCGCCTGCGCGGCCACGGTGGCGACCGAGAGCAACCACACCTGACGCAGGGTGAAGCCCGGCCGCGTGCTCAGCCAGATCGCCGGCAGCGCGAAGGTGAGCAGACGACTCGCACTGCTGAGCAGCGACGGCAACGTGTGGCCGAGCGCCTGGAACAGGCTCGAGCAGGTGAACACCAGCCCGCTCGCCACGAAGTTCCACGACACCACATGCAGGAATCCTGCCCCGACGGCGAGCACGCCGGCCTGCTGCGAAAAAATGCCCAGCAGCGCGTCGGCACGCCACTGGCAAAGCAAGGTCAGCAGCGCCATCAGCCCGCAGCTGGTCAGCGCCGCGGTGCGGAACGACGCGCGAACGCGCCCGGGCAAACCGGCGCCGACGTTCTGCGCAGCCAGCGCCGACACCGCGAACGCCACTGCCATCGCCGGCAGGAAGATCGCCTGCATCACCCGCATGGCGATACCGAATCCGGCCTGGGCTTCGTCGCCAAACGGCTTGATCAGCCAGTAGATCACCGCCATGTAGACGAACATCAGCAGGAACTCGCCGCCCGAGGGCGCGCCGATCCGCAGCAGGCGTGCCACGGTGTCGCGCCGCGGCCGCAGCGCGTCTCTTTGTATCGTGATGGGCAGGTGCATGCGTCGGAACAGTCGCCACAGCATCGCCATGCCGACCACCATCGACAGCGTGCTCGCTGCCCCGGCTCCGGCCACGCCGAAGGCCAGTCCGGTGCCCCAGCCGGCGATCAACACCGGTGCGAGGATCGCATTGAGCACGACGGTCAGCAGCTGCACCAGCATGGCCGGCTGCACCACGCCGCAGCCGCGCATGGCCGAGCTGATCACGACGGTGGGGAACTGCAACGCCAGACACGGCAGGAACCACCACAGGTAGATCAGACCGGCACGTCGTGCCTCCGCGCCAGCCGCGAGGCCACCCAGATAGGCGTCGGAGAACAGATAACCGAGCAACAGGGTCGCCACGCACAGCAGCATCGACACACCCAGGCTCTGGTTGAACACGCGATCGGCATCGGCGGTGTCCTTGCGGCCCATCGCCTGCGCCACCAGCGCCACCGTGCCGACGCTGAGCGCCTGACTGGCCGCCAGCACCATGAACATCAGATTGCCTGCGGCACTGACCCCGGCGACCGCCTGCTCGCCCAGCTGGGCCACGAAGTACAGATCGATCAGGTGGTAAAGATTCTGGAACAGCAGACCGATCGCGATCGGCACCGCCATGCGGATCAGGTGGGCGAAGATCGATCCCTGGGTGAGATCCGCATCCTGCCTCGCCTTTCCGCTGGTTGGCGTATCGGCATGTTCAGCCACGACGGGCTCCCCAATGGCGCTGCAGCAGCTCGTCGAGGTGACTGCGGATGTCGTTCGGCCAAGCCGCCATACAGGCGCGCATGTCTTCCTGGCGGTTCTGATAGAACGCGCGGCTGGCGGCCTCGAAGTTCGGCAAGTCTCCAGCCATCAGGTGCATGAACCGATCGACCGCTTCCATGGTTTGTCGCTTGCGCGCCTTGCTGCCTTCGCTACGCCGCGCCTGTTCCACCAATCGGCGCAGCGCGGCGGAAGCGCCGCCGGGCTGGTCGGCCAGCCAGTTCCAATGCCGTGGCAGCAGCGACACCTCACGCGAGGTCACCCCGAGTTTCGGCCTGCCCGGGCGGCGCGGCAGCGACCGGTTCGGCGCCCGCGGCGTGAACGCATGCAGCGGAATGTCGACCGGCGCCGAGGTCTCCGCGTCGAGCACCACGACCGCCGCTTCGTCGCCGTCGGCGGCGGCGCGCACGGCGTCTTCGATCTCGCGCAAGGTGCCACGGGCGATGCGTCGCCCGCGCTTGAACGCGATCAGGGTAGCGGTATCGGACACGGCAGTGCTCCAGCGGACTGGCGCATAATTTACCCGGGTGATATTAAGGCGTCAATATGACCCGGGTAAAAACTTGGAAGCCACCTGCCTGCGCTCCCGAGGCACCGGGACTGGGCGCCGTCGCAACCCGATCGCACGCGGCCGACAGAGAACCGCGCATCACGCCCGCCGCACCGGCTCGTGCATGGTGACGAGTTCCTCGGCCATGGTCGGGTGCACGGCCATGGTGCGATCGAAGTCTTCTTTCGTCGCGCCCATCTTCACCGCGATACCGGCCAGCTGGATCATCTCGCCCGCCCCCGGCGCGACGATGTGGCAGCCGAGCACGGTGCGCGTGTCCGCGCACACCACCAGTTTCATCAGCACCCGCGCGTGGCGACCGAGAAACGCGCTGCGCATGGGACGAAACGAGTTGCAGTAGACCTCGATCGCCCCGCGACCGCGCGCCTCCTCTTCGCTCAGCCCCACGGTGCCGACTTCCGGCTGGGTGAAGATCGCGGTAGGGATCAGCGCATGGTCGGGCGCGGTGGGACAGCCGCCGAACACCGTGGCCACGAAGGCCATGCCTTCGCGAATCGCCACCGGCGTCAGGTTCACCCGGTTGGTCACATCGCCCACGGCATACACCGACGGCACCGTGGTCTGCGAGTACGCGTCCACGGTGATGGCACCGCGGCGGTCGAGCTTGACCCCGGCCTCCTCGAGGCCCATGTCGCTCGAATTTGGCGTGCGTCCCACTGCCAGCAGCACCTGGTCGAAGCTGCGCAGCGTGCCGTTGCTCGCCTTGACCTCGATGCCCTGTTCACCGCGTTCCATCGTCAGCACCTGGGTGCCCGTATGCAGGTCGATGCCGGATTGGCGCATCTCTTCGGCAACCAGACCGCGCACCTCGTCATCGAATCCGCGCAGCACCTGGGCTCCGCGGTAGTACTGGGTGACCTCGACGCCCATGCCACGAAAGATGCAGGCGAATTCACAGGCGATGTAGCCGCCGCCGACTATCAGCAACCGGGCAGGCAGGGCATCGAGGTGGAAGACGTCGTCGGAGGTGATGCCCAGCGCCGCCCCGGGCGCATCGGCCACGCTTGGCCGCCCGCCGGTCGCGATGAGAATCGTGCTGGCACTGTGCCGCGTGCCATCGGCGAGTTCGACCGTATGCGCATCGACGAGGCGCGCCCGGCTGTCGTACAGCGAGACTCCACGCGCGGCGAGCAAGTCGCGATACACCGCTTCGAGACGGTCGAGTTCGGCATGCAGTCGGGCACGGAACCTGGGCCAGTCGAACTGTCCGGCGTCGACCTGCCAGCCGTAGCCGACTGCGTCGCGCATCAGGCCGGAAAACTCCGACGCGAACACCATCAGCTTCTTCGGCACGCACCCGCGCAGGACACAGGTGCCGCCGTAGCGGTCCTGCTCGGCCAGGGCCACGCGCGCACCGCCCTGCGCGGCCACCCGCGCCGCGCGCACCCCGCCCGACCCTCCGCCGATCACGAACAAATCGAAGTCGAATGCCATGCCGTTGCTCCTGCGACGATCGAATCGACCATGGCACATCGTCGGGCATCGCGCGAGCGAAGCGCGCCGAGTGACCGACTACGCACGGCGAGCGGGAAACCGATTCCGGCCTTCATGCGCTGAGCACCGCACCGCGCAGCTGAGGCCAAGAACGCCCCCTGATCCGAGTATGCGCGTTCGCCCGACCCGGGTCGGGCGCGCGGCGATGCCTCCCGCTACACTGGATTCGGTACGGGTTCGTGAGTCGCAACACGATGGCGGGCATGCTGACGAAAGTCGAAGGCACCTGGAGTGAATTGCGGCGACGCCGCGTGTTTCGCGCGATGGCGGCGTACGTGTTCGTCAGCTGGGTACTGCTGCAGGTGGCCGACTCAACTTTCGAGCCCATGGGCCTGCCCGACTGGTCACAGCGTGTGTTGATCATCTCGCTGCTGGTGGGCCTCGTGCCTGCCGCCATCCTGGCCTGGATCTACGACTGGCGCGCCGGACGTGTCGTGCGTACGCCCGCGGTCGAGACCGAGCCCACCGCCGCCCGGCCCGGCAGCGCGCCGGTGCCCGCCCTGTCGGCGCCCGCATCAACGGAATCAGTGGAAGCGGCGGGCAAGGACTGCATCGCTGCCGTGGCGATCCTGCCGTTCTCCGACCTCAGTCCGGGGCACGACCAGGACTGGTTCTGCGACGGGCTGGCTGAAGAAATCATCGATACGCTGTGCTGTGTGCGTGGACTGCGGGTGGCATCACGCACTGCGTCGTTCCGTTACCGCGACGGCAGCGTCGACCCGCGCGAGATCGGCCGCTTGCTCGGCGTCGACGCCATCCTCGAAGGCAGTGTGCGCAAGTCCGGCGGACGACTGCGCATCACCGCACAGCTGGTCAACGCGCACGATGGGTATCACCACTGGTCGGAAACCTACGAGCGCGACCTCGCCGACGTGTTCGCCATCCAGACCCAGATAGCCGGGCGCGTGGTGCACTCACTGAAGCTCTCGCTGCAAGGCCCGGGCGCCGCGCGCGCCACGCGCTACGCGCCCACCAACATGGCGGCCTACGAGTACTACCTGCGCGGCCGGCAGTTCGCCGGACAGATCACCCAGCGGGCGTGGCGCCAGGCGCCCGCGATGTATCGCCGCGCGATCGAGCTTGACCCGGACTATGCACAGGCCCACGCAGGGCTCGCCGACATCCTCGCCCAACGCATCCTGTGGCGACACGCGCGCGCCGAAGAGCTGTTGCCGGAAGCCTCGGCCGCAGCATCGCGCGCCCTCGATCTCGCTCCCGACCTGGCCGAGGCGCACGTGGCGCAGGGTCACATCCGCTCCATCGCCGGCGATGCCGCTGGCGCCAATCGCGCATTCGAGCGCGCGATCGAACTCAATCCCGAGTTGCCGGAGGCCTACTACTACTTCGGGCGGCATTGTTTCGCCCAGGGCGACTATCGGCGCGCCGCAGCGATGTACAGCGAGACCTTCCGACTGCGCCCCGACGACCCCAGCGTGCTTTCGCTGTCGTCCAACGCGCACCAGGCCTGCGGAGAAACCGACGCCGCCCTCGCCGTCGCGCAGCAGGCACTCACCGCGCTGCTGCACCAGTTGACCATCGAGCCGGACAACGCGCGCATGCATTACATGACCGGGCAGATCCTCCAGCGTCTCGGTCGGGGCAGCGAAGGCGTACCCTACATCGAGGAGGCACTGCGCCTGCACGGCGAAGAATTCGGCACGATGTACAACGCCGCCTGCTTCTACAGCCTCCACGGCGACCACGACCGCGCCCTCGACCTGCTCGAACAGAGCTTCGACCTCGGCATGGGCTACCCCGACTGGATCGAGCACGACAGCGACCTCGCACCGCTTCGCGAGCTGCCGAGATTCCAGGCGCTGATGGCGCGGCTGCGCCCCTAGCGAGCCCGTGCTATGAGGGCTTGCTGACCATCAGCCAGAACACCCAGGCCACGCTGATGAATGCTGGCCAGCCGAGCCAGAACCACCACCGCATGATCGCGAAGTAAGCCGGCGGCAGCGGTCGATTGGACACGCAGGCCTGATTGGCCAGATCGCGCGCCCGCTTCTGCAACCAAAGCACGGGCAGCCAGCAAGCGCCGATGACTGCGTAGAGCATCAATGCAGTACGCAGCCAGAGGATATCGAGCGGCAGGCCAATGCGCTGGGTCATCCATAGACCGCTGCCCAGCTGGACCACGACCGCTGGCGCGGTGAAGCAGGCGTCTGCAATGACAACGATCCGCGCGGTGTGCGCAATCATGCGAGCATCGCCGCCGCGGTGCGCCATCCACATGAAGAACGCAATACCCAACCCGGTTCCGAACAAAAGAGTCGAGGACAGGACATGGACCCACTTGATAACCAGGTAGTCCACTTCAGCGTCGCTCCACGAGCACCCACAACACGGCGAGTGCTGGAAGAATCACCAGATTCTTCGCTAGCCCACCCAACGCATCCAGCCAGAGCCACGGGACGGCGACACCCAGAGCAAAGGTATAGGCGAGTACGCTGAGCATCATCAGCAGAATAGCTGGACGCGGTCGTGCCGCCACTGCCAGCCAGCAGGCCAGCACGAGATCCAGCCCTGCCGTAAGCCGAGCGAGCGCAACCGGTTCCGATGCGGCCAACCAGCTTCCCGCCGCCATGCGCTCGATGTCGTGCGCAGGCGTCATCCACCCGGCCACCGCGGAAAGCAGCCACAGCGCAACCGCGGACAAACGCAGTGGTGCGACAAGAAGATGGAGGCGAGCATGCCAGCGATCCTGCACCGAGCTGGGCTGTTCGGCGAGTACAGTCTCGACGTCCCGGGGAGCGAAACCGAACTTGTCGCGCAAGGTCGCGTGTGCGCCCGGCTGGGCGACATTGCCGCGACGGAGCATGCGCCAGACCACCGCAGTCATCGGACCCCGCCCAAACACATCGCCCAAACGCATCGCCACATCGATCCACGACTCGGGCAGGCACCAGCACGCCTTGCCGGGGACACGCAGCCATCGCCTCCAGGAGAGTTGATAGTCACGCAGCGTGAGGGCTCGCGGCCCGCCCACTTCGTAGACTCCGTCCACGCGATCATCGAGCCCGATCGCCACCAGAGCTGCCAGGTCATCTGCTGCCGACGGCTGGATCATCCACTGTCCGCGACCCGGCAGCGGCAACACGATCGGCACTGCGGCCAGCGCGCGGAGCAGCGATGTACCTCCATGGGAGCCCGACGTGGCGAAAATCACGGACGGTCGCAGGATCAAAGCAGTGGGCAGGAGCGCACGCAACGCGTCATCGAAGCGATGCTTGCTGGCGATGAACTCACCGTCCGCAGGCAGCCCCATGGCTGAAATCTGCACGAACTGAGTGACACCCCGCTGCACGCACGCGCGGGCCAAGGCCAGAGGTGCATCGCAATGCACGGCTTCAAACGTGTCTTCAGGCGTCTCGCGCAGAATGCCGGCTGCGTTGACCACCGCGTCCACACCGTCAAGCACGGAGTTCCAACTATCTGCATCGACCATTTTTGCGAGATCGCAGGGGCGCTCGTCGGACATCAGCGCGGCACCCGGGCGCACTGCACTCAGCACCCGCCATCCCCGTCGCCGAAGCTGCCCGACGATGGAGGCGCCGATGAAGCCCGTTCCCCCGAGCACCAGCGCGCAGCGACGGAGCACCGGCTCGTCTTCCGGGGCTTTGCTTGAAGTTCCCGAATGTGAGCCAGACATCATGCAGAGGGCCCTGAGAATCTGGCGCTGGCGCGATTGGTCCTCGGCCCGGCGACGCGAGTAGCGCGACGATTCGCCGAAACGTCACGCGCGTCGTTGGGCTGCGCGGGCACTTCTGCCAGGTGGCTTTTGCGCTCCATCAAGTGCGGATCATCCTCGAGTGGTCTTGCTGTCGACTATATCCGGCGAAAACATCGTGCGGAGCCCCACCGCAGACGCTACGCTTGCCGCCGCGGAAGCGATGAACGGAGTTCACCATGCCCGATTCGACCCAGCCTACCCCACCGCCCCGCTGGGCCGCGTCGATGCATCGGTTCGCGAACTGGCTTTCGCGCGACTTCGGCGGTGGACCGCGACCCTGGAAGCTGGCCTGGGTGGTGAACTTCCAGAAGGCGGGCACGTTCTTCGCGCTCGGCACGATGATCGCGTGGTACGGCAATGCATCGACTGCAGCGTGGATCTATCTCGCCCTGCACGGCACTTACGGCCTGGTCTGGCTGCTGAAGGACCTGTGCTTTCCGGATCCGAGCTGGCAGGCTCGCGTGACGATCGGCGGAGGCATCAACGCGTTCCTGTTCGTACTCGGGCCCTACTGGCTGTTTGGTTGGCTACTGATTTCCGGGGTGGCGCCCGCGCGCTATCCCCTGCCCGAGCCCGTATGGTTCTGCCTATGCATCAGCCTCTGCCTGTTCGGCAGCGCCCTGATGATCGCCGCCGACGCGCAAAAGTACTTCACCCTGCGCGTGCAGCGCGGCCTCATCACCGATGGCGTGCACGCATGGATCCGTCATCCCAACTACCTCGGCGAAATGATGATCTACGGCAGTTTCGCGCTGCTGGTCTGGCACTGGTTCCCCGCCCTGGTGCTCGCCTTCGTCTGGGTGGGTGTGTTCGCCGTCAACATGGTGATGAAGGAAGCCAGCCTGTCGCGCTACCCGGAATGGGCCGACTACAGGAAGCGGACCTGGTGGCTGGTGCCGTTCGTGCTGTGAACAGCCCCCGATGAGGCGGCAGACTTCGGTTCGCTCGCGACGCGGAGCACGAGCTGTTAACGGGCATCAACACTCTCGGGTGTACCCTGACCATACATCCGATGCAGTGGAGGCACGCCATGAGAATCGCGATGCTCGCGCGCAATCCGAACCTGTACTCGCACCGGCGCCTGGTGGAGGCCGCTGAAGCGGCGGGGCACAAGATCGAGATCATCAACACACTGCGCTGCTACATGAACATCACCTCGCATCGGCCTGAGGTGCTCTACAACGATCGCAAGCTGACCGGGTTTGACGCGGTGATTCCGCGCATCGGCGCCTCGATCACGTTCTATGGCCTGGCGGTGCTGCGTCAGTTCGAGATGATGGGGGTGTACCCGCTGAACGAGTCGGTGGGCATCGGTCGCTCGCGCGACAAGCTGCGCTCGATGCAGCTGCTCGCCCGCGACGGCATCGGACTGCCGGTGACCGCGTTCGCGCATGATCCGAAGCAGACTGCCGAAGTGCTCAAGGTGGTCGGTGGCGCACCGGTGGTGATCAAACTGCTGGAGGGCACCCAGGGCATCGGTGTCGTGCTGGCCGATACGCCGCGCTCGGCGGTATCGGTGGTCGAGGCGTTCCGCGGCGCCAACGTCAACATTCTGGTGCAGGAGTTCATCAAGGAGGCCGGGGGCACCGACATCCGGGCCCTGGTCGTGGGCGGAAAGGTTGTGGCCGCCATGCAGCGCCAGGGCGCGGAGGGCGACTTCCGCTCGAACCTGCATCGCGGCGGCAGTGCGAAGTCGATGAAGATCACCGCCGAGGAGCGTTCGACCGCGGTGCGCGCAGCGAAGGCGATGGGGCTCAACGTCTGCGGTGTCGACATGCTTCGCTCCAACCACGGCCCGGTGGTGATGGAGGTGAACTCTTCGCCGGGTTTGGAGGGCGTGGAAAAGGCCACCGGCATCGACGTCGCCGGCCAGATCATCGCTTTCCTCGAGACGCACGCCAAGGCGGGCAAGACCAAGACCAAGGGGCGCGGCTAGGCGTGCTTGCGCGATGATGAAGTCGCGCGCAGCGCGCAAGCCGAATCGCGCCGGTTTCGAGATCGGAGATCGCACGGTTCTCGCAGGCTCGCGCAGCACGGTGGAACTGCCGGTCAGCCTGCTCGCCAATCATGTACCGGTGCATCTGCCGGTGCATGTCATCCACGGCGCGCGGCCGGGACCGGTGGTGTTCCTGTCCGCTGCCGTACACGGCGACGAAATCATTGGCGTCGAGATCATTCGCCGCATCCTGCGCAGCCCGGTGCTGAACCGGATGGCCGGTACGCTGCTGGCGGTGCCGATCGTCAACGTGTTCGGCTTTCTCAACCAGTCGCGCTACCTGCCGGACCGGCGCGACCTCAACCGCTGCTTTCCTGGCTCACCGCGCGGATCGCTGGCGGCACAGCTGGCCCATCTGTTCCTCGACGAAGTGGTGCGTCGCTGCGAATTCGGCATCGACATTCACAGCGCGCCGCTGCATCGCAGCAACCTGCCGCAAATCCGCATCAGTCCCACTGCGTCGGAGCGGCTGAGTGCGCTGGCGCAGGCGTTTGGCGCGCCGATTTCGCTCACCGCTCCGCTCAGGGAGGGGTCGCTGCGCGCGGCAGCCAGCGCGATGGGTATCGAGACCCTGATCTACGAAGCCGGCGAGGCACTGCGCTATGACGAGCTGCCGGTTCGCGCCGGCGTGCGCGGCGTGCTGTCGGTGTTGCAGAAGCTGGAGATGCTCCACCCGCGCACGCGCATGACCAGTCCCAAGCAGCCCTTGCGTGCCTCGAGCAGCCGCTGGGTGCGCGCACCGCGCGGGGGGCTGTTCCGCAGCTTCAAGAAGGTGGGTGAGGCGGTCGAGAAGGACGAGGTGCTCGGCATCGTGTCCGATCCATTCGGCGATGTGGACGCCGCCGTGACCGCCAGCGCCAAGGGTCTGGTCATCGGTCGCAGCCAGCTGCCCATCGTCAACCGCGGCGACGCGCTGCTGCACATCGCCTTGTTCCGCGATCCGAACATGGCCGAAGAGCACGTCGACACCGTGCACGGCCAGCTCGAGTCGGATCCGTTCCTGGATGAGGACGAGTACGGCTAGCCATCCGCACGCCTGGCCGGCCGCCCTGTGAAAGCCCACCCGCCCTGCCGGCGATCAGTTCACGCAGCTGCCCTCGAACCCGTCGGCGAAGCCGGCATCGACGCCGTTGCGGATGCGAATCTCGGTGAGTGCAGTCGGCAGGATCGACGCGTTCACCGGGTTGGACAGGCGCAGACGAAAAGTTTCGACGGGCTCGACCAGCGCATCCGCATCGATCGGGATGCCGATCAGCTTGGGTGCGAAGTCACCGGGCGCCCAGATCAGTGTCTGGTCGGCCGGTGCGGCGTAGTCGGTACCGGGCGTCGCCGTCCCCGCCTCGTGGGTGAGGTCGACCTGCACCGCCGCGACACCACCACTGGGGCGTCGCACCTCGACAACCAGTTCGCGACCTTCGATGCCGACTGCAGCACAGCTGGCGAAACTGATCTGCTCCGGCCCCGGGTCAGTCACCGTGTGCGCCGCGATCGCGGTGACGTTGTCGCCCGTGGCGCTGGAGAACGCACCGGCCAGTGTCTGGTAGGTGGCGGTGATCGTTCGCGAGCCGACCTGCAGCGGCAATAGCTCACAGCTTCCTGCGCTGGTCAGCGCCGTGGCAGTCGGCTGCAGCGTCATCGTGCAGGTGGTGGCCGGTGAAGTGTTCATCGACACCAGAACCGTTCCATTGGGCTTGAACGGGCCGCTGGTCGCCGTAGCCACCACTTCCACCGAAAACGGAATGCCCGCGGGAAACGGATCCGGCGCGTCCGACACGGTGATCTGCAGCTGGCCAAAGCTGAACTCACTGCTTCGTCCTTCGGCATCGGTGGCCACCGCCACCACGACGTCGTCGGCATCGAGATCGAAGCCTGGCGGCAGGGTGAAGGTTACCGACTTGCTGGTCTGGGCCTCGGTGAGCAAGTAAACATCGCTGTCGATCAGTTCCTCGCCCTCGTCACCGAGAGCGCGGTAGAAGTCCACGCGCAGAGGATAGGCGCTGTTCGCCGGCGCCGAATCGACCCCGTAGGTCAAGTTGAGCTGGTCGCCGGCCACGCTGAACGCGCTGATGACGGGGAAGTTCTGCGACTGGTTGGCGCCAAGGTCGACATCGTCGACGTCGTTCAGCGTGCGCCCGAACGCCACCCCACCGCCCGCGGTCGGATGCGGGAAGTCGAGGCCGATGCCCTGGTTGCCAAGCATGCGGTTGCCGACGAACTCGATGAAGGTGCCGGCCAACGCGGAGTTTGGCAGGCGCACGGCTGAACCGAGGTCGACGCCGAACGATGCGCCGGCCGCGAACACGTTGCCTTCGCCGACGCCCAGCCCACCGATCAGCACCTTCGGCACACGGCTATTGTTGCCGAGAAAGATCTCGATGTGGTCCTTTTGCACGCCGACGCGGCTGCCGTCGACGCCGAGCCCGAAGATGTTGCCCTGGATCACTGCGGCTTCAGTCATGGTGCGGTTGGTCATGATGCGCAACGCACCGCCGAACGCGCCGCTGAAGTTGCGCGCCGCGCGGCTGAATCGGTTGTCGAGGATCCGCACCGTCGGCGTCTGGAACGCGTCATCACCCGGGTTGACGCTGAACGGGTCGCGGAACGGCAAGGATGTGATGCCATCCGGCGCGAAGCCGATCAGGTTGCCTTCGATCAGGATATCGCCGCGATCGGTCATGACGCTGTTCACGCGGACGATGTTGGTGCCGCCCCCGGGCAGCGGCGGACTGCTCAGATCGCGACCGCTGCCGGCGATGACATTGCGATCCTCGGGGTTCGAGCCGCCGATGATGATCTGCCGGTTGAAGAACCCCAGCTCGAACACCGTGCCGGGTGAACTGTAGTCAGGGCTTTCTCCGAGCGCGGTGACGCCGAACCAATTGCCGCGAATGACGTGGCGCAGACCACCGCTGACCATGCCACTGGTGGGCGTGAAGATGGCCAGGCCACGCAGTTCGAACAGGGTGGCCGTGCCGTTGAGCTGGAACACGTTGTTGGGCACGAAGATGCCGCTGCGGGTGAGCTCGATCTTGAGCTGGGCGTTGTTGGCACCCGGCGCCGGAATCGTGTTCGGCTGCGCGCCCGGCTGGGTGTAGCCGTCGATGCTGAGCGGTTGATTGATGGCAGGCAGCGCCGTGCCGATCTCGATGCGGCATACGCCGGTCTCTGCCGAACATCCCGGGTCGGAGCCGGGAATCGAGAACGTGATCGCGTCGCCACCTGCGAGGTTGTTGGCGGCGAACATCGCGCCACGCAGCGAGCAGTCTGCGGCGGCGGCCGTGCATGCGGAGAGCGAGGTATCCGAGGTGGTGTCGACGACGAAGTTGGCCGCCGACACAGCGCGCGCGCCCAGCAGTCCGATCATCAGCCCGGCGCCGGCGAGCGAGACGAACCTCGCGCACCGATGCGCAATCGAACGGCCCGACCGCGCGGGAGGGCGACAACGATCAGGCCGGAGCAATGCCGGGGCGCTGGCCTGGACGCCACGGAACGAGCAAGCACAGCCTGGCAGCATGACCATATGGAGGCTTCCCGGCTCGCCCAACGCGAGCCTTCCTGGGATAGCCACGGAGAACCGTGCAGATTTCTGCCATGTCGGCGCCAACTCACGCGCTGGCGCGGCACGAGCCGCGCCGCCGCTGCCCGCGACCGGCGATCAGAGCGCGGCCGAGTCTGCCGGGTCCGTTTCCGTCGCAGCCGGCGTCGCCCGGGTCGGAAGGGCGAGCAGGTATAACAACACCAGCATGCCCCCTACCGGCGCCAGGGAGATCAGCTGCCACCAGGGGTTGAATCCCGCGTCGCGCAGACGCCGGGTGCATGCGGCGATCCACGGCAGCAATACGGCGAGGGAAGCGATCTGCAGCGGCAGGGGGCCGAACGATTCGGCGAGCAGCTGGGCGAATCCGAGCACCATCACGACCGCCAGGGCAAACCACCAGAACTCCGGGCGCGCGGTGGTGCCGGTGAACTCGAGGCCACGCACGACCCCCTCATGCATCGCCGCGAGCGCCGATCGACTTGGCGTCACGTCACGGATCAACAAGCTTTCTGCCGGCACTTCGAACACGGCGGCAAGCGCGCGCAAGGACTCGGTCGAAATCTTGGCGCCGGCTTCCAGGCGCTGAATCGTGCGCAAGTTCAGGCCGCTCAGCGTGGCGAGCTGCTCCTGCGACCACTGGCGCGTGTTGCGCAAAGTGCGAAGCCGGGTGCTGTCGATGTGCATGGGTCCTCCTCGGGGACACAGGGTCGGTGCCCGCAGATCATCCTGCCGCAAGCCACCCCAGCGTGACGACATCGCCCCGACATCGGCCCGACAGGACGCCGCAGGATCACCGGGCGCCCGTGGTCGGGGTTGAAACCCCTCCTACAAGCGAGCTGCACGATCTCTTGGGAATCCTGTAGGAGGGCATTCATTCCCGACCCACCGACACCGCCACAGCGGGGAACACGCGGGCCGCGGTCGGGGTTGAAACCCCTCCTACAAGCGAGCTGCGCCGATCTCGCGGGAACCCTGTGGGAGGGCACTAATTCCCGACCCACCATACACACCGCGACGCCGAGGGAAAACGCGGGCCGCGGTCGGGGTTGAAACCCCTCCTACAGGCGAGCTGCGCCGATCTCTGGGGAATCCTGTAGGAGGGCATTCATTCCCGACCCACCATACACACCGCGACGCCGGGGGAAAGCGCGGGCCGTGGTCGGGGTTGAAACCCCTCCTACAAGCGAGCTGCGCCGATCTCTGAGGAGTCCTGTAGGAGGGAATTCATTCCCGACCCACGTACACATCCGCACAGCGGGGAACACGCGGGCCGTGGTCGGGGTTGAAACCCCTCCTACAAGCGAACTGCGCCGATCTCGCGGAAACCCTGTGGGAGGGAATTCATTCCCGACCCACGTACGTGGGGGCCATGCGTCATGGCCCCACGCCCGGCAGGCCTACTCCTACGCGCGTGCGCGGCGCGGGAACCCGACCATCTGCTTGGTCTCTTCGCACCACAGCTTGAGGCGCGCGCACTTCAGGCTGCTCCACATCGTCAGCCGCGGGCCGGCTTGCAGCAGGGGGTGCGATTCGAAACATTCGCGCAGGCGATAGTTGGGGATGCGGCTGGCCAGATGATGGATGTGGTGATAGCCGATGTTGCCGGTGAACCAGTGCACCACCTTGGGCAGATCGTAGAACGAGCTGCCGGCCATCGCCGCGTCGTTCGAGTTCCAGTCTTCACCGCGCGTCCAGTACGCGCCTTCGAAGTTGTGCTGCACGTAGAACAGCCACACTCCCGCGGCGCCAGCGAGCAACACGATCGGCAGGTGCACCATCCACACCGTGTGCCAGCCGATGCTGAAGCCCATCGCGACGAAGGCGATCGCCAGCACCAGGTTGTTGAGCAGCACGCTGGCCCATTCCTTCTTCCACGACAGCGGCATGTCGAACGGCAGGCGGTGCTTGATCACGAACTGGTAGACCGGACCGATGCCCAGCAGCACGGGCGTGCTGCGATACAGGCGGTACATGAACCGGTTCCACCAGCCCAGCGCCTGGTACTCGGCGACGGTAAGGGTGTTGATGTCGCCGATCTCGCGGCGATCGAGATTGCCCGACGAACCGTGGTGCACGGCGTGGGTCTTCTTCCAGTAACCGTAGGGAAACAGCGTGATCACGCCGAGGCAGCGGCCGACCAGATCGTTCGCCTGCTTGCTGGCGAAGAACGACTGGTGTCCGCAGTCGTGCTGGATGATGAAGGTACGCACGTACAGTCCAGCGGCGGGGACGGCCAGCAGCAGCGTCCACAGATAGGACCACTCCGCCACCACGCTCCATGCCATCAGCGACCACAGCACCGTAAACGGCACCAGGGTATCGACCAGCTGCCACACCGCCTTGCTGAGCTGCGGCTTGGCGAAGCGCGCACACCAGGCACGCAGATTGATTGCATTGGGGTCCATCGACGCCTCACTCGGATTCACTGTCGGTTCCTCTCCCAGGCCAGACTGCACCGGCGACGCGGGCGGTGGCCCGGGCCGGATTCGGGTTGTCACGTGCCGAGGCCCTCCCCCAGCCGAGGCGACATCCTAATCCAGGACGCGGCCGAGGGGACGTGCCATGCGGCAGGCCGTTCATGAATCGGGCCCACGCAAGTGCGCCGAGCCCCGCAGGGTCACGCTCCACGCCAGCATCCCGATGCACCGAATTCGGCCCCGCCATCGAACCCTCCGACGCCGCCCCGGATCATTGTGCCGCGCTTCGGCACGTGCGCACGCGGCGTACGACCAAAGTCGCAACGCAGGCCGATCGCGCCGTTCGACTTGAAGTGCGCGGCGGGCGACGTTTACCTTCCTGCACGGTCTGCCCGGAGCGATGCAATGCTGCTGAAAGGCTTCTTCGGTTTCCTGCTGCTTCTCGGCCTGTTCTTCGTCGGCTTCGGCGTGTACTTCATCGCCTACGGCAACGAGGCGCGCGACTGGCCGACGGTCGAAGGCACGATCGAATCGGTGCGCGTGCGCAGCGACCTGCAGATGGCCGGCAGCGCCTCGCGCTCGCGCGAGGAACGCGAACGCCGCAGGCAGTACTACCCGTCGATCGCGTATCGCTGGGAGGTCGATGGCCAAACCTATTCGGGGTCGCGCTACCGACTCGGCACCACCCACGACAAGTTCAACGAGCGCGAAGACGCGGTGGCCGCGGCGGTCAAGTACCGGAACGGCGCGCCGATTACGGTTTACTACGACCCGAAGAATCCCTCCGAAGCGGTGCTCGACAACAGCCTCTCGGTCGCGGTCTTCGCGCCGCTGCTGCTGGGATTCCTGTTCGCACCGGTAGGCTGGCTGGGGCTGCGGCACCAGGACAAGCTGAAGGCCGCGCTGGCCAAAGGGGACGCCGAACCCCTCGATCTGGCATGACCGCGCTCGGCGATCAGATCGTGCCGATCGACCGCGCCCTCGCGGCGCAGGGCTTTGCGCGCGAGGATCGGATGATGCAGGCGATCTGGCACGGAAGGCTCGGCGACGATCAGCGCGACTGTGTCATCCGTATCGCTGCTGAGCGCCGCACCGGATACGTCGGCGAAGTCCGCTACCGCAGGACCTTGGGCTATCGACTGCGCATCGAACTGCAATCCTCCATCCGCACCCAGGTGTTCTTCGTGCGCGCCGCTTTCGCCCGCAACGCGTTCGTGCGCTGGATCTACAAGCTGCGTCGGCAGGTCACGCTGGACGCCGTGCCCGAGTCGCTCGACGGCTTCGTCGCCGTGACCATCGACCCGGCGTGGACACGGCAGTTGCTCACCGAATCGAAAGCGGTGGACGCCACCGCCCGGCTGCTGAAGCAAGGCGCCAGCCCTACTCTGGCTGGGAGCGCCTGTTTCATGCCCAGCTCGGACATGGGCAAGTTCCGCTACGCCAGCCCGATTCTGCCGCTCGAAGCGATCACCGACGCGCGCGTGCAAGCGGTGCTCGACGACATGCAGCAGATCGCCAGGGGGGCGGAACAGCTTCCCGCCCCGGAGGTCGTCCGTGAAGTCAGTGCGTTCGGCCGTTTCGCCGAGCAGCATCCCTGGGCGATTGCCGTCGCGCTGCTGCTCGGGCTGATGGGCGTCGTTGCTTTCGGTGCACTCCTGCTGGTGTTGACCGCCCTCGCCCTGAACGGACTGATGCGCTAGCGGGCGTCGGCCATCGACGGGCCAACGAAGTGGCCCGATATCGCGGTGCAGCGGTTCGGCCAAGGGTTGCAGCCCTCCGCGGCGGCCGCAGCCAGACCAGTCCAGTCGATGCGACGGACCGATGCGACAGCGGCGGCCTGCTTTCCGCGCAACTCGGCGCCGACGACAGCACCGCGCCTGCCGACAGCCTGCAAAGCACACGCACGGTGGCGAAGCCGGCCGACGCAAGGGCAGCGCGCGATCGGCGCTCCACACTTCCTGCATATTCGCTTGCCAGTCTGCGCACCGGTTCCGCAGCGAACCGACGCGGACTCGTCGCCGAGGCGACCCGGTCGGCATTCCTGCTGCGGAACGCGATGGCGACCGCGATGCGTTCGCGCTGATTCGAACCACCAGGAGTTCCGCATGTCCGCACGACGCACCCCTCGCCCGCTCCGGCTCGCCGCCTGCCTCCTGCTCGCGACCAGCCCCGTCTACGCGTTCACCACTGGCGATGCCTGCGTCTCGCCCTACGTCATCGCCGACGGCGACGTGACCTCGCTGCGCGCCGCGGTGAACTGCGCCAATGCGGACGGCGTCGACAGCGTCATCGAGCTGGCTGAGAACGGCCTGTACGTGTTCAGCGACGGCGACCCTGCCAGCACGACCCGTGCGGTGCGCAGCATCAGCGCCAATGGCGTATTCACCCTGCTCGGCCACGGCGCGACCCTGCAGCGCGATGCCGCCTCGTCGGCCCTGTTCGGGCTGCTCGACGTGACGCCCGGCGCCGTCGCCGAGCTGCAGGACCTCACCCTGTCCGGCGGCTCGGTCAATGCCGGCTCGCCGGGCGGTGGACTGCGCGCCCAGGGCACAGTACGCGCCAACTCGATCCGCGTGATCGACAACGCCTCGCAGGGCCGGGGCGGCGGCATCGTGGTCGGCGCCGGCGCTTCGCTGGTGCTCAGCGACAGCACGGTGGCGCGCAACACGTCGGACAGCAACGGCGCCGGCATCCGCGCCGATGGCGGCAGCGCGCTGTGGGTGATCCGCTCCACCGTGCAGGACAACACCGTCACCGGCACCGGCATGGGCGGCGGGATCCAGACACAAAGCGTCACCCGCATCCTGAATTCGACCATCACCGGGAACGTCGTCACCGGCGCGACCGCGCGCGGCGGCGGCATCGCGGTGGACGCGGGCGGTGACGTGACCATCGTCAATGCCACCCTGATGGACAACGCATCCAACGGCGATGGCGAGCAGCTGCGCCGCAACAGCGGCACGGTCAGCGTCTACAACTCGATCCTCGGCGAGACGGTGGCGGACGCCGTCCAGGACTGCAGCAACGCCACCGTGCTGGCCAACACCCTGGTGTTCGACGGCGGCTGCAGCGCGCCGATCACCGGCGCGATCGCGTTTCTCCCGCTCGACACGGGTGCAAACGGCACAAGAATCCTGCCGCTGGACGGCAGCGCCACCAGCGTCATCGATGCAGCCAATCCGAACTGGCTCGACGAAGACGAACTCGGCATCGACCTCAACGGCGACGGCGACGCGAATGACGACTTCATCGGCGGCAATGACCAGTCGGGCAAACCGCGCGCGGTGTTTCCCGGCATCGAACTCGGCGCCGTCGAATACGTCTGCGGCGTCGGCGGCACCTATTTCCCTGCCAGCGCAGGGGAGATGGTGCTGGCGGTGGCCTGCGCCAACACAGACGGTATCGACAGCACGCTGGATCTGGTGTCGCAGGACTACGTCTTCACCGAGGCGGACAACGCCGACAACGACTTCGGTGGTACCGCGCTTCCGCGCATCGTCGACGACGGCGATTTCACCGTCGACGGCAACCAGGCCCGCATCGCCCGCGACCCGGATGCCGGTGAAAACTTCCGCATCCTGTTCGTGAACACCAACCTCGACACCGTGATTCTCAGGGACGTCGCCATCGAAGATGGACGGCTCACCGGCAGCAGCCACCGCGGCGGCGGCATTCTCAATCGAGGCAATCTGCAGCTGCATCGCTCGGTGGTGCGCGGCAACAGCACGCTGGGTCTTGCCGGTCGCGGCGGGGGCATTCAGAACGAAGGCAACCTGCTGCTCAGCCGCAGCCTGATCGACGACAACGCGACGTTCGATGCCGGGTCGTTCGGCGGCGGACTGAACAACGAAGGCAGCGGCACGGCGATCCTGGTCAACAGCACGGTGACCCGCAACCTCGTCGCCAGCACACTGAGTGGCAGCGGCGGCGGCATCCGCTCGGACGGCGACGACACCCTGCTGCTGATCGTGAACAGTACGATCGCCTACAACGAGACCTTCAATTCGGCCAACGAAATCTCGGTCTTCGACGGCACCGTGCTCTCGTACAACTCCTTGGTCGCCACCACGGGGGGATTCGCCTGCGAAGGCGGCGGATCGCTCGCCTATCTGGTCGAGAACGGCATGGCCAGCGACGCCAGCTGCGGGGCGACGCTCACCGCCGATCCGCAGCTGGGTGCGTTGGACGAGTCCGCGTTCGTACCGTTCTATCCGCTGTCGGGTGGCAACGTCGATACCGTCAACTTCGGCGACAGCCAATGGCTCGATGAGGCCACCGTCGGCTTCGATCTCAACGGCGACGGCGACGTCGTCGACCACCTCGGTGGCGAGACCGACCAGGCCGGCGCGTCGCGCGTGCAGTGCGCCGAGGTCGACCTGGGCGCGACGGAGTACGCGCCGTGCGACGCCGCGTACGCGATCGGCGGCATCGTGACCGGCCTCGCCGACGGCAACAGCGTCGGCCTGTCCCTCAACGGGACGGCGCTCATCGACGTTTCCGCCAACGGTGCTTTTGCCTTTCCCGGCACGGTCGCCTACGGCGGCAGCTACGAGGTGGTTGTCACCGCCCACCCGACCGCGCCCAACCAGACCTGCACGATCGGCAACGGCAGCGGACGTGTCGCCAACGCGAACGTGTCGAACGTGTTCGTGACCTGCGTCGTCAACGAGTACGCGATCGGCGGCACGGTCAGCGGGCTCTCGGCGGGCAGCACGCTGGTGCTGCAGAACAACGGCGGCGGCGACCTCACACTCACCGCCGACGGCAGCTTCGTGTTCGACGACGGCGTGGCGGACGCTGCGACCTACGCGGTCACGGTGTCGCAGCAGCCGGGCATGCCGAGCCAGCTCTGTGTTGTGTCCCAGGGCAGCGGCACCGTGGCCGGCAGCGCCGTGACCGATGTGCTGGTCACCTGCGCACCCAACGGCGTGGACCTGGTCGCCAGCATCACCGACGAAGTCGACTTCGTGTCCGGCGGTGAAACCTTGAGCTATGTCGTCACAATCCTGAATCAGGGCCCGGTGGATGCCGCGGACGTCAGCGTGCAGACCCTGCTGTCCGACGCGCTGGGCAATGCGAGCTGGACGTGCACGGCCGGCACGGGCGCGAGTTGTCCGGCTTCGGGCGCCGGCAACATCGACACCCTCGTCGATCTCGACGCCGGCGCGCAGGTGACCTTCGTGCTCAGCGCCGACGTGCCGCAGGGTTTCCTCGGCGTCATCGAAACGAGCGTCACGGCGACGGCCCCGGATGGTCTGGTCGAAACGGCCCCCGGCGACAACAGCGCGCTCGACCGCTCGGCCACGGCACGGATGTTCGGCAGCGGATTCGAGTAGCGCATCATCGCTGGCGATCCGGCGGGGTCGCCGGGCCGAACGGGCACGCACATGCGCGTGGGTGTCCGTCCGGCCATTCACCGCTGCGCGACCGCGAGACTTCCCGATCGCCCCGAACCCTGCGCCTGCCGGTGCTGCGGCCGGCGCCGGCGCACTATCGTCGCTCGTCCTTGACCACCTGCAAGGGCAGCACGTCGACCCTGCCCGGACCGGTAATCTCGGTGTCGATCTCAAGGTCTTTCCAGGCCAGATACTGCTCGGTGTCCCAGAATTCCTTGGCCCACAATCTGCGCACTTCGACACCGCCGAAGAACTGCATGCGGATGCCACCGAGTCCTATCGTCGGCGCGCTGGCGGCACCGCCGGCAATCGCTTCCGGGCTGGCAATCTTCGGGTTCAGCGAAGTGATCTGCACGCGATCGGCATTGCTGCCTGGAAAGATCGCCCGCACGCCCAGCGAATTGCGCCCACGACTTCCGGTCATGGTGCGCCGCCCCTGCTTGAGCGCGCGCTCGAGACGCGGCACGGCCACCTCATCGCCGAACTCCGCATACACGGCGCGCCCGACCACGAGCGCCTGCTTTCGCTCGGTCTCGCTGAGCGCCGCCCAAAGTTCCTCGCGCTTGCCCAACAGCGGCGGATAGGCGCGTTCGGCAGCCAGGTCCATCCACGCATAGGCAAGGGGCCGATCACGCTGGGTGCCCACGCCTTCCCAGTGCATCTCGGCGACCATGGCCTGCGAGACCTTGTCCGCATACAGGGCCGCACGCTGGAACTGCTTGAACGCGATCTCGTGCTCACCACGCTCGAGTTCGGCGAGCGCGCTCAGTCGCCAGCGCAGGTCAGGGTGGTACTGCATGAAGGTGGGTGTGCGGATCGCGTCCAGGTCGCCCTTGGTGAGACTCCCCCGTTCTGCTTCTGCCGCAGCACTAGCAGACAGCACCAGCACACACGCACACAGCACACCGCGCATCGTCGATCGCATCGCACGCTCCTCTCCTTGTGGGCTTCGAGGTGAGGACGTTCGTCGTGACCGGTACGTCGCACGCTGGGTGAAGCTTTCTGTTTTGCCTGAAGCATCCACACAGCGTCGCGAATGCGCGCAGTGCAGCGCACGCACCCGCAAAGCGTGCGACGCAACATGTTGCCGACTTCTGTTGGCGTGCCGCTCGCACGGCGGCGCCCTGCGAGCGTGCGCGACACATGCGCGACCGTGGCCGGGTGCGCACGCGGCGCATCGCCCCGCGTGACCGCCCGCATCACGCGAGGCGTTCGCGACGCCGCGACGTCACACCGCGAGCGGCGCCTCGACCACGCCCGCGGGTGCGCTTTCCGTCAGTCGATGGCGCGCAGCGGAAGCACATCGACCCTACCGGGATTGACGAGCTCGCTGTCGATCTCGACTTCCTTCCAGTCGAGGTACTCCTCGGCCCGCCAAAAGTGATCCGACCACATGCGCTGGACTTCCATTCCGCCGAACACCTGCAGCCGCGCCCCGCCGAGCGAAGTCAGTTCACCCAGGCCGGGAACCTTCGGATTGAACGCGGAAATCTTCACCACCCCGGCGGGGCCGCCCGGATAGATGGCGCGCACGCCCATGGTGTTGCCCGCCCGGCTGCCGGTGACGTTGCGCAGGCCCTTGCGCAAGGTGTTCTTCAGCCGCGGCAGGGCCACGTCATCGCCGAACTCGGCATAGATGGCCTCTCCTGCCGCCAGCGCCTGCCGACGCTCGGCCTCGTCGAGCGACGTCCAGAACGCCTCGCGCTTCAGCAGCAGCGCCGGATAGCCGCGCTCGGCGGCGAGGTCCATCCATGCGTACGCGGCAGGTCGGTCGCGAAGCGTTCCGACGCCTTCCCACAGCATCTCGGCAACCATGGCCTGCGACAGCTTGTCCGCGTAGAGCGACGCGCGCCGAAACTGCTTGAACGCGATGGAATCCGCACCGCGCTCGAGCTCGCGCAATCCACTGAGGCGCCAGCGCAGGTCAGGGTGAAACTGCATGAAGGTGGGCGTCTGAACCGCCTCGAGGTCGAGCGAACTGAGGCCGGCCCTGCCTGCATGCACCGAACCGGAACCAAGCAGGACGAAAATACTTCCGCACAGCATCCAACCGACGAACGATCGCATCGCACGCGTCTCCCCGAGTGGCCTTCCCACCCTAGACGGCGTGCACGGGGGATTCGTCGCAACGTGCAGAATGTCGAACGCGCCGCGACACGCGATGGGCGATCCGCAATGGGCGATCCGCGATGGGCGGAACAGGATGGGCGGACTCAGTCTTCCTCTGCCCGCGGCGCCGGGGCAGCGAGCGCATCGCCCTGCAGGTAGTCGATGCCCAGATTCCACAGGCTGGCGACGCTCTGCATGCTCTCGACGCCGTCGACCAGAATGCGCCGGCCGCCGCCGCGCCAGTGGCTGATCAGCTGGGTCAGCCGCGACAGCGGCTCCTTCTGGATCGCAGTATGCGACAGGCGCAGCAGGTCGATCGGCGCGCGCAGCAGGTCCTGCAGCGCCTTCACGCCGCCGCTGGCATCGCTCGCCGCGAGGCTGATGCCGAGCGCGTGCAGTTGGCGCACGGTCTCGGCGTGTTCGCCCGAGCGTAAGGCCTCGGCATCAAGCTCGATCTGCAGGTCGCCCAGCGCTTCCGGGCGTGCTTGCCGTTCGCCGCGAAGCCAGGCCAGCTGCGCGTCGTCGAACGAAGCCAGATCGACCGGCACCAGTATCGAGGCCACCACACCGCGACGGCGTCCGTCCTCGAGCGTCTCGATCGCGTGCGACAGCGTCATGCGATCGATCGCGCCGAGCTGCTTTGCCTCCCGTGCCAGGGCCAGGAACTCGCCGCGCGGATACCCGCCGAGCGGGTTGCGCAGATCGGCAAGATGGGTGCGCAACGAGTAATGCACGTGCTCACCGCGCAGCTGCAGCATCGCCTGAAATTCGAAGTGCGGCCGGCCACCGCGCGCCACCCACTCCAGCGCCTGGTTGATCACCATGATGCGTTCGGGCGACAGCGCACCGGGATCGCGCGACAGCACGCCCTTGGCCTGGCCGCCGCCCAGGCGCAGGCCCATCGCCAGCGCCGCGAACGCCTGCTGCAGCCATCGCTCGGTGGTGGGCTCACCCTGATGCGGCGGCGCCGCATAACCCACCGATGCGCTGAGCGGGTGCGACACCCCGGCGAACTCGAACGGCTTCGACGCGACGGCGGCGAGCACGCGTCCGATCACGGCCTCGACTTCCTTGGCGCTGTACCGGCTGACCAGCAGGCCGAAGCCCATTTCCTCCCACAGCGCGTAGCAGTCGCTGCCGACCACGCAGGATGCCAGTCGCGCCGCGACCTCGCGTTCCAGCGCCTGCGTACCGGCCAGCCCGAGTGCGTCGCGAAGCGCATTGGCCTGATCGAGACGCAGCGCGAGCAGCACGTGCCAACGCTCGTCGAGCTGCTGCAGCCGGCCGCCCACCGTGGCGAGGAAGTCGCCCCGGCGCATCTTGCCGCTGCCCCCACCCGCGCCGGCGCGCAGCTGCCGGTTGAATGCGCGCGCACGCTTGGCCCGCGAACGCACCGCCGAAATCAGCGCCTGGGGGCGCACCGGCTTGGTCAGGAAGTCGTCGGCACCGGCGCGCAGGGCCGCGCTGCGCGCGCTCGGGCGATCTTCCCCCGACATGAACACCACGGGCAGCAGGGGCGCCACGTCGCTGCTGCGCAAGGCCTGCACCACGGCGATGCCGTCCTGGTCGGGCATGTGCAGGTCGAGCAGCACCAGGTCGGGACGGAAGTGTCGAACCGCCTCCACCACGTCGACCGCTTCGGCCAGCTCTTCCACCACCATGCCGACCTTGCGCAACACCGCCGAGCACAGCAGGCGCGTCTCACGATCGTCATCGATCAGCAGCACCCGGAACGGCGTCACGTTCTGCTGCTGCAGCCAGTCGACCAGCGCCTGACCCAGCAAGGGATCGGTGCTGCGCTCGAAGAACCAGTCGGCTCCGCCGATCAGCGCGTCAAGCCGTTCCTTCGGACGTCCGAAGGTCGCCAGCAGCATGTTGCCCGCAGCGACGCCGGACAGACTCAGTTTGGCCAGCGTCTCCGCAATCGCCGCGCTCAGCGACGCGGGCACGATCGCCGCGTCGGAGACCTCCGACTGCAGCGCCTCGACCCACTGCTCCGCGCGCTCGAAGCGGCGCAGGCGCCCACCCACTTCGGCCAGCGCGCCCGAAATGTTGGCGTGCATCGAGTCGCCACCGCCGAGCAGATCCACGCACAGGGTCCGGCCGGTGTTGGCAGCGCGCGAAGGGTCGCCCATGAATGAATCCGCCGGGGAGGAGTCGGAATTCTAGGCGAGGGAGGGTGAAATGGGGATATCGCGCGCCGACTCGTTGTCGAGGCCGGCCAAGGCGGCCGCGATCAGCATCCGCGCCCGCCCTGCCGCGCAGGGCGTGGGGTAGCACCGGCCCGACCGAACGTGCACCCTCCCCTTTACTGCACGCCGGCCGTCGCACGACAACATGGGTCCGACGCCCGCAACTTCCGTCTCTTCGGGATCACACCGCATGCTCCGATACGCTCTCCTCTTCGCACTCGGCACCACGCCTGCTATCGCCGACAGCCAGATCGCGTTCGATGCCCTCAAACCACTGGTCGGCACCTGGCGCCCTGCAGACAAGCCCGACTCGGCACTGACGGTGACGTTCGAACTGATCGCCAACGACTCCGTGCTGGTCGAGCATTGGCATTCGCCGACGCAGCAATCGATGACCGTGTACCACCGCGACGGCGACGCCCTGCTCGCCACGCACTACTGTCCGCAGGGCAACCAGCCGCGCTTGGCGCTCAGCCGCACGGAAGCCGACGGGAGCCTGCGCTTCGAGTTCCGCGACGGAACCAATGTGAATGTCCCGGGTGGTCACCATGAGGCCCTGCTCACCCTGCACCACGCCGGCGACGAGCTGACCCGCGGCGAGGTCTATGCCGGCAACGCCGAACCGTTCGATGCGTCGGCGGCGCAGCCCGAGCTGACCCGCTTTGTTCGCGTGCGGGACTAGTCCCGCGCCCGGACTGCGCGCTCCTCGACGCGGTCAGCGCGCCGGCGTCCGATTCACGCGGACGGTTTGCGCGCTGCACTACAATCCGACTGTCTGCTCCGCGGGAGCCCGCCATGCCGGCCGTCACCGACCGCTACACCGCCGCACTCGACTACGCGCGCGTCGCGCACGCCGCCCAGGTGCGCAAGGGCAGCACCGTGCCCTACCTCGCCCACCTGCAGGGCGTCAGCAGCCTGGTGCTCGACTACGGCGGCGATGAGGACCAGGCCATTGCCGGGCTGCTGCACGACGTCATCGAAGACTGCGGCGCCGCGCACGAAGCGGCCGTGCGCAGTCGCTTCGGCGACCGGGTCGTGCGCATCGTGCTGGCCTGCACCGACGGCTCGGCCGAAGCGAAGGCCGAATCCAAGGCATCGGATGATCCGCGCAGCGAGTGGCGACAGCGCAAGCAACGCTACCTGAGCCACCTCGACGACCTCGACGCAGACGCGCTGCTCGTCTCCGGCTGCGACAAGCTGCACAACTTGCGCGCGATTCTCGCCGACTTGGCCAATCCTGACGTTGGCGAGTCGGTGTTCGAGCGCTTCAAGGGTGGACGCGACGGTACGCGCTGGTACTACGCGGAGCTCGTGCAACGCTACTGCCGGCGCGGACATCCCGCGGCACGCGAACTGGCGCAGGCGTTCGCGGATTTCGAAGCGGGCCTGGGCTGATCCATCGTCACTTGCCGTGCTCGATCGATGAGGGTCGGGGGCACACCGGCCGCGCCCGACGGCGCGTCGCCGCGAAGGCCTCGCTCCCACTGCAACCGACATCCGATCCAAGTCAGCATCAGGAGCATGCCTTGAACCTATCCCACCCCCGGAACTTCTCCCGCCATGCACCGTCCACGAGGCCCGCGCCGGGCAGGCTCAAGTTTCTGCTGCTGCTCTGTGTGGCGTGTTGTACCGCGCCGGCCAGCAGCCGCGAAATCGCCCTCACCTTCGACGATGCGCCGCGCCCATCGACCGCCCTGCTCGGCGGTCGCGACCGCGCCAGCCTGCTGATCGACCAGCTCCAGCGCGCGGGAGTCGAGCAGGCCGGCATCTTCGTGGTCGCGAACCGCCTCGATGCCGAGGGTATCGAGCGCATCGGCCGCTACGCCGCGGCCGGCCACATGATTGCCAACCACTCCTTCACCCATACGCACCTGCGCACGATGACGACCGAGGCCTATCTCGAGGATGTCGCCAAGGCCGACGCGGCGCTGCGCGGTCTGCCCGGATTCACCCCGCTGTTCCGCTTCCCCTATCTGGATGAAGGCGACACGGTGGAGAAGCGCGACGCGGTGCGCGCCGGTCTGCAAGCGATGGGCTACCGCCAGGGCTACGTCACCATCGACGACTACGACTGGTACATCGACGCGCTGGCACAGAAGGCCGTCGAGCAGGGCACGCCGATCGACCGCGACGCGCTGTGCCGGTTCTACGTCACCGCGATCACCGCGGCGGCCGATTTTCACGACGATCTCGCGGTGAAACATCTCGGACGATCCCCGCGCCACGTGCTGCTGCTGCACGAGAACGACATCGCTGCGCTGTGCGTGGGCCAGCTCGTGCAGGCGCTGAAACAGCAGGACTGGACCCTCACGCGCGTCAGCCGCGCATTCGAAGACCCGATTGCCGAACAGACGCCCGAGACGATGCTGCTCGGCCAGGGTCGCGTCGCCGCCCTGGCCGTCGATCACGGCGCCCCCAAGGCCAGCGTATTCGGGCCCTACGAAGAAGAGGCCGAGCTCGACCGCCTGTTCGCCGAGCAAGTGATCGTGAAATAGCGGTCCACGAGCGGCCCGCTGCGGATCAATCCACGGGATCAGGAGTTGCGGCGGCTTGTGCAGTCCGACCGTCTCCATGCACGCTCCGCAGCGTGAACACTTCCGCGACAGCACGCCGGTTTCCTGGCGACCCGGCGTCGTTCCGGTTTCGTCATGCGTGGCGCGACTATCAGCAGCGCATCCTGGAAGCCTTCGACCGGCACCTGGATGACGACCATGTGCACGTGGCCGCCGCGCCCGGCGCCGGCAAGACGGTGCTCGGCATCGAAGCGTTCCGCCGCCTGGGGCGGCCGGCGCTGGTGCTGGCGCCGACCGTGGCGATTCGCGACCAGTGGCTGCAGCGCCTGCGCGACGATTTTCTCGCCGCGAACACGCTGCCGGATTGGGTCTCCTGCGATCTGCTTGCACCAGGCTGGCTGACCGCGAGTACGTACCAGGGGCTGTTCGCCGCCACGCGCAAGCACGGCACTGAACGGGTACTCGACGTGCTGCACGGCGCCGAAGTGGGCACCCTGCTGCTCGACGAGGCCCACCACCTGCGTCAGCAATGGTGGCAATGCCTGATTCGCGTCAAACAGAAGCTGCATGCGCCCCATGTCGTCGCACTCACCGGCACACCGCCGTATGACGTGCCGCAGCAGGAGTGGAATCGCTACATCCGGCTCTGCGGGCCGATCGACTGCGAAGTCGCGGTGCCCGAGCTGGTCCAGGCCGGCAACCTCTGCCCGCACCAGGATCTGATCCACTTCAGCACGCCCACCGATACCGAGCGTGCGGCGCTCGAGGCCTTCGACGCATCGATGCGTCGCTTCCTGACCGAGCTGATGCTGGACGTCGAACTGGTCGCGCTGCTGAAGACCCATCCCTGGGTGGTGGCCCCGGAACAAAGCGTCGAGGCCTCCGACAGCCAGAGCGACTACCTGTTCGCCCTGTTGCTGTTTCTCGGCGAGACGGCACCCGAATCGTCGCGACCGCTCTTGCGTCATCTCGATCTGGTCGAGGTGACGCTGCCTGCCGTCGACCTCGACTGGGCCGAGGTGCTGCTCGACACGCTGCTGTTCGATCGCGACCCGCATGTCGCGGCCGATGCGCCACCGCTGCCCCGGCTGACGCGCCATCTCAGGCAGCTCGGGGCGGTCAAATCGCGGCGCGTTTACTTGCGCGCCCCGCCGCATCTGCGGCGCGCCATCGAGAACAGCCACAACAAGTGCGCCAGCATCGCCGAAGTCGTCGAGCAGGAATGCCACAGTCGTCCCGCCGCGCTCCGCGCCCTGGTGCTTTGCGACCGCATCGAAGCGGGTGCGTTTCCGCAAGCAGGAGACATCGTTCCGCGCCACGGGCGACTCGGCGTCGTGCCGGTGTTCGAACACCTGCGCCGGCTGCGCCTGCCCGGCCTGCGGCCGGCCGTACTCACCGGCAGCCTGGTGGTGCTTCCGGCGGATGCCGCGGCAGCCCTGGCCGCCCATGGCGACGACGCGGCCACACCGGTCGCATGGCCGCACGGCACCCCGCTGGCGCACGACCCGGGCTTTCATCGCATCGACGTCGCGCCATCGCAGTCGGGTCTGCTGGTGTCGTCGGTGACGCAACTGTTCGAACGTGGCGAGATCAACCTGCTGGTGGGCACGGCGGCACTGCTCGGCGAAGGATGGGACGCACCCGCACTCGACACGCTGATTCTCGCCACCACGGTGCGCAGCGCCATGCTCGGCAACCAGATGCGCGGCCGCGCCCTGCGTGCACACGCCGAACGGCCGCACAAGATGGCGAACATCTGGCACCTCGCCTGCGTGAGCCCGCAGGGCGGGCGCGGTGCGGCGCCTGGATCCGCGGAGCGCGACGACGTCACCCTGCTGGCGCGCCGATTCAGAAGCTTCGCCGGCGTGTCGGCCGACGGCGCATCGATCGAGAACGGCATGGCCCGACTCGGGCTCGACCAGGACGCGATCGATCGAGCCGACTGCAGCGCGCTGAACAGCGAGATGATGCGTCGCGCGCTGGATCGGGCCTTGGCCGACAAGGCCTGGCGGGGTGCGCTGCACGATCGCAGCCAGCTGCCCCGGCGCATGGTGGTGGAAGTGCAGGTGCCGGTCGGACGCACGTTGACCTCGGCGTGGATCCGGCGCGCCACGCGCTGGGGCGGTGCACGCTGGTTGGGCTGGTGGCGCGACTGGCTGATCCGTCGCACGCTCACGCGCATGGCCGAGGGCCTGCTCGAAGCGATGCGGGCGCGTGGCCTGGTCAAGACCTCCCACGCCCGCGTCGACGTGGTCCTCGCTGATGCCGGCGCGCGCTGCCGCTTGCGCCGCGCGGAGCCGGAGGAAGAAGCGCTGTTCGCCGAGCATCTGCGCGAGATGTTCGACATGCCGGACTCGCCACGCTATCTGCTGCGCTGCCGGCAGACCTACTACGTCGTGCCCGGCGCGCTCGCGCGCCGTCGCGACGATGCCGACGCCCTACACCAGCAGTTCACGCGACGCTTCGGACCGACCGAGCTGATTTTCGCGCGCCGCGCCGCCGGCCGGGCAGCGCTGCTCAAGGCCAAGTCCAGGTGGCTGGCGTCGCGATTCACCCAATCCTGCGAAAGCCGCGCCGTGTGGGATTGACCGGTGATGTCGCGGCTTGTGATGCCGTGGTTCGCCATGCACCGTTCGCCATGCACCGTTTGCGATGCCCCATGCACGATGTCCCGTGCACGACGCCCGCATCCGCGATGCATGTCGCCGATTCACCGCCGTGCGCCATGGTCTGGCACGTGCAGCCGGGCCCTGACCACACCGATTCGCGTGCGCGCATCGATCCTGCTGCGTCCGGCGCCGGCCAACCGCCGCCCGGGCTGCTGACCTCGGCCCCGACTGCGCTCAGGAATCGCCCGCGGGCAAGCCTGCCGCGACCAATGCGCGGCTGATCAGATCGCGATGCGCGGGGTCGTGGTACGGGAAGCTGCGCTCGAACACGCGCACGTTGTAGCCCGGATGCGCGCGCACGGCGTGCTCGACGGCGGCGCGGGCAGGCTCGGGCCTGCCGGCAAGATGCAGGCACGCGCCCGCCACGGCGTGGATGTGGAAATGCGCGTTCGGCTCGCGCGTGGCATCCACCGCCCACTGGCATGCCCGGTCGTGGTCGCCCTGGATCGCCAGCGCCAAGGCACGCGACGATTTCATCGCGAACATCAGCGGGTCATACGGGCTTAGCCGCCGCGCCTGGTCGAGATCCTGAATGGCCTGGTCGGGCAAACCGGCGTGCACGCGCACGAAGCCGCGCGCGTAGGTGCCCTGTGCGTAGTTGGGGTTCAGTGCCAGGGCCTGATCCAGCGATGCCATCGCGGCGTCGTGCGTCTGCGCCAGAAACCGCGCGCGGCCGAGCACCCAGTGACCCATGGCATCGCGCGCATCCAGGGCGACGCTCTGTTCGCCCTGCTCGACCGCCGCGCGGATATGCGCCTCCGCGTCGCCGCCGGCGTCCAGGAACGCGTGCAGATAGTGATTGAACGAGAGACCGGCGCAGGCGCGCGAGAAGTGCGGGTCGATCGTGCGTGCGCGCAGCAACAGTTCGCGCGCCTGCACCGAGTCTTCCGCGGTGAAACGGTAGCTGTGCCACATCGCGCGATGAAAACAGGCCCAGGCGTCGAGGTCCTGGGTCGGCAGCAGGCGCGCACGCTGCATCTCGGCGCGTTCGAGCTCGGGCAGCAGGGCGGCCACCACCGCATCGACGATGTCATCCTGCACCACGAACAGATCGTCCAGCAGACGGTCGAAGCGCTCGGTCCAGATGATCCGCTGGGAGTCGGCTTCGATCAGGTTGACGGTGACGCGCAATCGGCGCTCGTGGTGCTGCGAGCTGCCGTGGATGAGGTAGCGCACGCCCAACCGGCGTCCGATCTCGGCCACCGGCAGGCGAGCCATCTGCAGGCGCCGCGCCGAGCCGCGCGCCACCACGAACAGGCCCGGCATGCGCGAGAGCCGCGCGTTGAGATCGACAGCCAGGCCTTCGACGAAGATGTTGGGCGCGACGGCAGCGCTCAGGCTCTCGAACCCCAGC
>JAGRJY010000032.1 GCA_020442465.1 Lysobacterales bacterium
CCCAAACAGCTCGCCTTGCCCGGTACACTCTGTCATGACGGCGTGACCCCTCGGATAAAGCGTAGACAACTGAATCCTAACGGGTAATCACGCCGTCGCTATCTCTCCTCGCGAAATATCCGGGCTAACCCCCTGTTTCGGCTGACCCGCCTGCGATCATCCAGCTCATGAAAGCGTGAGGCCCCGCGCCCTCGGGGAGACACGGCGAGTCCAGAAAAGCAGTGTGGAATGGGACCAGCGTAGGTGCGAGATGGGACCAGAGTGCCCTGGCCTGGCCTGCCCAGACGCAGACTTCGTTCCAGCGCTCCGATGGATCGCCCAGGCACGAGCTTCCCGCACGGTATGCGCCTACGGTCTCGCCTCGGAGCATGCCCCCGGACTCGCCCCGAACGTGTACCGGCTGATCCGCTTGGTCTGCACGGTGGAACCGATCGTGTAGGCGAAGTCGGCAGTCTCACCATCGATGAGGTTCACGGCGACACTGCCCACGACGGTTGAATTGAGTGACGGGGGAGCACCGTTGATCTGGTTGAACGGCGTGCCATTGGCCTGGCGGTATATCTCACCGGTGAACCGTCCATCCGGCTGGCGCACGGCCACCGCAGTCAGGAACAGTGCCTCGCGGTCGGTGTCGTAGGTGTACCAGGTCGACACCAGTACGTTGCGCGCCTGGTTGACGAAGATGCCCCAGCCCGAGGTGTCTGCACCGCCCCACCACAGGTCGGAGGCATTGCCCGCCAGCTTGCGCGAGCTGAATGGGCTGGTGCGACAGACGATGTCCTCGCCGTTGTAGACAAAGCGGTTCATCTGCTTGCTCTGGCTGACTCCGCCGACGACGGCATAGTCGAACTTCAGCGCTCCGCTGCCGGTGAACTGCAGGGTGATGTCGGCGAACTTCACGCTGGTCTCGGTCGCCAAACCCGATATCTGGGCCAGCGGCACGCCGGTCTGGCGGAACATCTCGCCGACGTAGCGACCATCCGGCTGCTCGAACGCGGCACCGATGAACCAGGTCGGCTCGCCGTCGCTGTCGTAGGTGAACCAGCCGACGCCCAGCGCGTTGCCCTGGTCGATGGTGAACACGCCCCATCCGCTCTCGGCCGGAATCCACCAGGTGCCCGACTTGCTCTGGGCCACCAACGGGTTCGCGGTCTCGAACACGTCCTGCACGGCATTCGTGTCGGTGGTCTGACCCGTCGTCGGATGCAGGATCAGGTTGTTCGCCTGCGAGGCGAACACCACGTTGGCGCCGTCCCAGCTCAGTGCTGCGCCGTCGCTCTCGGCATTGCCCTGGTCGCCGCGTGCGCTGCGGCTGACCCGCCGCATCGCTTCGGTTTCCATGTTGCGCACGAAGATGTCGTTGGCCTCGTTGTTGTCCGGTTCGCTCGATTCGATGTTCTTGGCCAGCGACTGGAACGTCACCACCTTGCCGTCGCCGGAGATGCCGGGTTTCGTGCTGGCATCGAGACCATCGTGGCCCGTGCTGGGGTCTTCGCTGACCCGCTCGTGCGTGCCCTGGGTGGCGTCGAACAGGTAGATATCGCTGAAGCCGTTCCGGTCGCCCTCCGCCAGGGCGATACCGGTTTCGAACACCACCGCCGTGCCGGACCAGTCGATGCTTGGCTGGCTCGATCCCTGGGCGCTGCACTGGGCCGACGACGTCGGCGAACTCGCGCTCATCGTCTGCCCGGTCAGCATGTTGCGCAGATAAACCTGGCTCGACGCCTGCGGGCAAGTGACCGTCGTGCCCGGAAGATTGGTCGCCTGGGAGGTAAACGCCAGCCAGTCGCCGTTGGCCGAGAGCACGCCCTGGCTGCTCGGACCGTCACTGGACTTCGTCAGCGCCAGCTTGCAGGTCGGGCAGGCTGGCGTGCCGGGGAAGTACTCGTCGCCGACGCGATCGAGCGGCACCACGAACACGTTCGGCTGACCCAGCGCGCCTTGATCGGGCGAAGTCGGCAGCGCGGTGAACGCAATGGATCCGGCAAAGGGCGCGATGCTCGGCGTCGTGCCGGTTCCCGTGGGCAAGGCCGTGGCGATGCGTCGCGTCGTACCGGTCAGCATGTTGCGCAGGTACACGCCGAACTGGCCGCCCTTGCCGCGCGCCTTGGCCGCCTTGTGGGACTCGCCAGCCAGCTTGCTGAGCGCAGCATCGGGCGCCACGAACACGATCAGCTCGCCGTCGGCCGAGACTGACGGCTCGATCGAGTCCCCGTCGATAGGCTGCTCTGCATCATCGAGGCTCACCAACTCGATCTCGTTGTTCGAGCGGTCGCGGCGGAAGATGTCGCGTGCACCGTTGCTATCGCCGGGCGTGAGGTTGCTCGCTGCCGACTCGAAGATCAGGTAGCGGCCAAACGCGTCGGTAGTCGGTGAGGAACTCGCCGCATTGCCGGGTTGGGTCGCCGCTTCGACTTGAGTCTGCGCCTTGTCGAGCAGAACACGTGACGCCAGTGCGTAGTTGCGCCCGCCGTCGCCCACCTGTCCATATGCGTCCACGCCCCAGCACTTGGCACGCCCCGGCGACACGACCGCACACGCGTGCTCACCGCCGGCGCTGAACTTGGCGACCCCGCTCAGCAGACCAGCAACCGGCGTGGGGACAGTGCGATCGACCAGACTCCCGTCGCCGAGCTGACCATTGAAGTTGTTGCCCCAACATCGGAGTTGGCCTTCCGATGACAGTACGCAGGACATGAAGCCGCCCACGCTCAAGGCGGCATTGTTCGTGCCGGCGCTCGGCACGATCACGGGACTCAGCTCGCGAGCGCTGAGACTCCCATCGCTCAGCTGGGCGTACCGATTGTCGCCCCAGCACTTCACTGCACCCGCCGTCGTGAGGGCGCAGGTATGGGTCGACCCGGCGCTCAACCCCGCGGCATCGGCAAGCCCTGTGACGCGTGTCGGCGTGGCCTGGACGTCTGCCGTGCCGCCGTTGCCGAGCTGACCGTCGAGATTGAGGCCCCAACATGTCGCTCCCCGGTCGGAGAGCAGTGCGCAGGTATGACTGTCTCCCACCGCGATGGCGGTGACGCTGCCGCCCGGCTGGGACACATCCTGGGGCGTGGCGAGATTGTCGCCCGCCGAGCCCAGACCGAGTTCGCCGTATGCGTTGGCACCCCAGCACTTCACGCCTCCGCCGGCCATCAGGGCGCAGGTGTGCGACCGACCCGCATCGATGGCTGCCACGCCAGAGGCCAGGCTCACGACGTCCACGGGAGAAGGACGATTCTCTTGCGTGCCGTCACCCAGCTGGCCGCTGAAGTTCAAACCCCAGCACCGCACGCTCCCATTGGTCCGCAGGGCACAGGTGTGCGCCTCACCCACGGCAACGGCCAGAACGGTTCCACCCAGCCCGAGTACATCGACGGGCGACAGTCGATCTGTGTTGCTTCCATCGCCGAGCTGACCGAACGTGTTGCGTCCCCAGCACTTCACCCCACCTTGCACAGTCACTGCGCAGGAATGGTTCTGATAGAGGCCGCTTCCGCGCACGCCGGCGTCCACGCTCAGTGCCGCGCTGCCCAGACCTTCGACGTCGACCGGCACAGTCTTCCTGCCCGACGTACCGTCTCCGAGCTGACCGAACTCGTTCAGACCCCAGCACGCGACTTCCCCACTCGAGGTCAACGCACAAGTCTGCTCGAAACCTGCGCTGATCGCCGCAAGATTGGCAAGGCCGACAACATTCACCGGACTCAGCTGACGGAAGCCGCCGACCCCGTCGCCCAACTGGTTGAACTGGCGACTGCCCCAGCACTTGGCCAGACCACCGGCCACGATGGCGCAGGTGTGTTCCGACCCTGCGCTGACGGACGAGGCGCCACTCGACAGGCCTGCTACCTGCGCGGGCTCGACCCGATTCAGGCCGTTCCCGTCGCCAAGCTGGCCGTTGCCATTGCCTCCCCAGCACAGAGCTCTCCCGCCCCCGACGATCGCGCAGGAGTGCGCGCCGCCGGCGCTGATCGCGGTGGCGCCGGTGATCTGACGCACTGCCACGGGCGACAGGCGTTGGGTAACAGTGCCATCGCCCAACTGACCGTTCGCGTTGTCGCCCCAGCAACTGGCCGTGCCATCAGCAAGCACCGCGCAACTGTGCTGACCACCCGCGCTGATGCGGCGCGCAGTGTTCATTCCTGACACACCCACCGGCATGAGCTGTTGCTGGGTGGTTCCGTTCCCCAGCTGGCCGGCAGCGTTGGCGCCCCAGCACTGCACGCCACCTGACTCCAGCAGAGCGCAGCTGTGGCTGCCGAAGAAGCTGTCGGGGCTCAGGCTGATGGCTGCAACGGTGCCTCCCAAGCCAACGACGGCCACCGGCGTCTCATGGCTTGTCGTGGTGCCATCGCCCAGCTGCCCGAAGCGGTTCCCGCCCCAGCACTTGACGCTTCCGTTCTGCATCAGCGCGCAGGTGTGGGTTGCCCCCGCTTCGACTGCCACCGCGCCGCTGCCCAGTCCGACGACATCCACCGGCGACGACCGATTGACGAAACTTCCGTCGCCGAGCTGACCGAAGCCGTTCCATCCCCAGCACTTGACGCCGCCGGCTGAAGTCACCGCACAGGCGTGAGCACCGCCAGTGCTCACTGCATCGACATTCTGCAGAGGCTCCAGCGACTGCTGCGCCAGGAGCGACGCGCAGGGAGAGAGCGCCACAAAGAGGCAAGAGGCGAACTGTCGAAACATCGATCCTTCCTCGAAAAGATGAAGCGTGAACACCTCTTGTTCGCAGACTGTCGCTCCCAGGCTGTTGGCACGTCCCGTGTTTCGGGACTTCGGGCACAGAAAGCCGACGGGAGAAATCTACACCCGCCGGCACGGCCTGTCTTCAGGTCAGGTTCGGCGCCTGTGGTCAGGCCGGGGCTGGGATCCGATGCGGATCGAAACCGGCCCGTGCGGACTCGGTCAAGAGCGGCCTTTCTGTCTTCAAGTCCTTCTCTTTAGGGAGAGGGCCGGGTCTTGCCCGACCCGAACCCTCGCGCAGCCACGTCGAATCGAAGCCCAACACCCAGCCCGCACACGGCCCCGCTTGCGCGGGGTGAGGGGTGCACCGTCGAGTCGTCCGCCAGGCTTTGTATTCGCATTCAGACCGCCAAGGCGGACGCAGCGACCCGAGCGCACGTCGTCCGGCCGAACTACCTGGCCGTGCGAATCGACAGGCGCCCCGCGACGCTTCTACTCGAATCCGTTTCTGAACACGTAGTTTGTGTCGCCGAATTCGTAGCTGCCGCGATCGACCGCACCGAAGCGCGGCTCGCCGCGTGCGTCGGTGGCGGGCACGCCGACGGCGCTGCCGGCCACGCTGGCGACGCCGCTGTCGCGGGCGGGGCTGGCGGCCGGGAGTGCGAGCGTCGAGACCAGTCCGCCCTGGTCGCTCGCGGTGGCGGGCACCTGCGGGTCGGCAAACGATGAGCCGGCGGTGACGGCGGTCTCGGTGCCGCCGTTGGTCATGCCGCTGATGCGCTGCTGCGGCCATTGCATGTTGCCGCCGCCATCGAACGCGGCGGGATTGTTCATCGCCCAGTTCACGAATACATTGCCGCCGCGGTTGTTGGCGAACACCGTATTGGCCAGGCGCAGCTGGTTCGGGCTGCCGATCGCGATGCCGGCCGCGAACGCCTCGGTCGACACGTTGTTGGCAATCGTGGTGTTGACGATGGTGATGGGCGCGCTCTGGGTCAGCGCCATCGCCGCCCCCAGGCCGGTGCGTGCAACGTTCTCCGAGAACGTACCGTTGCGGATGGTGCCCGGTGCATTGCCGGCGACGAACAGGCCGCCGAACCCGCGCGCCTCGTTGTCGATGAAGCTGACCCGCTCCATCGCCCACGGTCCATCCTGAATGTAGGCACCGCCGGTGTGTTCGGTGTTGCTTTGCTGCAAGTTGCCGCGAAACTCCACATCTTCGAAGCGGCTGCGGCTGAGCATGTCGTACATCACGCTGAAGAAGCCGCCACCGAAGGCATTGCTCTGGTTGTCGACGAAACGGGTGCGGCATACGTCAACCAGACGCTCCGCACCGTCCACACCAAGCGCACCGCCGTTGCCGCCATTGCCGGGATTGCCGCCACTGCCGATCGCGCGATTGGCTTCGAACAGGCTGTCGACGATGTTCACACGCAGGCTGCCCAGCGAGTACAGCGCGCCGCCGTTGCTGCCGGAGTTGTCGACGAAGCTGCAGCCGCCGACGTCGATGCGGTTCATCAGCTCGGCGTAGAACGCACCGCCGCCATCGTCCTGGCTGCTTCCGTCCAGCGGCGCATCGTTGCCCTCGAAGTGGCAGTCGACCAGCTTCAGGCTGACCTTGTGCGGAAATTCGGAACCGTGCTGCTTGTAGATGGCGCCGCCGCGCCCGCCGTTGGTGTGGCCATCGACCAGACCGATGCGTTGCAGGGTCACGGTGAACAGCGGCGCGTTCGGCGCAGGATCGGGATTGACGATGTCGAGGATCCGGCGCACGCCGCCACCGGACAAGCTGACCAGACCGCCTCCGTCGAGCACGACAGCGCGGCTGGCGACCAGCGTGCTGGTCAGGTTGACGGTCGACGGATTGGGACCCTGATCCAGCACGATCGCCCCGCCGGCATCGAGCGCCGTCTGGATGGCCGTCGTGGTGATGCTGCCCGGCGAACCGTTGCCGAGCACGGTCGCGCCAGTGGTCGACTCCACCTCCACCGGCTCGCAGAACGACTGCGCACGACCCACGACGGGAAGCAGCAGCGCCGACAGCGTGATCGCGGCGATGGAACGCGGGCAGACCATGCGCATCTCCGTACGGCGAATGAAGGTAGCCAGCATAGTCGCAGCGCGCATGCGCGCACCGCCGTACGTCGGTGTTATGTGGCCTTCGAAGGACGCCACCTCATGGCTGCGGCGCCAATCGGGCCGGCGGCGAGGTGTTCCGGCCGGGGAAGTCTGCAGGAACTTGCCACGAGCCCCGCCCGGGGCATCTACGGAAACCTTCGTACCCTGGCCGGCCCTCCAGGCGCCGCCCGACGCGGCGCGAAACCCGGCGCTGCAGCCGGCTTTCGGTGCGTCGGGATCTGTGCGGCGACCAAGCGGAGGCCTACACTGGACACTCCAGCAGCCGCCCGGAGAACGCCCATGTCTACCGCGCACGCTCACCCTGCCGCACGCTTCGTGCACATCGTCACTCTCGACTGCAAAGACCCCGAGCACGCCTTGCGCTGCATCCAGATGTTGACCCAGGTCGGACTGCCCGACGCGAAGATGTTCCAGTGCGTGTCGTACGAATACGGCCTCGAAGTCGGCAGCACCGAGCGCATCGTGCTCATCGAGCGCTGGCAGCGATGGGAAGACCTCGACGCGCTCATCGAGCAGTGCATCGCTCCGGACCTCGACAAGTACAACAGCCTGCTCAAGCAGCCGTTCGACGTCATCCGCGACACCCGTCGCGTCGAGCTCGGCCGGATGTAGTCGCCCGCACGGTGGCACGCGACGCACTCGGGACCGAGCCGACATCACCAGGCGCGCGCAGATCGATGCCTGCCCTCACGCCGCGCCAGCATTTCGTTGCGCGGCTGGGGCTGTTCGTCGCCGGTCTCGCCACCGCGAGCAGTGCCCTGGCCTGGCTGATGCATGCCCTGTCGGCGAATCCGAAGCCGCTCGACCTGATCGTGCCGCCGATCTCCGCGGCGGCGAACCTCGCCGCGTTCGTCGCCATCCTGCTGCGACCGCGGCGGGCGCGGCGCTGGATTCTCTATGCGATGCTGACGATGGCCGGGATGACGGCCTGCACGTCTGCGTTCTACCTGCACCAGGCCATGCAGCCTGGTGCCGGACTGCTGGTCGACTTGCTGCCGCCGGTTCCGGCCCTGCTAATCGGCACCATCCTCATCAACATGCTGTTCTTCCGTCCGACCACGGCCCTGCGCATGGGGCTCGCGATGTGGGTGTTGTGCGCGCTGCCGATACTCGCCTATCTGGTGATGCACCCGACCGAGCGCCAGACTGCGCGCGGACTCGAGCTGGTGATGCTGCTCGGGCCGATTTCGCTGCTGCTGGCGATCCTGATCCCGCTGCAGCGCGAGCGCGACCGACAACTGCAGGAGCTACAGCGCGCGGAGCTGCGTGCACGCAACCGCGCGATGCGCGATCCGCTGACCGACCTGTTCAACCGCCGCGCGTTCGAAGACCGCCTGTCGAGCGTGATCGCGCAGGACAGCCAGCCGCAGCAGCTGATCCTTCTGGATATCGATCGTTTCAAGTCGATCAACGACCGTCATGGTCACCCGGTCGGCGACGCGGTGTTGCGCGAAGTGGCGCGACGCTGCAGCGCCACGCTGGCGCGCAGCGCCATGTTTGCGCGCTGGGGCGGCGAGGAATTCGCTGCAGTCTGTGCGATCGAGGATGACAGCCCGACACGCGCGGCGGAACGCATGCGCGCCGCGCTGGCCGCCGACCCGATTGCCCCGGTGGGCGAGGTCACCGCGTCGTTCGGGGTGACCCGCATCCACGGACACGACACGCTGGAATCGGCGGTCAGGCGCGCGGACGAGGCGCTGTACCGCGCCAAGCATGCCGGGCGAAACCGCGTCGAGCAGGGCTGACCCGGCGTGCGATCGGCCGAGCGTCCCACGAGGAAGGCGGCACGCCCGGGCCGTTGACCGGCCGGGGTGGCTGCCGACGCGCTGCGGTCGGTCGGTGGCGGTCGGTGCACATGGATTGATCGGTGCTCCTCGGACGGCGTGGCTTGAAGACGACCGCCGTGCCCAGCCTCGCTGGCAGGCTCGCGAACAGCGTGCGAAACTTCAGGGTTGCACCACGTTGCACCGATTTCCCGGTGCGCCTCACCAGGTTACCCGCATGCCCCTTCGACATCGCTTGCTCTCCGCCCTGATCGGACTCGCGCTTGCCGCCCCCGCGGCAGCGGCATCGCTTGAGGAGGCCAGCGTGGTGCGGGTCGGCTTCGACGATCTCGCCACGGCGCAGCGCATGGCCGCACAGTTCGGCCACGCACGCATCGACGAGAAGAAGCACCTGATGCAGCTGGTGACCGACGCCGCCGGCATGCAGCGCCTGCGCGAAGCCGGGCTGACTGTACAGGTCGATGCGTTGGAGACCGAGCGCCTGCACCGTGGCATGCCGCGCACGGCCGGTACCGCGATCAAGTCGATCGGCGGCTTCCCCTGCTATCGCACCGTCGAGGAGACCTTTGCCAGTCTCGACCAGCTGGAGACGGCGTATCCCGATCTGCTGAGCGTCGAGGACATTGGCGAGACCTGGCAGGAGATGACCTCCGGCAACGGCTACCCGATGCGTCTGGTTCGCCTGACCAACCGGAACATCGCCGGGCCGAAGCCGAAGCTGATGTTCCTCACCTCGATCCATGCCCGCGAGTACACGCCCGCCGAAATCGGCACACGCTTCGTCGAGAAGATGCTGGCCGACTACGGCCGCGACGCGGACGCGACCTGGATCATCGACCACCATGAGATTCTGGCCGTGCTGCAGGCCAACCCCGACGGCCGCAAGCGCGCGGAGACCGGACAGCTCTGGCGCAAGAACACCAACACCACCCAGTGCGGTGGCTCGAATGCAGGCGTCGACCTGAACCGCAATTTCCCCTTCGAGTGGGGCATGCATGGTGGTTCCAGTCCGAACGCCTGCGACGAGACGTATCGCGGCACGTCGGCCGCCTCCGAGCCGGAGACCTGGTCAATCGTCGATCGCGTGCGCAGCGAGTTTCCGGATCGCCGCGGCCCGGGCATGGACGACCCGGCGCCGAGCGACACCAGCGGCGTATTCATCGACATCCACAGCTACTCGCAGCTCGTGCTCTGGCCGTGGGGCCATACCGAGACACTGGCGCCGAATTCCACCGCGCTCGCCACCCTCGGTCGCCGCTTCGCCTGGTACAACGGCTACACGGCAGAACAATCGGTCGGCCTCTACCCCACCGACGGCACCACCGACGACTTCGCCTATGGCGAACTCGGCGTCGCCGCGTTCACGGTGGAACTCGGCAACGCGTTCTTCGAGTCGTGCGGCAGCTTCGAGAACAACGTGCTTGACGAGAACATCGACCTGCTCGAGTACGCTGCCCGCGTGGCGCGCGCCCCCTACCTGCTGCCGGCCGGCCCCAGTGCACTGAATGTCACTGCCGATGCCGACCTGGTACTCAGCGGCCAGCCGATCGCCGTCACCGCGCAGATCGACGACACCCGATTCCACCAGCAAATCACCAGCCATTCGGGTCCGGCTGCGCCAGTGCATGCCATCACCGGCGCAAACCTGTACCTGGACGTGCCGCCCTGGGATGCCGCGGCAGTGGCACTGCCGATGAGCGCCGTCGACGGCAGCTTCAATACCTCGAGCGAAGCGGCCGAACTGCAGTTCGGGTCGGGCCTGTCCGCGGGTCGGCACATCGCCTATGTGCAGGGCGAGGATGCCGGCGGCGCTGCCGGCCCGGTGTCGGCCACCTTTGTCGAGGTCATCGCCCCCGAACAGGCCGTTTCGCTGCATGGCCGGGTCAGCGACTACTCGACCGGCACGTCGGTGGCGGCGCAGATCAGCGCCAACCAGTTCGTCACCAGCAGCGATGCGGGCTCGGGCCAGTACAGCCGCATCCTCCCTGCCGGCAGTTTCGACATCAGCGTACAGGCCGACGGTCACGAGACCCTGCAGCTGAGCGGCCTCGATCTGCTCGCCGGCAGCAACGTGACGCGCGACTTCAGGATGTTCCGGCTGTGTCCGCGCTACGAGGATCCGGCCGAAGCCGGCAGCGCGACGCCGATGACGCCGCAGTCGCCGTGGACGCTGCGCGCCGGCCGCGGCCGCGACGGCGGCAGCGCCTGGGTGCCGGCCACCGGCACCAACTATTCGAACAACCTCAATGTCTCGCTGACCAGCCCGACCCTGGATTTTTCGGGCTACGCGCAGCCGACCCTGCAGTTCGAGTCGCTGTGCAACACCGAGGCCGGGTGGGATTTCGGCATCGTCGAAGTGCGCGTTGACGCCGGTACCTGGGAAGAGGTCTATCGCTGCGACGGCAGCACCAGCTGGGAGCACATCACCGTCGCCCTGCCACAGTTCGACGATCAGGCTTCCGCACAGCTGCGCTTCCGCTTCACCAGCGACGGGTCGCAGACCCGGCCCGGCTGGGCCGTGGACCAGATCCTGATCGAAGCCGGCGGACCGAGCTGCCGCGCCACCCAGCAGTCGCCCAACTGGGTGTTTGGCAGCGGTTTCGAAGCGCTTTGATTGCCACGCGAGGGGGAACATCCCCTCGTGCCACGGTGCCGGTGCAGGCCATCTGGCGATGCGCCACAGCAGGTCGCGCCGCGTCGCCATCGGGCGCGGCGTGGATCGTCCGACGCGTTAACCATCGCTGTACCGCTGTAGGTGTCGGCGTCGATCGCGCCCAACCCTCGGCGCGCAAGCCACATCTCAATAGTGTGTCGGACAGCTAGGCGCGACCCGCCGCGCGCGCGCAGAAGCCTGACGACGCACCGGAAAGGCTGAACCGGGACCGCCCCGATGCTGGCCCGTCGCGACGATCGAACCATCCAGGGAAGGATGCCTTGCGGTACCCTCGACACCCGTGAACGAACCAGCGAAATCCAATCTGCTTGCGGATGCCTGGGCCGAGCTGCAGCGGCGCAAGGTGGTGCGCGCGGGTGCTGCCTATGCCGTGGTCGCCTGGGTGGTGCTGCAGCTGGGCGAGATCACCTTCCAGCCGCTCGGCCTGCCGGAGCGGGCGCTGACCTGGACCATCCTCGCCGCCATCCTCGGTTTTCCGATCGTGCTGGTGGTGTCGTGGTTCTACGACTTCGGCCCGCGCGGGCTCACGCGCGACCACAGCCGCGCTTCGCGCGCTGGCGCCGTCTCGGCGGTCGCGCTGGTGCTGATCACCGTGTTGGGCACCGGCGCGTGGCTGAGCCAGGTCTATCCTGCGGCGGACGACGCGGCGGCGACGCCTGCCGCGGCCAAGCTGGTCAGCGCCAGCGCGCCACCGAATTCGATCGCGGTGCTGCCGTTTCGCGACATGAGCGCCGCAAACGACCAGGGCTACCTGGCCGACGGCATCGCCGAGGAACTGCTCGACCGTCTCGCCCGCGTGCCGCAGCTGCGCGTCGCCGCGCGGACCTCGTCGTTCGCGGTGCGCGAGGCCGACATCAAGGACATCGGCCGCATGCTGGACGTGCGCTGGGTACTGGAGGGCTCGGTGCGCAAGGCAGGCGGACGGCTGCGCATCACCGCGCAGCTGATCGATGCGGGCAATGGCTACCACCAGTGGTCGGAAACCTACGATCGCGAAGAAGGCGATCTGTTCGCCCTGCAGGACGAAGTCAGCGTCGCCATCGCCGATCAGCTGCAGGTGCTGATTCCGAACGCCGCGCAAACCGACGTTCCCGGCAGCTCGGGCGACAGTGCCGATGCCGAAGCGCACGACGCCTTTCTGCGCGGGCGCCAGCTCTGGCGCCAACGCACGCCCTCGGCACTGGAACAGGCCCAGACGCTGTTCTCCGAAGCCACCGAGCGCGACCCGGAGTTCGCCCGGGCCTGGTCGGGGCTCGCCGACTGCTATCTGCTGCAGGCCGACTACGGACTGCGCTCCATCGACGAGGCGATTCGATTGGCCGAGCCCGCTGCCGTGCGTGCGGTCACGCTGGCGCCTCAGCTTGGCGAGGCCTGGGCCTCGATCGGTCTGCTGCGGATGTTTGCCGGACAGCTGCCGGCGGCCGAGCGCAGCCTGCGCCAGGCGATCACGCTCGACCCGCGCTACGAGATGGCGCCGATGTGGCTGGCCTCGACGCTCGGGCGCAAGGGCGAGTTCGAAGAGCAGGAACGGGTGATGCGCCAGGCGCTGGCGCTGAATCCGCTGGAGCCGGTCATCAACGCCAACCTGAGCGAAGCGCTGGTGCAGCGCGGCGCCTACGACGAAGCCGAGGCACTGCTGCAGCGCGTGCTCGCCGTCACGCCCGAAGACCCGATCCTGCTGCGCGGTCTGTCGCGGCTCGAGCTCGGCAAGGGCGAACTCGCCGCTGCGCTGGCATCGATTCGTCGCGCCCAGGCTGGCGATCTCGATGCGCCGGCCAATCTGCGCGCGCTCGCCGACATCCTGATCAACCTGCGCGCGTTCGACGAAGCGCGGGCGGTGATGATGCGTCTGCCGGAGCACTCCGAGGCGCGCGCCGAAGTGGCGCAGCTGATCAGCCTGTACAGCGACGCGCCGGAAGTGCTGCCCGAAGTGTCGGCCTTGATGCAGAACATGACGGCAGAGCGCACCGAATCCCACAAGGGACTGGCCAACATCCTGACCTGGGTGTACATCGTGCGCGGCGACAACGAGGACGCAGTGCGTTGGCTTGATGTGCAGTACCCGGCGGACACGCCGCTGACCGCCGGCTCGGCCGAATCGGCCGGCTTGCTCATCGCGCTGCGCGGCGAGGCTCCCGTCGCCGATGAGGCCGCGCGCGCGGCATGGACCTCGCTGCTGCAGCGCCCGCGCGAGCTCGGATTCCTGCCCGGGCTCGGTGCCTACGGGGCGGCCTGCATCCACAGCCTGCTCGGCGATCAGGACGCGGCGCTTGACGCGCTCGACGGCGCCATCGAGCTGGGCTACCGCAATCCCGAGCAGGCGATGGTCGATCCCCGCTTGCTGCCCCTGCACGGGGCACCTCGCTTCGACGCGGCGGTGCAACGCATGCAGGATCTGCTCGCCGAGCAACGCCGCCTGGCCGGCGTTGCCGACGCCGCGGCGCGCTGAGACGACCGCCCACGCATCGGCTGCGCCGGGTCATCGTTGAACCTGGCCCCGCCTGCAGGCACCATGCCGACATGCAGCGCGCCGAACAACGGCGGTTTCCCCGCCATGCGGTCCATCTCTCGGTGGTCGTCGACCATGGCGGCGCCCAGGCGCGCGAGGACGACCGGCCGCTCGGCGTGATCGATCTGTCCGAGGGTGGCGCGGGCATCTCCTGGACCTTGCCGGATCGCGCCACCGTGGGCGAGACGGTGCGGATGCGCTTCCTGCTCGCCGCCGAGCAGAGCCTCGATCTCGATGCCCGCGTCGTGCGCATCGACGAGGGCCGGGCCGGTGTGGCCTTTCTGCCCGCACAGCAGGACCTGGTCCGTCAGCTGCTCGCCGAGTCGCGCTCGGACGACTGAGCCCGGCGGCGGTCGTCCACGGCGCCTGGCGAACCCGGACACCGGACACCTGACACCGGCTGCGTACAGCCCAACGCCCGGCAGGTGCCGGGCGCCAGGTCTGATGGACTGATGATCGGGTGCGCTCAGTGCACCGGCGCCTTGTCGTACTCCAGTCCCTTCTTCTCCGCCTGATCTTTCACGGTGCGGAAGATCTGGTAGTCGAGCGACTCCTCGGTGCCTTCGCGTTCGGCGAGTTCGGCGGCGATCGCGGTTTGCCGGCGATCCGACAGCGCGGCCAGGCGCTGGCTGATTTCCTTGCGCTTCTCGGCCTGCTCGTTGATCGCGCGCACTCGCTCGGTCTTGCTCATCTGCTGCATCGGCGCGGGCAGGTCGTCCTCGGCGACGGCGTCGAGGTCGACACGTCCGCTGGTCACCGCATCGACCAGGTCGTTCTTGCCGAGCAGATTGTCGCGCCCGGCCTCGGAGACGTTGAACGAGGCGCGCTTGGCCAGCGACGCCACCGAGGCTTCGGCATACAGCTTGTCGGTGGCGGCTTGCTTGCGCTGCATCTCGGCGCGCGCCCGTGCGTCGCCGAACGCCATGCGGGTTTCGTCGAGCTCCTTCGACAGCGCGGCGATCTCATCGTCGAATTCGGTGGCCACGGCGATGGCGTCGCCGCTCTGTGCCACGCGGAAGAATGCGCCCTGATTGAGGCTGGCGATGGTCTGCCATTCGGCCGCTGTGACGTCGGCATTGCCTGCCAGGATGGTGTTGACGACGATGCCGCGCTCGCGGGCGGCCTTGATCGTGTCGGGATACTTCACCTCGTCCTGGTAGTCCATGTGCGGCGGCGCGTCACCAACCAGGAAAACGACCTTGTAGGCGCTGTCGTCCTGCGTCCACGACATCCGGTGCACGGCGTCGTGCAGCCCTTGATTCACGCTCTCGGGGGTATCGCCACCGCCTTCAGCGCGGAAGTCCATGAGTTTCGCGTACATCGAATCGAGGTCGCTCGACAGGTCGGTCACCTGGGTGACATAGGCATCGCCGCGGTCGCGATACGCGACCAGGCCCATGCGCAGCTCGGGTGTCGGCTGCGCCGAGGCCATGGTGTTGGCGATCGACCAGATGTTTTCCTTCGCGGCCTGGATCAGCCCGCCCATGCTGCCGGTGGTGTCGAGCACGAACACCACGTCGACTTTGGGGCGCCCGGCGTGCGCGGCCGCGGTGATCGCGGTGGGCGGCTGCAAGGGCGGAGTCTTGGTGACGCCATGCGCCGGCGCCTGCGAGATCGGATAGGCCACCACCACGGCGGCGGTCAGGGCAAACAGCGAAGCGGTGAGAATGCGGGTTTTCATGGTGGACTCCTAAACGGGATACGGTGCGGAAAACGGTGCGGGAAACGGGCGTCAGCAGCTCAGCCGGCGCCGGTGGACAGACGGCGCAGTGCGGCCTCGGCGCTGCGGTGGGCCTGGTCGAATCGATCGCCAGCGTGCGGGTCGTCGGTGCTGTGCTGCGCCGATGCGCGTCGACCCGGCACCGCGAAGCAAAGCGCCTGAACCAGCAGCAGCGACCACAGACTCAGGAACAGGCTGTGCGTGTGGCTCGCCACGGCCAGCGCTGCCGACAGGGCAAGTACGCACAACCCAGCGTCGAGAGCGGCGGCGATCAGGCCATCGTGGCGGTACAGGCTGCGCACCAGCCAGAAGAAGCCAAGCTGACCGCCGATCCAGAACACCAGCCCCGGGTCGAACACCGCGAGCATCAGTGCCAGGCTCATCCACAGCACGGCCAAGACGATCCGGCCGACGCGAACCTGCAGCACGGGGAACAGCAGCAGCCCATAGCCGCCGGCGACCAGCAGCACCACCGCGCGCAGGCTGTCGGCAGTGCCGAAGATCGGCGCCAGCACGAAGTGAACGAGGGCTCCGCAAAGGCTGAGCGCGAAACCGACGCCGGCCTCGCGCCAGAAGCCGGCGTTCACGCCCCACCCCGCTGCTGCTTCTCGCGCAGCCAGGCAAGCTCGACATCGGCATCGCTGATCTCGGCGCTTTCCGCCTGCCATGCGCCGCGCTCAGCGCTCGGGCGGCTCGCGTCGACCTCGAACAGCGCGGCCTTCTGGCGCATCGCTTCAAGACGCTGCCGACGGTCTTCCAGGCTGCGTGCGAGCTCATCGACCCGGGCGTCCAGGCTCGCCAACTGCTGCACGCACTGCTTGCGCAGGCGCTCGCCTTCCAGACGGCGTCGCAGCAGGGTGCGCGCCAGGGTTTCGTTGGAAGCCTCGAAGCAAAGGTCGAGCTCCTCGCCGATGCGCGCGAGCGCACTGTCGAACTCGACGATGCGCGTGCGCAGGTCCTCGCGCTGCCGCGCGGCCGCCTTGTGCCGCTGCGCGTCGGCGGCGACTTCGTCTTCCATCTCGCGCACGGCCTGCTGCAGCAGAACGTCGGGCTCTTCGATGCGGTCAAGCACCGCGTGCATGTCGGCCCGAACCAGTCGGGACAGTCGTGTGATCAAGGCCATGTCGGTTTCCTGTTCGGTAGCGGAGGACGGCGATCTGCCGTGGCGACCAAACTAGGCGCTGGGCCCGACGCGTCCCAGACACGCCGAGGTAAAACATTCGTCCTCGGGTTTACAAAGGATTTACATGCGCACTCTGCGCGGGGTTGCTAGTGTGGCAACCGTTCTCGAGCCATGCGCCGCGGCTGGCGAACGACCGTTCGACCTGTCGGCTCATGCCGGCATCCACGCGACACAGTACCGACCGACGCGACGATCGCTCGCCGCCCTCAGCACACCACGGAGAGACTCTTGCAGCGCAAACCCCGCATCCTGATCGCCGAAGACGAGGCCGCCATCCGCACCGGCCTGGTCGATGTCTTCGTCTATCACGGCTACGACGTCGATGCGGCGGAAGACGGCCTGATCGCGGAGCGCATGGCGTCAACCGGTCGCTACGACCTGGTGCTGCTCGACGTGATGATGCCGGGCCGGGACGGCTTCGCCGTGCTCGCCCACCTGCGCGCTCAGGATCGCGAGCAGGCGGTCATCCTGCTCACCGCCAAATCGGCCGACGAGGACGTCATCCAGGGCCTGGCGCTCGGCGCCGACGACTACGTATCCAAGCCGTTCTCCATCGCCCAGTTGGTGCTGCGCGTGCAGGCGGTGCTGCGCCGCACGCTCGGCGCACCATCCGATGATGCCGAACTGAAGCTGGCGGAAGACGTGCGCATTGACTGCGCGAACCTGTGCGGCGTCTGTCGCGGCGAGGAGATGCCGTTCACGCGGCGCGAGATCGAGGTGTTGCGCTATCTCGCCGCGCACAGCGAGCGGCCCGTGCCGCGCGAAGAACTGCTGCACAAGGTGTGGGGCTATGCGCGAGACCTCGGCATCGAAACGCGCACGGTGGACATCCACATCGCCAAGCTGCGCCGCAAGATCGAAGCCGATCCGAAGCAACCGCAGTTCATTCTCACCGTGCGCGGCGGCGGCTATCGCCTGCAGCGGGGCGCGGCTTGACCCGCCGCCTGCAGCGCGGCCTCAGCCTGCCGCGCCTGCGTGCGCTGCTGGCGCTACTGTTTCTCGCCCTCGCGGTGCCCAGCGCCGTGCTGGTGGTGCAGACGCAGGGGCAGCTGAAGTGGGAAGCCTTCCACACCCACCGCGACGAGGCCGAGTCGCTGAGCGCGCGCATCGATGCGTCCCTGCGCGCGGCGATGCGCAACGAAGAGATGCGCGGACAGGGCGAGTACGCCTTTCTGGTCGCAGCGGGCGACCCCGCTCTGTCGAACCTCGTGCAGCGCTCGCCGCTGGCGGCGTATCCGGTCGACTCGCCCCTGCCTGGCGTGCTCGGCTATTTCCAGGTCGATGACCAGGGCCGCTTCAGCTCGCCGCTGCTGCCGCCCGATGCCAGCTCGGGCGATCAGCTGGGCGTATCCGCCAGCGAGTGGCAGCAGCGCGTCGCCCTGCACAACCAGCTGTTCGGCATTCTCAGCAGCAACGTGCTGGCGGACGCACCACTGCTCGCCGAGCCTTCGATCCAGGAAGACGAGTCGGACGACAGCCTGGCGGACCGGGACAAGGCGGAGCGGTCGCGCGCGAGCGGACCACGCAGCGAGGCGAGCGCAGGAATCCATGCATCCTCCGCCGACGGATCGTCAGCTGAGGCGGCGGGGCGCGATACCCAGTCGCACACGGACGCGTCGGTCCTGCTCGAGGGCGTGCAGGCAGCCAAGGACCGGCAGCGGCTCGATGACACATCCCGCTTCGACACGCAGCGCAGCGCGGCCGTCACGCCAAGCAAGCAGGCACCCAGCCAGCAGGCCTTCGACCGCCTGAACGCACCCGAGCAGCAGAAAATGCGCGCGGCGCAGAACGAGCTGGGCAGCGTGGCCGGGCTGCAGCTCGGCAAGACCTACCAGAATCAGCTGAGCGAACAGGAAGAAGCCGCGCCGGTCGAAGCCAAGCGCAAGGAGGACAACTACCGGGCCGCGCGCAAGGAACAGTCGGTGGACTACGCCGACCTGCGCCGCCAGGTTGCCGCCGGACCGCAGACCGAAACGCGCATCCGCACCTTCGAAAGCGAGGTGGATCCGTTCGAGTTCAGCCTGCTCGATGCGCAGCATGCGGTGTTCTATCGCCACGTCTGGCGCGAGGGACGGCGCTACACACAAGGATTCATCGTCGCGCTCGAACCCTTCGTCGCCGGGGTGTTCGCACAGCCCTTCCGCGACAGCACCCTGGCGCCGATCAGTGATCTGCTGATCGCCTACCAGGGCGACGTGATCCGGATCGAGCGGGGCGGTCGCGCGCGCTATCCGCTGTCGCGCGCCGAATCGCTGCGCGGCGAGCTGCTGCATCAGGTGCGGCTGTCGGAACCGTTCGGCAAGTTCCAGCTGCTGTTCAACATCCGTGACCTGCCTGCAGGACCCGGCGCGCGCATCATCGCCTGGGCAGCGCTGGTGCTGTTCGCCGTGCTGGTGCTCGGTTTCTACGCGCTGTACCGACTCGGTGCACGGCAGATCCGCCTCGCCCGCCAGCAGCAGGACTTCGTTTCCGCGGTCAGTCACGAACTGAAGACGCCGCTGACCTCGATCCGCATGTACGGTGAGATGCTGCGCGAGGGCTGGGCCGGAGAAGACAAGCGCCGCGAGTACTATCGTTTCATCCACGAGGAGAGCGAGCGACTCTCGCGCCTGATCGACAACGTGCTGCAGCTGGCGCGGCTCGAGCGCCAGGGGCTTCAGCTCGACCTCAAACCGGTCGCACTGAACACCGTGTTCGACCTGATGCGCTCGAAGGTCGCCGGCATCAGCGAACGCGCGGGCTTCACGGTGCAGTTCCACAACGAGCTGGGTGACGCCACCTGCATCCAGGTCGACGTCGACGCGCTGATGCAGATCGTGCTGAACCTGGTCGAGAACGCGGTCAAGTTCTCCGCCAAGGCGACGTCACGACAGATCGACATCGAGGCGCGGCCCGAAGGCCGGGACCGCATCAGCCTCAGCGTGCGCGACTACGGCCCGGGTATCGAACGCAGCCAGCTACGACGCATTTTCGAGCTGTTCTACCGGCCCGGCAGCGAACTGACCCGCGAGACCACCGGCACCGGCATCGGCCTCGCCCTGGTGCGCCAGCTCGCCCGCGCCATGCATGGCGAAGCCGATGTGATCAACCGCGAACCCGGCGCGGAGTTCCGGATCGTGCTGCCGCGCGCACCAACGCAGCGCGACTGAGTCCCACGGTCGGTGCGCACCTTTCCGCGGGGGCGCGGTGTCCCGCGAGCGGGACCGCGGCGATGCACGATGTCGCCGCCTGACCACGTCAACAGTCGGGAATGAATTCCCTCCTACAGGGACGGCATGCGCGCGCAGGCGTCGCAGGCGTTCCGCCTGCTCTGGTAGGAGCGGATTCATCCGCGACCGACTTCGTGGAGAAGCATACGTCGTGGTGAAGCAGAACTCGTGGCCAAGCAGATGTCGTGACAAGGCAGACGTCATGACCGGGCACGCTGTCGCAGACTGCCGACGGCGACGGTCGGGAATGAATTCCCTCCTACAGGGACGACCGGTACGCGCAGAGCCGCAGGTGCTCCGCCTGCTCTTGTAGGAGCGGATTCATCCGCGACCGAAGCCTGTCTGACACGCGCCGCGACCTCAGGGTCAGGCCATGAACCCCAAATCGCTGGTCGCGTACTCTCCGATGCGCGGGAACAGGGTGCCGAGGTCGCCCGGCGCCACGCCGAACCACGTCGCCAGCGTGGCGGCGTACTGATCCACCCCGGTGGTCGGGATGATCTGGCCGTAGCCAGCGTCGTCGGGATTGCCGCCCTGCGCCAGCGAGGGCATTGTGCCGTAGAAGCGCCCGCCGCGCACGGCGCCGCCGAGCACGAAATGATGGCCACCCCAGCCGTGGTCGGTGCCGTCGCCATTGGTCGACACCGTGCGCCCGAAGTCGGACGCGGTGAACGTGGTGACCTGGTCGGCGATGCCCATTTCGACCGTGGCCGCGTGGAACGCCGCAAGGCCCTCGGACAGCGCGCCGAGAATACGATCCTGCTCGGTCAGCTGGAGGTCGTGGGTGTCGAAGCCGCCGTGGCCGACGAAGAAGACCTGCCGGCGCATGTCTAGCGCATCGCGGGCGTTGATCAGGTTCGCGACCTGGCGCAGCTGCGCGCCCAGCGATCCGTTGGGGAACACCGTGACCAGCGGGTCGGGCACACCCAGCGCTGCATCGATCATCTGGTAAGTCGCGATCGCACGGCGATTCGCGTCGGCATAGGCGCGCTCGAAGCGATGCGCCTGCACGCCCTGCGCGTGCAGCGCGTTGAACGCGTCGATGCCGGGCTCGTTCTGGTAGACGTTGAGGTAGGCGATTTCCTCGACACCGTTCGAGCCCATCACATACTGGTCCACCGCCGCACCGCGCTGGAACAGCGCTTGGCCGGACAGCGAAATGGTCATCGGCAATTGCGTGTTCGGATTGCCGGTGTGCAGCAGGTCGGCGATGCGCCCGCCCCAGCCGTCGGCGTTGGCGTCGTCGGGGCGCGAGGTCTGCCAGAAATTGGCCTGGTCGTCGTGCGAGAACAGCTGCGGCGGCGCCAGCGCAGGATTGGACTGGTACTGCGCCTGGGTGATCGGCCCGAGCAGGGTGCCGACGTTCGCCACGATCGCGGCATGCTGGTCATTGAACAGGGTGCGCAGTTCCGGCATGGCGGGGTGCAATCCATAGCTCGCGCCGTCGCTGGGCAGGCCGCCCGGCAATCCGCCGCTGGCCGCTTGGGCGATCAGATTGTTCGCCTGGATCGACGACTGGCTGAGCGCCATCGCCGGCCGACTGCCGGCATACACGTTGTAGCCGGCGGCCGAGTACGGCACCACCGTGTTGAAGCTGTCGTTGCCGCCGAACAGGAAGATGCACACCAGCGCCTTGTAGTCGCCGAACACCATGCCCTTGGCGCGGGTGGCCGCCGCCACCAGGCCAAGTTGCCCGAGCGCGGAAGTCGCCGCCACGCCGCCGAGTGCGCCGCAAATGGAACGACGCAGGAATTCGCGACGGTTGAAGGACGTGAACGTGTTCATTTCTGGATCGAGAACTCGGGCGAAGTGACGATCAGGTAGAGCGCCTGCTGCACCCGGTGCAGAGGCAGATCGAACGGCGCGCCGTCAGGTTGTCCGGGCAGCCGATCCGGCAGGTTGGGATCGTTCAGTCGCTGCAGCAGGGTGTCGCGCATGTAGCTCGACATCTGCCCGGACATCATCACCAGGTCGAGGTGGTCGACCAGCGCAGCGGGATCGGCGGCGAGCGCCTTCAGCGCGCTGTAGTCCATCAGCGTTTCTTCGTCGGCCTGGGCCACGTCATAGGCCGTGCCCTGGTAGAAGTAGAAAATGCGCCAGCCCAAAGCATTGGGCATGGTCACGAGCTGCACGTCGTTGTGGATCTGGAACTCCGGCGAGACCAGCCCCGCATCGCGAATCTCGCCGGCCTGGGCGAAATCGGGCTTGAAGAAATTGAACACCGAGGGCGAGCCGAGCGGGCGCTGGCCGTACTCGTCGTCCGGGTGGCTGTACTGGAACACCCGACCATTCACCGATGCGCCGGGCGCAACGCGCCACAGGCGCACCAGCCGGGTAATCGGCTCGCGCAGCTTGCCGAAGTTCTGGCCGAGCAGGGCTGGTCCGTTGCGCGCTTCGTTGTCGGTGAGAATCGCGCGCACCACCGCGCCGAGATCGCCGCGCACGCCGGAACCGTCGTTGTTGAACACGCTGGCGACGCGTTGCACATAGCCTGGCGTCGGATTGCTGGTGACCAGCCGCTGGATCAGATGCCGCGCCATGAATGGCCCGACGTTGGGATGCATGAAGATGTTGTCGAGCGCGGCATCGAGCTCGACCTGCGCACTGCCGCCGGCGGTCAGCACGCCGCCCGGAAGCGTCACGCCCGGATAGGTCAGCAGCTGCTTGCTCGTGGTGTTGTCGTGAAACGCTTCGAACGCCGCCATCGGCGTGAACCACGGCGCCTCGTAGGGATTGCCCGGCTCGCAGTCGGCGTAGGTGCCGACTGTGCAATCGGAGAAGTTCCAGCCGGTGAAGACATGCGCGAACCCGCGCACCACGTTCTGGTCATAGGTGGGAATCGGCTGACCTTCGCCATCCAGCACGCGACTGCCGTCGAGGTTGAGCTGGTGCAGCCCGATCGAGAACAGCTGCAGCACTTCGCGGGCGTAATTCTCGTCCGGGCGGATGTTCAGCGCGACATCGGTCTTGCGGTTGCCGAGCATCGACAGGTAGCGCCCCATGGCCGGATGCAGGGTGACCGCTTCGAGCAGGTCGCGATAGTTGCCGAACGCGTGCTGCGCCAGCATGTCGTAGTAGCTGCCCAGCGCCCACGGCTGGAACAGCAGCGCGGCGTTGCGATCGGACACCACCATGACTTCCGACAGCGCGAAGGCCACGCGCTGGCGCAGCTGGTCGCTGTGGGTGTGCGACGGGTTGCTGGGGTCGGCCAGCTGGGCGGAGTGGATGAACCAGGCTTCCAGGCGATGCTGCTGGTAGACGCCTTCGGTCTGACGCACGAAGTCCAGGTAGGGCTGCTGCAGCGAGATCGGCGCCGCGAACTGCTCGTCGAGCCAGGCGTTGACGCCGACCGTGCGAAGGTGGGCGATGTCCTGCAGGCGACCGCCGTAGCTGGCCTGGTCGAGGAAGCGCGCCGCTTCTTCGGCGGATAGCTCGTTCGGACCACCGACGGTCTCGAAACCGGTCTTGAAGATCACCGGCACCGCACTGGCCCATGCCGCCGCAGTGCAGAACAGGGCGAACAGTCCGGCGAGCACGGCGAGCGGCCTCCCGCCGCCCACAGATGCCGGTCTCCCGGACTGGCCCTGACACTGGTCCAACGTCCTACCCATCCTCCCCCCGAAGGCGCGCCTTTCGTGCGCTTTGCCTGTCTTCGCCGGCTTTGCGACACGGTACGCGGTCAAAGAATTTCAATGTGTGACGGGGTTCGCAGTCGGATCGAAGCGAATAGTAGTCGGAATGAGGTTGCCGCGCTGTCCGCCCGGACGACGTCAGCGCGGCGGCGACGCGGCCTCGGGCCGCGCCGGCAGCAGTGGCAGCACGACATGGGAGGGCCGCGCGGCATCGTGGAACACGGTGTTGTCGGCGCGGGCATTCCGGCCATGCCGACCCAGTGGCTCGCCGGTGTTCGGGTTGATGTCGAAGCGGGGAAAGTTGCTGCTGGAGATGTCCAGCCTGATGCGATGGCCGCGCTTGAACAGGTTGGCCGTCGCGAACGGCCGGATGCGCAGGCGATAGACCTTGCCGGGCTCGATCAACGCCCGCCGGTGCCGGTCGTTGCGATAGCTCGCCCGCACCAGGGCATCGCTAAGATTCATCGCGAACCCTTGGGGAAAATCCGCGCTCGGTGGATACACATCGACGAGTTTCGCGGTGAAGTCGGTATCCACCGCCGTCGAGGACACGAACAGAACCACTTCGATCTCGCCGGCGATGATCTGTTCCTGCTCCAGCGGCGGCGTCTGGAACACCAGCACGTCGTTGCGCGCCGCAAGCGGCAGATAGGGCGGTCGCGAGCCTGGCCGGTCGGGTCGCTCGCGCTGATCATAGGCACCATCGCCCAAACGGGCGGAGACATTCCCGCCCACGGTGGGCACCGGATGCTCGGGATCGAAGGTGAAGGTCGTCGACGACGCGTCGGCAACCGACGACTGCATGGTCAGCGCACCGCCGGCGTGCAGATAGAACGCGGTCGGCTGCACGCCTTCGAGCGGCCAGGCGGCGCTTTCAACCCAATAGCCGCCGTGGGCAAGACGCCCTTCCGCGGTGCGGTGCCCGTCTCCGCTTCCCATCAGGAACACGCGTACCGGCGCTTCGCCGCCCGGCGAGTCGACCTGTTTGAGATGGCGATCGAACCAGCGCAGGTGGAAGTCGAGGCCAAAGTCGCGCACGGCCGCAGCCTCGCCGAAATCGACATCGCCGGCGAAGGTTCGCGCATTGCCGGAGTGGGTCCACGGACCGACCAGCATCCGCTGCGGCGCGCGCTTCAGTCGCGACAGCGACTGGTAGTTCTGCACGGTGCCGCGCAGGAAGATGTCGTACCAGCCCCCGACATGCAGCATGGCCGCATCCGCGGTGCCGGCGTAGTACTCGCTCCAGTTCAACCCGATGCCGCGCCAGTACTCCGTGTAGTCGGACTCGGTCAGCTCCCTGAGAAAATAGGCTTCGTACTCCGGCGCGATCGACAACGGATTGAGCCCGGGGCGAAACGGCTGCACCGCGTACCAGTCCGCCACCGACTGTTGCTCGACATGGCGCTTGACCACCGGGTCGGAAGTCTCCAGCGGAATCTGCCGAAACGCCCAGCTCAGCTCACGCCCCCACTCGAACGCGCCACCGTGGCGGACCGCGTGATCCCAGGCATTCGCCATGCCGCCCTGGTTGATCAACAAGGCCTTCAACGCAGGCGGAGCGAGCTTGGCCGCATCGGCTTGGGTGTGCGCGGCGTACGAGGTGCCCCACATGCCGATCCGCCCATTGGAGCCCGGCATCGCGGCCAGCCAGGCGATGGTGTCGAAACCGTCAGTGGCCTCCAGCGCCGAGTACTTGGAGAACGCACCCTCCGACGCGTAGCGGCCTCGGGTGTCCTGCACGGCGACGATGTAGCCGTGCCCGACCAGTAAGCGCGCGAGGGCAACGTCGCTCTCGCGCCGTTTGCCATACGGCGTGCGGGTCAGGACCACCGGCATGGACTCGTCGCCAGCCGCGACGGCGATGCGAGGACGGTAGATGTCGGTGGCGAGGCGAACTCCGTCGCGCATCGCGATCATTTCGGTGTGTCGGTCGAACGACGACGCAGCCACCGCGACCTGCGCAACCAGGAGCAGAACAAGCGTGCCGACCACGCGCTGTCGCGCAAGCCAGGCGATGCAGCATGTCGCTGCGCAAGCCCGAATGCCCGATTGCCTCCTCGCGTTCATGAGCAGCAGTATGCGACAGCGCCGCGCGCCGCGCCTCGCCTCGCCTCGCCTCCGCGGCACAGGCGCGGTTCGCGATCACGCTTCGATCCAGCGTGTCGCCATCACCGCGGTGGAAGTCCAGCGTGGCATCGTCGGCGCGGCAAGGGCGCAGCACCCGTGTCGGTCGTGCGCCGCGGCCGCAGCAGACGCGCACCCGGTGCGCAACCAGGTCCCAATCCCATCACGAACCGTCGGGTTCGGTGCGGCGCGTGATCCGCGCACCGCCCCGCGATTGACCTAGCGGCGCTTCCTGCCCGGCTTCACCCGCACCGCCATGCGCTGCGCGTTCGAGCCCGGGATCGCCTGCGAGTGAAGCTCGAAGTGGCGATCATGCGCGCGCACCAGATCGCTCAGCTTGCTGTGACCGAACAGGCGCGGATCGAAGTCCGGACGGATCTGATTGAGAAAGGTGCCCACCGTCGCCAGCGGTGCCCAGCCATCTTCGTCGTCGTCCGCCTCGCCGATGGCGCGGCGAATCAGCTGAACCGGATCGGGCAGCGACGTGCCGGCCGCATCGTCAGCGCCCTCCCCTTTCGCCGACCGTGCCGGCGAAGCGCCCTCCTGCTCCTCACGCAGCAGGTCGGTGTAGACGAAGCGATCGCAGGCAGCGACGAAGGGCTGCGGCGTCTTGCGTTCGCCGAAGCCGTACACCACGCAACCGCCCTCGCGGATGCGCTGTGCGAGGCGGGTGAAATCGCTGTCGCTCGAGACCAGGCAGAAGCCGCCGAATCGATGCGTGTGCAGCAGGTCCATGGCGTCGATGATCAAGGCGCTGTCGGTCGCGTTCTTGCCCGAGGTGTAGGCGAACTGCTGGATCGGCTGGATCGAATGCTTCAGCAGCACCTTCTTCCACCCACCCAGATGGGGGGACGTCCAGTCGCCATAGATGCGTCGCACCGTGGCGGTGCCGAGACGGGCGGTTTCTTCCAGAATGCCCTCGATCACCGAAGCGGGCGCGTTGTCCGCGTCGATCAGTACGGCGAGATGAAGCGCTTTGGGCGTCGTTTTCATGCGCGCACTCCTGGTCTCACGTCGAAGTCAGGATCCTGCAGACGTCAACCGCCGGAATCCTTGCGGTTCGCGATGCAACAGCGATCCCGAAGCAGAGTCCGCTGCGTGAGGCGATGACGGCCGGTTCGGTGGGCTAGTCGCTCACCCGCACACGACCGGGACACGGCCTGGCGGCGCGTTCGCCGCGCCGCCCATGCTCCGGCCGGGATCTACTCGCCCTTGCCTTTCTTCTTTGCGGTTTGCTTCGGCATCGCGGCGAGCCGCGCCTGCGCCTCGCGCTTGCCCAGACCGCGCACGGCAGCGATGCGCGCGAGCTGCGGTTTGCGCGGACGCGTGTTGCCGGATTCCCACAGATAGACGCTCTGGCCGGACACGCCGATCAGCGCACCGAAGTCGGCAGCACTCAGCCCGATCTTCTCTCTTTGCCGCTTGAGCCTGGTCGGCGAGAACCGCAGCTTGGCATCGTCCTCAACCGGTTTGGCCTCGGCGATGCGCGCGCCGCGGACCACCCGCTCGAGTTCGGCGATACGGCGCTCCAGCTTGCTACGCGTCTGCTTGTGCGCGGCGTTGTCATGCCGCAACGCGGTGACCTGCTTGCGCAGAGGTTCGCACAGGGCTTTGGCTTCCTTCTTCGCGATTCGCGCGATTTCCGCGCGCAGCGCGGTAGCAAGATTCGACACGACCTTCCTCCTCCAGGAAAGTTTCAGACTAACCGTTTCGTCGATGTTTGTCTGTTTGCTTGGCGTTTTCCGCGCTGGGAGACTTCTCGAAAACCTTGTCTTGCATCACGAATCGGGCAATCAGCCAGTCACCGGGTTTGGTCGGGAATTCGTCGATAAGCACTGCTTCCGTCGCAGGCGGAGTGTCGTCGACATCGATGACGCCGAAAGTTTGCGCGCGCCGTTTTGCTGTCTCCGCACGCCGAACGAATCGCCGGTGCCGCACCCTCGTGTGGCCCGGATCGACCTCGCTGGCGCGCGGGCTCAGCGTGCTGCTCGCGCGCCGGCAGAGCACATTGGGTGCGGCCCGAACGCACCGATCCGGCACGCCCGCACCGACTTCAGCGCACGAAGCGCGACAGCGCGGCCGGTGTGAACGCCGTGTCTTCAGGCACCGGGTCGAGGGTCATCGCCTCCTTGCCATCCACGGCGAGGCCCTGCACGTGGTATCGCCCCGACGCGAGATCATGGAAGGCAAACGCTGCCGGCAGCGTCGCCGGCAGTTCGTAGTAGTTCTTGAGAAAGGCCAGGCTCGCCCGCCACAGCTTGCCGTTGCTGTCGTATTGGTCGGCGATGCTCACGGTCCAGCTGTCTTCATCGACGAAAAACACCCGGCGTGCGTAGACATGGCGCCATTCGGGCTTGAGATTGGCCTCGATGACCCACACGCGATGCAGCTCGAACCGCGTACGCGCCGGATCCATGTGTCCGGGCTGCAATAGTGTTTCCGTCTCGCCCTGCTCGAGCCGATAGTTGTTGTAGGGGATCAGCATCTCTCTTCGACCCAGCAGCTTCCATTCGAACCGGCTCGGCGACCCGTTGATCATGTCGGTGTCGTCGGAGGTGCGCAGCGCATCGGCATCGCCGATGCTCATGTCGAACGCGAGTAGCGGCGCCCGCAGCACGCGACGTCGCCCGCTGTCGTAGATCCAGGCCTGGCGCGGCGCAGCGTCCTGATTCAGGGTTTCGTGGACCAGCACACCGGAGCGCGCAAGACGTGCCGGCGCGGTCACCGTCGACAGCAGCGAGAACAGCCGGTTGTCCAGGGCCTCGACGGAGCCACCCGGCGCGTAGAAATGGAACTTCACCTGGGTGGAGCGGGTGATCAGGGTGAACTTGCCGTCGGCATACACATTGGCATCGTGTCCGCGGTTGGTCAGGTACTGACCGCGCCATCGGGTGACGTGGTTCCAGTACACCTGCAAGGCCTCGCTGGGCTGCGGAAACGGTATGCCCCCGAACGCGCCTTCGATGCCGAGCCCGTCTTCCGTGAGGCGGGCCGACTCGGCGTTCCTGCGCGTGTTGTCGTACACCCACTGCGGTGCCGCATGGCTGCGCCGGCTCGGATACACCGGAATGCGGAAGCTGTCCGGGTAGCGCTGCAGCATCGCCTGCAGGCCGGGCGTCAGCTGATCGACATGTTCAGAAAGATTGGCCGCCGTCACGGTATACAACACGGCGTCGTTCGCGAACGGGTCCACATGCATGGAACCCGGGCCGGCATATCCCGCCGGCGGCGAAGTCAGCCCGCCCTCCCAGGCCGGAATGCTCCCCGATTCGTTGCCGGCGCGGGTCGCTCCGAACGGCGTCAGCGCATTCCAGTCGACCGGTTCGGCCGCACGGCTTCCCGCCGGCGCGAACGTGAGCAGGCACAGGAGGACCGGGATCGACAGCGCGCGCGCAGGCCAGGCCGCCATGGGCGATTTGCGCCGGACGAAGCCTGCCATCTTGCGTTCATCGTGAGCGTGCAGATTCCTCATCGCGGCCTCCAGACGGTCGATCCGTGCAAGGTTGTACCACTACCGATGGCGTATCGTGCGCCGGGCCGGGACAAGCCCGGCGTGCACGGCGTCGGCCCGGTCCCCGCGCATCCGCTCATCCGCTCATCCGCTCATCCGCTCATCCGCTCAGCCGCTCATCCGCTCATCCGCTCATCCGCTCATCCGCTCATCCGCTCAGCCGCTCAGCCGCTCAGCCGCTCATCCGGCACGCTGCCGCGCCTGCGAACTGGCACCGATGCCGGAAGGAATCATGCTCAGGGTGGCATGCGCTCGATCGCCCGTGGCCGGGCGCTCAGATCAGCCCCAGCATCAGAGCCAGACCGGTGACGAGCAGCAGGCCGCCAACGATGCGCTGCAGGCCGTCGAGCGTCAGCTTCTGCAGGAAACGGTTGCCCAGCCAGGCTCCGGCGAAAGCAGCTCCGACGGACACGCTCAGCCATGGCAGCATCGAACGATCCAGCCGCTCCGCAAGATCACCGGCGTAGACACTGAGCCTCGACACGTCGATCAGCACGGCGAGCACGACGCCGGTGCCGATGAAGGCCTGCTTCGACAATCCGGCGCGCAGCAGGAACGCCGAACGCAGCGCACCCTGCATGCCGGAGAGCCCGCCGAAGAATCCGCTGAGTGCGCCACCGAGCGGCAGCCAGCGCGGGGGCAGAGTCCAGGCACGGAATCGTTTCGACGCTTCGAGCACCGCAAACACCAGCAGCAGGCTGCCGACGATGAGCTTCACCGGCGTGATCGCGGCCGGGCGTCCCAGCCAGGTGTGCGTCATCAGCGGAGGAAGCTGTGCGAGCTGCACGAGCAGCCAGGCACCGAGCAGCGCAGCCGCCACGGCCGGCACGCCAAACCGCACCAGCACCGGCCGGTCGGCATGACGCCCGACCAGCCCGAGCTTGAAGAGCCCGTTGAGGAAGTGCACGACACCGGTCAACGCAACAGCCTGTTCCACCGGGAAGAACCAGGCGAACGCCGGCAGCAGCAAGGTGCCGAGCCCGAACCCCGAGAAAAAGGTCAGCCCGGAGGCGATGAATGCCACCACGGCGACGATGATCAGTTCCACGCGGCCTGCGCTCCGAGGCTGTGACGGGGCTGAAAATGTACTCCGACCCCGTTTCGGGGGCATACTTGCATTTTTATGCGTCCTGCCCTGAGCGGACGGCATGCTCAGGAGTCGATCCTTGTCTCTTGTACGAACGACGACCATCGCGGGCCTCGCTGTGCTCGCCCTGACTGTCGGCGCCGCATTGTGTGGCGACCGCGTGCTTGCGGGCCCGAAAGGCCCGACGCCACTCGACTTCACGCCTGATGGAACCCAGCCGGGGTTGAACGTACCGGTCGACGAACCCGCGGCGTGCTCGTCCTGCCATGGGTCCTCGAGCACGCCCGATGTCACGTTCATCCCGCACGCGACGTGGTCGGGCTCGATGATGGCCAATGCGACGCGCGACCCGCTGTTCTGGGCTGCGCTCGATGTAGCGAACCACGACATGCCCGGCGTCGGGGACTACTGCCTGCGCTGTCATACGCCCAGCGGCTGGCTCGCCGGACGCGTGCACAAGACGGGTGAATCCGGCATGCCTTTCATCAACGGCCAGAACGGCTGCGCGCTGGCCGGCGACCTGGTGTCCGACGACCAGTTCAACAATGACTTTGCCGGCATCACCTGCCACCTGTGCCATCGCACCGACGAACGCGGCCCGGCCAACGAACCGACCTTCATCGGCAACGGCAATCTGTGGATCGACGACAGCGGCTCGTGCGAGACGCCCGAGGGCAGCTACTTCGGACCGTGCCGCAAGGGCCCCTACACCTACCCGATGTCGAGCGCAGTGCCCCCGCCGCCGCACGGCTGGAAGCAGGACCATTTCATCGGCGACTCACGGTTCTGCGGCAGCTGCCACGATGTCAGCACGCCGACCACCAATGAAGGGCCCGTGCGAACCCTGATTCTCGGAGACGGCACCGATACCGGCATCCCCTTCCCGATCGAGCGCACCTTCAGCGAGTGGCAGGCGAGCGTATTCGGACTGCCCATCTTCAGCGATGGCTTCGGCAGCACTGCACCCGAGACGCGTGCACTGCCGCGCGGGCAGACCTGCCAGAGTTGCCACATGCGCAGCAGCAGCGACCCCGATGCGCGCGCCTGCAATTTCGAAACGCCGGGATCACGCACGAACGATTTGCCGGTGCACGAGTTCGTCGGCGGCAACGCCTGGATTCCCGCGGTGCTGCGCGACGAGTACGGCCTCGGACGCACCTCGGCGTTCAACCGCACCATTGCCTGGACCGAGGAAATGCTCGCCGAGCGCAGCGCCGACATCGACGTGCAGGTGCTGTCGGTGCAGCCACTGCCCGGCGACATGCAGGTGCGCGTGCGCGTCACCAACAAGTCCGGACACAAGCTGCCGACGGGCTACTCGGAAGGCCGCCGCATGTGGCTGAACCTGCGCGTCACCGACAACAACGGCGGCACCGTGTTCGAGAGCGGCGCCTACGATGCGTCGACCGGCGTGTTGACCGAAGACCCGCAGATCAAGGTCTACGAAATCATCCAGGGCATCTGGGACCGCAACAGCCTGAAGACCTGCGACGCGGACGACGGCGCCGGACGCAAGCTGTTCCATTTCGTGCTCAACAACTGCGTGGTCAAGGACAACCGCATCCCGCCCGAGGGATTCACCGGTGGCGCAGACCTCGAGCTGCGTCCGGTCGGCTACAGCTACCCGGAAGCCAGTCCCGGTGTGCTGGCTCATTGGGACGACACCGACTACACGATCCCCGTCGCGGGCGGCACCGCACTGCCGCTCACCGTGACCGCGACCTTGCGCTTCCAGGTCTCGAGCAAGGACTACATCGAGTTCCTGCGCGACGAGGCGGTGAACCACAGCATTCCGAGCGAGAACGTGATGTGCGGTCGCGATCTCGACTTTGGCCCGGCCGACCAATCGCGTGGAGCGTTCATGCATCAGCTATGGCAAGCATCGGGGCGCGCGGCGCCCTTCGACATGGTCAGCGACAGCGCGGTGGCCACGCCATGAGGCTTGGGGCACCGCTTCTCGCATCGGTCCTGCTTGCGGCCTGCGCTGCGCAGCCGGAACGCGGACTGGACGTGCCGCCGGATGCCGCCGTCCCGGCGCGGACCGCCACCGTGCTGCCGCCCGCAGAGAAGCCCTGGCACGGCGGACGCGTGGTCGTCGTGCGCGCCTACGACGAGCTGTACAAGGAAGACGGCGAGGATCGCCGCCGGCGCGTGGAGGAACTGTGGGACTACGGCCGCGGGATGGCCGTGCGCCGCTGGTCGACGCTGGACGGGAAGGTCCTGCGCGAGGAGGACGATCCACGCCGCGTGCTGCGCGCCACCGAGGACGAACTGCAGGAAGCGTTTCGCCGCGTACGCGAGCACCCCGACCTCGTGCGCTCGGCGTCGATCCCCGGAGCCGAATGGTTCGGCGGCTTTGCCTATCGCAAGGCAGACGACCCGTACTGCGACGCCGGCAGCCGCTGCGTCCACGTCATGGTCACACTGGATCACGGTTTACGCCGCGTGATCCACGCTATCGTCGATCTACAGTCAGATCGAGTGGTTCACCCGTTGTACGATCCCGAGCTGACCCGCCCGGTCAGCGACGCGGATCCTTATCCGGAGCCTGCATCATGAAACTTCGAATCGCCACCCTGCTGCTTGCGCTGTCGCCGTGGGGCGCTGCGTTGGCTGCCAGCCCCACTTGCGTCGGCAACGAGACAAAACTGTCCTGGCCGGCCTCCGACCCGATCTGGGAGCTCTGCTGGCTGCGTCCGAGCGAAAGCTCCGGACCGGACGGCTCGGGCCTCGAGATCCGCAACGTGCACTACAACGGCTACCCGGTGCTGAAGGCGGCACACTCGCCGATCCTGTTCGCCGAGTACGCATCGTCGACCTGCTATCGCGACTGGAAGGACAGCAATTCGTCGCTGATCGGCGAGCCAGCCGTGCGCAATCTGCTCGGAACCTCGAGCGTGTTTGCCGCGACCACCAGTTGCGACCGTTCGGCCAGCCCGACGACTTCCTACGGCGGTTGCCCGTTCCAGCTGCCCGGACGCACCAGTGGCGACTGCTTCACCGGCGTGGCCATCGAGGAAGGCGGCGACCACGTCACCATGACGACCCAGTACGTGGCCGGCTGGTACCTGTACAGCGCCCGCTTCACCTTCTTCGCGGATGGCAGCTTCAGCCCCGAGATGGGCTTCGGCAACTCCAACGGCACGTTCAACAACACGACGCACTGGCACCACAACTACTGGCGCCTCGACTTCGACATCGATGGTGCTGCGAACAATCAGATCCTGATCAACAACGACGTGCAGAACTCCGAGTTCACCTCGTTGCGCAACGAGCGCGATGGCGGCCCGTTCGGCGAGCGCACCTTCGCCGTCCGCAACCGCTTCACCGGGCGCGGGTTCCGCCTGTTCCCGGGCAGCAGCGACTACGACACGCCGACCAACCAGAGCGGTCGCGGCTTCCACAATGTCGATGTGCTCGGCACGCTCTACCATGCCGGGGAATACTCCGATCAACCGGACAACAGTCTCGGCGACTGCGCCTTCATCGAGGGCAACCTCGCCAATGGCGAGAGCATCGCCGGATCCGGCGGCAACGGCGATGACGTGGTGCTGTACTACCGCGCGGGCGTGCGCGACCGCACCAACGAGGGCCCGGGCACGCAGGACTCGATGATCTGCAAGAAAGTGGGGCCAGTGTTCGTTCCCTTCGGCGACTTCACCCCCGGTCAGCTGTTCAAGGGCGACTTCGAATAGGCTGCCGCGACACGGGCGCCGCGCCGGCGCCCGTGCGGCCAAACCACAGCCCGCGTGGACGCCGCGCTGCGACACGCCATCGACGAGGATGACCTCGGCGCCGTGCGCGCCCTGGTCCATCAGAACGTGCACAGCGCAACCCGGAAAGACGCCGACTCCGGGCGCTGCGCCCTGCACCACGCGGCCGCCACCGGCAAGACCGAGGCTCTCGGCGTCCTGCTGGAGTACGTGCTCTCGCACGTCGGCACCGATGCCCATCACGACACGCCACTGAGTTTGGCCCTGCGCGGCGGGCACGGCGCCTGTGTCGATCTGCTGCTGCGCTATCGCAAGCATCTGTGGCACGACGAACACAATGCGATCGATGCGCTCATCGCCGGCCGCATCGATGACGGCGCCCGCGCCGGGCAGCTGTACCGGCTTGGCCTGAGATTACGGCGGAGCGCCGGGCCCGTCATCGAACTTCGGCGTGCACGGACAGCGGGCATGGAAGCGATCGCCGCGGCCATCGGTCAGCGCGAAGACGACCGCGTCGAGGCGGCGCAGTGCATCGTGACGCACCGCGTGGACGCGCTGCGCGCGCTGCTGGGCAGCGGCCGCGTCCACCCGAACGAGATCGACGCAGCCGGCCGTCCTCTGCTCGGCCTGGCGCTCGAGCATGCCGACATGGACGCCGTCGACGCACTGATGGACGCAGGCGCGCAGCCGGACGGCTGTCTCGATGGCGGCATCACACTGACCGAGCGCGCGATCGCATCCACAGACCGGCCACTGATCCGCCACTGGCTCGCGCGCACCCGCGACGAACTCGATCGCACCGGCCTGCCCGACGCGGCCAGGCGCATCCTTCGCGACGACATCGACGAGCCCGACAGGCTGCAGTCGACGTGGGGTCGCGGGCAGCGCCATCCATCGGATCTTTCGCGTGCCATGGCGGCGGCCGCATGGCGAGGCAAACGCCGCTGCGCGCAGTGGCTGGAAGCGCGCGGCGCACACATGCCCTGGTTGGGCCCGGCGCTGTTCTGCGCCGACATCGCGTGGCTGGAACGTCTGCATCGCGACGGTGCGCGCGTCGAGCCTCCGCTGGGCGATGGCCTCGGCTGCCTCCATCTGCTCGCGCTGCTGCCGAGCGAGGTCGATGTCGAGCCGCTGGCGCGGCGCCTGCTCGAATGGGGGGCCGAGCTCGACGCTGCACCACGCCGATGGGGCAGCGCAGTCAGCTTCGCCAAACGACTCGGTCGCAGCGATGTGGTCGATGCGCTACGACGCTCGTCGAGCCGGGCGGCGTTCCGCTGGCAGGCCGAAGCACGGGCGAGCGGGATCGAACGGGTGGTGTTCTTCTACGACAAGGCCGATGGCCTGGTGTTCACGCCGCAGCGAGCCGAGCTGCCTTTCGAGGTCGGCGGCGACTACGACGGCGGCTATCCGAGCTCGGCGGTGCGGGCGCTGGAGCAGGTGCGCGGAACGCGCCTGTGGAAGCGACTCACTGCATCCCAGCAGCGTGTCATCGAAAGTCTGGCCGTCGGCGAAGACCTGTCGCTCGAGTCCATCCTCGCCGTGGTACCCGAGCGCTCGGTGCGGCGGCGGGATTGATCCTCGCGCCAGGTTCCCGACGCGCGTGCGGCGCGCCGGGAAGCGAGGCGAACCGGGTCAGAAGTGGTAGGCGATATCCGCTTCGATATGGCGGCCCGGCAGAAGGTAGTACTGCGAATCGCCCAGCTCACTCTCCGAGATCGGCGGGCGCTTGTCGCGGAGGTTGGCGCCGATCAGCTGCAGCGACCAATGGCCGTGGTCATAGCCGATTGATGCATCGAAGGTCTCGTAGTCGCCCGCCTTGGCGGTGTTGCGCTTGTTGAGGAAGCGCTCGCCGACGTAGGAATACTGCAGGCTCGCGTGCAGCGCCTCGCCTTCACCCACGATCACGCCGACCGCACGCAGATCACGCGGGGTCAGCTCCTGGGTGTTGCCGCGCAGCTGGGTCGGCACGCCGTCGAACAGGCGCTCGTAGTCGCCGAACTCGGCGGTGTGATGCGCCCACGACGCGATGACGCCGACGTGCGCAGGCAGATGCCAGTGCAGCTCGGCCTCGTAGCCGTCGAGGTTCAGCTCGCCGGCATTGGTCAGGCCCGGACGTCCGTCGATGTTCTGCGGCACGACCAGGTTCTTGAAGTCGAGCTGATAGGCAGTGAGGTCGAGGTCGAAGCGGCCATCCCACCAGCGCTGCTTGATGCCGAATTCCCAGGCCTCGGCCTCTTCCGACTTGAGAATGTCGGCCTCGGCCTCGGGTCCGAAATCGATCGCCGCAGGCTTGAAGCTGTTGCGGTAGTCGGCGAACAGGGTTACCGAATCGCCCCCATCCTCATACACGCGCCACGATGCGCCGACATGGCCGGTGAGACGTGACTCTTCGCGACTGTCCGAGGCCGGGGTGTCGACGCCGTCGATCTCTTCTTCGCCTTCGCGATCCTCATCGGTGAAGTTGGCGCGCACGCCGGCAAGCACATCGAACGTCTCGGTCACCGACCAGTCGGCCTGCGCGTAGACGCCCAGGAACTGGCGCTCATCCTCCAGCTCGGTGAATTCGTCGATGGCCACCGCGTTCACGTTGGCCCGACTCGCGCCCGACAGCGGCGCAAAGTAGCGATAGTTGGCGCTCTCCTGCTCACCCTTGCCGGCCAGGTAGTCCGCGCCCACCGCCCAGTGCCCGCCGCCCTCAAACGCGTCGCTCAGCTGCAGGTTGAGATACACATCGGTAATTTCGCGTTCCTGGTCGTAGCCGGCCGCATTCGGCGTGGCCGGATCGTTGCCGAGACCGCTGAGGAAGCCGCGACGCAGATCGGTGGTGGTCCGCGCGACCGCACCGGTGGCAAGCAGATCGCCGAAGCCGGTCTCGCGGGCATAGCTGCCGTTGATCTGCACGCGGCGTTCTTCGATTTCCGCACCGGCAGGATTGTGATTCGCATCCAGCGGCGTCAGCGTGGTGAGGCGTGCGCCCTGGCGCGTGTGCGGACTGTTGGGGTCCTGCGCCACGCGCGACAGCGCCACGTCGAGGGTCGCATCGCCGTCGGCAATCTCCGCCGCACCGCGGAACTGCGTCAGCAGGCTGTCGTAGCCGGCATCGTCATCCGCCAGACCGCGATGCTCGGCGTTGAAAGTCAGGCTGCTGCGTTCGCCCAGATTGAGCGCGCCGCGCGCATGGCTGCTGCCGTGGCTGCCGAATCCACCGGCAACCTGTTCCGGCGCCTGGCCGGCCGCGAAATGGATCACATGAATGACACCGACGAAGCTGGTTGCACCAAAGGTGACCGGGGCCGCGCCGCGCATCACCTCGATGCGCTCGACGTTGTTCATGTCGAGCGTGGTCAGCTGCGGATTGAACGCGCCGCCGTAGGGAATGCCGTCCACCACCAGCAGGAAGGCGTCGAACTCGCGCAGCCCCATGAACGCCGGCACGCTGCCCGCCGGCCCGCCATCGCCGCCCGGGCTGACCTCGACGCCGGCAACCAGGGACAGCGCCTGGGTCAGCGTGCGCGCACCGCGCTGGCGCAGCTCCTCGGCGGTGATCACGCTGATGGAAGCGGGCACGCGGTCGACGGATTCCTCGACCCGGGTGGCGGTGACCTGCACCTGATCCAGCTCGGCCGGGCCGGACTGGGCAAACGCAGGGAGGGTCAATACCGTGGAGACGGCAACGCACAGGGCAAGGCGACGAACACACATGAGGCAGGCTCCGGATCGGGAATGGCGCTACAGCGCAAAGCGCCGAACACTACCCCAGCCGCCGCCGGCATACCAGCCGCGCGAGGGCCTCGCCAGCACATCGGGCAAATCGCCTGCACCGCCCGCATGTCCCGCGCCGGCACCGCTGCAGTGCATGCTGCGGCGCCTTGTGGCGGGTCGGCACGGCTAGAATCCGGACTGGTCCGTACCAGTCAGGCACCCGTCGTGATCAATCAGGTCCTGGAACAGCACTTCCAGCTTCGCGCCCATGGCACGACGCCGCGCACCGAGCTGCTGGCCGGTCTCACCACCTTCCTGACCATGGCCTACATCGCGTTCGTGAATCCGGACATCCTCGCCGCGGCCAGAATGCCGCGTGACGCGGTGTTCGTGGCGACCTGCCTGGCCGCGGCCACGGGCTCGCTGATCATGGGTCTGTACGCGAACTATCCGATTGCGCTCGCGCCGGGCATGGGTCTGAACGCCTACTTCGCGTTCGCCGTGGTCGGCACGATGGGCTACACCTGGCAGCAGGCGCTCGGCGCGGTGTTCATATCGGGCTGCCTGTTCATCGTGGTCAGCCTGTTCCGTCTGCGCGCCTGGATCGTCGACGCGATTCCGGCCTCGCTCAAGCTCGGCATTTCCGCCGGCATCGGGCTGTTTCTCGCCATCATCGGCATGAAGAACGCGGGCTTCATCGAAGCCGACCCCAACACGCTGGTGCGCGTCGGCCATCTCGGCGCGCCGGGTACGCTGCTCGCCGCCTTCGGACTGGTCGCCATCATCGCGCTGCAGGCACGGCGGATCACCGGAGGCGTGCTGCTCGGCATCCTCGCGGTGACCGCGGCGTCGGTCGCCATGGGCCTCACCCCATTCCATGGCGTGGTGTCGATGCCGCCGTCGCTGGCGCCGACACTGCTGCAGATGGACATCGCCGGCGCGATGCAGCTGGGCCTGCTGTCGGTGGTGATGACGTTTTTCCTGGTCGAGCTGTTCGACGCGACGGGCACCCTGATCGGGGTCAGTCATCGCGCCGGCCTGCTCGACGCACAGGGACGATTGCCGCGCCTCAAGCGTGCCCTGTTGGCCGATTCGGGCGCGATCGTCGCTGGCGCCGCGATGGGCACCTCCTCGACCACCGCCTACATCGAGAGCGCCGCGGGCACCGCCGTCGGCGGACGCACCGGCCTGACCGCCGTGGTGGTCGCACTATGCTTCGTGGCCACGCTGTTTCTGGCGCCGTTGGCGGGATCGGTGCCGGCATTCGCCACCGCCCCGGCGCTGATCTACGTCGCGGTGCTGATGACGCGCGGCCTGGCCGACCTGAGCTGGGACGACCTCACCGAATCCACGCCTGCCGTGCTGTGCGCCCTTGCGATGCCGTTGACGTTTTCGATCGCGCACGGCATAGCCTTCGGTTTCATCGCCTACGCGTCGATCAAACTTCTGGCAGGGCGCTGGCGGGAGCTGTCGCCCGCCGTGGCGGTGATCGCCCTGGTGTTCGTGGCCAAGTTTGCGTGGCTAAGCTGACGCACACCGTACCGCGCAGCGAGCGTGGTGAGTCGGGAATGAATTCCCTCCTACAGAAAGGCCCGGCGCAGGGCCGCACCGAGCTGTTGTAGGAGGGGATTTATCCCCGACCAGAACGTCGATCAGCGCGACCAGATCAACGCTATCGCGACGCAGTCGGGAATGAATTCCCTCCTACAAAGAGGCGCGACGCAAAGCCGCACCGCAGTTCTGTAGGAGGGGATTTGTCCCCGACCAGGACGTCGATCAGCGCGACCAGATCAACGCTATCGCGACGCAGTCGGGAATGAATTCCCTCCTACAAAGAGGCGCGACGCAAAGCCGCACCGCAGTTCTGCAGGGCGGGATTCATCCCCCACAGCTGGGGCTGGCTAGTCCTGAATGCCGACCAGGCGCGAACGACGGAACAGCCAACGTCCTTCTTCGCGCACCATGGTGACGCTGTACACGGCCTTCGACTCGAACACCTTGGAGAAGCCTTCCACGTCGAGAAGCGCCTCGTCGTTGGAACGGTATTCGCCTCCGGTCACCTTGATCCGTCCGGGGATCTGATTGTTCAGCGTGTCCTTGGCATCGGCGAGATTCTCCTCCGCGGAGCGCCAGTCGGCCTGGTAGGTCTCTGCGACATCCGCGGCGAGCAGCGCCGTGATCGCAGCAAGATCCTTGCCACCCAGCGCCTTCTGCAGCGCAATCAGGGCCTTCCCGGCATCGCCGCCGCCGGCCTCGACCGGCTTGCCGGCCTCGCGTTCGAGCACGTCGGCGCTGAAAGTGACGTCGAGCGTCCAGCTCGCACCGCCCGACGTCGACACCGGCTTGCCGGTCTTCACCGAACAGGAGACCCGGGTTGCCGTGTTGGTGTCGCATTGCGCCAGCAGGGAACCCTTCTGCCCGAACACCTCCCCGGACGAGTCGAGATACTGCGTGCCGCCGACATGCGCGTTGAGACCGACCTCTCCGCTCATGTCGATGAACAACGACAGATAGTCGCCGGACGCCGCAGGATCGTTGATGGCGGTCGAGTACGGGTCTACCGACTGGCGAATCGCCTCGCGATCCGGCGCCTGCCGGGTCAGCATGACGAAGGTCTGCTTCTGCTTCGGATTGGAGCGATCAACGATGCGGAACGCCGACACCTCCGACACGTCCACCGCTTTGCCGTCGAGCACGAAACTGCCCGACACCTCGCTCGCGTGCAGCGTCGCCGCGCATCCCAGCCACGCCGCCGTGAGCACCCAGGTCGTCCGAGCCGCTTTCATGGCTGTCTCCTCTCCCCTCGGTGGCGACATTGTGCCCCCGATAGATCGAAGACGCGAATCGCCGAGCTGACGATCCGCACAACCAGATGCTTCACCCACACGGACGCGTTCGCCCGCCCACCGCTTCGCAGCGGATCGACATGTTCAAGCGGGCCGCAGTTCCCCCTCGCCCGGATGGTCCAGCACGGTGCGATCCCGGCCGCGACGCTTGGCTGCGTACAGCGCACGATCGGCGCGGGCGATGAGTCCGTCGAGGCGGGTGTCGCCAGCACTCAGGTCGGCCACGCCAATGCTCACGGTGATCGGCGGCAATCCCTCCACGCGGATCGCCGATACTGCGCTGCGCACGCGTTCGGCCAGACCCAGCGCCCCCGCGGCGTGGGTTTCGGCGGCAAGCACGGCAAACTCTTCGCCACCGAGCCTTCCCACCAGATCGGACGCGCGCGCCGTGTCGCGCAGGGCATCCGCGAGAGCAGCCAGCACGGCGTCGCCCGACGCGTGTCCGAAGCGGTCGTTGATCGACTTGAAGTGGTCGAGGTCGAGCAGCAACGCCGCGAAGGGACGTCCATGGCGCATCGCCTCGGCGAAGCGTTCGCCGCCCGATTCGAACAGGGCGCGCCGATTCAGCAGGCGGGTGAGGGTATCGGTGCGCGCCAGCGCTTCCGCCCGGTCGCGGGCCTGTCTCAGCGCGCGCACCAGCTGCAGGCGCTCGATCGACTCCCGGTGCAGGGAAGCTGCCGCGTTCGACATGAACACCACAAACACCGCCAGCAGCAGCGCGATCACCTGGCTCGACTGCGTGCCCGAGACCACATGGAACAGGGCCAGCGGCGCGGCCACCGCCACCACGTAGACGATCGAGAGACCCGGCAGGTAGCGGTAGCTGGCCACGCATCCGGCGCTGTAGGCCGCGGCCACGACCAGCATGTAGTCGAGCGCGTGCGGCACGCCGTGCATGGCGAGATGGAGGAACACGGCGTTCTGGATAAGACCGAGTGCGGCGAGCTTGAAATAGATCGCACGGGACCAGAGGCGGGCGCGCGCTTCGTCAACGGGCCGCGATCGAAACCGATGCCCGGCAAGGGAGCCAAGGACGACGTAGGCGATCAGCAGCCCGACCAGGACAAGGTTGCCGGCACGCACCGAAGGCTGCCAGCCGACGAGCAATGCCAGCACGATTGCCGGCAGGTGGGCAGGCATGGCGCTGGCCCGCCGCCGGTACGTGCGTTCGGTGCATTCGACCAGCAGTGACGGCGGCGCTTCGCGATCGCTGGATGCTTCGGCCAAGGGGCGCATTGCAGGCGTCGGGGACGCAGCAGCCCTGGCATGCCCGGGCGGCATGTCGACGCCCCAGTCCAGACGTTGTTCGCACGACCCAGGTCCGGCATGCCCAGGCCCGGCATGACGAGGTTCGCCGGCGCGACGAAGCGGCACGACCGAATCAGAACGTTTTGCGGTGTCCGGAATCAGCGAAGCGGCCGTTCCCGACGGGGTCGGCACACGAGTCCCGGTGGACGACGGGCCTGCCGCGCATCCCTCACCGTCTCGATGCAGCTTTCGTACGCGCATGGTCGTCGCCCAGTGTCTTCCGGTAGCGGATCAGCAGACGATGCGATAACCGCAGCGGCACTTGCCGCCACAGCAGCCGATCTCGCCTGCCGTCGGCGCGGCTTCTGCCGGAAAGCGCTGGCCGTGCAGGCTGGCGCCGCGCTGGCAACCGGGGTCGGCGAAGAATTCCCAGACCGTGTTGATGAGTTCCGGCGGAAGCCAACGCCCGATGTCGTGGCCGTGGTTCATCGCCATCCCGCTGCTGAGGGTCTGCATGGTCTCGTCCTCGCGTTCGCTGTCCATGGCTGCAGAGACTGAGGCGCAATTGTGCAGAGAGGATGGAGGCGGCCGGCGTACGGGCGACGGGGCAGCGGAACCTCGACAGGCTCCCGGGCAACGCTACGTCCGGACGGTGCCGGATCGTGTCCGCGCCGCCGCGAATATCGCGTCAGCGGCGAATTGCTACCGCGCGGAGACGAGCTTGGTGGCGCGCCGGGAGGGACTCCCACCAGGTTCGAAGCCTGTTATAGGAGCCATGATAGAAATTGACGAATTGCTCTTAGAACTGTACTAAGTTGCATAAATACTTCTATTACAGATAGTTAACTAATATATTATCGACATCAATTTGTGACTCTTTGGATAACACGTCACATGTAAGGCGACATTATTTCCTGTAGTCTGTCACAACCACGCGGTCACTACTTTGACCCCCAAGCGCCCGTGACAGGACCCCACTCATGCCCGCCGCTGGCGTTCCAGCCGCTCGAACTGACACAAACGCGGTCCGATGAAGCCGCGGATTCGATCATGGTTCCATGCCGCTTCGATTCTGCCCGAAGCCCAGAGCCTGCTCGAACTGCTCGACGCCCCCAATCAACCGATTGAGTTCGACGCGTTCCTTGCCGGGCTCTCGGTCGCCGCCAACGCTCTGAGTCCCGGAAGACCGCTTCGGTATCTAGGCGTGTCATTGACCGCACTCGCAGAGGACCTGCGTAGGTGCATGGCTTCCGGCATCCATGGCACCCATATCCAGTGGCACCAAGACAGCATGCACGGGCAGGGCAACAAGGCCTACCGAGCCCTTGCTCAGCCAGCTGCAAAGGGGACGGAAGCTGGGTACGGCTGCCTCAAGGCCATCCTGCTTGGCCTGACACTGGTCAGATCCAGTGCTCGCAGTGCGGTCGACCAGCGTTCCATTGAACGGGTGTCTCGATTCATCCGGCAGGCCAGCCGAGATGTGCACGTGAGCCACGAGCTAGAACGGCGCCGAGTCGTGGCCTCACTGCCGGCGACGTTTGTACCCAGCCAACTGAACGCCGCCCTCACTCGTCAGGAAGACCTTCCAGAGGGCCTGCGTGACAGAGTCCGGGAACTGCTCGTGGCGGTCGAGAAGCTCACCAAGTCGTTCCAATACCTCGACCTAGGCGAACCGAGCACGGCTCCAGGCTCTAACCCGTCGGACGTCAGCCCATTGGGAGAAACGAACGAACCGCTCGCTACACCCACGAAGCCTGTTCGCCGCTTCCCTCGACCTGTCAAGCTCGACCAATTGGATGAAATCAGCGCCGGCCCCGAAGCGCCGGACGCCACTTTCGTCTTTGGTCCCGCGCTCGCGCCTTCTCCAGAAGAGTCGGAAGCGCTGGCCCACAACGCCGAAGCGATCGACGACCGATTGCATGTGGCGGAGACATTGACCTTGGAGTTCCCCATCTCCACGTCAGAGGCAGTGCGACACACGACGGCGCTTCGTCTTCTATCCGATGTGCGCCAAGGGTTCTGGGCCCGCATTCAGTGGGATGCACTGTCGCCGGCGGAGATGAAGGACGCCCTTCGGCGGTACCTCCGTGAACTCAAGTTGCTCGAAAACGCTCCCGACGCCACACGCCACGAAGCCATCGCCCTGGGCCTTCTGTCCGGTTCAACCGGCCTGCCCCGAGCTCGATGTCATGCAATTCGAATCTTTCCCGCCCAAGACGATGACCTAGCCGCAGATATCGTCGACCTTGGGCCGGGCCGGCTAACCTTGCCGTTGATAGACAAGGATGCGCGATTCCAGCCGTCGTCCGAGCAAGAGACTTGGTTGCGCGTCGTCCGGGACGACGTGCCGATCTACTTGCCGCAGGAGGTGGCCGTCGAGCTTCGTCGACTGGTTCCCACTTCAGATGGCTTCCTGTTTCGATCGGAGCTGCAGGTGCTGGAGGACATTCTCGACTCCCTCCACCGGAGCTCGCGCGACGACGAGCCCCGCTTCACGGCCGCGAGGCTCCATCGAGGTCACCAGCTTGAGCTTCTCGTGCAGTGCGGACACCCGCCCTCCGTCCAGATGCTGACAGGACAGACCATCGGCACACCTCCCGTCGGCCTCGCATACTACTCAGCTAGGACCCAGACGCTTCAAGCGATCTACAACCGTGCAATCGCTCGTCACGGAATGACGCCGAGCGAGAACGAAGAATCGTCCTCGAGTCTCGTCGGTAGCAAGCTTGCACTTTCCGATGACGCGCTCGCATCCGCCGTCGGCTCGATCAATCGAGGACTCGTCAATCGGCCGAGGAGTCGACGGACGAATGGGCGCGAGCTCGTCTATCTTCACGACGAGTTGGTGCGTGCAGCAGCCTGTCTCTGGATGGCCGGCACGAGTTTTCGCCCAACCTCCTGGCTCGGCGAAGTACGCGCTGGCTGGATCAACTGGATCTCAGGTTCGGCAGTGATCACCGACAAATTGGTGGACGCCGCGCATGAGGGCCGTCTCGTCCCGCTGGCCTCCACACTGCTGCAGTCGCTTGGCGCTTACGGCTCCATCCTGGACCAAATGACCCGAGAGCCCGGGCTCAATTTCTCGACTCGCTCCGCCGCGCGACGCACCCTGACTGGCGAAGGACCGCTCTTGTTTCTATTCGACAAGCATGGAGAAGCGAGACCGCTCAGCCCCATCGATGCGCTCTCCAGGCTCCCGAACGGATGGAACCTGCCCAGCAATTTCCTTCGCCACCGACTCGCCACGAGGTTGCGCGAGGTCGAATGCCCAGGCCCCTACGTACAGGCACTGATGGGCCACCTTGAGCAAGGTAATCATCCCTTCGGATCGGAGAGTTTCATGGTGCCGGCCGAGTACTTGGAGACAACGCGACACGCGATCGAACGGGTGCTTCAAGAGGACGGCTGGCGACCACTGCTTGGCGGCCATGGGGACCCGAACATCTTCCTCGACTACGCGCCCCCTTTGGGCGGAGAAGTGCTGTCACTCGAGGAAAAGCATGAGCAAGCAGCCACGAGCGCGTTCCAGGAACAGCGGAGGCAAGTCGAGCAACTCCGGGAGGTCATGGGCAGCGAGATCGCCGCACATGTCGAGAAGGTCGTGGGCGAGACGCTTCCAAGGCTCATTGCTGATCCGTCTTCGGCCCACGAGATCGACAAGTCCGAGGTTCGGATTCTGCGCGTGGCCGTTTGCAGTGGCGCCGACAGCGCTGCGACGGTCGAATTGCGAGTCAGAGCCCTTCAGTCTTTCTTGCGCCAGGGCCGGAAGCTGCATGGCTGGAAGGTGAAACGACTGCCACAGCACTTCGTCTTTCAACCTACTCCAAGCATCCATCACCCCTCGTTCGTTCCAGCGCATATGGCCACGGAACGCCTTCGCGCAGCGTTCGTCTCGCATCTCGACCAGGCTTCGAGTGAAGCATCCGCCGCCGAAGCTGCCACGCTCAACCTCGTGCTCGCACTGATTCTCTGGCAGGGTGTCTCG
>JAGRJY010000158.1 GCA_020442465.1 Lysobacterales bacterium
TCGGCGCCGCGGGCGCTGCCGGCTTGGAAGCTGGCGCCGCCGCGCCCGCTGGTGCAGCGGCGGCAGGGGCCGCCGCTGCAGCGGCGCGCGGCGCGGGCGACGACTGCATGTTCTCGAGCAGGGCGCGGCGCGCCTCACTGGCCCGCAGCCTGAGCACCAATCGACGCATCATGTGCACGCCGACTTCGGGGTTCTCCTTCAGCACCGCGTGAAACGACGCCACGTCGATGCGCAGGGCGCGCACCGCGCTGCGCGCAATGACCGATGCGCTATGCGGCTGCTCCTGCAGGATCGACATCTCGCCGCAGAAATCGCCCGGCCCGAGTTCCGCCAGTACGACGCCCGGTGCATCGGCACGCTCAACTACGGCCTTGCCTGACTCGAGCACGAACAGCGCGCTGGCAGCCTCGCCTTCACTGATCAGGTTGGAGCCGGCGGGAAAGTCGACAAACGGCGAATCGCTCATGGAACCTCTGCCCGGTTTCGACGCGCACGGCGCGCAATCGCCTGATTATGCGTTCCCGGCAGAAATGGTCGCAAGCGCAGCGGAATTCACTGCGCGTCCGGTTTGCGCGGACGCACCCAGCCGGGCACCACCATCTGACGGGAGCGACTGATGCTCAGCTGACCCGCCGGTGCCGGCTTGGTGATCACCGATCCGGCGCCGATCGTGGCCCCTTTGCCGATCGTGACCGGGGCAACCAGGCTGCTGTTCGAACCGATGAACGCGTCATCTTCGATGCGCGTGACGTGCTTGTGGGCACCATCGTAGTTGCAGGTGATGGTGCCGGCGCCGACGTTCACGCCAGACCCCACGTCCGCATCGCCCAGATAGCTCAGGTGATTGGCCTTGGAGCCGCGACCGATGCGGGTCGCCTTGGTTTCGACGAAGTTCCCCACATGCACGCCGTCGGCAAGCTGCGTTCCCGGCCGGAGTCGGGCGTAGGGCCCCACGACCGCACCCGTACCGATGTCGGCGCCATCGATGTCGCAGTGCGCGTGCACCACCGTGCCCGCCGCAAGCCGGCAGTTGCGCAATCGTGCGAACGGCCCGACGCGCACCCCATCACCGAGTTCCACTTCACCTTCCAGCACGACGTCGACGTCGAGTTCGACATCGCGTCCGGTGGTGACCCGTCCACGCAGGTCGAATCGCGACGGATCCGCGAGTCGCACGCCGTCGCGCATCAGCGCTTCGGCCTGCCGGTGCTGGAAGGCTCGCTCCAGCCTGGCCAGCTGCACGGGATCGTTGGCGCCCTCGGCCTCTCCCGCCACGGCACATCGTTGTACGCGTGCCGGTCGGCCTTCCGCGTACGCCATCGCGAAGACATCGGTCAGATAGAACTCACCCTGGGCATTGCGGTTGTCGAGGGCGGCAAGCCAGCGTCGCAACGTGGCGGCGGGCGCGGCGATGATTCCGGTGTTGATCAGATCGACAGCGCGCTGCGCGGCGTCGGCATCCTTGTGCTCGACGATGCCGGTGACACCGCCCGAGGCATCCAGCAATACGCGGCCGTAGCCGGTCGGATCGGGAACCTGCTCGACCAGAACGCCCAGGCCGTCGCCAGCCGTTTGCATCAGCGCCTGCAGGGTCGCGGCCGTGATCAGCGGCACGTCGGCATACAGGACCAAGACGCGCGCGTCGTCGGGTATGCCGGGCATGGCTTCGCGCACCGCGTGCCCGGTGCCGAGCTGCTCGGCCTGCTCGACCCAGCCCAGACCCTCGTCGGCAGCGAACGCGGCCCGCACCGCGTCGCCACCGTGCCCGAACACCACATGCACTTTCGCCACGCCGGCGCGTCGCGCACTATCGATCACATGGGCGAGCATCGGGCGCCCGGCGATGCGCTGCAGCACCTTGGGCAGCGCCGAGCGCATCCGCTTGCCTTCGCCCGCCGCGAGCACGACGGCCTGCCAGTTCTCGCTCATGTTCCTGCTTCCTGCATGGTTGCGTGTTCCGATGTGTGCCATCGAGCTACGGCATTGGAGTGGGATGCTCGCCGCGAACCGACCCGCGCGTCGCCACCGTCCCGCGGACCTGAGGGCCGGACGAGCCGCCGATGCGTGCGATCCGGTCTGCACCCGTCGATGCCATCCCACCGCCTATGCGCGACTCTCCGGCCAGCCAACCCCGGATCGCCAGCTGCCATCCTACCCAAGGCTGCCTCGGCCCGGCGCGCGCCCGGCTAGGGCATGGCCCCCTGCGACCGGGGCTCATGATCCCACAGGCACATCGGCGGCCCGCCCTCCTTCGCCCGCGCTTGACCGCCGCGGTGGGGAATGCCAGTCTGGCGCGGGGGAGGGCCATGCACGACGAAGCGAGAGACGATGCTGCGCTGCGGCGGCGCTTCGGCGATCGCCGCGACCTGATGCTGGCCAAGGCCAGCCCGAAACCCATTGTCTACGTGGCGGTGGGCGTGGTGGCGTTCGCCGTGTGGGATGCGTGGCTCGACCCGTCTGCCCTGGCGCGCACGTTGCCGATCCGGCTCGCCACCGCGTTGCTGCTGGTGGTGCCGTACGTGCTGCTGCGTCGACGCTGGCCGCGCGGGCGCCGGGCGCGCTGGCTGCATGGCTCGGTGTACCTCATCGGCATCCTCGGCATCACCGCCGCCACGCTGCAGCTTGAGGACGGTTTTCTCTGGGGCGCGGCGGGCATCTCGGTGTTTCCGCTCGTGCTCGCGGTGTATCCGCTGCCGGCACGAACCTACCTCGGCCTGTCGGCGCTGGCGGCATTCGGGATCGCCTTGCTGGTGGCGATCTGTGATGCGCCCACGCGACAGCTAATCAACTTCATCGTCATGTTCAGCCTGTCGGTCTGGGTCGGCGTCACCGCACTGCAGGTATTGCGCAAGCAGCAGTGGCGGCTGTTCGTGCTGGAGCAGCAGCACGCGGCCGATGCGCGCACCGACGCGCTCACCGGACTGTTCAATCGTCGACATGTCGAGCAGCTTGGCCGTCGCCAGTTCGACGTGGCGACCCGGCTGGAACGCCCGCTCGCCGTGGTGATGATCGACCTCGACCATTTCAAGCAGATCAACGACCAACACGGCCATGACGTCGGTGATCGCGCACTGATCCTCACCGCGACCGTGCTGCGCAAGGCGCTGCGCGAGGTCGACCTGATCGCGCGCTGGGGCGGGGAGGAGTTCCTCGCCATCCTGGTCGACAGCGACGCCGAGCAGGCGTTCGGCGCCGCCGAACGATTCCTGCAGCGGCTGCGCGCCAGCGAGCCGGCTCAGCCCGGCTCACCCAGCCTGTGGCTGACCGCGAGTGCCGGCGTGTCGGTGCATGCGCCTGCGGCTGAAGGCCAGCGCGTGCACGGGTTCGACGAACTGGTACGCCACGCCGATCTGGCCCTGTACGAAGCGAAGCGCGGCGGGCGCGATCGAGCCGTGCTGTACGGCGCTCCCGGGTCGGACTGAGGCGCAAAAAGAAAACGCCGGCACGAGGCCGGCGTTGTTGAGTGCGCCCTGTCGGCCTTTCTCAATGCTTCATGGCCTTGCGCAGGCGCTCCAGCGCCTGCAGCTGCGCGGTCGCTTGCATCAGCTGCTGCTGGGCCTCTTCCAGATCGTGTGCCTCGGAACGATTCGCCAGCACGCGCTCGGCTTCTTCCTTGGCCTTCTTCGCCGCGGCCTCGTCGAGATCGTCGGCGCGCACCGCAGTGTCGGTGAGAATCGTCACCACCTGCGGCTGCACTTCGAGAATGCCGCCGGAGACGTAGAAGAACTGCTCGTCGCCTCCCGGTTGGATCACCCGCACCTGACCCGGCTTGAGACGGGTGATCAGCGGCGCGTGGCGCGGCGCGATGCCGAGCTCGCCCATCTCGCCGGTGGCGATGATCATCTCGGCCACGCCGTGGAAGATCTCCTGCTCGGCGCTGACGATGTCGCAACGGATGGTGCTAGACATGAATCGGTTTCCTGCTGGGCGTCACGGCGCGGCGGACCGCGCCCGACTGCTGGATCAGGCCTTCTCGGCCATCTTCTTGGCTTTCTCGAACGCTTCGTCGATGCCGCCGACCATGTAGAACGCCTGCTCCGGCACGTGGTCGCACTCGCCGTCGACGATCATCTTGAAGCCGCGGATCGTCTCCTTCAGCGACACGTACTTGCCCTTCGAGCCGGTGAACACTTCGGCCACGGTGAACGGCTGCGAGAAGAAGCGTTCGATCTTTCGCGCGCGCGACACGGCCTGCTTGTCTTCTTCCGACAGCTCGTCCATGCCGAGGATCGCGATGATGTCCTTCAGCTCCTTGTACTTCTGCAGCGTCGCCTGCACGCGGCGCGCGGTGTCGTAGTGCTCGTGACCGATGACGTTCGGGTCGAGCTGACGCGAGGTCGAGTCGAGCGGATCCACCGCCGGATAGATACCCAGCGAGGCGATGTTACGGCTCAGCACGACGGTCGCGTCGAGATGCGCGAAGGTGGTGGCCGGCGACGGGTCGGTCAGGTCGTCCGCGGGCACGTAGACGGCCTGGATCGAGGTGATCGAACCGGTCTTGGTCGAGGTAATGCGCTCCTGCAGCACGCCCATTTCCTCGGCCAGCGTCGGCTGATAGCCCACCGCCGACGGCATGCGGCCGAGCAGCGCCGACACTTCGGTACCGGCCAGGGTGTAGCGGTAGATGTTGTCGACGAACAGCAGTACGTCGCGGCCTTCGTCGCGGAAGTACTCGGCCATGGTCAGACCGGTCAGGGCGACGCGCAGACGGTTGCCCGGCGGCTCGTTCATCTGGCCGTAGACCATCGCCACTTTCGACTTCTCGTGCTCTTCGACGTTGACGACGCCCGACTCCTGCATCTCGTGGTAGAAGTCGTTGCCTTCGCGGGTACGCTCACCGACGCCGGCGAACACCGACAGACCGCTGTGCTCGGTCGCGATGTTGTTGATCAGCTCCATCATGTTGACGGTCTTGCCGACGCCGGCGCCGCCGAACAGGCCGACCTTGCCGCCCTTCGCAAACGGGCACATCAGGTCGATGACCTTGATGCCGGTCTCCAGCAGCTCGGTGGTGGAGGCCTGATCTTCGTACGACGGTGCCGAACGATGGATTTCCCAGGCGGTGTCCGCCTTGACCGGGCCTGCTTCGTCGATCGGATTGCCGAGCACATCCATGATGCGACCCAGGGTGCCGGTGCCGACCGGCACGGAGATCGCCTTGCCGGTGTTGTTGGCCACCAGGTTGCGCTTCAGGCCGTCGGTCGAACCGAGGGCGATGCTGCGCACGATGCCGTCCCCGAGCTGCTGCTGCACTTCCAGCGTGATGTCGGTGTTCTCGACCTTCAGTGCGTCATAGACCTTCGGCACCTGATCGCGCGGGAATTCCACGTCCACGACCGCGCCGATGATCTGCACAATCTTGCCCTGACTCATAACGGATCCTCTAGACCTTCAGATTCGATTCGCGCGATGCGGATGCGCCGCGCAACAATGGGTTTCGCTCTCGCTTAGACGGCTGCCGCGCCACCGACGATCTCGGAGATTTCCTGCGTGATCGCCGCCTGACGCGCCTTGTTGTAGATCAGGTTCAACGTGCCGATGAGCTTGGTCGCGTTGTCGGAGGCAGCCTTCATGGCCACCATGCGCGCCGCGTGCTCGCTGGCCTGGTTCTCCAGCACCGACTGGTACACCAGCGACTCGACGTAGCGCGTCAGCACGTGATCCAGCACCTGCTGCGCATCGGGTTCGTAGATGTAGTCCCAGTCGTGCTTGGACTCCAGCGCTTCCGATGGCGGCAGCGGCAGCAGCTGATCCTGACGCGGCTTCTGCGCCATCGTGTTGATGAAGTCGTTGTAGCAGAGGAACACGCGATCGAGCTTGCCTTCGCTGTAACCGTCAAGCATGACCTTGATCACGCCGACCAGCTGATCCACGTGGACCTGCTCGCCGAGGTGGCTGACCGACGCGAGCATGTTGACCTTGAGCCGGCGGAAGAAGGCCGAACCCTTCTGGCCGATACAGACCAGATCGATCTCCACGCCCTGGTCGCGCCACTGCTTCATGTCGGCAAGGATGCGGCGGAACATGCCCGAGTTCAGGCCACCGCACAGGCCACGATCGGTCGACACGATGATGTAGCCGATGCGCTTGATCTCCTGGCGCTCGGCCAGGAACGGATGCACGTATTCGGAGTTCGCCTTGGCGATGTGACCGATCATCTGCTTCATCAGGCGCGCGTAGGGGCGCGACTGCTTCATGCGCTCCTGCGCCTTGCGGATTTTCGATGCCGAGACCATTTCCAGTGCGCGAGTCACCTTGCGGGTGTTCTGCACCGACTTGATCTTGGTCTTGATTTCGCGACCGCCAGCCATGGATCTACCTTCACGTCTTGCTGTGGCGCGGACCGGAGTCCGCTTCGCGCGTGGCGGGATCTTGCTCCGCCACGCTCACTACCGTCCGAGCCGGATCAGAACGTCTGCTTGAACTCGCTGATGATCTGCTTGAACTGGCCTTCGATCTCGTCGTTCCAGTCACCGCTGTCGACGATCTTCTTCTCGAGTTCGCCGTAGCTGTTGGTCAAATGCGCCATCAGGCCGGCTTCGAAATCGCCGATCTTGGCCACCGGCACGTCGTCGATGTAGCCCTCGTTCACCGCGTAGATGGACAGCGCCATCTGGCAGGTGTTCATCGGCGCGTACTGCTTCTGCTTCATCAGCTCGGTGACGCGCTGCCCGCGCTCCAGCTGCTTGCGGGTCGCCTCGTCGAGGTCGGAGGCGAACTGCGCGAACGCCGCCAGCTCACGGTACTGCGCCAGGGCGATACGGATACCGCCGGACAGCTTCTTCATGATCTTGGTCTGCGCCGCGCCACCCACGCGCGACACAGAGATACCGGCGTTCACGGCCGGACGGATACCGGCATTGAACAGATCGGTTTCGAGGAAGATCTGGCCGTCGGTGATCGAGATCACGTTGGTCGGCACGAAGGCCGACACGTCGCCCGCCTGGGTCTCGATGATCGGCAGCGCGGTCAGCGAGCCGGTCTGGCCCTTGATCTCGCCGTTGGTGAATTTCTCGACGTATTCCTCGGACACGCGCGCGGCGCGCTCGAGCAGGCGCGAGTGGAGATAGAACACGTCACCCGGATAGGCTTCACGGCCCGGCGGGCGGCGCAGCAGCAGGGAGATCTGGCGATAGGCGACGGCCTGCTTCGACAGGTCGTCGTAAATGATCACGGCGTCCTGGCCGCGGTCGCGGAAGTACTCGCCCATGGTGCAGCCGGAGTAGGCCGAGATGTACTGCATGGCGGCCGACTCGGAGGCCGATGCGGCGACCACCGTGGTGTAGGCCATCGCGCCGTTCTCTTCCAGCTTGCGCACGATGTTCGCAATGGTCGAGTTCTTCTGACCGATTGCGACGTACACGCACTTCACGCCGCTGCCCTTCTGATTGATGATCGCGTCGACGGCCATCGCGGTCTTGCCGGTCTGACGGTCGCCGATGATCAGCTCACGCTGACCGCGGCCGATCGGGATCATGCTGTCGACCGACTTGTAGCCGGTCTGCACCGGCTGCGACACCGACTTGCGCCAGATCACGCCCGGCGCCACTTTCTCCACCGGCGCGGTCTGCTTGGCATCGATCGCGCCCTTGCCGTCGATCGGCTCACCCAGCGCATTGACCACGCGACCGAGCAGCTCGGGACCGATCGGCACCTCGAGGATACGGCCGGTGGTGCGCGCCACGTCGCCCTCGGACAGATGCTCGTAGTCGCCCAGGACCACCGCACCCACCGAGTCGCGCTCGAGGTTGAGTGCCAGCGCGAACGTGTTGTTCGGCAGCTCGATCATTTCGCCCTGCATCACGTCGGCGAGGCCGTAGATACGCACGATGCCGTCGGACACGCTGGTCACGACGCCCTCGTTGCGGGCTTCGGCGGCAAGCGCGACCTTCTCGATGCGGGTCTTGATCAGTTCGCTGATTTCAGACGGGTTGAGCTGGGTTTGCATGGGCTTTCCCTTGAACATCCGGCGCGCGGCCGGCTTTGGATGATGAATTGGTGTACTGAATCTTGATTACTGGGTCAGGGTGCTTTCGAGGCGGCGCAGTTTGGTGCGCAACGAACCATCGATCACCACATCGCCGGCGTCGATCACCGCGCCGCCGAGCAGCTCGGGGTCGATCGCGCGGGTCACCTGAACCTCACGCCCGAAGCGGCGCTTCAGCGAATCGGTCATGCGCGCGACCTCGGCATCTCCCAGCTCCACCGCCGACGTGATCGTGACCTTGAGCACGCGCTCTTCGTCCGCGCGCAGCTGCTCGAACAGCGCGGCGATTTCCGGCAGCAGCGGGAGGCGACGGTTACTCGAAAGCAGGGCGAGGAACTGGCGGAAGTTCGGGTCGCTGCCGCCCTGCGGCAGCAGCAGACCGAGCTGGGTGTCCTGGTCGAGCGAGGGGTGCGCGATCAGCGCACGCCCACGTTCGTCACCCGCCACGGCAGCAGCGAAGCCGAGCAGCGACGACCACGCGGAGAGTCGTCCGTGGTCGCGTGCGAGTCCGAATGCTGCGCGGGCGTAGGGTCGCGCCAGGGTCAGGTTGTGGCTCATGCCGTCGGCTCCGCTCAGATCTGCGCGGCGAGGTCGTCGAGCAGCGCCTTGTGGGCGTTGGCGTCGATCTCGCGTCGGATCAGCTTCTCGGCACCGGCCACGGCGAGCGAGGCCAGCTGCAGGCGCAGCTCTTCGCGCGCCTTGTTCGCGGCGGACTCGATCTCGGCCACTGCCGCACCCTTCTGCCGGTTGGCTTCGGCGACGGCGTCTTCCTTGGCCTTGTCGACGATCTGATTGGCGCGCACGTGCGCCTGATCGATGATCTCGTTGGCCTTGCCGCGGGCTTCCTTGAGCAGTTCGCCCACCTTGTCCTCGGCCTGCGCGAGTTCACGCTGGCTGCGTTCGGCGGCAGCGAGGCCGTCGGCGATGCGCTTCTGGCGCTCTTCGATGGCGCTCATCAGCGGCGGCCAGATGAACTTCATCGTGAAGCCGATGAGAATGGCGAAACTCAGCGCCTGAAGGAAAAAGGTGTAATTCAGATCCATGATTGACCTCGCTGACCGGTGCGCACGACGACCGCCATCAGGCGGTCATCGCGTTGTCGAAGGAAAATTCCTTCGTGCGGCTTAGCCGCCGGTAGCCTGCTGAACCGCCGACAGCAGCGGGTTGGCGATCGCGAAGAACATGGCGATGGCGAGACCGATGATGAACGCCGCGTCGATCAGGCCGGCGAGCAGGAACATGCGGGCCTGCAGCATCGGCACCAGCTCCGGCTGACGGGCAGCGGACTCGAGGAACTTCGAACCCATGATGCCGATACCGATACAGGCACCCATGGCGCCCAGACCGATGATGAGGCCGGCGGCGATCGCGGTGTAGCTCTGGACCAGGGCGATGAACTCTTGCATGACAACTCTCCTTGAGGATTTCTAGAACAGCAGCTTTGAAAAACGTTCCGCCCGCAGCCGGGCGGCACAAACCGAATCAGTGGTGCTCGTGCGCCATCGCCAGATAGACGACCGACAGCACCATGAAGATGAAGGCCTGCAGCAGGATGATCAGGATGTGGAAGATCGCCCACGCGGCGTTGAACAGCACGCCCGGCACGAAGGTGACCCAGCTCGCAGCCAGGCCGGCGATCAGCATGAACACCAGTTCGCCGCCGTACATGTTGCCGAACAGTCGCATGGCCAGCGACACCGGCTTCGACAGGTACTCGACGATATTGAGCGCGAGGTTCGGCAGCGCCATCACCGCCTTGCCGCCGGCGCCTTCCATATGGAAGGGCGCGGTGAACAGCTCCTTGGTGAAGCCCCAGCCGCCCTTCGCCTTGATCGAATAGAAGATCGTCAGCAGGAAGACCACGGTGGACATCGCGAACGTGGTGTTCAGATCGGCCGTCGGCACGACGCGCCAGTAGGTGTGATGCGCCACCTCGTGGCCGGCGATCATCTGCACGCCGAGCCCGATCAGGTCGAGCGGCAGCAGGTCCATGGCGTTCATGAAGAACACCCACATGAAGATGGTCAGCGCCAGCGGGGCGATGAAGGTGCGGCTGCCGTGGAAGACATCCTTCACCTGTCCATCGACGAACTCGACCACCATCTCGACGAACGCCTGACCCTTGCCCGGCACACCGGCCGAGGCCTTGCGCGCGAACATCCAGAACCAGAGGCAGAACAGCAGACCCAGGCCGAGGGCGGTGGCCCACGAGTCGAGGTGCACGGTCTGGTCGGCCACCCGGTTGTGGGTAAGGTGATGCTGGATGTATTCGGTCAGACCACCGGACGCACCAGATTCAGCTGCCACGGAAACACCTCAGGACGGAATGCGATAAACCAGCAGGGACGCGACCAGCGCGGCGCACAAGCCGACCAGCAACGGGATCGGCGGCAGCCCCCATCGTGCCAAACCCAAGTAGAGTGAAAGCACGATCACCAGCCACTTGAGAGCCACGCCTCCCGCCAGCCGATACAGCACGACGCCCGGACCGGCCACGCCGCCTGCAAAGGCTCGCCACCCCATCAACGCGGATCCGACGGCAACCGCCAGACCACCCAGCAGCGCGGCTGCGGCATGGTTCCAGCTCTGCAGCACAAATGCCGAGGCCAGCCCGAACGCACAAACCGTCTGGGACACGACGATGCGCTGGGCCTGGCGCCGGCCGGCGGCCACGGAGTTGAGCACGCGACAGATCCGGTTACCGGTGACGGGATACGGAGGAGAAGCCCCCACCAAGAAGCGGGATTTTAGCAGTCGCAAAGAATCGGTCGCAAGTGAAACTGGACGGGGGCCGCCCACGACCGGGTTGCTGGCAGCCGGCGCGCCGGAGTGCTGACTTAGGTTTCGGGCCGGGCCGAGGTAGCTTCGAAGTCCCCGGCTTCCACCCCGGAGTCCCGAGTGGACACACCCGACTACGACAGGCTCATTCCCGAGCAGGCCAGCCCGGAGCCACCCACTCCGGATCGCGTGCTGCATGGCACCGGCACCGAACTCTGGCATGAGCTGGTCGTCGAGGGCGCCCAGCGTGCGCGGCGTGCCCTGGGCGAGGACGTCGAAAGCTACATGGTGTTCGCGCTGATGCGGCATGCGGGGGATGCCTGGCTGGGAGCGCGCACCCTGGCGCTCGACTGGCTGCGCGCGCAGGAGCCGCCGCGCCGGCCGGACGCCCTGCGCGACGTCGGCGACCGCTGCCTGCTGATCGCCGGCCTGTTTCCACGCCTCGCCGAGCGGCGTCGGGTCAACACCCGCTACTACATCGAACTGGGTCGCGGCGCCTACGCAGGTGCGGCCGAACGCGCCCCGCGTTGCGAGCGAAGCCTGTTCGCCGAGCTGGCGCTGGCGTTCTTCAGCATGGTCGAGGTGCTGTCGGCCATCCGCGGCGCAGCGCTGCCCCATTGCCTTCCTGATTCGCCGGCAGCGGCGGCGGCACGCCGGTCACTGCACTGACCGCCGCGCGGCGCGGGAGCAAGCCACTCGACGTCGCCCCGCTGTCCGGCGTCGAAGGGATTCCTGCGCCACGGCGACCGGCGCTATCGTGTGCGCAGGCCTGACGAGGAAAATCCGTGCGCATCTGCGTCTACGCTGCATCCAGCAACCAATGCGCGCCGCACTTCGTGGATGCGGCGCACCGGCTCGGTCGTGCGCTGGCCGACGCAGGCTGCGAGATCGTGTTCGGCGGCGGCTCGTCCGGGCTGATGGGCGCGCTAGCGGACGGCGCGCTCGAACGCGGCGGCCGGGTGACCGGCATCCTGCCGCGCTTCATGGCCGACCTCGAATGGGGACACCCGCGCCTGACCGAACTGCAGCTGGTGGAGGACATGCGCGAGCGCAAGCATCGGCTGCTCACCGGCTCGGACGCGGTGATCGCCCTGCCCGGTGGCTGCGGCACCCTGGAGGAATTGTTCGAGGCCATCACCCTGAAACGCCTGGGCCTGTACTTCAATCCGATCATCCTGCTCGACACCGCCGGCTTCTACCGGCCACTCGACGCCTTCCTGCAGCAGGTGATCGACGCGCGCTTCATGAACCCCGAGCATGCGGCGATGTGGTCGCTGGTCGATTCGCCCGAGCAGGCCTTGCCGGCGATTCGCGCCACCCCGGCCTGGCGCGAGGACGCCCGCGACTATGCGGTGGTGCGCCCGGCCTAGCGGGACCTGGCGCCGGCACGGCGGCGCGACAGGTCTGAGGACGCGCTGCCGGGGAAGCACCACCGCGCAGCGCCAGCCCGATCCTATGCGTCGTCGTGATCGCGCTCGTCGCGCTCGTCGTCGAACAGGGACGGCCCGGGATCGTCGGGATCCGCGGTCGGCCGCGTCGGTTCGATCAGGCCGCCACCACGCGGACGCTGGGTGGGGTTGATCGCTTCAGCCGCATCGACGGCGAGCAGCAGTTCGCTGCGCCGCTCGGGCGGCAGCTTCTGCCAGTGGCAGCCGACCAGTGCGCCCTCGAGCGCATACAGCAGATTCAGGCTGGCTTTGAACCCGGCGCGGCGCACCTTCATGAACGCCTCGACGGCGCCCGCCTCGCGCAGGCCCTCTTCGCTGTGGATGCCGACCTGACGCAGCCAGGCCGCCGACTTCGGCCCCACGTTCGGCAACTTCGTGGCGCTCATGCCGCCGCCCTCACTGACACGGCTGCGACGTAGGCCATCGCGATCGCCTCCAGCCCGGCCTGGTCTTCGGCATCGAAGCGCGACGGCTGCGGGCTGTCGAGATCGAACACACCGATCAGCCGATCTCCGTCCAGAAGCGGAACGACCAGTTCAGAACGCGACGCGGCATCGCAGGCGATATGGCCGGGAAAAGCATCCACGTCGTCGATGCGCTGGGTCGAGCGCGTCGCCGCGGCGGTGCCGCAGACGCCCTTGCCGAGCCCGATGCGCACGCAGGCGGGCAGGCCCTGAAACGGGCCCACCACGAGCTCGCGACCGTCGAAGAAGTAGAACCCCACCCAGTTGAGGTCGGGCAGCGCGTGATAGACCAGCGCACTGAGATTTGCCGCGTTGGCGACCCGGTCGGGCTCGCCCTGCAACAGCGCCGACGCCTGCGCCAGCAGCTGCGCGTACTGTTGTTGCTTGTCTCCCTGCAGTCCCGCGGTCTGGAACATCCGCACCTCCTCGCAAAGGCGTGCATTGTAGGATGCATCGATGAATCCTGCCCCCGCACGCCCCGCGGCCGCCGGTCGTGGCTGCTTCGTCACCGGCACCGACACCGGCGTCGGCAAGACCTTGTGCAGCGTCGGCCTGATCCACGCGTTGCGCGCGCAAGGACTGCGGGTGGCCGGCATGAAGCCGCTCGCCGCGGGTGCGGAGGCGCACGGTGACAGCTGGCGCAACGAAGACGCCGTCGCCCTGCAGAAGGCCTCGGAACCGCGGCCGGAGGACGGCGACGTCAATCCGATCCTGCTGCGCACGGCGACCGCGCCGGAAATTGCCGCGCAGCTGGAACGGGCCCGCGTATCGCCTGAACAGGTCGATCCAGCGTGGCACAGGCTTGGCGCGTCGCACGACTTCGTGGTCGTGGAGGGTGCAGGCGGTTGGCTGTCGCCTTTGAGTGACAGCTGGATGCAGGCCGACGTGGCCCGGCGATACCAGCTGCCTGTCGTCCTGGTGGTGGGGCTGCGCCTCGGCTGCATCAACCACGCCCTGCTGAGCTTGCGGGCCATCCGCGCGGACGGTCTCGTCCCGTGCGGATGGCTGCTGTCCTGCGTCGATGCCGACCTCGCACATGCCGAAGCGTATGCCGAAGTGCTGTGCAGTCGGATCGACGCACCGCTGCTGGGTCGACTCGAACATGGCGCCGATCCGGCGCAGGCCGCCGAAAGCTGGCATATCGAACCCATTCTGGGGCTGGCGCGCTGAAAGCACCGGATTGCGGGCGTCGGAAGGCAGAGCGCACGGGAGACTGCTTGCCGACCCGCACACCCGGGCGTCGGCCCGGCAGGCGACGGTCTGTCTGAACCCGGCGCGTGCGGGTGTCGCTACGGCGGGTCGCTACGACAGGGTCTAGGCGGCCGCTCGGCGCCCCGGCGAAATCGCGGCCGACCGCAAGCCCACGCCGGGGCGGAAACGCGCTCGCCGGGATCGGGGAGGCGCAGCCCTTGGGTAGCCGCTAGTGTGGCAATCGCAGCGTGAAGCAGGCGCCGCCGGCGGCAGAGCGCCCCGCCTCGACCGTGCCGGCATGTTCCTCGGCGATCTTGCGCACCACCGCGAGACCGAGCCCGGTGCCCTTGGTCTTGGTCGTGCGGTAGGGCTCGAACCAGCCGGCGTCGAAATCCGGCGGCAAGCCAGGACCGTCATCGCTGACCTGCATCACCAGCATGCCGGCGCCGGGCTCGGCACTCAACGCGATCTGCACCGACACCGGCCCTTCCGGCACGGCTTCCAGCGCATTCTTGATCAGGTTGTGCAGTACCTGACGGATGCGCCCGGGGTCGACCCGAATCGTGGGCACGTCGGCGGCAGCCTGGCACGACACGCTCAGCCTGCTCTCGCCGGCATACAGATCGATCAGGTCGCCGACCAGTTCGACGAGATCGGTCTCGCGCAGCTGCAGCGGCGCTGCCTGCGCGTACTCGCCGAACGCGTTGACCATCGATTTCAGCGCCTCGACCTGGGCAACGATCGTGGTCGTCGACCGGTCGAGCAAGTCGGCATCTTCGGCAGACAGCGTCGGCAACAGTCGCCGCCGCATGCGCTCCGCCGAGAGCTGGATCGGCGTCAGTGGATTCTTGATTTCGTGCGCCAGCCGACGCGCGACTTCGGCCCAGGCGGCATCGCGACGGGCGCGATCGATGTCGGTGGTATCGTCGAGCACCACGACCATGCCCTCGTCGGCGAGTCGCGCGCCGCGCAGCAACCAGTGACGGCGCTGGTCTCCCTCGCCGCTGCTCACCTCAGCACGAAACTCGCGACCATCACCGCGCATTCGCTGCAGCAGGTCGGCCACCAACGGCGCAAACGACGGGCGCTGCGCCGACAGTGCCGACAGTGCGCGCCCCACCCACGCATCCGGCGCGCTGCCGAGCACCGCCTCGGAAGCGGGATTGGCGACGCGCACATGTCCCTCTGCGTCCAACACGATCACCGACGAGGAGATTCGCCCCAGCACCGCGGCGAGAAACGCGCGCTGGCGCTCGGTCTCCTGCTGGCTCTCGCGCGTGCGCCGCGTGCTGTCGCGCAGCTCGTCGAGCATGCGGTTGAAACCGCGGACCAGGAATCCGAGCTCGTCGTCTCCGCCACCGGGCACGCTGACGTCGAAGCGCCCCTCGGCCACCGCCCGGGTAGCCGTCGCCAGATCGCTGATCGGCGCCACCATGCGACGGGAGATTTCGAACGCCAGCAACACCGCGAGCAACAACGAGAGCAGGAAGACGATGCTGAGGATGAGCACGAACGACCACTTCAGCGAGTCGCGCAAGAACAGGCTGCGTCGAGCGCTGGCGATGTCCTCCTCGATAGCGATCAGATCTTCGGCCACGGCCTCCGGCATGCCCATGACGATCTGGGCCAGCACGACGGTGCCGCCGACCGACCGTTTGGCGCGTACTTGCTGCACCAGACCCTGCTCGACGGGCTCCAGGCTCACGTTGGCCGAACCCGACAAGGGCAGGTCGCGCATGTCCTCCGCGGGCGCGTCAGCGCGGATCCAGCGCGCACTCGCCGCCGCCAGGGCCAGGTTTCGTCCCGACGCATCGAACACGCCCACCTGCAGCGCTCCGCTGTCGACCAGCATGCGATCGGCCCAGGCATTCCATTCGCTGCGCGGCCGCTCGGCCAGCCCTGAGAGCAGATCGTCCATGACGCGCCGCGCCGAGGCCTCGCGTTCGCTGAGGTAGACCTGGCCGACCCGGGCCGCCTGCTGCAGCACTTCCACCGCGTTCGCGCGCAGCCAACTGTCCACGGTGGCGCCGATGAAACGCACGCCGAAGCCGTACACGAGCAGAATCGGCGGCAGCCCCAGTACCAGCAGCCAGGCCAGCCAGCGTCGGCTGAGCCGCGCACCCGGTTCACCGGCACGCAGCCTTCGCCACAGCCCGAGAATGCGCAGCAGGATGGCGACCGACAGGCCGAGCACGGCGAGCGAAGCGATGGCGAACACCAGCAAGTAGGAGTCGGCCTGGGCGCCGCCCAGGCCTTCCGCATCGGCCGCGAGATACAGCGCCGCGAGCAGCAGCAGCACGCTGGCGACCGCAGGCAGCAGCCAGCGCAGCCGCGGCATCAGCGAGCCGGGGCGAGCCATGACCGGGACTCGGACTGCATGCGCCATTCGTCCGACTCCAGCCAGGCCGGAAGCCGAAGTGGCGCAGGAAGCGCATCGGGATCGAGCGCCACGGAAACCTGCCCGGCGCAGGCGGCGGGCACGTCGTCGAGCGGAATCCGCACCCGGTCCAGCGCGGCCAGCAGCGCGCTGCGGCGGGCGAAGCGGCGCACCTCGCCGCTGCCGTCGCGCAGCTCGTACACGCGACGCACCGACGCGAAGCTCATCTCCAAGGCAGCGCGATGCTCCCAGCGGCTGCTGGCGCCGCAGCCGTGCAAGCGGTAGTCCAGGCGCAGCGGAATGCCCTGGGTCAGCGCGCGCAGCATGGTGCGCGAGAACTGCAGGCGTTGGTCGACGACGAGCACGGGACCATCCACCCCCCGTTCCACCTCCACCCGGTCGAGTGACGCGCGCTCGGCCGACGGCGCGGAACAGCCGGCCCCGACGACCGCCAGTGCCACGATGGCCAGGCGTCTCAGCATCGATGCAGAACCGCCACGAAGAAACCATCCATGCCGCCGGCGCCCGGCGCGCGCTGGTTGCCGACCGGACTCGGCTCGCCGAACTCGGGCCCCAGCGGTCGCAGACGTGCGTCGTCGTGCCTGGCAAGAAAAGCCGAAACCTGTTCGTGGTTCTCGCCGCGCAGGATCGAACAGGTCGCGTAGATCATTTCGCCTCCGGGCTCGAGCAGCGGCCACAGCCCGTCCAGCAGACGCGCCTGTTGCACTTGCAGTGCGGTCACGTCGGTGGCACGACGGTGCCACTTGACGTCGGGCTGGCGCCGGATCACGCCGGTGGCCGAACACGGCGCATCAAGCAGAATTCGCGCGTAGGGGCGGCCGTCCCACCAGGCCGCCGGATCACCGGCATCCGCGGTGCGCACATCGGCCTGCAGGTCGAGGCGGGCCAGCGTCGCACGCAGTGCTTCGACCCGCTTCGGCTGCGCGTCGATGGCGGTGAGTTCGAGATCATGCTGTTCGAGCATGGCGGCAGATTTCCCCCCCGGTGCTGCACAAGCATCGAGGACCCGCATTCCCGCGCGCAAGCCGAGCGCCTGCACGCAGAACTGGGCCGCACCGTCCTGCACCGACACCGCGCCGACGTCGAAGCCGGGCAAAGTGGTGGGCGCGACACGCGCATCGAGGCGGATACCCGCGGGCAGATGCGCGTCGGCGACTGCGTCGAGACCGAGTGCGTGCAGCGAGGCGAGGTACTCGGCAGTCGGCATCCGGCGCTGATTGACACGAAGCCATAGCGGCGCAGGCTCATTGCTGGACTGCATCCACGCCTCGGCCCGGTCGCCCCAGTCCGCGCGCAGTGCCGAGGCCAGCCACTGCGGAAACGCATGGCGCAAATGAGGATCGTCCTGCCAGCGCGCGCACCAATCCGCCTGCTCGCGCTGAAAGCGCCGCAGCACGGCATTGACCAGTCCAGCCAGGCCGGGCGCGGGCCAGGCCTTGACTGCGTCCACCGTGGCAGACAGCACGGCATGCGGCGGCAAGCCCATGGCATCGAGCTGGGCCATGCCGACAAGCAGCAGGGCCGCGATGCCCTGCTTCGATGCCGGCAAGGGACGCTGCAGCGTGGCAGCGAGCACGGCCTCGTAGCGCGGGCGCCACCGACACGCCTGGAACACCGACGCCTCGAGCAGGGCGCGGTCGCGCGAGTCCGCAAACCGCGGCAGCGCCGTGGCCAGGGTTCGCTTGAGCGACGCGCCGTCGAACACCTGCTGCAGGGATCGCGCGGCCGCCAGGCGCACCGCGACCCCTGCGCCCGGCTTCATGCGGAGACCACGCGCCCCGCCTGGGCATTGAGAAGGTCGGCGGCGCTGACGACGCGCCCGCCCGGCCGCTGCACACGATGCAAACGCAGCGCCCCGTCGCCACAGGCGACGACCAGCTGATCACGCGACGACGGCAAGCGGGTGCCAGGTTCGCCCGCCGCATCGACCACCTCGGCCTCGTGCACCTTGATCCACTGGCCGCACCATTCCAGTTCCACGCTTGGCCACGGCGAGAACGCGCGCACGCGGCGCGCGATCTCGACCGCCGGCAGCGACCACCCGAGCCGCGCTTCGGCCTTGTCCAGCTTGTGCGCGTAGGTCACGCCCGATGCCGGCTGCACCTCGGCCGCCGGAAGCCGGTTGGCCGCGGCCAGGCGCAGCCCTTCGGCCAATACCTCGGCGCCGAGCCGGGCAAGGCGATCATGCAGCGTCTGCGCAGTGTCGGTTGCGCTGATCGGTGTGTGGCGGCGAAGCAGCACCGGCCCGGTGTCCAGGCCGCGCTCCATCTGCATCAGGCACACACCGGTCTCGGTGTCGCCGGCCTCGATCGCGCGCTGGATCGGCGCCGCGCCGCGCCAGCGCGGCAGCAGCGACGCATGCACGTTCCAGCAGCCCAGGCGCGGAATGTCCAGTACTGCCCTCGGCAACAGCAGGCCATAGGCCACCACGATCATGAGGTCGGGTTGCAGGTCGCGCAGGGCCTGCTGGATGCCCTCGTCACGAAGACGTTCGGGCTGCCACACCGGCAGCTCCGCCTGCATGGCGAGCTGCTTCACCGGGCTCGGCTGCAGCTGCCGCCCCCGTCCCGCCGGGCGGTCGGGCTGGGTCAGCACAGCCAGTGGGCGGCAGCCGGCGTCGAGCACGGACTGCAGGCACGGCACGGCGAAGTCCGGCGTGCCGGCAAACACCACCCGCAGGGTCATGGTCGTCTCAGGCGGCGACAGCGCGCCGGGACTTGGCCAGCTTGCGCTTGACCATGTCGCGCTTCAGTGGCGACAGGTAGTCGACGAAGAGCTTGCCGTCGAGATGATCCATCTCGTGCTGGATGCAGACGGCGAAGAGGCCGTCGGCGTCCAGTTCGAACGGGCGGCCATGGCGGTCGAGCGCGGCGACACGAATCTTCTCCGCGCGAGTGACGTCGGCGGAGATGCCGGGAACCGACAGGCAGCCCTCCTGACAGACCTGGGTGCCTTCGCGGCTGATGATCCGGGGGTTGATGAAGACGTGGCGGTCGTCGTGCCCTTCGCTGACGTCGATCACCATGAAGCGCTTGTGCACGTCGACCTGACTGGCAGCCAGGCCGATGCCCGGCGCGGCGTACATGGTCTCGAACATGTTGTCGAGCAGGGTCTGGAACGCCGGCGTGAAGTCCTCGGGCGCAACCTCGACGGCGACGGTGCGCAGACGCGGGTCGGGAAATTCCAGAATGTCGAGCAGGGCCATGAGGTCTACCTCGGGGCGTGCGCCCCCTGAATCAAGAGAACTGCGTGCCGGTGCAGCGCAGGCACAACGATACGCGCTAGCCGGCGCAGGCTGAAGCGGCCGGGCCGCCTGCGCACTTGCCTCGGGCGACCCGCACGTCCAGTGTGCGCGCTGCGACGTGAACCGCATGCGCCCTGGCAGGCGCCGCCGCGCCGGAACAGGCACTTTGGCCGCCACCCATGCGCACGCCAATCCGCGCATCGGCGCCGGACTTTACCGCCTGATTCTACCCCACCCCCTGCAGGCCTCGCCGGCCGCGGCCCGGGTGGGCGGGAGCACGGACCGGGGGCGGCCGGACCGGGGGCTCGGGAAATGCTTGTTTTTTCCCCCCAGCGTTTGGGCTATAGTGCCCAAACCTGCATGGGGAAACAGGTGGTTACCAGCCATGTTTAAAAAATTCCTTACGGTTTTCGCGGCATTCGCCCTGACGGTCTGCAGCCTTGCAGCAGCCGTCGATTTGCGTGAAGACCACCCGGATACCTACACCGTGCAGAAGGGCGACACGCTGTGGGACATCGCCGCGCGATTCCTGCACGAGCCTTGGCTCTGGCCGGAAATCTGGCAGGCGAACCCGCAGATCGAGAATCCGCACCTGATCTACCCGGGTGACGTGATCAGCCTCGCCTATCTGTCGGGTCGGCCCACCCTGAGCGTGACCAAGCGCTCGCCGGAGGTGCGCCGCGAGGCGCTCGATCCGGTGCCGGCGGTCAACCTGGCCGACATCCAGGCGCACCTGCGCAAGATGCACGTGCTCAACGAGGGCGAGCAGGACCTGCCCTACGTGATCGGACTGGAAGAGAGCCGCCTGCGCAGCACGGCGGGCCAGCTGGTCTACGTCCGTGGCGCCGATTTCGCCCCCGGCGACGAGTTCGTCATCGTGCGTCCGACCGTGCGCTACGCGGTGCTGCCGCAGCCGAACACGCATTTCCCGCGCCTGCGCCGCGACCCGTGGAGCGCCGAACGCGGCCTGGAGCCGGAAACTTCCGGCATCGAATGGGCCTACTTCGCCGCCAGCGACAACGGCTTCGAAGTGCTCGGCTATGAAGTGGTGGAACGCGCTGGTGGGGTGATCACCCGCGGCGGCGACCCGGCGACCATGCTGCTCGATGCCGAGAGCGAAGACGTCCGCGTGGGCGACCTCTTGATGCCGAAGCAGGCGCGACCGTTCGACCTGAGCTTCCAGCCGCACGCGCCGAGGCAGATCCCCGACCACCTGCGGATTCTGGCGCTGACCGACCGAATCAAGTACGGCGGCCCGCACGACGTCATCGCACTCAGCGCCGGCGCGCGCGACGGCATCGACAACGGCACCGTGTTCACGATCTACCGTCCGGGCGACACCGTGGTCGACAAGGTCAAGCACAAGCAGGCCCTGTCGCAGAAGCTGCCGAGCCACAAGGTGAATCTGCCGGACGAGTACGTCGGCCACGTCATGGTGTTCCGCACCTTCGACAAGGTCAGCTACGGGCTGATCGTCGAGGGCGTGCGGCCGGCACGACTTGAAGACAAGCTGAAAGCGCCGGTTCGACTGAACGTTTTCTAGTCCGGGTGCTGTCCCGGAACCGGCCCCTGCCACGCCACCCACGGATGGCGTGCGCATATCGCGCAGGGTGATGCGCGACCCCGAACTGCGCATGTGGCTGCGCTGCGTGCGCGCTGCGCGGGTCGGTGTGCCGGCGGTCCGTCGGCTGATCCAGCGATTCGGCCAACTCGATGCAGCCTGGGATGAAGGCAGGCGTGGCTGGCTGGCGGCCGGCATCGAGGCGCGCAGCTGCGATGCCCTGGAAGCCGTGGCCGAATCCGACCTCGACACCGACCTCGCCTGGCTGGGCGACCCCGCGGCGCCCCATCCGCGCCGTTTCTGTCCGGTGGACGACGGCGAGTTCCCCGTCCTGCTGGCGGAATCGCCGCATCCGCCGATCGGGCTGTTCGTGGTCGGCGACCCTGCCCTGCTCTGGCAGCCGCAGCTCGCCATCGTGGGCAGCCGGCATCCCACGGCGGCGGGCCAGGAGAACGCCGCAGCGTTCGCCGCCGCGCTCAGCGAGTCGGGGTTCACCATCACCAGCGGTCTGGCCGAGGGCGTGGACCACGCCGCGCACCGTGCGGCGCTGGACGCGGGCGGCGCGACCATCGCGGTCATGGGCACCGGACCGGACTCGATCTATCCGCGCGCCAACCGGGCGCTCGGCGTGGATATCGCCGCCCGGGGTGCGCTGGTCACCGAGTTCGCGCCCGGCACCGGCGCGCGGCGAGATCATTTTCCGCGCCGCAATCGCATCATCGCCAGTCTGAGCCTGGGCACGCTGGTCGTCGAAGCCGGGGTGCAGAGCGGTGCATTGATCAGCGCCCGCATGGCCATGGAAGCCGGTCGCGAGGTCATGGCGATCCCGGGGTCGATCCACAATCCGTTGGCGCGTGGATGCCACCGCCTGCTCCGCGAGGGCGCCGCCCTGATCGAGACGGTGGACGATGTGCTCGACGTGCTGCGCGCACCGGCCCTGCAGCTGGCCGAACGTTTCCGCCTGCAGCTTGGCCCGGTCCAGACCCGCCCCGGCTCCGCGCGCGATGGCGCCGGCGATGCGTCGTCCACCCATGACCCGGAGCATCGGCGCGTGCTCGACGCCCTGGGCTTTGACCCCTGCCGGATCGAGCAGCTGGCTGAACGCACCGGGTTGACCCTGCCGGCACTCTCCTCCATCCTGCTGCTGCTCGAGCTCGATGGGCTGGTCACTGCCGAGCACGGGCGCTATGCCCGCACAGCCCCGACCGCGGCGCGCAACACGCCCGGCCCTGCCTGAGGCTGCATGAAAGAATCCGTACTCGACGTCCTTCTCTACCTGTTCGAACACTATTTCGCCGAGCCTGTCGATCTGGACAGCGACCGCGCGTCGCTGCAGGGCTCACTGCTGGAAGCGGGCTTCAGCCCGGCCGAAATCAGCAAGGCGTTCGTCTGGCTGGATGGTCTCTCGCAACAGCGTGCCGGCGTGGCCAACCCGGTTGCCGCCGTGGCGCCTTTGCGCGTGTTTGCCGATGCCGAACTGCTTCGTCTGGATGCGGAATGCCGCGGCTTCCTGATGTTCCTCGAGCAGAACGGCGTGCTCGACGCCACCTCGCGAGAGCTCGTGCTGGAGCGGGTGATGGCGCTGGACAGCGAGGAGATCGACCTCGAGGACCTGAAATGGGTGGTGCTGATGGTGCTGTTTGCGCAACCGGGCCTGGAAGAGGCGTTTGCCTGGATGGAAGGCCATCTGTTCGAGCGCGAGGGTGTCGCCGTCCATTGAGCGCCCCCGGCGCCAGAGACACAACTCACTGATTCATCAATGGTTTTCCGCGCGGCAGACCACGGCGCCGCGGCGCCTCCCCGAACGGCTGGTTGTGGCGCACTTGCTTGACAGCTCCACGGCGGCTGTGTCCACTGAAAAAAGGAAGCCCGCCGAAGGTGGCGTGGCGGCCCGACCGTCCGCGCCCTTCTACGAGAATCCGACCCCATGGCGAAAAACCTGCTGATCGTCGAGTCGCCTGCCAAGGCGAAGACCATCAACAAGTATCTGGGCAAGGACTTCCAGGTGCTTGCCTCCTACGGCCACGTGCGCGACCTGGTGCCGAAGGAAGGGGCGGTCGACCCCGCCAACGGCTTCGCGATGAACTACGAGGTCATCGACAAGAACGAAAAGCACGTCGAGGCGATCGCCAAGGCGGCGAAACAGGCTGAAGCCCTCTACCTCGCCACCGACCCGGACCGCGAAGGCGAGGCGATCAGCTGGCACATCGCCGAGATCCTGCGTGAGCGCGGACTGCTCGACGGACGCCCGCTGCACCGCGTGGTGTTCACCGAGATCACCCCGCGTGCGATCAAGGAGGCGATGGCCCGCCCGCGCTCGGTCTCCAACGACCTGGTGAACGCCCAGCAGGCGCGCCGCGCGCTCGACTATCTGGTCGGCTTCAACCTGTCGCCGGTGCTGTGGCGCAAGGTGCAGCGCGGCCTTTCTGCCGGGCGCGTGCAGAGCCCGGCGCTGCGCATGATCGTCGAACGCGAGGAAGAGATCGAAGCCTTTATCGCGCGCGAGTACTGGAAGATCGAAGCGCAGCTGCAGCACCCGAGCCAGCCCTTCGCCGCCCGTCTCGCCATCCTCGACGGGAAGAAATTCGAACAGTTCACGATCACCGACGGCGACACCGCCGAGTCCGCGCGCGCACGACTGCTGGCTGCCGCCGGCGGCAAGCTGGTGGTCTCCGATGTGCAGTCGAAAGAACGCAAGCGCAGGCCGGCAGCGCCATTCATCACCTCGACCCTGCAGCAGGAGGCGGCGCGCAAGCTCGGCTTCTCGACCAGCCGCACGATGCGCATCGCGCAGAAGCTGTATGAAGGCGTTCCGCTGGGTGCCGAAGGCACAGTCGGCCTGATCAGCTACATGCGTACCGACTCCACGCACCTGTCGCAGGAAGCGGTTGCCGAGCTGCGCGAAACCATCCGCCACGAGTTCGGCGCCCATGCGCTGCCGGCGCAGGCGAACGAGTACAAGACCAAGTCGAAGAACGCCCAGGAGGCGCACGAGGCGATTCGTCCCACCTCGGCCGCGCGCACACCCAAGTCGGTGGCAAGCTTCCTCGATCCCGATGCGGCACGCCTGTATGAGCTGATCTGGAAGCGCGCGGTGGCCTGCCAGATGATTCCGGCCACCCTGAACACGGTCAGCGTCGACCTGGCTGCCGACACCCAGCACAGCTTCCGCGCCAGCGGCACCACGGTGGTCGACCCGGGATTCCTCGCCGTCTATGAAGAAGGCCGCGACCAGCGCACGGCCGATGACGACGACGAGGGCCGCAAGCTGCCTGCGCTGCGCGTCGGCGAGAGCATCAACCTCGAGTCGATCCTCGCCACCCAGCACTTCACCGAGCCGCCGCCGCGCTACTCCGAGGCGTCGCTGGTGAAAGCACTGGAAGAACGCGGCATCGGTCGGCCGAGTACCTACGCCAGCATCATCCAGGTGCTGCTGAATCGCGACTACGTGTATCTCGACAGCCGCCGTTTCCGGCCCACCGACGTCGGTCGCGCGGTGTCGAAGTTCCTGTCCGGCCATTTCACCCAGTACGTCGACTACGACTTCACCGCCCGGCTCGAGGACGAACTCGACGCGGTGAGCCGCGGAGAAGAGGAATGGGTGCCGCTGATGGACCGCTTCTGGGCGCCGTTCAAGGCTCTGGTCGATGACAAGGCTCAGTCGGTCGATCGCAGCGAGGCAACCGGCGCGCGCGAGCTGGGCACCGATCCAGCCAGCGGCAAGCCAGTCAGCGTACGCCTCGGCCGCTACGGACCGTTCGCCCAGATCGGCACCGCCGACGACGAGGAAAAGCCGAAGTTCGCCAGCCTGCGTACCGGGCAGAGCATGCACACGATCACCCTCGACGAGGCGCTGCTGCTGTTCCAGCTGCCGCGCACGCTCGGAGAAGCCGAGGGGGAAACGCTCAGCGTGGGCGTCGGCCGCTTCGGCCCGTTCGCCAAGCTCGGCAGCACCTACGCGTCGCTGAAGAAGGAAGACGATCCGTACACGATCGACTTCGACAGCGCGCTCTCGCGCATTCGCGAGAAGCAGGAGCTGATCGCCAACCGCACCATCAAGACCTTCGACGGCAGCGACATCCAGGTCTTGAACGGCCGCTACGGCCCGTACATCACCGACGGCAAGAAGAACGGCAAGATCCCCAAGGATCGCGAACCGAAGAGCCTGTCCCTGGCCGAATGCGAAGAGATCCTGGCTGCCGCACCCGAGCGCCCCGCGCGCGGACGCTTCGGGCGCAAGACCGCCGCCGCGAAGAAGGCTGCGCCGGCCAAGGCCCCGGCCAAGAAGGCGCCCGCCAAGAAAGCTCCGGCGAAGAAATCACCGGCAAAGAAAGCCCCGGCCAAGAAGGCAGCGAAGAAGACCGCCGCAAAGAAGGCCCCGAGCAAGCGCAGCGCCAAACCGGCGACGGCCTGACGGCGCGCGCTCGGTCCCGCGCGCCGCGCGCGGGCGCCGGCTCAGCCGTCGTCGCGGGTCACCCGCATCACCTCGTCGACCGAGGTGATGCCGGCGCAGACCTTGTTCCAGCCGTCTTCCAGCATGGCCTTGCTGTGCCGCCGCGCCAGCCGCAGCAGCTCGGACTCGGCCGCACCGCCATGGATCGCCTCGCGCATGGCCTCGTCGACGCTCACCAGCTCGTACAGGCCGGTACGACCCCGGTAGCCGGCGTGGCGTCCGTCCGCCTCGTTCGACGGCCGGTGGAACACCACATCCTGATCCGTCGATCGGCCGAACGCGGCCAGCTCGCTGGCGGTGGCCGGGTAGGCCTCGCGGCTGGCCGGATCGAGCACGCGCACCAGGCGCTGCGCCAGCACGCCGAGCAGTGAGGACGAGAGCAGGAAGGGCTCGATGCCCATGTCGCGCAGGCGTGTCACCGCACCGATCGCCGAGTTGGTATGCAGGGTGGACAGCACGAGATGACCGGTCAGGGATGCCTGGACGGCGATTTCGGCGGTTTCGAGGTCGCGGATCTCGCCCACCATCACCACGTCCGGGTCCTGGCGCAGGATCGCGCGCAGGCCGCGCGCAAAGGTCATGTCGACGCGCGGATTGACCTGGGTCTGGCCGACCCCGTCGAGGTAGTACTCGATCGGGTCCTCGACGGTGAGGATGTTGCGTGTGGCGTCGTTGAGGCGCTGCAGCGCGGCGTACAGCGTCGTCGTCTTGCCGCTGCCGGTCGGACCGGTCACCAGGACGATGCCGTGCGGCCGGTGGATCAGCTGGTCCATGCGCGCCAGGGTCGGCTCGTCCATGCCCAGCTGGGACAGATCGAGGCGTCCGGCCTGCTTGTCGAGCAGGCGCAGCACCACCCGCTCGCCATGACCCGCCGGAATCGTCGACACACGCACGTCGACCGGGCGTCCGGCGATGCGCAGGCCGATGCGGCCATCCTGCGGCAGCCGCTTCTCGGCGATGTCCAGCTTGGCCATCACCTTGATGCGCGAGACCACCGGCTGGGCCACCGCGCGCTGCGGTGCCAGCACCTCGCGCAGCACCCCGTCGATGCGGAAGCGCACCACCAGTCGGTTCTCGAACGGCTCGATGTGGATGTCCGAGGCGTTTTCCTTCACCGCCTCGGTCAGCAGCGCATTGATCAGGCGAATGATCGGCGCGTCGTCCTCCGACTCGAGCAGGTCCTCGGGTTCGGGCAGCGCATCCGCGATCTGCGCGAGGTCGGCGCTGTCATCGAAGTCGGCGACCATCGCGCGCGCATCCTCCGAGCCCGACTCGTACAGATCGCGCAGCAGCCGATCGAATGCGGCCGGCTCGACGAAGCGCATGCGCAGCGGGCGCTGGCAGTGGCGCCGCAGCTCGGCGATGACTTCGGGCTTCACGTCGGGCCGACACGCGACCTCGACGTGATCCTCGTGCTGCGCGACGACCGCCGCGCCGTGGCGACGCGCGAAACCGAAACCGGGGCGAACCGGCGTCGGCTCAGCGGCCATCGCCGCCCTCGGCCGGTGCCGGCTCGACCTGCAGCTGCGAGGCCGGCGCACTGCCCAGCTCGGGCAGCACCGGCATCAGTTCGCCGCGGTACTTCAGCTCGCGGTTCTCGCGCATGCGCAGCTGCTCGCTGCGCAGGTAGTTGTATTTCTCCGAGGAGATCGCGTACTCGGTCACCGCATCGCGCAGGATGCGCGGACGCAGGAACACCATCAGGTTGCGCTTCTTGCGCGTCGAGGTTCGGGTCTTGAAGAGATTCCCGAGCAGCGGAATGCGCGACAGACCCGGCACGCCCTGGACGTTCTCCATGTTCTCTTCCTGGCTCAGCCCGCCGAGCACCAGCAGGCCACCGTCGGGCACCAGCACCGACGTGGTCAGCTCGCGCTTGTTGGTGACCAGATCGGTGGCGCCGCTCACCGGCGCAGCCAGCGAGGAGACTTCCTGATACAGGTCGAGGCGCACCGAGTCGCCTTCATTGACGTGCGGGGTGACCTTGAGGATCAGGCCGACGTCTTCGCGGTTGATGGTCTGGAAGGGATTGCTCGGCTGGTTGCTGCCGCCGTTGGTCGAGGTGTTGGTGTACTGGCCGGTGAGGAAGGGCACTTCCTGCACTACCTTGAACTCGGCTTCCTGATGGTCGAGGGTGACGATGCTCGGATTCGAGAGCACGTTGGCGCGACCGTCGCCGCGCAGAGCCTTCACCAGGGCGCCGACCTTGAACAGCGGCGTATCGCTACCGGGAAGCGTGAACGTGCCACCGATGTAGGCCAGGTTCAGGCCACGGCTGTTCGCCAGCGAGCGCGGGTCCTCGATCGCTCCGACGATGCTGCCCACGCCGCCCGTGCCCGGGAAATTCGTCCCACCAATCACGCCCGACTCGTTCACCCCGCCGTCGTAGTTGGTGCTCTGCCACTGCACGCCGAGTTCGTCCGCGAGGTCGTCGGTGACGTCGGCAATCACCGCCTCGACCAGCACCTGGGCGCGACGGATGTCGAGCTGGCGGACCACCGACGAGAGCTCGCGGAATACGGCGGGCGCGGCGGTGATAACCAGGGCATTGGTCTCGTCATGCGGACGGATCGTCGCCGCCTTGGCGCCTTCGGCCTTGGCCGCCGTGCCGGTCAGGGTGTCGGCGACGCCTTCGAGGATCGGCACCACGTCGGCGGCCTTGGCGTAGTTCAGGTAAATGACCTGGGTCGCGTCGCCGCTGCTCAGCGGTGTGTCGAGGTGGGCGATCAGGGTGCGCAGGCGCAGGCGCTGCGAGCGGTCGCCGGACAACAGCACCGAGTTGGTCCGCGCATCGGCGACCAGTTTCACCGCCGCGGCATTGGCCGCCGCGTTGCTGTTGTTCTCCAGCGAACTGAGCGTACGCGCGACCTCGTCGGCCGAAGCGTGCTGCAGCGCAATGACCTCCACCGCGGCGTCGGATGCGGTATCGATCCGCGCGATGATGGCGGCGAGGCGATCGATGTTGCCGGCGCGGTCGGTGACCAGGATCGAGTTGCTGTTCTGGTGCGGCTGCATATGGCCCTGCTGCGGCATCAGCGGACGCAGCAGCTCGGCGAGCTCGCGCGCCGACACATGCTTCACCGGCAGGATCCTGGTGATCAGCTCGTCCTGACCGAATCGGTTGGTGCTGGCGGTGCCGCCATCCTGCACGGCCATGGCCTCGGGCAGGATCTTGACCATCTGCCCCCCCGCCGGCACCGCGGCGAAGCCGTGCACGCGCAGCACCGAAAGGAACGTTTCGTAGAGCGCGTCGGGCGCCAGCGGCTTGGCCGACACCACGGTCACCTTGGCCTCGACCCGCGGGTCGACGATGAAGCTCTTGCCGGTGACCTCGCTGACCGTCTGGATCAGCACACCGATGTCGGCGCCCTTCAGGTTCAGGGTATAGCCTTCGGGCGTGGCGGTCGCCGGCTGCGGAATCATCGGCGTGATGCCGCTGACCTGGCCCGCGTTCTGCGCGGAGGCCGAGGCGAAGACGAAGAGCAGGGCGAGCGCGAGCGGTTTGGCTGTCATGCGTTTTTCCGTTTCGGTCTTGTCGTGCGGGACGGGCCGATCGCGAGGCGACTCGGACGCGTCCACACTGGGTTGGGCGCCGCAGAGCGTAACGGAATGCTGCGCGGGATGCGCGCCGGCCTCCGCGGCACGGCGCCGTCATCGGGCGCAGCGGGCTCGACGCCGCGAGAGCGCCGAAGACCCTGCGCGCCGCCGACGGCCCGTCGGCAAGCGTCAGAGCCCGACGGGGACATCCATCGTCTGGCCGTCGCGACGAATCGTCACGGTGAAACTCCTGGCATTGCGCAGGGCATCGAGCAGCTCGGCCTGCCGATGCACGCCGTCGAGCGGAATGCCGTTCACTGCAGTGATCACGTCGCTGGTGCGCAAGCCGCTGCGCGCGAGCAGATCGGAGTCGCGGCCGACGTTGAGCCGCACCCCGGCGAAGCGGTTGTTCTCGAGCACCGGAATGACATTGACCTGCTTGGCCAGCTCGGCGATGTCCGGCCCGCCGGCGCTGCGGATCGACTCCATCACCGGCGCTCCGAAGTTCATCTGCGGGTTCACGAACGGCGCTGCCGTGGTCTGGCCGGGCAGCGGCGCGCGCGCTGGCCGCGACGCAGCGGCCGCCGGGCCGCGCGCCGGCGACGCGCCCGGGCCCTGCTGGCTGCGTGCATCAGGCAGCAGGCTGAGCCCTTCGTCGACGCCCGCCCGGCGCAGCAGCACCCGTCCGGCGTAGATGCCGATCAGCTCCGCATCGCCCGGCAGGGTGTCGCCGACGCGATAGGCCTGCTCGTTGCCTTGCGCATCGGCAACGATGGCGATGCCGCCTTCCGGCGCATCCAGATTCAACGTGCCCTTGAGGAACAGCTGCAGGGCGGTTTCCGGCGCGATCTGGGCCAGCTGGGCGAGGTCGGTCATCCCGCTCGACTGCCCGAACAGATGCCACTGCGAGAGGGGGATCGGCGACGACGCCGCAACCGGCGCGGCGTCGAGTGGGCGCGGCGCATCGGGTACCGGCAGCGAAGGACCGGCGACGAGCAGCCAGAGCATCCGCACCGCGAGATAGACGATCGCGCCGAGGGCGGCGAGGCTCAGCAGGCGCGGCCACCACAGCGAACGAGGGGCAAAACGGTCAAGCACGGCTGACACGGTGTACGGCTTTCCGGTACGGACCCTGCGGACTGTACCAGTTCGCGGCTTCCGCGCTCATGCGCCGGGTGGCGTCGACACGCGCCGCTGCGTCGACGCCCGCCGCACCGGCACTCAGTGCCGGCTGCTGGGCTGACGCTTGATCAGCGAACGGAGCTTCTGCTTGATGCGTCCGAGCAGGCCGGGCGCAGGCGTATCGGTGGGTGCACCCGCTGCGGCAGGCACGGAAGCCGGCGCAGCGCTGGTGACAGTGGTGGCACTCTCACCGTTGGCCTGCGACTCGTTGCGGCCCCGGCCGCCACGACGCCGACGGCGCTTGCGCGCGGACGGCGGCTGATCGGTCGGCGTGGCCTGCTGCGCCGGTGGATTCTGCGCTGGCGCCGGCTCGGCGGCCGCCACCGGCGCCTCGCCACTCTTGCTGCCGCGCCGGCGGCGCGATGCACCCTCACCGTCGCCGCGTCCACGGCCGCCACCGCGGGATGAACCGCTGCGCGGTCCGCCGCCCCGCGAGCCGCTGCGTCCACCGCGACCGGCTTCGGCTTCCTTGGCCTCGCGCACCTCGCGGAAGATCTCGCGCACCGACTCACCTTCCACCGGCTGGGCCCGCGGCGGGCGCGGCAGCGCGGTCATCATTTCGGCGGTGACCTGGCCGACCGGGATCTTCTGCTCGATGTAGGCCTCGATGTCCGGCAGGCCCATTGCGTACATCTCGCAGGCGAAGCTGATCGCATCGCCCTCGGCACCCAGGCGCGCGGTGCGGCCGATGCGGTGGACGTAGTCCTCGGCATCGAACGGCAGGTCGTAGTTGAACACGTGGCTGACGCCGTCGATGTGCAGGCCGCGCGCGGCCACATCGGTGGCGACCAGGATCTCCAGCTGCCCGGCCTGGAAACGGCGCAGCAGCGACTCGCGTTTCTTCTGCGGCACGTCGCCGGACAGCACGCCGACCAGATAGCCGCCGCGCTCCAGCGCCCGGGCGACTTTCTCGACCCAGCTCTTGGTGTTGACGAACACCATCGTGCGCGCGCCTTCGCTGCGCGAGAGCAGGCCCAATAGCAGGGGCAGTTTTTCCTCGTTGGCCGGGAAGTAGACCACCTGGCGCACCTTGGCGGCGGTGATCGATTCGGTCTCGACCACGAGCTTTTCCGGCTCGTTCATGTGCTCGTAGGCCAGCTCGAGCACGCGGTGGCTGAGGGTGGCGCTGAACAGCAGGGTCTGGCGCGTGGTGCGCGCCGGCATGCGGCGCAGCAGGAAGCGGATGTCCTTGATGAAGCCGAGGTCGAACATGCGGTCGGCCTCGTCGAGCACGCACATCTCGCAGGCGTGCAGCGAGACCACCTTGTGCTGCTTCACGTAGTCGATCAGCCGGCCCGGCGTGGCGATGATGACGTCGGCACCTTCCTGGAGGATGGAGCGCTGCTTGTCATAGTCGACGCCGCCGTAGACCAGGGCGAATTTCAGACCGAGGTCGGAGGCGAACTTCACCGCGTCCTTGTGGATCTGGATGGCCAGCTCACGCGTCGGCGCCAGGATCAGCGCACGCGGATCCTCCGGCTTGCGGTCGGCCAGCGCCGGCTTGCTCAGCAGTCGGTTGATGACCGCGATCAGGAACGCCAGGGTCTTGCCAGTACCGGTCTGCGCCTGTCCGGCCACGTCGCGGCCGGCCAGGGCGATCGGCAGGGTCAGCGCCTGGATCGGCGTGCAGCGGGAGAACCCGGCCTGCTCGAGTCCGGCCAGCAGCGGCGCGGTGATCTCGAAATTGGAAAATGCAATGTCGGTAAGGGGCTTGTCGCTCATTATTGGCCTGATGGATCGATTCGGATCGCCGCGCCGACGCCGAGGCGCCTGCGCAGTCGGCGTCTTCACGCCGGATGTGGAAGTCTTGCGACCGGGTGGCCGCAAACCGGGATGGCGCCGGCCGCGACGCAAGGCCGGGTCTGCGCCCTGCATCGCGACGGCGGCTGCGCCGCTGCGGTGCGGGGAGTTGCGCCCCATCAGGCGTACGCGGCGCTTGATGCGGGTCCGACGCCTCGATCCGTGACGGCCGGATCGCGAGGCTGCCCGCGCAAACCGCACCAACGGGCGCGGCGGAGCAGGCTGACTCGACGCGGATTCCTGCGCTTGATCGGTCGGCGCGGATGACCGCACACTGCGTCACTCGCCACCGACTCGTGCTTGAATCCCGCCCGAGCCGGCCGCAATTGTAGCCGATACGGCCGGAAGGCATCGGCCAGTCAAGGAGCAACCTGTGAGCGATCGCATCCAAAACGTCAACGACGCCGACTTCGACACCGAGGTCCTGCAATCCAGCGAGCCCGTGCTGGTGGACTTCTGGGCCGAGTGGTGCGGTCCCTGCAAGATGATCGCGCCGATCGTCGACGACATCGCCGAAGCCTATGCGGGTCGTCTCAAGGTCGCCAAGGTCAACATCGACCACAACCAGAAGACCCCGCGCAACTACTCGGTGCGCGGCATCCCGACCCTGATGCTGTTCAAGGACGGCAAGGTGCAGGCCACCCAGGTCGGCGCGGTCTCCAAGGCCCAGCTCGCGCAGCTGATCGACAAGTCGCTGTAACGCCGGCCCGATCTGCCGGCCACGGCACCGCCGGCGACGACCATGAGCACGTCGTCGCCGCTGCTCTGGCACACCCTGTTCGAGGCGCTGGCCTACGCCGTCGGCGTGCAGGTCTATCGGGTCCAGCGGCGACGGCTGGCCCTGCCCGGTCTGGCTGACCCCGATCGGGCCCTGTGGATCGTCGTCGCGGCCGCCCTCGGCGCCGCCCTGGGCTCCAAGCTCTCGTTCTGGCTCGAAGACCCGCTGCAGGCCTTCGCCAACTTCCCCGACTGGCGGCACCTGCTGGAAGGCAAGTCGATCGTCGGCGGCCTGCTCGGTGGCCTGGTCGGCGTGGAAACCGCCAAGCGCCTGCTGGGCGTGCGCTCATCCACCGGGGACGCTTTCGTGCTCGCCCTCGGCATCGGCCTGTGCATCGGCCGCATCGGCTGCTTTGTCGCCGGCCTGAACGACCACACCTACGGCCTGCCCAGCAGCCTGCCCTGGGCAGTCGATTTCGGCGACGGCGTGCCGCGTCACCCGACCCAGCTCTACGAAATCGCCTTCGTGCTGCCGTTCACCCTGTGGATCCACCGCTACGCCGGCCGCGGCGGTCGCAGCGGTGACCGGTTTCGCCTGTGGTTGTCGGGCTACCTGCTGTTCCGTCTGCTCATCGAGACCATCAAGCCGCTGCCGATGGCGTACCCGCCCGGGCTCAGCGGCATTCAATGGCTGTGCATCGCGGGGCTGCTCTATTACGCTCGTGACCTGCCGCGCCTTGGGAGGGTGATGCGTGGATCGTGATGCAACGGCGTCTGCGGAATCGCGCACGCAGCCGAAGCCGGCCGTGGGCCACAAGGTCCGACCCTATCTCTACTACGACCACGCGGTGTCGGTCTGCAGCACCTGCCTGCGCCGCATCGAGGCCAACCTGATCATCAAGGACGGCCGCGTGTATGTCGACAAATGGTGCGCGCACCACGGCCGCGAGCGCGTGCTGGTCGCCGACGACGCGGACTACTACCGCATGGCGCGCGAGCGCTTCATCAAGCCACCCGAACTGCCCGCGCTCTTCAACACCGAGCGTCGCTGGGGCTGCCCCTATGACTGCGGGCTCTGCCCCGAGCACATGCAGCACAGCTGCCTCACCCTGATCGAGGTGACCGACCACTGCAACCTGCGCTGTCCGATCTGCTATGCCGACTCGGGCCCGCACCGGCCGGGCTATCGCGACCTCGCCACCGTCGAACGCATGCTCGACGCCGTGGTCGGCAACGAAGTGGAACCCGATGTGGTGCAGATTTCCGGCGGCGAACCGACCCTGCATCCGCAGTTCTTCGCCATTCTCGACGCCGCGCGCCGGCGACCGATCCGCCATCTGATGGTGAACACCAACGGCCTGCGCATCGCCCGCGAACCGGAGTTCGCCGCCCGGCTCGCCGACTACCAGCCCGGATTCGAGCTCTACCTGCAGTTCGACTCGCTGCGCGACGACGTGCTGCAGGAGCTCCGCGGCGCGCGCCTGCGCGACATCCGGCTGCGCGCGCTGGAACAGCTCAACCGCCACGACATCTCCACCACCCTGGTGGTCACGGTGAAGAAGGGCCTGAACGACGACGAACTCGGCGAGATCATCGATTTCGCCCTGCAGCAGCCCTGCGTGCGCGGGGTGACCTTCCAGCCGATCCAGCATGCCGGGCGCGCTGAACAGTTCGATCCCGCGCTGCACCGCCTGACCCTGACCGAAGTGCGGCGCCGCATCCTCGAGCAGAGCCGGCACTTCGCGCCGGCCGACCTGATTCCGGTGCCCTGCAATCCCGACTGCCTCGCCATGGCCTACGCGCTCAAGCTCGGCGATCGGGTGCAGCCGCTGAGCGGGCTGGTCCCGCCCGAGCTGCTGGTGGAGGCGGGACGCAACACCATCGTGCTCGAGCGCGACGACGATCTGCGCGCCCAGGTGTTCCGCCTGTTTGCCACCAACCATTCGCCGGAGAGCCAGGCCTGCTCGTTGTCCGACCTGCTCTGCTGCCTGCCGCAGGTGCAGACGCCGGCCGATCTGGGCTATCGCAACGTGTTCCGGGTGCTGATCATGGCCTTCATCGACGCCCATGCCTTCGACCTGCGCGCGGTGAAGAAGAGCTGCGTGCATATCGCCCAGCCGGACGGGCGCATCATTCCCTTCGACACCTTCAATCTGTTCTATCGTGACGAGCGTGCCAGCCAGCTTGCCCGGCTGCGCGCCGAACTGGCGAACCCGGTGGAGGTTTCATGACCGTCTCGATCCGCCCCCCTGCCGACCACGACGACCCGCGCGCCGGCAGCATGGGCCTGGGATTCGCGCTTGGCTTCGGCGTGATGCTGGGCAGCGCGCTGCTCAGCGGCCTGGCACTGTTCGCCATTTCCGAGCTGAGCTCGACAGTCGCCGAACTGCTCGCCTGGCCCGCGCTGATGCTCACCCCAGGCGCGATGCTGGCGCTGGTCGTCTGGGCCTATGCGACCGGGCGGACGCGCACAGGCGCCGGCATTCTGGCCGCCTACGGCGCCATGTTCGCCCTCGCCCTGCTGCTGGTGGCGGCCTGTTTCGGCATGCTGATGACCTACCATTGAGTATCACCCGACCACCGTGCCGCGTCGTGCGCACCGCGCCGTTCAACACGTGCCTTCCGCGTTCATCCGAGTGCCGATGATCGACACGCAGTCCGCGGCGCGCGTCGTCGTGCTCACCTACCACGGCATGAATGTCGGCGGCCACGGTTACGCCGAGAACGATCACCGCGCATTCGAGACCGATCTTGCCCTGCTGCGTGACGCCGACGTGCCCATCCTGCCGCTGCGCGCGGTAGCCCGATGCATCGCCGAGGGGCGCCCGCTCGATCGTTCGGGCGTGGCGCTGAGCTGCGACGACGGCTCGTGGTTCGACTGGCACGATCTCGAACACCCGACCTGGGGCGCACAGAAGAGCCTGCGCGGCATCCTGACTGAGCAGCTCGAACCCGCTCAGCGACACCTCACCAGCTTCGTGATCGCATCACCCGATGATCGCGCCGAACTCGACCGCACCTGCATGCTCGGCTGCGGCTGGTGGGGCGACGAGTGGTGGCCGGATGCGCATGCCGCCGGCATTGACGTGCAGAACCACAGCTGGGATCACAACCATTCCACCCTCGCCGAGACGGCCGCAGGCACTTCGGTGCGCGGCCGCTTCGACGTCGTCGAAACCACCGCGGCTGCAGACGCCGAGATTGCCGAAGCAGGCCGCTACATCGCCGCACGCACCGGGCGGCCGGCCGACCTGTTCGCCTACCCGTACGGCGAGTGCAACCGCTTCCTGCGCGACGACTACCTGCCCAGCGCGCAGGCGCGGCACGGACTGTGCGCCGCATTCACCACCGAACCGCGGCCGCTCGAGACCGGGTCGCCACGCTGGGCCCTGCCCCGTTACGTGTGCGGACCGGACTGGAGCCAGCCGGACGAGCTGCGTGCGTTGCTGCGCGACGCGTTGGGCCGGGCATCGATCTGACCGGATCGAACACCCGGATCAGGCGGGCGGCGCATGTTGCTTACCGCAGCCCTGTCCTGCGTCGCGACCGCCGCTGCCACCGCGCGCGCGGATGGCTGCGTCGTGGTGGCTAGAACGGCCCCAGCGCCGCGGCCTTGGCGGTGAGCGCACGCGCAATGTTCGGATGCACCGGTTTCGGCCAGTGGACCAGCAGGTGTTGGTGCGCGGTCTTCTCGAAGCCGGCCTGCAGATCGACCGCCTCGGCGCGCGCGTCGCCGCAGTAGCCGAAGATGCCGTCGAACCGCGGGCCAAAGCGCGCAAACGCCCAGCTCAGTGCGGCGAGGTAGCAGCTGTTGTCGGCGGTGATGGAGGCGCGCAGCGACTCCGGAATGGCGCGCAGCCCGTTGCCGTCGGTGCACGCGCCGCCGACCAGGCAGATGTCGCCAAACGGCCGGAAGTGCACGTAGGTCACCGGTACCAGACGTTGCGCCTCGTCCTTGTAGAACGCGACCACATGATGCGGCACGTCCGGCGGGTCGCACTGGAACTTGCGGCGGAAGATGTGGCCGGCGGCGAGCTCGCCATCGCTCACTTCGGCAACGTGAATGAAGTCCAGGGCCAAGCGGTATCCCTTGCCAAAGAAGGCCTTCGCGGGGTGCCCGGAAGCTAGCACGGGCAGCGGTTTCCATGGCAACCATATCGTTTCTCCCGCAACCAATCCTTTCATTCGAATGCATAGGTCGAAACTTGATTGCGGCATCGCAGCATTTGTGATCTAGTCAGACCATACCCCTGCCAGCTCGTCGTCTTTCCCTGACCGCGCGCTGCGGGTGCGGTGTTCCCCGGGGAGGGTCTGGAGGACGCATGAGCGAGAAGGCCGTGCGGGGTCTGTACGACCCGCGATTCGAGCACGACAGCTGCGGTTTCGGTCTGATTGCGCAGATCGACGCCAAGGCCAGCCGCTGGCTGGTCGAGACCGCAGTCGATGCCCTCGCCCGCCTCAATCATCGTGGTGCCGTGGCGGCCGACGGTCGCTCGGGCGACGGTTGCGGCTTGCTGATCCATCGTCCCGAGGCCTACCTGCGCGCGGTGGCCGACCAGGCGCGCTTCCGCGTCGGCCAGGTGTTCTCCGCCGGCAACCTGTTCGTGCCGCGCGATCGCACGCGCGCCGCGCACTGTCGCGCGGTGCTCGAAGAAGAACTCGCCCGCGTCGAGGTGCGCGTGGCCGGTTGGCGCGCGCTGCCGACGCGTCCCGATGTGTGCGGCGCGGTCGCCCGTGCCACCTTGCCCGAGGCCGCCCAGGTCTTCGTCGCCGCGGCACCGTCGATGGACAACGCGGGCTTCGATCGGGCGCTGTTCCTGGCCCGCCGCCGCGCCGAGAAACGCCTCGCGCAGGAAGGCGAGTTCTACGTCGTCTCGCTGTCCGCCTGGACGCTGGGCTTCAAGGGCATGGTCATGCCCGAACACCTGCCGGCGTTCTATCCCGACCTCGCCCGCGACGACATGGAAGCCAGCGCGGTGCTGTTCCACCAGCGCTTCTCCACCAACACCGCGCCGCAGTGGAAGCTTGCCCAGCCGTTCCGCCTGCTGGCCCACAACGGCGAGATCAACACCATCCAGGGCAATCGCAACTGGATGCGCGCGCGCAGCGCCAAGTGGCGCTCGCCGCTGGTCGACCTGCGCGACATCGACCCGCTGGTCGCGCTCGAGGGTTCCGATTCGCAGAGTCTCGACAACGCGCTCGAGGTGATGCTCGCCGGCGGCATGGACGTGCTGCAGGCACTGCGCATCCTGATCCCGCCGGCGGCGCATTCACTGGAACAGCTCGATCCGGATCTCGCCGCGTTCTACGAGTACTACGCGCTGCACAGCGAGCCCTGGGATGGCCCGGCGGGCATCGTGTTCATGGACGGTCGCTACGCCGGCTGCACGCTGGATCGCAATGGCCTGCGCCCGGCGCGCTGGCTGCTCTCCGCCGACAACCACTTCACCGTCGCTTCGGAGACCGGCGTCTGGGATTGCCCGGCCGATCGCGTCGTCGCCAAGGGCCGGCTCGGCCCCGGCGAAATGATGGCGGTGGATTTTTATCGCGGCGAGGTGCTCGACTCCGCCGCCATCGATCGCATCAACGCCGAGCGCGCGCCGTACAAGCGCTGGCTGAAGAACGGCGTGCAGTTCATTTCCGCCGACCTCATCGATCCGGCGCTGGCCGCCGAGCCGTTCGACGGCGAAACCCTGGAGCGCTTCCAGAAGCGCTTCCAGCTGACCCGCGAAGAGCGCGAGTCGGTGCTGCGGCCACTGGCCGAACTCGAGGCCGAGGCGGTCGGGTCGATGGGCGACGACATCCCGACCGCGGTGCTGTCCGCGCACGTGCGTCCACTGTACGACTACTTCCGCCAGGCCTTCGCCCAGGTCACCAACCCGCCGATCGATCCACTGCGCGAACAGGTGGTGATGTCGCTGGTGACCCAGATCGGTCGCGAGCGCAACATCTTCGAGAACACGCCGGAGAACGCGAAGCAGATCCTGCTGAACGGGCCGATCCTCTCGCAGCGCAAGCTGCGGCAGATCCTGGCGACGCCCGAGCTGGCGCGCGCACACACTCGCATCGAGCTCTACCACCGACCCGAGGAAGGGCTGGCCGCGGCGATCCGCCGCCTGCAGGCGCAGGCCGAGCAGGCGGTGCGCGAGGGCGCGGCCATCCTGATCATCTCCGACCGCTATCCGCCGGTCGATTCGATGCTGGCGATTCATGCCCTGCTCGCGGTCGGCGCGATCCACAGCCACCTGGTCAACACCGGCCTGCGCTGCGACTGCAATCTGGTGGTCGAGACCGCCACCGCGCGCGACCCGCACCACTTCGCCTGCCTGATCGGCTTCGGCGCCACCGCGGTCTATCCGTATCTGGCCTACCAGACGCTGTTCCACATGTGGCAGGACGGCCTGATCCGCGGCTTCGAGGGCGAGCGGCACGAACTGGGCCGCGGCTACCGGCGCGGCATCAAGAAGGGACTGATGAAGATCCTCAGCAAGATGGGGATCAGCACCATCTCGAGCTATCGCGGCGCGCAGCTGTTCGAGATCGTCGGCCTCGCCGACGAGGTCGTGGATCTGTGCTTCGCCCACACGTCCTCGCGCATCGGCGGCGCGGGCTTCGAGGATCTGCAGGCCGACGCCCAACACCTCGCTGCGTTGGCGAGCGACCGGGTGTCGCCGATCGATCCGGGCGGCCTGCTGAAGTTCATGCACGGCGGCGAGTACCACATGTACAACCCGCAGGTCGTGCAGACGCTGCAGCGCGCGGTGAAGACCGGCGACTGGGACGACTGGAAGGCCTACTCCGCCGCCGTGAACGGACGACCGTCGTCCGCGCTGCGCGACCTCATGCAGGTGCAGCCGCTGGGCCCGGCCATTGCGCTGGAAGACGTCGAGCCGGTCGAGGCCATCCTGCCGCGCTTCGACTCCGCCGGCATGAGCCTCGGCGCGCTGTCGCCCGAGGCGCATGAAGCGCTGGCGATCGCAATGAACCGGCTCGGCGGGCGCAGCAACTCCGGTGAAGGCGGCGAAGATCCCGCGCGCTACGGCACCGAGAAGAGCAGCAAGATCAAGCAGGTCGCCTCCGGCCGCTTCGGCGTCACGCCCGAATACCTGATGCATGCCGAGGTGCTGCAGATCAAGATCGCCCAGGGCGCCAAGCCCGGCGAGGGTGGCCAGCTGCCCGGGCACAAGGTCAATGCGCTGATTGCGCGACTGCGCTACGCCAAGCCCGGCATCGGCCTGATCAGCCCGCCGCCGCACCACGACATCTACTCGATCGAAGACCTCGCCCAGCTGATCTTCGACCTGAAGCAGATCAATCCCGATGCGCTGGTGTCGGTGAAACTGGTCAGCCACGCCGGAGTCGGCACCATCGCTGCGGGTGTAGCGAAGTGTTATGCCGACCTGATCACGATTTCGGGTCACGATGGCGGCACCGGCGCCAGCCCACTGACCTCGATCCGCTATGCGGGCACGCCGTGGGAGCTGGGCCTGTCGGAGGCGCACCAGACGCTGCGCCTCAACGAGCTGCGGCAAAAGGTTAGGCTGCAGGTCGACGGCGGGTTCAAGACCGGCCTCGACGTGATCAAGGGCGCGATCCTCGGCGCCGAGAGCTTCGGTTTCGGCACCGCGCCGATGATTGCCCTGGGCTGCAAGTACCTGCGCATTTGCCATCTCAACAACTGCGCCACCGGCGTCGCTACCCAGGACGAGCGCCTGCGCGAAGCCCACTTCACCGGGCTGCCCGAGCGGGCGATGAACTTCTTCCGCTTCGTCGCCGAAGAAGTGCGCCATGAACTCGCCCGACTCGGCGCGCGTTCGCTGGGCGACATCATCGGCCGCACCGATCTGGTCGAAGTGGAACGGGGCGACCAGTCGCGCCGGCGCCAGCTCGACCTGGCCCCGCTGCTGAGCAACGACAAGCTCGCGACCGCGACGAGCAACCACTGCGTCGACGCGCGCAACCCGCCACGGGATGCCGGACGCCTCAACCAGGAAATCCTCGCCGCGCTGCAGCCGGCGATCGAGTCCCGGGCGGGCGGCGAATTCCGCTTCGAAGTGCGCAACCACGACCGTTCGGTCGGCGCGCGCGTGTCCGGTGCGATCGCCAAGCGCTGGGGCAACCTCGGCATGGACGACGCGCCGATCACGGTGCGACTGACCGGCTCGGCCGGACAGAGCTTCGGCACCTGGAACGCCGGCGGCCTGCAGCTCTACCTCGAAGGCGACGCCAACGACGGCGTCGGCAAGGGCATGGCCGGTGGCCGCATCGTGCTCACGCCGCCCCGCGCGTCGCGGTTCGAGGCCCGCCACGCCGCCATCATGGGCAACGCCTGTCTGTATGGCGCCACCGGCGGCGAGCTGTTCGCCGCGGGACGCGCTGGCGAGCGCTTCGCCGTGCGCAACTCCGGCGCCACCGCTGTGATCGAAGGCGCCGGCGATCACTGCTGCGAGTACATGACCGGCGGCGTGGTCGCCGTGCTCGGGCGCACCGGCCTCAACTTCGGCGCCGGCTTCACCGGCGGCTTCGCCTACGTGCTCGACCTCGAACGCGATTTCGTCGATCGCTACAACCACGAATTGGTCGACATCACCCGCATGAAACCCGAAGGCATGGAGCACCACATCCAGCACCTGCGCGGGCTCATCCTGCGCCACATCGACGAGACCGGCAGCCGCTGGGCGGAGGAACTGCTGGCGGATTTCCGCGATTTCACCGGCAAGTTCTGGCTGGTGAAGCCGAAGGCGGCCAGCCTTTCGAGTTTGGTGGATGCACTCAGGAGGGCGGCGTAGTGACTACCCGCCATTCAGTCTCCAAGAGCGAGGAGCGTTTCGCGCCGACTTGCGGTCTGCCGTCTTGCGATGGGGCTGGCGTGCAGAGCGTTTCAGTCCGACCTGAGGTCGGCGGCAGCTGTGTCGCAGGTTTGATGGAGAAGAGCAAGAGCGTTTCGTTGCGCCCTACGGGCGCCCCGAGTCACTTCTCTTTGCGTGCCCAAAGAGAAGTAACCACGAGAAAGGGCACCCGGGGTTCGTGCAGCGCTCACTCTGTGAGCGCTGTGCCCTGCGCTACTCGTCATCCGCGGGCCGGCGCGAACTCGGCCATCCATGGCCTCGGACATGCGCGCCTTGCTCCCGCGGCTGACTGCGTTGCTCGGCACGAACACGGGAGGTTGCGCGGGGAAATGCTTGGAGACATCGCGACAGTCTTTCCGCGGCTGGGCGTCGTCGAAGCGAAACTGCGGCCAGGATGGCCGCCCAGTGGGGCCCCTGCCAGTCGGCGGGCGGCTGGAGGAACAGCCCGAAGGGACGCGCACAGGAGGTGCGCGTGTTGCTCGATCGGTACACGGATGTACCGTCGAGCAACCCCGGAAGCCGAACGCGAACTCGAAGGGCAGGATGCCCGGAGAGCGACTGGCCCGGGGTGGCCTTCTCTTTGGTTACTTTCTCTTGGCCACTCAAGAGAAAGTGACTCGGGCCGACCGCAGGTCGGACTGAAAGCTCCGAGCCGGAAGCCACATGCTCTTGCAGCGACAGGAGCCCGCACATGAGCTCCAAACCCTTCCAGTTCCTCGACCTCCCCAGAAAAATGCCGAGAGAACTCCCGGTTGAGGTCCGCCTAACCGGCTGGACCGAGATCTACGGCAATTTCGACGCGAGCAACGCCGGCGAGCAGGCGGCGCGCTGCCTCGACTGCGGCAATCCCTATTGCGAGTGGAAGTGTCCGGTCCACAACTACATCCCGAACTGGCTGAAGCTGGTGCAGGAGGGCCGCCTGTTCGAGGCGGCGGCGCTGGCGCACGAAACCAATCCACTGCCGGAGATGTGCGGGCGGGTGTGTCCGCAGGACCGGCTCTGCGAGGGCGATTGCACACTTAACGACGGGTTTGGTGCGGTGACGATCGGCGCGGTGGAGAAGTACATCGTCGATGAGGCGTTCAAGGCGGGCTGGCGGCCGGACCTGTCGAAGGTGAAGCCAACCGGCAAGCGCGTGGCGATCGTCGGAGCCGGGCCCGCCGGCCTGGCCTGCGCCGACCGCCTGGCACGGCACGGCATCGCCGCGGAAGTGTTCGACCGCTACGAGGAGATCGGCGGCCTGCTCACGTTCGGCATTCCGCCGTTCAAGCTCGAGAAGGAGGTGGTGGCGACGCGACGACAGGTGCTCGAGGCGATGGGCGTGACCTTCCATCTGAACACCGAGATCGGTCGCGAGCGCAGCTTTGCCTCGCTGCTCGAGGACTACGATGCCGTGTTCCTCGGCACCGGCGCCTACACCCAGCTCGATGGCGATCTGGCCGGTCGCGAGGGAGACGGAGTGAGCCAGGCGCTGCCCTATCTGATCGCCAACACGCGACGCCTGTTGCACCCGGCCTCCGCGCCGGATCCTCTGCTCGACGTGGCGGGACGCCGCGTGGTCGTGCTCGGCGGCGGCGACACCGCGATGGACTGCGTGCGCACCTCGGTGCGCCTCGGCGCCGCGAGCGTGACCTGCGCCTATCGCCGCGACGAGGCCAACATGCCGGGCTCGCGGCGCGAGGTGAAGAACGCCCGCGAGGAAGGGGTGCAGTTCCTGTTCAACCGGCAGCCGCTCGCGGTCGAGCATGGCGACGATGGCACGCTGCGTGGCGTGCGGATGGTCGAAACCCGGCTGGGTGCGGCCGACCCAGCGGGGCGCCGCGCCGCCGAGCCAGTGCCGGACAGCGAGCATCTGCTCGAGGCCGACCGGGTCATCCTCGCGTTCGGCTTCCGCGCCAGCCCGGCCGCATGGCTCGCTGAACATGATGTTGCACTGCATGACGACGGCCGGATCCGGCTCGGTCAGGCGCTGCCCTACCAGACTTCCAACCCACGCGTATTCGCCGGCGGCGACAATGTTCGCGGCGCCGATCTGGTGGTGACCGCCGTGCAGGAGGGACGCGACGCGGGCCTGTCGATCGCGCGCAGCCTGCTCGGTGGTTGAGGCGCCGCGACCGGCCGTCGCCATCGTTCTGCTGCGCGACGACGGGCGCATGCTGATGATCCGCCGCGCCGAAGGCATACCCAAGGCCGGCTTCTGGTCACCACCGACCGGACGCGTCGAACCCGGCGAGTCAGCGGCCGAGGCGGCGCGACGCGAGGCGCGGGAGGAACTCGGTCTCGCGGTCACGCCGCTGCGCCAGGTGTGGACCAGCCTGACCGACGATGCGCGCTACCGCCTCGACTGGTGGTGGGTGCGCGCCGAATCCGCACCGCTGCGCCCCGACCGCCGCGAGGTCGCCGAGCTGCGATGGGTATCCTCGGAAGAGTTCCCGGCGCTGCAGCCGCGATTCGTCCAGCACCAGGCCTTCTTCGACGGCGTGTTGCCCATGCTGCGTTCCGAACCGAGCGGCGACGACTCCGAAGGCGCCTGAGCGGGTCCCAAGGTGGTGTGCCCAGCGCCAGGGCCGGTCGGGGCACGAACTCGATGCCGCAACGCGGTCGGCCGTGCCGGGTGTGGTTCGGGTTCATGCGCCAAGCGGCGACCCGCGCACCACCGCGATGCGCGCGCGGCGCGGTCGCCTCTGCAGCCGCTCCGGGCTTGCACGACACGCACGACGCATCTGAACAGGGTGTTGGGAGGAGAACTTTCTGCCGGCTTCGCCGGTCAGCCACGCCCGCCGGGCGCCGCCAGCGATTCGCCGCGCATCCATGCCAGCAGGTCCTTGCTGGCCAGACGATCGCGCTTCGGGTCGAACTGCGTCACCTGGCCGAGCGGCTCAACGTCGGTCTGCAGGGCCAGCAGACGAGTGGTCCGCAGACCGAGCTCGTAACGCTCAGGCGGCACGTCGTGCATGACGAAAACCAGCGCCCCGTGCCGCAACGGCAGCACGGCGAGTATCTCGGCGCGGCGATCGGCCGCGCCATGCTTCATCACGCCCCAGGTCGCGACGCCGGCATCGGCGAGCCATGCCGGCGCGAGCAGTTCGCTGCCGAACCGATGCCCCGAACCATCCGCCAAGGGATCGCCGGCGAGGCCCGGCAGCAGCACGTCCAAGCGCCGCGGAGCACGCAGCAGGCCGGTCTTGAGGAATTCCACTTCGACATACCAGGCGTCCGCAGCGGCGATGTCGACACTGTCGTGCACCACCCATCCCAAGGTCGTGTGGCGATCGAATGGCCTGCCGACGGCGCGCGCCATCGCCGGCAGGCTGTAGCCGGGCACGAAGCGGAACCCCTGCGGCAGTCGCAGTGCGGCATGCGCAGCGACCAGGGGCACGCTGCCGAATCGGTAGGACAGCTGGCGCGCTGCCGAGCGCAGCGAGGCTTCGTCCTGCCTGAGCCGTACCTTGCGCGGCGACAAGGGGGCGCGCGTGGACCAGCGGCGATCGGGATCCACGGCAGCCAAGTCGGCGTCGTCGAAGTCCGGTGTGTCGCCGCCGCCTGCGGAGACCCCGGTAGACGCTGCGTCGGGACGCCGTCGGCGATGATTCGCCGGCAGGGCGTCATCCTCACCCCCGACCACCGTCGCGCCGCCGCGAGACGAAACATCCTCCACGCCATGGCGCGAGAGCTCGCCGTCGATCAGGTACAGCTTGTCTTCGGCGCGCTGGTCGTCGGCATCGCCGTCGAACAGGTCCTCGTAGAACACCGGCGCCTCGTTGGCCGATTCGGCCTTGCGCGCCGCTTCGCGCCGCGCGGCGCGGACGTCGGCGACCAGTTCGGGGTGGTCGCGCGTCATCGCCCGCAGCTCACGCTCGCTGTAGCTTGTCCGGGACGCATCGATCCCGGCCTGCGCGCCGACGGCTGCGTCCTGCAGCTTCAGCGCCAGGCCGCCGGCGGTCAGCAGTGCGAGCAGGAAAGGCAGGCGGATGTCGGCACCGGGATGCTTCCAGTGCCGCACCAGCGCGATGATCGACAGCGGCCACACGAACAACAGCGAGATCGCCAGCGGGCGACTGGCGCGCACGGTGCGCTTGGCCATCCAGATCGCCAGCACGCACAGCACCAGGAGATGCAGCGTGATCGAACCTGCCCCGGTCACGTCCGGCCTCAGTGCACGATGAACTGGCGCACGCTGCCGGCGTGCA
>JAGRJY010000033.1 GCA_020442465.1 Lysobacterales bacterium
CAGGATGACCTCGCGCAGGATCAGCTGCGCAAACGGGCCCTCTCCCTGGTCGCGCGCGGTGCCCGGTGCAATCGCTGCGGCCACCGGCAGGGCCCAGGCGCAGGCGAGCAGGAACGGGCACAGGCCCGCGATGACTTGAAGAAGAAAACGCTGGAAGACCGGCATGGGCACATCCTCGGCGAGGCAGACAGATGGCTCAGCATAGCCGCCCGCAAGCGGAACGCGTGGTCGGCCGACGGAGCGCGTGGCGCGGTGCGCGGGCAAGCCTTATGACGACTCGCCCGGCATGCAGGGCGTCGCGGCTCGCTCAGAAGCCGAACTGGAGGAAACCGCCGTCGACGGCCAGGCAGCTGCCGGTGATGTAGCTGGACGCCGGCAGGCACAGGAAGGCCACCGCCGCGGCGACCTCCTGCGGTTCGCCCACGCGGCCCATCGGCGTGCGCTCGACGACTTCCTCGTAGTAGTCGGCATCGGACAGCGCCGCCGACGTGCGTCGCGTGCGGATGTACCACGGCAGCACCGCGTTGACCCGTATGCCGTCTTCGGCCCACTCCACCGCCAGATTGCGGGTGAGCTGGTGCAGGGCCGCCTTGCACATGCCGTACACGGCACCGGTACGTACGTGGATCGCTCCCGACACCGAACCGATGTTGACGATCGCCGAAGCGGGGTGTTCAGTGAGCCAGGGATGCGCACGCCGGCACAGGTCGAACGCGCTGAAGACGTTGAGCTCGAACAGCCGCTGCCAGTCCTGCTCGGCATAGTCGAGCGCCGCCTCGCGCTGGTTGCCGCCGACGTTGTTCACCAGCAGATGCAGGTCGCCGCCGAGGTCTTCGAGCCAGTCGAACAGCTCGGCGCGCTGCTCCGCGTTGGCGAGGTCCGCGGCGAAGGCAAGAATCTCCCGCGCAGGGTGCGCGGCGCGAAGCTCGTCGACGGCGGCGTCAAGGTCGTCCTCGCTGCGCGCCACCAGGCGCAGGTCGGCGCCCAGGGCCGCAAGCTCCTCGGCGATGGCGCGTCCGATGCCGGCCGTGGCGCCGGTCACCAGCGCGTTCTGCCCGTCGAGTCGCCAGCGCTGATCGATCATGTCCCGCTCCTGCGAACCGTCGCAGCGAACGTGCCAGAATGCGCCCGTGTCGAATCCGGAGAAGCCGCCATGCGCATGTCCTCGTTGCTGAGCCCCGGTGTGGTGCTGGCGATGCTAACCCTCGGCAGCGGCTGCAGCCAGTCGGCGCCGCCGCCCGCGCAGCCCACGGCCGAAGCGAAACCCGCCGCCGAACCGGCGCGCAACCAGGAACTTAACCAGGCGATCCAGCAACCGCTGGACAAGGCGCGCGGCGTCGAGGCGCAGGTGCTGGACGAAGCAGCCAAGAAGCGCGAGGAAATCGACGCACAGTCGGAATGAAGGCCGGGCGGCCAGCTTCAGTCGGCTCGCGTCGTGCCGCCCTGATTGCCGTATCCGGCAGGCGTCGCGGCGCAGCAACCAGCTCGCAGCCCGCGCGACCCGATTGCCATGCACCAGGCAGCGAGCGAACAGGTCGGAGGGCGACGCGTTCTGTCCCGATACGCCCGAAGTCGGCGCGCCCGGAGGCATGGCCGACCGGGCGGATTGTGCAGCGCGTGCGAGCTACAGCGTGCAGAAACAGTGCGCGAAGGTGCGGAACGGCAGCCGCCCTTCCGGCTGCAGCCAGCGCACCCAGGCCAGTTCGCGACGGGTGGCCGGGTCCAGCGCCTGCGGCGCCCATCCCAGCATGCGCAACATGGCCGCGGTACGGGCCTGGTCGCCGAATCGGGCCAGGAAGCGCTCGAAGTCGCTGAGCTCGGGCTCGACGTAGCGCACGCCCGCCTCGGCGTCGAGCTTGGCCAGGCGGCGCGCTTCAGCCAGCGCCTCGTCCATGCCGCCCAGCTCGTCCACCAGTCCGCGCTCGACCGCCTGCTGGCCGGTCCAGACGCGGCCCCGGGCCACCGAGTCGATGTCGGCCTCACTGCGTTCGCGCACCTCGGCAGTGCGCCGGATGAAGTCGCGGTAGGTCTTGTCCACCATGGTCTGGATCATGCTGCCGATTTCCGGCTCCAGCGGGCGACGCGGATCCAGCGCACCGGCGAGGCGCGTGGTGCCGGCGCCATCGACGCGCACGCCGATCTTGGCCAGGGTGTCGGGGAAGGTGACGAACAGCCCGAACACGCCGATCGAGCCGGTGATCGTGCTCGGGTCGGCGTACACGTGGTCACCTCCGAGGGCGATCCAGTAGCCGCCGGATGCCGCCACGTCGCCCATCGACACCACCACCGGTTTGCCTGCGGCGCGGGTCAGCTCCATCTCGCGGCGGATTTCCTCCGAGGCGAATGCGCTGCCGCCGGGCGAGTTGACCCGCACCACCACCGCCTTGACGGTGTCGTCTTCGCGCGCACGGCGAATCAGCGCGCTGGTCGAGCGTCCGCCCACCACCCCCGGCGGCTGGTCGCCGTCGACGACTTCGCCTTCGGCAACGACCACCGCAACCGGCGGCTGGGCGCCCAGCGCGGTGCCGTCGCCCAGCGCGGCGAGATAGTGATGGAAGTCGACGGAACGGAGTTCGCCTTCGTCGGCGGCCCCCCGCGCCATCAGGCGCTCCTCGACCTGATCGACGCTGAGCAGGTCGTCGACGAAGCCTTGCTCCTTCGCCATCGCGGCGAGGTCGCCTTGTGCCTTGTCCAGCAGTTCCGGGGTGCGATCAATCATCGCGGCGATGCCCTTGGCATCCAGACCGCGCGCTTCGCTGACCTCGGCGAGGAACCGGCCCCACACGTCGTTCATCCAGAACAGATCCGCCTCGAGCGCTTCCGGCGAGGCGCCATCGCGTACGTAGGGTTCGCCGTAGCTCTTGAATTCGCCGGCACGGAACAGGTGCACCTGGGCACCCAGCTTGTCTTCGATTGCCTCGCGGAAGTAGGCGCGGTAGCGCGCCAGACCCTCGAGCCAAAACGCGCCCTCGGGATGCAGGTACACCTCGTCGGACATCGCAGCGAGGTAGTACTGGCGCTGCTCCATGTAGTCGGCGTAGGCCACCACTTCCTTGCCGGCGTCGCGGAATTCGCGCAGCGCGCCGCCGATTTCGCGCAGCGACGCGAAGCCGGCACCGAAGAAAGCGTCGGGGCGGATGAAGATGCGCTCGATGCGCGCGTCGTGGGCGGCCGCCCGGATCACCCGCACCAGGTCACGCAGCTGCACTTCAGGCACGCCGTCGCCGGCGAACTTGCCGATCATGCGCTGCACGGCATCGGCGCTGTACTGCTCCACCACCACCGCCTCGGGCGCGATGATCAGCGTGGTACGCGTCTGCATCGGCGTCTGCTGGTCCGAAGCGGCACCGATGAAGAGCAGGATCAGCAGCACGAACACCACGTTAAGGATCAGGCGACGGCCGAAGTTCAGGGTGTCCCAGCCGCCCTTGAGCAGTCGCCAGATCAGATTGGGTTTGCGTGCCTGTTGCATCGGGAAAACCTTGAGCTAATGGGAAAACGGGAGCTGCACCGGGGCCGTGCGCCACCGCGCACCGCATCGGGCGGACGAGGCCACGCAGACTGGATACCCGGGCGCCGGGACGGGCACGGCCCGCAGCGGGGGGCTGAGGCTCCAGCATAGTCCGCGTGACGTCAAGCAACAGTGCCGAAGGTCGGCCTCCAGCGCGCCGGATGAGCGAGCTGACTGCCCAGTCGAACGCCCAGCAGCACGGCTGCCGCCGTCAAGCCGACCGCGAGTCCCCACCAGATGCCCTGGCTGCCCAGATCGTGCTCGAAAGCCAACCAGGCGCCGGTGGGCATGCCGACCCCCCAGTAGGCAAACGCAGTGAGGAACATCGGGCGCCGGGTGTCCTTGAGGCCGCGCAGCGCGCCCGCGGCGGCGGCCTGCAGACCATCGCTGAGCTGGAAGATCGCGGCGATCGCCAGCAGCTGGGCGCCCAGCGCCACCACCGCCGGTTCCGGCGTGTACGCAGCAGCGATCGGCGCGGCGAACAGCACCAGCGTGGCGGCCGACACGCCCTGGGTGCCGAGGACGAGCAGCAAGCCCACCCATGCGGCCCGACGCACGCGCGCCACGTCATCGGCGCCGCTGGCGAAACCGACCCGCACCGTGCTCGCCATGGCGATGCCCAGCGGCACCATGAAGCAGACCGAGGCGACATTGATGGCAATCTGGTGGGCCGCCGCAGCCTGGGTGCCGAGGCCGCCGATCAGCACGCCGGCGGCCACGAACAGGCCACCCTCCATCATGATGGTCACCCCCATGGGCAGGCCAAGCCGCAGCAGGTTGGCCAGATCGCTCCATCGCGGTCGTTCCCGCGCGCCCCACAGGGCGAGATCCCGGTAGGCGCCGGCGCGCGCCAGCCACAGCGCCAAGCCGGCCGCCTGCAGCCACAGCACGATGGCGGTGGCCGCGCCCAGCCCGCCGGCGCCGGCGCCCGGCCAGCCAAACGCGCCAAACATCAGGACATAGCCCAGCGGCACCAGCGCCAGCAGGCCGGCGATGCCCGCGACCATCGTTGGCCGGCTCAGACCCAGTCCCTCGCTGGTGTAGCGAAAGCAGAAGAACAGGGCGAGGGCGGGTGCGCCGCCGGCCAGCGCGCGGAGGAACGCCGCGGCGACCGGCACGATCTCCGGGTCGATGCCCAGATGGACCAGCAGGTCGACACCGAACCAGACGCAGCCGCCGAGCAGGGTGCCGAGGGCCAGGGCCAGCCACACTGCCTGACGGAACCATGCGCCGACCTCATGCCGCTTACCGGCGCCCACCAGCTGGCTCACCGAGGGCGGAATCGCCATCAGCACGCCGATCAGGATCAGGATGACCACCGACCACAACGCGCTGCCCACCGCCACGCCCGCCAGCGTCGTGGCGCCATGCCGGCCCGCGAGCAGGCTGTCGACGACGTTCATGCCGACCGCAGCGAGCTGACCCGCCACCAGCGGCAGGGCAAGGCGAACGGTCGCCGACGCTTCGGACGTCCAGGTGGAGGGCAGCCGAGTCGACGACATGGGAGGTGATCGTTTCCGGTTCTTGATCAGGGTCAGCCGCGGGCGGCATGCGCACCGGCCGGGCGGGCCGGTATCTTATGCGCTCCCGCGTCCGCTGCCGCGCCGCGACGCCGCAAGGAAGGCTCTGCGCCGGATCCGCACGGCGCACGCCGGCAAGCGGTCGGCGCGCGGGATACGCCCAGTCGGCACGCCCTCTCGGGGACGTGATTCGACCGACTGCCCGCCACACTGCCCGTCCCAGCGAGCCCGCGTGTCCGAGAACGCCTCCCCTGCCCCGATGCCGGAACCCCCCGCCGAACGCCGCTGCCAGAACTGTGACGCGGTGCTGCTCGGCGAGCACTGCTATGCCTGCGGGCAGCCGGTCAAGGGCCTGGTGCGCCAGTTCGGCAGCATCCTGGGCGACTTTCTCGACAGCGTGTTCGACCTCGATTCGAGATTGCTGCGCACGCTGGGTCCGCTCGTGCTCAAGCCGGGCCAGCTCAGCCTCGAATACTTTGCCGGCCATCGCGTGCGCTATGTCAGCCCGGTACGCCTGTTCGTGTTCCTGTGCATCACCGCGTTCCTGGCCGTGCAGTGGACGACCGAGCCCGAGGTCTCGTTCGGCGGCCAGGACATCAAGACGGCCGTCAGCATCGAGGAGGTCGAGGCCGGGCGCGAGATGCTGCGCACCCAGCTCAACCAGACCCTGGAAGACATGGGCGCGGACAATCCTGGCGCCGCGGGCGTGCGCGCAGGCCTCGCCGCGGTGGAACAGGAAGCCGAGACGCGCATCGCCTGGCTGCGCCACCGCGACGCCGAACTGGCTGCCGGACGGCCTGCGCCACCGGATCCCGCGATCGAAGAGACCACGATCAGCTTCGGCGACGAGCCGTGGGATCCGCAGACCAATCCGGTCGCACTGTCATGGCTCTCCGCCTCGGCCAACGGCTACCTCAACGACCAGGTCGCGCGGGCCCGCGACAACGTGGCGCGCGTGCGCGAGCAACCGAACCTGCTGACCGACGCGTTCTTCCAGAGCCTGCCGCAGACCCTGTTCGTGCTGGTACCGCTGTTCGCCCTGTTGCTCAAGGCCGCCTACCTGTTCAGGCGCCGGCTGTACATGGAGCACCTGATCGTGGCCCTGCACAGTCATGCGTTCCTGTGCGTCGCGATCCTGGTCCTGGTGATGCTCGGGGTGGCGCGGGATGCGCTCGGCGGAGGCGTCGTCGCCGGCGCGTTGGGCTGGCTCGAGTGGCTGGTGGCGCTGTGGATGCCCGCCTATCTCTGGATCGCGCAAAAACGGGTGTATGGTCAGGGCGTCGTCCTGACCACGTTGAAGTTCGTCCTGCTCGGCTTCTGCTACGCCGTGCTGCTTACCCTGGGGGCCTTGATGAATCTGGCGTTTGCGCTGGTGGCACTGTGATCGTCTACGAAGTGAACCTCGAGGTGGAACCCGGCTGCGCGGAGGCCTTTCGCGCCTGGCTGGGCGGCCACGTGCGCGACATGCTCGGGCTGCCAGGCTTTCTCTCCGCCGAAATCCTCCGCGTGGACAGCGACTCCGAAGACAGCGCGGCGTGGACGGTGCACTACCGCATGCGCGACATGGAGGCGCTGGAGCACTACCTGGCCGAACATGCCCCCAGCCTGCGCGCCGAAGGCGTGACCCGTTTCGGCCGGCGATTCTCGGCGCGCCGCCGCGTTCTGCACTGCGAGACCCTCCAACCCGGCTGATGGCAGGGCGATCGCGGGGCGGCCCCGCCGGCCGTCGCGCACCGGCAAAAAGGTGCTTGACAGGAGCCCCGAATGCGGCTCTCCCGCCTGCGTCGCGGGCTGGCACCAAATACCGTTGTGCACAACCGCCACCACCCCGGCAGGGCCACCGCCATCGAAATGTAAAATTTCATTAGCCGACCCTGTAAGACATTGATAGGTAAGTTTTTTTTACAAGCGGCTAAATCTTCACCAAGTTGTCGCAAAGGCCGATTCCACGGGCCTTGCGCAGCCTTCGCCGGGGACTGTTCCACAAAGTTATCCACACTCTCTGTGGATAATCCGAAAAGTCTCATTGCAACATGCTCTTACGGTCGATTACTCGAATGATTTCGAGGTTTTGACGCTAACTGGGGCCTTGCCATCTGCCTCACCCCTCGCTCCACCGCCACTACACTGCATTCATGCCCGAAGTACTGCGCGTTGCGCTGCCCCTGCCCCGTCCCGGGTGGTTCGACTACCTGCCCGTGCGCGACGAGCCGGTGGATGCGAGCTGGATCGGCTGTCGCGTGTGGGTGCCGTTCGGTCGTACGCGCCAGCTGGGCATCGTCTGCGCCATCGGACCGAGCACGCTGACGCCCGACAGGCTGCGCCCGATTCAGCGCCGGGTGGACGCCGAAACGCTGTTCACCGACGAGCTATGGCGCACCCTGCACTGGTTGGCCGACTACTACTGTGCGCCGCTGGGCGAAGTCGCCCAGCTTGCCCTGCCGGCATCGCTCAGGCGCGGGGAGGCGCTGGCGGAAACCGGTGACGTGCTCTATCGATGCCTCGAGTCACCGCGGCTGCGGCGCGGCGGACAGCCGGAACGGCTGTGGCAATGGATGCAGGCTGCCCCGCGCAACGCGGCCGCACTCGACCTCCACTTGCCTGACTGGCGCGCCACCGTCCGCGGCTGGATTCGCCGTGGCGCGATGACGGCGGAGCCCACCGACTACGCACCACCCGCCCCCCGCCCGGCAGCGTTCGACCTGGACGAAGCGCAGCGCCAGGCGGTGGCGCAGATCGACGCGTCGAGCGGATTTGTCGCCTTCCTGCTGCACGGAGTCACCGGCAGCGGCAAGACCGAGGTCTACCTCGATGCGCTGGCTGCGCGGCAGGCCGAGGGCCGGCAAAGTCTGGTGCTGGTGCCCGAAATCGCCCTCACGCCGCAGACCGAGCGCCGTTTCCGCGCGCGATTCGGCGACGCGGTGCTGGTCTGGCACTCGGGCATCGCCGACGGCGAGCGAGCGCGCACCTTCGCCGCGCTGCGCGCCGGCGAGCCGCGCATCGTGGTCGGCACGCGATCGGCGATCTTCCTGCCCCTGCCGCGACCGGGCCTGATCATCGTCGACGAGGAGCACGACGCCTCCTACAAGCAGCAGGACGGGGTGCGCTACTCGGCCCGCGACCTGGCCCTGGTGCGCGCCCGCGCGCTCGATGTGCCGGTGGTGCTGGGCAGCGCCACGCCGTCGCTCGAGGGGCTGAACCAGGTCGCCCGCGGCCGCTATCGGCTGCTCACCCTCGAACGCCGCGCCGCGGGCGCATCGCCGCCCGAGGTACGCGTCGTCGATCTGCGCCGCCAGCAGCTCGACGCGGGCCTGGTCGCGGAGTCCGTGGCGGCGATCGAACACACCCTGGGAGCAGGCGGGCAGGTCCTGGTGTTCCGCAACCGGCGCGGGTTCGCACCCGCCTTGCTCTGCCACGACTGTGGCTGGACCGCCGCCTGTGACCGCTGCGACCGCCCGATGACCGTGCACGGCGGAGGCCGGCGGCTGATCTGCCACCACTGCGGCGCACGCAGCCACGCGCCGGAGGCGTGCCCCGACTGCCATGGGCTGGCCCTGCAAAGCCAGGGGGTCGGGACGGAGCGGCTGGAGCAGGCGCTGCGGGCCCGATTCCCCGACGTGCCGGTGCTGCGCTTCGACCGCGACAGCACCCGCGGCCGGGACGCCGTGTCCGGGCTGCTCGCCGAGTTGGCCGATCGCCCCGGCATCCTGATCGGCACTCAGATGCTGGCGAAGGGACACGACTTGCCGCGCCTCGACCTGGTGGTGGTGGTCGGGATCGACGAGGGATTGTTCAGCGCCGACTTCCGCGCCAGCGAGCGCCTGTCCCAGCTGCTGATCCAGGTGTCGGGCCGCGCCGGGCGCAGCCGGCGCCGCGGTCGCGTGCTGCTACAGACCCACCACCCGCAGCATCCGCTGCTGGTGACCCTGCTGCAGGGCGGCTATCCGGCGTTTGCCGAAGCAGCCCTGGTGGAACGTGCCCTGCTCGGGTTGCCACCCGCGGCGCATCTCGCCCTGCTGCGTGCCGAGGCACAGCAGCCCGAGCACGCCGAAGACTTCCTGAGGCGTGCCGCACAGCTGCTCGCCGCGTCGACGGACGGCCCGGCCGTGTCCGGCCCCATGCCTGCTCCCCATCCGCGCCGCGCCGGCTTCCACCGTCTGCAGCTGGTGCTCAGCGCCGAGACGCGAGCGCCGCTGCACGCCGCCCTCGACGCGGTGTGGCCAGCGCTGTTCGATCTGCCGGAAGCGCGCCGGGTGCGCTGGTCGGTCGATGTGGATCCGCTGGACTTGTATTGAACGGTCTGGACGGGCCCTTCCGGGGCCCGCCAGCCCACGCCGAGTCCGGCACCGGTCCGCACGCGGCTTCGACGCATCGGGCACAGCCCGCTGCGCGGCCCCGCCCTCCATGGCGGGGAACCGCCGGCCATCCTCGACGCGCCGCGAATCTGGGACGGGGCCTTCCGCGGCCCGCCAGCCCGCGCGAAAGCCGGCCTTTCCCGCGCCGCATCGGCCGGCGCAACGAAAACGGCCCGCTTGCGCGGGCCGTTCGGGGTCTCGATGCCGGGATCGCTCAGGCGACGAGCACGGCCTTCATTTTCTTCATCGCGGCCGCCTCGATCTGGCGGATGCGCTCGGCGCTGACACCGTACTCGTCGGCCAGCTCCTGCAAGGTGACCTTGTTCTCGTCGTCAAGCCAGCGGCGGCGGATGATGTCGCGGGCTCGGGCGTCGAGCGTGGCCATGCCGTCGCGCAGGCGCTCGAACATGTTGCTTTCGGCGTCTTCCTGCTCGTAGACCATCGACGGATCGGCGTGGTCGTCCTCGAGGAAGGCCACCGGTGCCGGCGGCGCATCGTCGTTGGCGTCGACCGGTGCATCAAAGCCGATGTCGCGACCATTGAGGCGCGCTTCCATCTCGAGTACGTCGGCGACCGGCACGTTGAGGTCGCGGGCTACCGCCTGCACTTCCTCGTTGTTCATCCAGCCGAGGCGCTTCTTCGAGCGACGCAGGTTGAAGAACAGCTTGCGCTGCGCCTTGGTCGTGGCGACCTTGACGATGCGCCAGTTGCGCAGGATGAACTCGTGCATCTCGGCGCGGATCCAGTGCACCGCGAAGCTGACCAGGCGTACGCCCAGGGTCGGGTCGAAGCGCTTCACCGCCTTCATCAGGCCGATGTTGCCTTCCTGGATCAGGTCGCCGATCTGCAGGCCGTAGCCGTTGTAGCCGCGTGCCACATGGACGACGAAGCGCAGGTGCGACATCACCAGCTTGCGCGCGGCGTCGAGATCCTCGTCACGCTGCAGTCGCGTGGCGAGGTCCTGCTCTTCCTCGAGCGTCAGCATCGGTAACCGGTTCACGGCCGAGATGTAGGCGTCGAGCGATCCCAGCGCGCTGGGAATCGGCAGGTTGTTGGCGACCAGGGCTTGCGACATGGCGTTCTCCATGGGGGCGGAGTTTAGCACTCGGCCTGTGAGAGTGCTAAATGGGCCCGAAAGTTCCCCGCACAAGCC
>JAGRJY010000034.1 GCA_020442465.1 Lysobacterales bacterium
CGAACGGATCGTTGATCGAGTCGATGATCTTGCGTGACACCCGGCCGGCGTCTTCGGCACGCTTGAGGTCGCGCAGCAGGACGAGGAATTCGTCGCCGCTTTGCCGCGCGACGATGTCGCCGGAGCGCACCGAGGCGCGCAACCGGCCGGCGACGTCGAGCAGCAGCTGGTCGCCGGCCTCGTGGCCCAGGCTGTCGTTGATCGGCTTGAAGCGGTCGAGGTCGAGGAACAGCAGGGCCACCACGCCACCATTCTGACGTGCCTGCGAAATCACCCGTGCGGCCAGTTCGCGGAAGCGGAAGCGGTTGGGCAGGCCGGTGAGCGTGTCGTAGTGCGCAAGCTGCTCGATGCGCTCGCTGGCTTCGCGTTCGGCGGTGATGTCGCGAGTGAGGCCGGTGATGCGGAACGGCTTGCCGCCACGCAGCTCCATCCGGCCGGTGATGCGCAGCCACACCCGCTCTTCGGCCGGGGTGATGAACTGCACTTCGATGGTGTCTTCCTCGCGCTCGCCGCGCATCATGCGCGCATAGGCATTCTCGAACACTTCGCGCGAGTGGCCCTCGTACATGCCGCGGGTGGAGTCGAGCGAAACCGGGCAGCCGACCGGGAAGCCGTGGATGCGGTAGTTCTCCTCGGTCCAGATCAGGGTCTGGTTGGGCACGTCGATTTCCCAGCCGCCGATGCGCCCGACCTGGGCGACACGGTCGAGCATCTCGTTGCGGATGCGCTCGGACTTTTCGCGCTCCATGCGGTCGGTGACATCGTGCAGCACGCCGAGCAGGCGTTCGATTTCGCCATGCGGCCCGCGCAGGGCCTCGCAGCGGATCTGCACCTCGCGCAGGCTGTCATCGGGTCGCTGCAGCTGCAGCGACAAGGCAAACGCCTTGCCGCCGACGCGCAGGCCGGCCAAGGCGCGGCGGAACTCCGACCGCGATGCCTCGGCAACCGCCTCGGCGAGCGCGTCGGGGTCCTTCGGCGCATCAGCCTCGCTGCGACCGCAGATGTGCAGGAATCCCTGCGAGCACCACATCTGCTGCCGCTGCGGATCCCAGGCCCAGACGCCGGTGTCGCCCAGTCGCTCGGCGTGACGCAACAAGGCTTCGCGCTCGCGCACGCGCAGTTCGAGCAGCTTGTAGTCGGTGATGTCGAAATGCGAGCCCAGCATGCGCCGCGGCTTGCCACGCTTCGACCAGGCCACCACCTGGCCGCGGGCAAGCACCCAGACCCAGTGGCCGTCGGCGTGGCGGATGCGGTATTCGGCCTGGAACTGTCCTTCGCCCGAGCGCAGGAAGTCGGTCATCGACGCGAGCGTCACCGCGCGGTCGTCGGGATGCACGCGCTCGGCGTAGTGCTTGCCGACGCGCATTTCGCGGCCCAGGTCGGCACCGATCACCGAATGGCTGCCCGGCGCATAGCGCAGGCGGTCGGACTTCAGATCCCAGTCCCAGAGGTCGGCGCCGGTGACCTGTTCGATGGCGCGCTGTCGGGTGTCGTCGAAGCGGCCGGCATCCTGTCCGGCAGGAACCAGGCTGAGCAGCCCTGCTGCGGCGTTGTCCTCGTCGGCACCGTCGAGCAGGGTCAGACTGCATTCGTAGCTGCCGTGCGCGCCGTCCTCGATCCACTGCACCACGCGCCGCGGCCCGTCGGTGAGCGTCTGCAGCGCCTGAAACGCCGAGGATGCGAGCGCAGCGGCCAGCTCGCCGGTGAAGATCGTGCGCGCGGCGGTGTTGCCATCCAGCCACTGGCCCTGGGCGTCGAGCACCGCCAACGCCACCGGCAGCGGGTGACGCAGCAGATTCTCGGGGGCTCCGCTCAAGGTCATCGACAATTTCCCGGAAGCGCCGACACAGCATAGCGATAGTGCGTCGAGCGCGGCCAGCGGCCCGGCGGTCTGGAGCCACGCGGATAGCCCGGGCGGATGTCCCCGGTCTAGCGGCTTCGAGGTCCGCGCCGTCTCGTCGAGTCGCGCACGTCGACCTCGAACACGATCGTCAGTGCTTCCGCCCCCACCTGCGACAGGGTCCAGCTCAGACCGGTCCGGCTCGGCAGGCAGTCGACGTGGGCGGCGAGGGCCGCGCGCTCGATGCGCAGCGTGGCGGTCCAGCCCGAATCGTCGCGGGTGGTGGACCAGCGGGGCCGCTTCGCGGTGATGCGGTCGACCAGTTCGACGGCGAGGGTGCCACGCCAGTTCGCGTCGACCCGGTAGCGCGTGCACACGGCGCCGTCCGACTGCAAGGTCGCCAGCTCCGACTCGTCGATGCGGATGCGCGTGCCGCTGGCGTCGAACTGCAGTTTCACCGTCGACCCAGGGCGGCCGGGGCACGGGTGACACGGTTCATGGCCAGCCCTCGGCCCATTCCACGGGCGTGTTGAAGCTGCGCAGGCCGACCGCCAAATCGGGCGCTGCGTCGATGGTGGTGCCGTCGAGCGCAGCATGCAGCGCGCGGCAGGAGCGCTGTTGCGCAGGCGTGGACGGGTGCATCAGACGCGCCAGCACCTGGCGCGCGTCCACGTCCAGGCGCAGCCGCAGCGGCAGGGCGTGGTCGGCAAAGCATGCTGCGGCCGACTCGGGGCGGGTACCCAGCAGGGTCTCGATCTGCGCCGCGCCGAACGCCGGCATGTCGACCGGTACGATCAGCCAGACGCCGTCCTCGGCGCCGCGCAGTCCGGCGTCGATGCCGGCGAGCGGCCCCAGTCCCGGCGCATCGTCGGGAATGCCGCCGAGGGCCGGATAGTCGCCGCTGACGCGCACCGATGCCGCGCCGTAGTGCTGCAGGCGATCGCGCAGCGCGGTGAGCAGCGGTTGTCCGCGCCAGTCGAGCAGCGCCTTGTCGCGACCCATCCGCGTCGAGCGGCCGCCGGCAAGCAGCAGGGCGCGCCAGGTCGGCAGGGCGACAGACTCGCGCAACGTGCCGCGCACGGTCAGCCCGACGCGCGTTCCGCCGCTGCGGCGCGGTGGGCGCGCGTCGCGTCGTGCGCGTCGTGGCTGTGGCGGTGCGCCTCGGCAGCTTCCTGGCCACACAGCGAGCAGCCTTCGCTCCATACGCTGCTGCCGTCGACGTAATGCTCCTGCTTCCAGATCGGCGCGCGGTGCTTCACCGCCTCGATGAGCGCGCGACAGGCGCGGAACGCCTCATCGCGGTGCGGGGTGCCGGCGGCCACGACCACGGCGACGTCGCCGACCGCAAGCCGCCCTGTCGCATGCTCGACGAACAATCTGGTCCGGGGCCCGAACTCGGCGGCGACCTCGTCGCCGAACTGGCGGAACAGGTTGTTCGCCAGCGGGGCGAACAGGTCGTAGGACACGCCGGTGACGTCGCGGCCGACATTGGCATTGCGGATCTTGCCGACGAACACGGCGATGCCGCCGAATCCCGGGTCGGAGACGAAGTCGAGGGCGCGCTCGACGCAGGGCAGGCCGGTCGCCGCATCGC
>JAGRJY010000035.1 GCA_020442465.1 Lysobacterales bacterium
CCCGGCGCGGGCGCATCGAAGCGCGCGCTGTCCGTGGAGCGCGAGATCGCCCATTCGGCCTCGTCCATGTCGCCGTCGATACCCTCGAAGAGCGCGGTGCTGAGATAGCGCTCGGCGCTGTCGGCGAGCAGGCACAACACTTCACTTCCGCGCGGCAGGCGGGCGCAGAGCTGCAGTGCGCCGGCCACCGTGGCGCCGGCAGAGATGCCGCACAGGATGCCCTCGCGTCGGGCCAGCTCGCGCGCACTGGCGATCGCCTCGTCGCCGCTCACCGAGAGCACGCGGTCGATATGCCCGGCTGCCACCGCGGCTTCAACCGGCGCGGTGAGAAAGTCCGGCGTCCAGCCCTGGATGGCATGCGGGCGAAATGCCGGGTGGCTGCCGTCGGCGCTGCCGTCGGCGCGGCGCGGCTGCTCCATCCCGCTGGCCACCAGGCGCGCGGTGGACGGCTCGCACAGCACCATGGCGCAGTCCGGACGCTCGCGCTTGAGCACCCGCGCAACACCCTCGAGCGTGCCGCCGGTGCCGGCGCCGAGCACGATTGCATCGAGCCGGCGATCGGCGTAGCTGGCGAGAATTTCGCGCGCGGTGGTGCGTGCGTGCACCGCCGCATTGGCCGGATTGTTGAACTGGTCGCAGTAGAACCAGCCATGTTCGGCGGCGAGTTCGCGCGCCTTGGCGACCATGCCGCTGCCTTTCAGCGCCGCCGGCGTGAGCACGACGCGCGCACCGAGCAGGCGCATCAGCTTGCGTCGTTCGACGCTGAAGTTCTCCGCCATGACGATCACCAGCGGGTAGCCGCGTGCGGCGCAGACCATGGCCAGCGAGATGCCCGTGTTGCCGCTGGTCGCCTCGATGACGGTTTGGCCGGGGCGCAGCTGTCCACGCCGTTCGGCGTCTTCGATGATGGCCAGCGCGAGTCGGTCCTTCACTGATCCGCCCGGGTTGAACGATTCCAGCTTCACCGACAGGTGGATGCCCGGCGGCACCAAGTGCTGCAGGCGCACCACCGGCGAGTGACCGATGCAGTCGAGCAGGCGGCGCGGCGCGCTGGCGTGGACTGCGGCTTCCGACATTGCGTGCGCGCCACTCATGCCGGATTCTCCGTTTGCAGCGCATCCATCTGCGGCGCGCGCGGAATCAGCATCGGCACGCGTTCGCGGTAGGCCGCGTACTCGGGCAGGCTGTCGACGAGGTCCTGCTCCTCGAGCGGAATCGCCGCGAGGATGTAGATCGTGCACAGCGCGGCGAATGCCAGATGCGCGATGGTCATCGTCGGCGTGGCCCACAGTGCCAGCAGCCAGCCCACGTACAGCGGATGGCGCACCACGCGATACAGGCTGGGCGTGCGGAAGGGCAATTCGGTGTACGCGATGCCGCGCCACTGCAGCCAGACTTGGCGCAAACCGAACAGGTCGAAGTGGTTGAGCAGGAAGGTGCTGAGCAGGATCAGCGCCCAGCCGGCGAGGAACACGGTCCACATCGTGCAACGCGCCCAGGTTGCTTCGAAGTCCCAGATCACCCCGCCGAGCGGCTGCCACAGCCAGAACACGGCGATCAGGGCCAGGCTCGAACACAGCACGTAGGTGCTGCGCTCCGCCGATTCGGGGATGACGCGCGTCCACGCACGCTTGAAGGCCGGGCGGGCCATCACGCTGTGCTGCAGCGAGAAGCCCAGCAGCAGCAGGAAATCGATCAGCAGGGCGCGGGTCAACGGCACGCTGGCGGCCGAGTCGATCGACTTCGGCACCCACAGGTTGCCCATGAAGCCGACCATGTAGAGGAAGGTGGCGAAGAAGAGGGCGTAGCTGGCCACGCCGTAGAGCAGGATGAGATGACGTTTCATGCGGACCTCCGAACGCCGGGGTGGCGTGGTGGAGGCGCAGTCTGGGCGCGACCGGGCGGCAGGTCTTGACCGCAGCGGAACCCGCCGCTGACCGCCTGTGACCCGATCATGATCTGCCCTGGAATCAATGGCTTGGCGCCGACTCCGCGGCGAACTGGGGCGAATCCGGCGCGAACTAGCGGGCGACCGCACGCCGGCGTTCAGCCAGCCTCGCCTCGTCGTCAGCCAGCCAGTGCTCACCCGCCAGCCGTTTGGCCTGGTCTTCCAGGGCCAAGGCCGCCGGTGCGTCGCCCCGCAGGGCGGCGAGCCGGGCGGCGAGGCGCGCACGGCGCGACGTGTCGTGATCGTTGTCGGGCGCCAGCGCGTCGATCAGGGCGCGCGCACGGTCCGCATCGCCTTGGTCGAGCGCGATCTCGGCGTCGAGCCGGCGCATGGCATCGTCGAGGTGTCCGGCGAACGCGGACGCACAGGCATCGAACCCGGCGCGCGCCGACGCGCCGTCGGTGCGCATGCGCTGCAGCCGCACGCCGATCAGGCAGTGCTGCCGACGCAGGCTGCTGGATGCGTCGGAGCCGAGCCGCTCGGTGAGTCCGGACCACAGGGCTTCCGCCGCGTCCAGCTCATCCGCGCGCAGCAGCACCTCGGCCAGATCGAGATCGATCCGGTCGACGGTAGCGTCCAGCCCGCTTTCGCTTGCATGGGTGCGGGCGCGCTGCAGCCAATCGCGCGCCGCGTCCCAGCTTCCGCGCCCCGCTTCCAGCTCGCCGCGTAGCCGCTCGGCGGAGATCACCCGCGGCATCTCGCCGATCGCCTCGGCGACCTGCAGCGCTTCTTCGTTGCGGACCATCGCCTCGGCCAGTCGGCCTGCGCCGGCATCGAGTGAAGACAGGCTTTGCAGTGCAGTGGCCTCGGCGCCGCGCGCACCGAGTTCGCGGTGCACCGCCAGCGCAGACTCGACCAGCGCGCGGGCTTCGTCGCTGCGCCCTTGCCGGCGGCGCAGGCGCGACAGGGTGTTCAGCACGATGGCTTCGTAGCGCCGGTTGCCGAGCGTGCGGAACTGGTTGAGCGCGGCGTCGAGATGATCCTCGGCGGCATCGTACTGACCGGCGTCGATCTCGATCTGGCCCAGGGTATGCCGGATGTGGCCCGGCACGGCGGGGTGCCCACCGGCGAGCGCGGCTTCGCTGGCCCGGTTGAGATATTCGCGTGCCGTGTCGGGCTGGTGGCGGAAGTCGGCGAGGATGCCCAGGTTGGTCAGCACGCTGGATAGTCGATCGGGGTCGCCGTGCTGCTCGGCGAGCACGAGCGCCTCCTGCAGCAGGGCTTCGGCGTCCTCGTAGCGGCCCGATCGCCAGAGCAGGATGGCTTCGGCGTTGCGCACGCTGAGCCGCGCGTCGCGTGACGCATCGTGATCGGCCTCGGCGCGCAGGCTCTGCAGCCGCTGCAGCGCCACGTCGGACTCACCCAGATCGCGCAAGCAGAGCGCGAGCTCGTAGCGCGGCCAGAACGCGCCCGGCACCTGCTCGATGGCGAGACGGAACAGCTCGGCTGCCCCCGCGACATCGCCCTGCAGCCGCAGTGCGCGACCGCGCAGGAAGGCTTCGTTGGCGAAAGCGTCATCGCCGACGCTCTCGCCGCTGCGCTGCCAACCCAGCGCGGCCAACAAGTCATTGCCGGCCGCGTGGGCGAGACCCGATACATCGGTCGCCACCACGGTCCGTCGCCGCTGCATGCCGTCCGGGCCGATCAGTCGATAGCTGAGCCGGAGCTGGCCCGGCTGGGCCAACAGCCGCGAGCGCACCACATGGCTGCTTCCCAGCGACGTGTTCAGCCGCTGCCACAGCTCCTCGCCATCCAGCGTCTCCGCGGCGGCGCGCAGCGGCAGCACGTCGGCAGCGGACACCACCGGCATCCCTCCTCCAAGCTGCAGTACATCACCGATCGCGCCGATCAGGGCGAGCTCGGCCCAGTCGAGGGTGGCATCGCCGGTCTCGTTCCTGGCCGGCAGGATGGCCAGCCGCATCGGCAGGTTGCTCGTCGGTGGCGTGGCGTCTTCGGCCTGACGCAGCAGCCAGATGCCCGCAAGCAGCGTCGCCAGCACCAGCAGCACGCCGAAGCGCATGCCGTGGCCGCGCGATCTCGCGCGCGACGCTTTCGAGGCGCTGCCTGCCGCCGACGTCGCGGGGACGGCGGAGGCCAGTGCCGGCGTCGGCGCGGCGTCCGCCGCCGACCCGCCGGTCGCATCCAGCTGCGCGACCCGGGTGACCTCGGCCACCAGCCGGTAGCCGCGACCGTGGACGGTCTGCAGCACGCGCGGGTCGGCCGCGTCGTCGTCCAGCGCGCGCCGCGCCTTCATCACGCAGCGCGCCAGTGCCGCCTCGGTGACGATCTGGCGTGGCCAGACCGCATCGAACAGCTCGCCCTTGTCGACCGCGCGATCGGCATGCGCGAGCAGGTACGCGATCAGATCGAACACTTTGCCCTGCAGCTCGACCTCGCGCCCGTCGCACAGCAGCTGGCGGGTACGCGGGCGCAGCTCGAAGCCACCGAAGCGGTAGGCCGCGGGCGGCGTCGCAGGGGCAGTCGGAGCGTCGCTCATGGGCAGCGGACTATCGGATGATCGACCCGGAAGTCGGCAGGATACCCGCTGCCCGCCCGACCCATGCAGCAGCGCCCGGCGCGACTCGCCCTCAGTGCTGCAGGCGGATGTGCACCAGCGCAGCCGTGATCGCATCGCCCAGGGCGGTGTGGCGCTCGAACAGCGGCAGGCCCAGCTCGCTCGCCATCACATCGAGATTTGCTTCGGCGGCGTGCTCGGGGCGGATGCGCTGCACGTGGCGACGATAGCGCTCGCGCAATTCGATCAGGCGATTCGGCAGACCGAAGCCGTAGTGCGGGCGCAGCGCGCGGTCGAGCATGGCGCGATCGAAGGCGATGCAGTAGCCGACCAGCGGCCGGTTGCCGAGGAAGTCGAGCAGCTGCTCGAGCGCTTCGTCGATCGCCACCCCGGCGGCAACGTCGACCGGGCGGATCCGGTGGTGCCGCACGGCCTCGCCGATGCGTGCGCTGTCGCTGCGCACCATCAGCTCGAAGCGATCACGCAGCCGCACCCGGCGCCCGCATCCGCGCACCGCGCCGATCGAGAGAATCTCGTCGCGCGCCGGATCGAGCCCGGTGGTCTCGAGATCGAGCGACACCCATTCCTCGCCGCTGGACGGCGCGAACAGGGCGGCATGGGGGCCGTGGCGGGCGGCACGGCGCTCGAGCCAGCGGCGGGCGAATCCCGGCACGTTCACGGAATCGACCGTCCGCCGCGACGGCCGCATGACCGCCGAGACCAGGCACGCGGCCGGTGCCGGCCATGGCGTTGCGCCCTCACAGCTGGAACTGCTGCTTGAGCGCAAGCTTGAACGTCTCCACCACGCCGAGCGCGTCCCGCAGCAGCTCGCGGTCGAGACGACGCAGATCGAGCAGATGCAGCAGGTTGCTCGCCGACTCGCCGCGGCGCAGCGCATCGAGTTGTTGGGTCAGGCGCAGGCGCTGGAACACCGCCATCGCCTGCTGCACGTCGCGGCCGAGCGCGTCGGTCAGCGCACCGCTGGCGATCAGCGCCTGCGTCCGGTCGAAGCTGTTGCGCGAGAAGATGCCGCCGCGCAGGGCCATGGCGCGCAGCCCGTGCACCAGCGGGAAAATGCCGCCCTTCTTGATATCGAGCTGATCGTCGCGCGCGCGCAGGCGGCCGAACAGGGTCAGGGGTGTCTCGAACTCCAGCGCCGCCGCGGCGAACTGGTGCAGCAGGACATCGTTGCGCGCGGCCTGCATCAGGGTTGGTCGCAGCGTGTCGAACAGCTCGGCATCGCCAGCGACGGCGCGTGCATCGAGCAGGATGGCGAACTCCAGCAGCAGTTTCGGATCGCGGCTCTGCGCCATGTGCTCGAAGCGCGCCCGCCATCCCTGCGGGTCGCCCCGCCAGGCCGCGTTGCGCAGCATGATCCCGCCGGGACAGGGCGGAAAGCCGCAACCCAGCAGCGCCTCGGTGAAACGCTCGGCCACCTGCACGACCAGATCGCCGGGCATGTCGGCCGGATGAATCAGCGCGTTGTCCTGGTCGCTGCGCAGGATCTGCTCGCGACGCCCCTCGCTGCCCAGCACCAGCACGCAGCACTGCGCCTGCCACGCCGCGGGAACGATGAGTTCATGCAGGCGCCGGAACAGCCGCGTGTTAAGGGCCGACACCAGCTCCATCAGGTAGCTGACCTTGGCCCCCTGCGCATGCAGCACGCGCACCAGTTCGGGTACACGCTGGGCGGCGCGCTGCACCGCCTCGACCGAGTCGGCGCGCGCCATCTGCAGACCGATCAGGTGCGAGTGGCTGGAGAAGTGGCTGAGCACCTCGCCCATGCCCAGGGTGCCGAGAATCGAATCGCCTTCGCGCACCACCACCCGCTCGACGTGGTGCTCGGTCATCTTCACCAGCGACTGGAACAGCACGTCGCGCGTCTGCACGTCGAGGATCGGACTGCGCACCCAGCCGGCGACGGCGGCGTCCGGGCTGGCGTCTTCCAGCGCCAGCGCATCGAGCACGTCGGTGCGCGTCACAATGCCGGGCTCCTCACCCGCGCCACGATCGACCAGCACGCAACTCACGCCGTGCTGCTTCATGCTGCGGCGCGCCTCGCGCAGGGTGGTCTGCGGCGTGACCCACACCGCCGGCGCCAGCTGCGCCTCGGACACGCGGGTCAGCATCGTCTCGGCCAGCTCGCTCGACGGCTGCGCGCCCTGCCAGATCGCCCGCTTCGCCGACAGACCCTCGTTGAACCACGCCGCGAAGCGCGCGTTCGCCTCGAGCGCCTGCTTGAACGCCGCAGCATCCACCGCGTGACACAGCAGGTCCTCGCTGACTTCGTAGGTAAACCGCGCCGCGCCCTGGATCACCGCGAACGCGCCGAGCACGTCGCCCGGTCCGTAGTCGGCCAGACGCTGCTCGTCGGCACCCGCGCCGCGCACCGCCTGGGCGTGACCCTTCAGCACGAAGTACACCGAGTCGGAAGACGCGCCCTCGCGCAACGGTCGCGCGCCCTGCTCGAACAGCACGATGTCGCAGGCGCGATCGAAGGATTGGCGCTGCGCGGCGTCGAGAAGGGAGAGCGGTGGGTGGGTGAAGTCGAGGGTGGGGGTCATAGGTCGATTATCGGTGTTTCAGAGATGCGGGCGAACGAGAGCGCTCTGTGTATGCCGGAGCTGGTAGCGAGAGGGCTTCGAGGTGGCCTGCTACCGTCTTGCCTTTCGAGAAATTTCGGATTCGAGAGCAGAGCTTTCAGTCCGACCTTCGGTCGGCCCGAGTCACTTTCTCTTGAGTGGCCAAGAGAAAGTAACCAAAGAGAAGGCCACCCCGGGCCAGTCGCTCTCCGGGCATCCTGCCCTGCGAGTACGCGTTCGGCTTGCGGGGTTTTTCGACAGCACCTCCGTGTGCTGGCGAAAAACACGCGCGCATCGTGCGCGCGTCCCTGCGGGCTGTTCCTCCAGCCGCCCGCCGACTGGCAGGGGCCCCACGAAGCGGCCATCCTGGCCGCAGCCCGGCTTTGAATACACATGGTCGCGGTGCGAGGCGCTCAGACTGGCTAGGCCTTTCCACGCGCAACCCCCGTGTTCGTGCCGAGCAACGCAGCCGAATTCGGGAGCAAGGCGCGCATGTCCGAGGCCATGGATGGCCGAGTTCGCGCCGGCCCGAAGTCGGCGAGTAGCGCAGGGCACCTCGCTCACGGAGTGAGCGAGGCACGAACCCCGGGTCGCCTTTCTCTTGCCTACTTCTCTTTGGCGACACAAAGAGAAGTAGGTCGGGCCGACCGCAGGTTGGACCGAAAGCTCTGCTTGGCTCTCGAATCGACATACCGCGATGAGCGGGGCGCCCGAAGGGCGCAACGAAACGCTCTTGATCTTGCTCTTTGCACACGCAGCGACAACGCAACCGCCGACCGAAGGTCGGACTGAAAGCCCTGCTTGGCTCTCGAATCGACACGCCGCGACAAGCGAGGCGCCCGAACGACGCAACGAAACGCTCCGGATTCTGCTCTTTCCAAACTCAGCGAATACGCCACCGCCGACCGCAGGTCGAACCGAGATCCCTGCCTTGCTCTCGAACAAGACTTCCGAAATGGTCGAGGCGCCCAAACGCCGCGACGAATCGCTCCTGATCTCCCTCGATACCCGGACAGGGCAATCACCACCCAAAGGCCGATCCATATGGCTGCGGCGAGACGGTCGCAGACTCGCACCAGCAGGTGCGCCGAAAAGCACAACACCCTCCTTCATCACCTCGATGAAGGAGGGTGCCATGCCCAGAGCAGCAACGTTTCTAGTTATCGTCCGTCAACGCATCGATCCATCAATGCATCGCGATGTGCGGAGCCGATCCGGCGCCACGGGGAACGCGAATCGAGTCCACCAGCTCCTGCACGTGTGCCGGCGGCGCGGCGGTGACGCGGGAGATGCCGATCGTCAGGGCGAAGTTGATCAGCATGCCGATCACGCCGA
>JAGRJY010000159.1 GCA_020442465.1 Lysobacterales bacterium
GACGCTCTTGCTTTCGCCGGTGTCGCCGTCGTGCACGAGGATGTCGAAGCCCTCCTTCTGTTCGCCCTTGGCGGTCTCCAGCAAGGTGTGGATCGACACCGTGAAGCGCGGTCCGTAGCAGGCCAGCAGCAGGTCGTTCGCCAACGCCGAGAGCGCGGGCCCCGCATCGTCGATCGCCAGCGCGATCAGGCCGTCGTTGCTCATGCAGCGCGCGAAGAGGCTCCAGTTGCCCAGTTCGTCCTCGACGCGAGCGCTGCGCGCGTGAACGCGCTCGCGGCGCTCGGCCAGCGCGGCCACTTGTTTGGACACCTCCTCGATCGTCTGCGCTTCGCGCACCGCCGCCAGCATCGATTGCTCGGTCGCGCCGAAGGCTTCCCGAGCGGCACCCAGCGCTTGAGCGGCCTGCGTCACCTGTCGCTCGTCGAAGGCGGGCGGCAGCGACGCAAGCGCGTGATCCAGGCGCGCCAGCGCCGCCGTGGCCTGCCTCGCCAGTTGTTCCTGTTGCTCCTCGATCGCCTGGCGTGCCGCGGCGATTTGCTGGCGCTCGGCGCGCTCGTCGGCGGTTTCGGCAGCCGCATCGGCGGCCAGCGCAGGGCCCAGCGCCTGCAACTCCTGGTCGATCTCGACCAATGTCATCTGTGCCTGTGCGCACGCCGGCGCCTTCGAGCACATCACGGCCAGGCGACTCACCCGCTCGCGCGCGACGGCTTCGCGGTACTCGGCCCGTGCCAGGTTCTGCGGTGCGCCGGCCAGCGCTTCGCAGCGCTGGCGCGCGGCGAGCAGTTCCTGCTGCGCCGCGGCCTTCTCGACGGCCAGCCGGGCCAACTGGGCATGGGCGTTCGGGATCAGCGATTGCGCCTCGCGCGCGTCACCCAGCAGCTTGCAACGGCCCTGCAGGTCCGTGCCGACGCAGGGCACCTCGCCGGTCAGGCCGAACCGGCGCGCGAGTTCCTCGGCTTTCAGCGCGGCCCGCCCCGCCTCTTGCTCGATGCCTGCCACGCGGTGTTCGGCAAGCCGCACCGCCCCTTGGCAGCGCGTCAGCGCGTGTGTCTGCTGGCGACAGGCTTCGGTGAGCGCGCTGCGCAGCGCCTGCACACGCTGCGCGAGCGGCAGGCGCCGGTCCGCACGCTGTACCTCGCCGGCCTCGGCAAGCACTGCCTGGCAACGCTGCCGGGACAGGGTCAGCGCCTGGCGCCGCGAGCATTCCTGCTGACGCCGTCCGGCGACCCGCTGGTCAAGTTGCTCCAGCCGTTGCCGCTCGACCTGATCCCTGGACTGGAGCGCACGGCGAGCCTGCGCGGTGGTGTCGAGAGTGGACTGGCGTTCGGCCGCGAGCTGTGCGCGGCGAGCTTCGGTGGCCCGCGACTGCTCGCGCTCGACCGCCACGCGCGCATGCCGCGCCTGCGCTGCCTCCAATGCGGAATGCGCCGCCGTCTTGGCACGCTCGGCCGCCGCCATGCGTTCGCCCGCTCCGTCGAGCCGCCGGCGTGTCGCCTCCAGGCGCACCCCCTCCGCGTCGAGCCCGACCAGTTCCTGCCGGATGGTCGCCAACCCCGCCTTCAACAGGCGCACCGTCTCCGCGGCCTTCTGGCCCAGAGCCTGGATCTCTTCCTGCCCGAGCAGGTCCGCCAGCAGCGACTTGATCTCGGCGTTGCGATAGGTACTGAGCTGGCGCTTGCCCTGCGCCGCGAACACGGAGGTGAAGAACGTCTCGGCGCTGCCGCAGATGGCCTCGACGCAGCGGGTATAGGTTTCGACCCGGCCGTCGGACACCATGCCGTCGTCGAGCTGCACCGGCCGCCAGTGCCCGGCATCGTCGAGCGTGTGCAGGAAGGCCTCGGTGCGGCGGCGGCCACAGAGGCGGATGACGATCTGCGAGCGGTAGCAGCGGCCCTCGTGCGCCCAGGTCAGGTCTTTCACGCTTTCGGGCAGGTACACGTGGTCGTAGTAGGAGAAGCCGCCCGCACCGGCCAGCGCGGCGCGGCTCGGCAGTCCGATGTAGGGCACGAGGCAGTCCATGATCGTCGACTTGCCGCTGCCGTTCGCCCCGACGATGGCGATCAGTTGCGCGTCCTGGGTCAGGCGCTCGAGGTCCAGCGTGATCTCGTCGCGGCCCAGGCCGTCACGAATGCCGCGGAATCCCTTGAGGGTGAGTGCGAGAGGTTGCATGGAGAGCCCCGAGGAAGCAGATGCCTCAGGCTCTCATGAGCAGTCTCTACGTCAAGGCCAATCAACTGCGCCCATGGCACGCGTCTCAGCCGGCACAGCACGAGAGCTGCGTGACGTCCTTGGTGAAGGTCTGCGCGCACAGCTTGAGCCCTTCCACCATGGTCAGATACGGGAACAGCTGATCGGCCAGGTCATGCACAGTCATGCGCGCTCGCAGCGCGAGCGCAGCGCTCTGGATCAACTCACCCGCATCGGGTGTGACGGCCCGCACGCCCAGCAGCCGCCCGCTGCCCGCCTCGGCTACCAGCTTGATGAAGCCTCGGGTGTCGAAGTTGGCCAGCGCGCGCGGCACGTTGTCCAGGGTCAGCGTGCGCGTGTCGACTTCGAGGCCCTTGGCCCGCGCCTCGGTTTCGGTCAACCCGACAGTGGCCACCTGCGGGTCGGTGAAGACCACGGCCGGCATCGCGCTCAGGTCGAGTGCAGCCTCTCCTCCGGTCATGTTGATCGCCGCGCGCGTGCCGGCGGCCGCGGCCACGTAGACGAACTGCGGCAGGTCGGTGCAGTCGCCGGCGGCGTAAATATTCTGCACGCTCGTGCGCATCGCAGCGTCGACGACGATGGCGCCTTGTTCGTCGACGACCACGCCCGCTGCGTCGAGTCCGAGGCCATGCGTCGCAGGCATGCGGCCGGTGGCCACCAGCACCCTGTCGGCACGCAGTTCACCGCGATCGGTCGCGAGCACGAACTCGCCGTCGGCGTGGTCCACCCGGCTGGCTTGCGTGTGTTCGAGCACCGTGATGCCTTCGGCGCGGAAGGCCGCTGTCACGGCGTCACCGATCACGGGATCGTCGCGGAAGAACAGCGTGTGGCGCGCGAGCACGGTCACCTCGCTGCCCAGCCGCGCGAAGGCCTGTGCGAGCTCCAGCGCCACCGCCGACGAGCCGATCACCGCCAGACGTGGCGGGATGACGGCGCTGGCCAGCGCTTCGGTGGACGTCCAGAACGGCGTGTCCTTCACCCCGGGGATCGGCGGGACCGATGGCTGCGCACCGGTGGCGACCAGGCAGCGGTCGAAGGCCAGTTCGCGCTCGCCGCCATCGTTGAGCCGGACGACCAGATGCCGGCTGTCCTTGAAGCGTGCCTCGCCGCGCAGCACCGTGATCCCCGGAGTGCTCTCGAGGATGGCCTCGTACTTCGCATGCCGCAGTTCGTCGACGCGGGAGCGCTGCTGTGCGAGCAGGCGACCACGGTCGATGACAGGCGTGCTCGCCGCGATCCCGCCGTCGAAGGGACTCTCGCGCCGCAGGTGCGCTACGTGCGCCGCGCGGATCATGATCTTCGAGGGCACGCAGCCCACGTTGACGCAGGTACCGCCGATCGTGCCGCGCTCGATGAGCGTCACGCGCGCGCCACGTTCGGCCGCTTTCAGCGCCGCAGCCATCGCGGCGCCGCCGCTGCCGATGACGGCGACGTGCAACGCCTCGTCCCCACCGGGTGCCTTCTGGCCACCGCCGAGCCAGCTGCGCGCCTTGTCGAGCAGGCCGTCGCGCGGCCGGTCGGCATTCCCATCGGCGACACGGGCTCGATAGCCCAGCACGGTCACCGCCGCCACGAGCGCCGTCATGGGCGTGTCGGGGGCGAGCGTGAGCTTGGCCGTGCCCTTGGGGTAGGACACCTGCGCGGAGCGCACGCCGGGGACTTTCTCCAGGGCTTGGCGAACATGCGTGGCGCACGAGTCGCAGGTCATGCCGCTGATCACGAGTTCGGTCATGGGGTTGCTTTCACAGGTGCTGACGCGGCGCCTTCAGGAGTGCCTGGGCGCGACCTCGCAGCCTTCGGGCCCGCAGCGCCGGTTTGCAGGGGAGACGAAGTCCCACACCGACACGGCGACCATCGTCGCGAGGCCCACGTAGAGGAGCTTCTCGGCTACGGTGAAGCTGGCGACCAGCACGATGGCCGGTCCGATCATGCCGAGCACGCTGCGGTGCCACTGGCGGTGACTGAACCAGCCCAGCGCATTGGCCAGCAGCGCGAGCCCCGCGAACAGCGGCAGCAGCACGGTGACGAACAAGGCCTCGAACTGGCTCAGGAAGCCGAGCCCGAGGGCAGCACCGAGGCTGGCAAGGGCCGGGAAGCAGGCGCCGCAGCCCATCGCCGAGACGATGCTGCCCAGCGCGCCGGCCTTGTCGGCAATGCGCGTCATGACGTTCATGGTGGCCTCCTTGCCGCCGCTGCGGTTCAGCGCTTGACGGTGGACGGGTAGCCGGCGTTCTCGGTGGCCTGGGTCAGCTTCTGCACGCTGGCCTTGGCATCGTCGAAGGTCACCACGGCCTGGCGCTTGTCGTAGCTCACGTCGACCTTGCTCACGCCGTCGACCTTCGAGATCGCCGTCTTCACCGTGATCGGACAGGCCGCGCAGGTCATGCCGGGCACGTCGAGCGTGACGGTCTGGGGCGCCGCTTGCACCGCGGCGGCGGCGAACACGGCAACCAGCAACAGCTTCTTCATGGCGAACTCCGGGTCAATAAAACAAAGGAAGGACATACGGGAAGGCGAGCGCGATCAGCACCAGCGCGCCGACGATCCAGAAGACGGCTTTGTAGGTGGACCGCACCTGCGCAATCGCGCAGACCTCGCCCGGCCCGCAGGCCTGTGCCGGCCGATAGATTTGTCGCCAGGCGAAGAACATGGCGAGGAGTGCGGCACCGATGAAGATCGGGCGATAGGGCTCCAGCGCGGTGAGGTTGCCGATCCAGGCGCCGCTGAAGCCCAGTGCCACCAGCGCCAGGGGCCCGAGGCAGCATGTCGATGCGAGGATGGCGGCCAGTCCTCCCGCGAAGAGGGCTCCGCGCCCGGTCGGTGTTTCCGTCATGCGCATTCCTTGGCGAGTCTGAACACGATGGCGTAAGCTTATTTCCGTACTCATGTACGGAGTCAAGCGGCATGGAACGCGATCACAACGGCCTGACGATCGGGGCCGTCGCCAAGGCGGCCGGGGTCAACGTGGAGACGGTGCGCTTCTATCAGCGCCGGGCTCTGCTTGCCGAGCCGGACAAGCCCTACGGCGGCATTCGGCGCTATGAGGCCGAGGACGTCGCCCGCGTGAAGTTCGTGAAGGCCGCACAGCGCTTGGGCTTCAGCCTCGACGAAGTGGCAGGCCTGCTGAAGCTGGACGACGGCACGCATTGCGATGAAGCGCGCCAACTTGCCGAGATCAAGCTGGTGGACGTGCGCAAGAAGCTAAAGAACCTGCGGCGCATCGAGTCGGTATTGGCCTCCCTCGTGCGCGACTGCTGCATGAGCCGTGGCAAGGTGTCGTGTCCATTGATCGACACCCTGCAGAAGCAATGAGTGGCTCAGTGATTTGGTCCCTTGTTGACACCGCGAATTCAACATAAGGGATGCAGGTTGTCCATCACCGTGGTCTTCCCGCGCCCGTTGCTGCCCGCAATGGCCACCAGTTGCGCGTCACCGACCAGCGCCTCCAGGTCGAGCGTGATCGTGTCCCGGCCGAGGCCGCTGCGAATGCCTTTGAAACCAGTGAGCATCAGCGACAGCGGTTGGTAGCCGTCGCGGGACACCCCGTCCGCTTGCTTCACTTGATCGTCCATCTTCTTGCTCCATGCACGGCCGCCCATCGACCCGCTTCGAACGAGTCTCCGGCCGCCTTTGCTTCCTTCAAGGCCTGTCCGCTTCAGAACAGCTCCATCGCTTCGGCTTCGCGCAGGGCTTCCGCCACACGCCCGTCCCCGGACGGCGGCGGCGGCGCCGTTTCGTCGGGGGCCGGCTCGGTAGTCGGACCGGGTTCCTCGTCGCCGGCCAGGATCGCATTCGCGATCTGGGCGGGTTCGCGGTGGGCCAGGGCCTCAAGGCGCTCGATGAGCGGACCGTCCATGCTGCCGGTGGCGCGTGCCCACACCCTCACCTTCTCCTGCAGTGACGACGCGCGCGAGATCCCTGCCGCCCTGCTGCGCACGACGGGAACGACCCGCCCTTCGAGCTGTACGTCGGCGGCATCGCCCAGGGCCCGCTTGATGGCCTCGCGGTCCACGCTGCCCCGTTCCTCTTCACCCACCTGCCACCGCACCCGGACGTAGGCGCCGGCCACGTTCACTTCACGAACCGCCGCGGCGATCTGCTCGGCATCCGGCACACCCTCGAAAACCAGGTCCACGGTGCGCCGCGCCGGCGTCTCGACCAACTGGAATCGGGCCGCCGCCGCCTCGACCTCCCACAGCAGAAAGCCCTTGGCATCGATCTCCCCGTGGTGGAAGCGCCCGATTGAGCCCGCATAGGCGATCAGTCGCCCGCCGTCGTCCCAGCACTGGTGCTTGTGGATGTGCCCGAGCATGAAGGCCTGGGTGCCTGCGGAGAACAGGCTCGTGGTGGTGAACTCGTGGTCGAAGCCCGCCATCGGCACGCCGTGCTCCGTCACGCAGCCGGTGACCGTCCCATGCGCAACGCCGATCGTCGGCACCTGCGCTGCGCGTGCGGCTCGGTTGATCGACCCGTACCCGGCCAGCAGCGCGGCCAGTTCCTGACCGACCGCTTCCGCAGCCTCGGTCGCGCCGACCGTCGCCGCCACGACCGCCTTGTTGACCGTCGGGACGCAGGTGAAGATGGTCCGCGCTCCGGCGGGGACCGCATCGAAGCGCCAGGCTTGCGAGGGCACCCAGCGGCCCGCCTCCATCAGCGCGACCTGGCCGAGGCGATCCGCCACGAACACCGGGTACCGGCCGCCGAGCAGGGGAAAGATCGCCAGGGTGCCGGGCGGCTCGTGAGAGAACGTCCCCTGCAGCATCAGCACCGGGCAGTGGTCGGCGAGACGCCGGACCTCGCGCGCAAGGCGCTCGACCGCCGGGCTGTGCACGTCGAGCGCATGGTCTGTCGCGTCGCCCGAGATCACGGCCGCATCAACGCCGTGCCTGATCGCCTGGTCCACCGAGAAGCCGAAGCATCGGCCCGCCTCGTCGAGGTTCTTCCCGCTGAAGTGCAGGTCCGAAAACTGCGCCACCTTGATCATGAGAGTTCCTTCCGTCGGTTGTGCGTGAGCGTCCTGAGCACCTGCCGCCAGCATCGGCCCGCGGCGCCAGGCTTCAAGCGCTGGCGCGTCCAGCGATGGCGCCGCCTTGTGCGGCGCCGACCGCACTCAGGCCCAGACCTCGAGTTCGCCCTTCACCTTCTCGACGAAGCCGGCGCCGTCGTCCTGGAAGGGTGTGATGTCCTCCAGTGCACGCTTGCGGCCACCGGCGGCCTTCTTCCAGCCTTGGCCCCAGCGCTTGGTGGCGTAGCGCTCGTAGCTCTCGGCGTCGACACCAAGCGCGGCGGCGGCATCGAACAGCCACGCCACCTCCTTGGCCTCGGCACCGGTGTCCGCCGCTGCCGACCTGCCAGCCGGCGGCGCCTCGCCGCGCTTCGGCTGGACGGAGCGCGCAGGCTCGGCCCGCGCCGGCGCCGCCGGCCTGCTCGCGGCCGATGCACCGGAAGGGCGCTGGCCGCGCTCCCCGGCTTGCTCGACCGCGAGTGACGGACTCGCGACCTCGATCACGCCGTCTTCACTGACCACCTGGACGGTGCTCGTCCCGCTACCATGGCCCTGGAGGACGTGGGCCGCATCCGCTGCGCGAAGCTCGAGCGCGTCGAGGTCCTCGTCGTGGCGCAGCAGTGCAGTCGGATCCACCGGCGCCTCGAGTTCAATCAGCCACTGGGCCACGCGGGTCGGCCGGCCTTCCTCGTCGATCCGCGAGACCTCCACCAGGCGCTTGCTGATGTAGAACGGCGTGCGCTGGCCGTCGAGGAAACCAGAGATGCGGCCGCCGCGCATGAAGCCGATCGTCTGGAACTTCTCGATCGCCGCCTGCATGGCGTAGAAGCTGTTCGTCGGCAGCTCGAAGGCGCTGATCGACTTGATGCCGGGGACGAAGAAGATGA
>JAGRJY010000160.1 GCA_020442465.1 Lysobacterales bacterium
GTGGTTCGACTGCCTCGGTGCTGGTCAACGACACGCTCAATGGTGCTGCGGTCAATCCGGCCGACATTGTCCTGACCCCGGGTGCGGCGCCGGTCACGGCCGCTGGCAGCATCACGATGAATGCTGACGGCACCATCACGGTTGCAGCAGGCACCGCGGCGGGCACGTACCTGTATCCGTACACAATTTGCGAGGTCCTGAATCCTGCCAACTGTGACTCGGCTGTTGCCACGGTGGTGGTTGTGACCATCGATGCCATCGACGATGGAACCTTCTTGGTGGCAGCAACAGGTGGGACGACGCCGACCGTGGTTGGCAATGACTTGGCCAATGGCGCGCCTGTCGCAATTGGAGTCAACGCCACGCTGACTCCTGGAGCCAGCCCGGATCCGAACCTCGTCATGAACCCGGACGGCACGATCAGCGTCGCGCCAGGCACGCTGGGTGGCACCTATCTGTACCCGTACACGATCTGTCTGCTTCCGCCGAATGCGACTGTGTGTGACAGCGCCGTAGCGACCGTGGAAGTCGAGGCGGCGCCGTCGCTGACTGTCGCGAAGTCGGCGGGTGCGCCGAGCGGCAACACGGCCGGCAGCACGATCAGCTACTCGTTCCTGGTGACGAACACGGGCAACGTGACGTTGACCGGCATCGTGATCAACGACGCGCAGCTGGATGCGGCAGCGAGCTGCCCGCTGACCACCTTGAATCCGGGTGAGACGACGACCTGTACGGGCGTGCACACGATCACGCAGGCGGAAGTGAACGCCGGCACATCGGACAACACGGCAACGGCCAGCGGCACCCCGCCTGTGGGAGCGCCGGTGACCAGCCCGCCGTCGACGACGAATACGCCGATTGCGGCGGCGCCGTCGCTGACTGTCGTGAAGTCGGCGGGTGCGCCGAGCGGCAACACCGCCGGCAGCACGATCAGCTACTCGTTCCTGGTGACGAACACCGGCAACGTGACGTTGACCGGCATCGTGATCAACGATGCGCAGCTCGACGCCGCGGCCTCGTGCCCGCTGACCACGCTGAACCCGGGCGAGACGACGACTTGCACCGGCGTGCACACGATCACGCAGACGGAAGTCAACGCCGGCACGTCGGACAACACCGCGACTGCCAGTGGCACGCCGCCCGTCGGTGCGCCGGTGACCAGCCCGCCGTCGACGACGAACACGCCGATTGCGGCGGCGCCGTCGCTGACTGTCGTGAAGTCGGCCGGCGCGCCGAGCGGCAACACTGCCGGCAGCACGATTGCCTACTCGTTCCTGGTGACGAACACCGGCAACGTGACGTTGACCGGCATCGTGATCAACGATGCGCAGCTCGACGCCGCGGCCTCGTGCCCGCTCACCACGCTGAACCCGGGTGAGACCACCACCTGCACCGGCGTGCACACCATCACGCAGACCGAAGTGAACGCCGGCACGTCGGACAACACCGCGACCGCCAGTGGCACGCCGCCCGTCGGTGCGCCGGTGACCAGCCCGCCGTCGACGACGAACACGCCGATTGCGGCGGCACCGTCGCTGACGGTGGTGAAGAGCGCGGGTGCCGCGACGACCAATCTGGGCGCCAGCACGACGGTGACCGACGCCGGAGACACGATCGCCTACAGCTTCCTGGTCACCAACACCGGCAACGTGACGCTGACCGCCATCGTGATCAACGACGCGCAGCTTGATGCGCCGGCGACTTGTCCGCTGACCACGCTGAACCCGGGTGAGACCACGACCTGTACGGGCGTGCACACGATCACGCAGGCGGAAGTGAATGCCGGCACCTCCGACAACACGGCAACTGCCAGTGGCACGCCGCCTGTGGGTGCGCCGGTGACCAGCCCGCCGTCGACGACGAATACGCCGATTGCGTCGAACCCTGCGCTGACTGTCGACAAGACTGCTGGCACGCCGACGACCAATCTGGGAGCCAACACGACTGTCACTGACGCCGGAGACACGATCGACTACAGCTTCCTGGTCACCAACACCGGCAACGTGACGCTCACCGGTATCGTGATCAACGACGCGCAGCTGGATGCGCCGGCTACCTGCCCGCTGACCACGCTGAACCCGGGTGAGAGCACGACCTGTACAGGCGTGCATACCATCACCCTGGCTGAAGTGAACGCCGGCACGTCGGACAACACCGCGACCGCAAGCGGTACGCCGCCGGTGGGTGCGCCGGTGACCAGTCCGCCATCAACGGCGAATACGCCGATCGCCTCGGAGCCAGCGCTCACGGTGGAGAAGTCCGCCGGCACGCCGACGACCAATCTGGGGAGCAGCACCACGGTGACGGATGCCGGTGACACGATCGACTACAGCTTCCTGGTCACCAACACCGGCAACGTGACCCTCACCGGCATCGTGATCAACGACGCGCAGCTGGATGCGCCGGCGACTTGTCCGCTGACCACGTTGAACCCGGGTGAGACCACGACCTGCACAGGCGTGCACACCATCACGCTGGCCGAGGTGAATGCGGGAGGCGTGGATAACACCGCGACCGCAACCGGCAGTCCGCCGTCCGGCGATCCGGTGACCAGCCCGCCGTCCACGGTGAACACCCCCGTGTCCGCGACCGCGAGCATCGAACTGGTGAAGACCGCCGACGCGCCGACGTTGCCGACGGTGGGCAGCGACATCCAGTACACCTTTGTAGCCACCAACACCGGCAACGTCACGCTCAACAACGTCACAATCACTGACCCGTTGCCGGGGCTCTCGGCGCTGTCCTGTACTCCCGTGCAGCCGGCTACGCTCGATCCGGGCCAGGCCCTCTCGTGCACCGCGACGTACACGGTCACGACGGCAGATCTGAACGCTGGAGGTGTCGACAACACCGCCTCCGTGTCCGGCACGCCGCCTTCTGGTCCTGCGGCGACGGACGACGACACCGTCTCGACGCCTGCGACGCCGGTACTCGACGTGTCCAAGGTGTTGACGGCGGAGAGCCTCAACACCGACGGCGCCGCCCAGCCGGGCGAACAGCTGACGTACACCATCACCGTGACGAATCAGGCAGGTGTGCCAGCGACCGACGTGATCGTGGTGGAACAGGTGCCTGGCAACACGACCTTCGTATCCGGCGCGCCGACCTGGAGCTGTGCGCCGGGCTCGGTGGGTGGAACGACCTGCGAAACGCTCGTGAACGTGCCTGCATTCTCGGCGGGCAATCCGGGCACCGTCACCGCGACATTCGTGGTGCAGGTCGCTGATCCGCTGGATGACGTGGTCCAGTCGATTGCCAACGTGGTCACGCTGGACGGCGAACCGCCGGCCGACTGCGTGGTGATGCCGGACGCGCCGCAATGCGTGGTGCTGCCGACGCTGAACCTGCACCTCGAGAAGAGCGTGGTGGGCGTCAACCCGACCGGACCGGGCAGTTTCAACGTCGTCTACCAGCTTCTGGTGCGCAACGCCGGCAGCGCAGAGGGCAGCTACACGTTGTTCGACACGCTGGACTTCACCACCTCGGGCGTGAGCTTCTTTGCCGATGCGCTGGTGACGACCGCAGACGGCTCGATCAATGCGGCCCTGGTGGGTGGACGCTTCACGCCAGCCAACGGCGCCACGGTGCAAGTCTCCGCGGCCGATGTCGCCATTCCGGGGGGTTCCAGCCACACCTATGTGCTGACGGTGCCGATCGCGGTGAACAACGATGCCCTGGCAAACGGGGAGTGCACCGGTGGGCCTGGCAACGGATTGTTCAACGCCGCCGACGTGGATGGGCCGATGACGTTGGCGTCGACTGCCTGCGCGCCGATTGGCGGCAGCGGAGACGCAGCAATCAGGCTCTTGAAGACTGTCCAACTTGCCGTGGACTTCAACAACAACGGCTACGGCGACGTTGGCGACGTGCTGAACTACTCCCTGGTCATCAGCAACCGCGGTTCCCAGCCACTCACCAACCTGGCGTTGCTGGACTGGCAGGTCACCGATCTGGCCTGCGAGGCACAGACGGCGTCCGGCGCGCCGATCACCGTACTGATCAACAACCAGATCTTCCGCAGCTCCTTCGAAGTGCTGGGTGGGGCAGGGTTGCTGCCGAACGATTCAGTGCAGTGCTGGGCCACGCACACGATCACAGCGGGGGATGTGGCGGCGCGAAGGGTGACCAATGTGGCCACTGCCAAGGGTCAGGGCGCCGCGGGACAGACCGTCACCGCGACGAGCACCGCCATCTATTCGGCGTTTCCATGAGCAGGGGCCTCGTGCAGAATCTCCGACATGCTGACCCCGAGGCGGAATATCCGCAGCGATTCGGCGTCGGCAGCCCATCGAACTCAGCGAACGTCGCGCTTCGCGACAGCGGGAAGAAGACCATGATTGCTAGACCTTTGCTGACAGCGCTGATGGGCTGGACACTTTGCTCATGCCTCGCAGCGTTTCCAGGCGCGGCAGTGGCTGAGCGCGTCGTGGCACACGCTGACCACACGGGCAGCATGGTGGTAAGCAACCTCCTGGAGACGCCATTCGATGTCGTTTCGGCGTACTCGCCCGATGCATGGCAGTTGTCCTGCGCCGGCGGGGAAGCGAGCACGGACGGCACGCCGGCGCTGCGCGGTGGAGGCGAATTCCGCTGTGAGGGACAGTGGCCTGCCAAAGCAACGCGAACGGCCGCGGTCGTCGTGGCCGAGGGAGCGGCTCCGGGCCCGGCCGTGAGCCACGTCAGCGTGGCGGCGGCGCTCGGCCCCGGCGAGGGCATCGTGCTCGTTGCGGGCGGGGCCGTGCACAACGACACCGATATCGATGGCGTGCTCGACGCTGGCGAGAGCATCGACTACCACTACACTGTGCTCAATCTGGGCGATCTCGACTTGAGTGCGCTCGCGCTGACCGACGTGTCGGGTGCCGTTTCATGCCCCCAGCCCACCCTGGCAGTCGGTGCCTCGATGGTGTGCACGCGCAACTACGTGATCAGCGCGGCGGATCAGACCGCAGGTATCGTCGTCAACCAAGTCGATGTCGATGGGATGGACAGCCTGGCGCGCGACGTCGCCGCGAGCGACGTGCTCGTGTCGCTGAATCTCGCCGGCCGGGCCGGGATTCGCGTGTTCAAGAGTCCGCGCATCATCGACGACGCCGATGGCAACAGCGTCACCAGCGTCGGCGATCTGATCGAGTACACCTTCGTCATCAAGAACAGCGGCGCGGAACAGTTGACCGCCGTCAACCTGACCGAACCCGACCCCGGCCGCATCGACACGCCGATCACTTGCGCTGCGCAGACACTTGGCGGGCAAGCTTTCTCAGGCAATGGCAGCGGAACCCTGATCAGCAACGACGTGCTGCTGTGCACCGCGCAGTACACCGTGCGGATGAGCGATGCCGACATTCGACAGGTACTCAATGTGGCTGAAGTCGAAGGTACAGCGCCGATCGCCGGCTCGGTCATCGGCACTGCGGCTTCGACGGTCGTGGTGCCGGTACCGCCGATCATCGGGGTCTCGAAGGCCGTCATCAGCAACTCGGGTGCCGGGCTCGGTACCTATGCGGTGCACTACATGATGGTGGTGTCGAACCTCGGCGTCGTGGCACTGGAAGACGTGCAGGTAGAAGAGAATCTGCGTCTGACCTTCCCGCTGCCGGTGACCTTCGAGGTCTTCGACGTGCAGGTCAGCGGTACCGGAGCGCCGAACTCCGGGTTCGATGGCGAGTTGGACACCGGTCTGCTCGACGCCAGCGTGAGTACGCTCGCCCCGGGCGATTCCATGATCATCGATCTCTTCATCGGTGTGCGCCCTGGCTACGATCCTGGTCCCTTCTTGAACCAGGTCGTCGCGACCGGACACGACAGCATCAACCAGGCTGTCTCGGATCTGTCCGTGTCGGGTACCAACCCCGATCCGGATGGCGACGGCAATCCGGACGAAGACGAACCCACGCCGATCATCTTTGGCGTACCGGTCCGACTGGCCAACGTGCCGGCGATGAGCCCGTTGGGCTTGCTGGGACTGCTGCTCGCGGTTGCGTCGGTGGGGTGGATGGCGTTGCGCCGGACCTAGGCGTCAGGAATTCCAGCACTCCCGATGGAGAAGCCGGTCGCGAAGAACGAGCGCCGGCTGCTGCCGACCCGACTCCGGTCCAATTCGATTCCACTTGTTCAAGACGATCGAGACGATCGAGACGATCCGAGTCGGGGTGAAAGGCGAGCGCCTTCGACCCGGGTCAACGCGATAATCCGGCGTAGGGAATCGAGCTCGCGCTTGACGCCCAACGCTTGATTTCCAATGGCTGGCGTCTGAATCTTCGTGCTCGGGCCCTGGATGGTTCGGCAGACTTCGCGACAGTGAGGTGAAGAGATGGGCATTGGCGCCTACAAGCAGCGCATTCCCGAGCCCGACCAGGCTTTGCCGGGACGCACGACGAGCATGGCGGTGATCAATCGTCATCACGTGCTTGGCCGACCGATCCTTCCTCCGTATCCCGCGGGCTTGCAGCAGGTGCAGTTCGGAATGGGCTGTTTCTGGGGTGCTGAGCGGAAGTTCTGGTCTACGCCCGGCGTGCACACGACCGCGGTGGGGTACGCCGGTGGTGTCACACCCAATCCCAACTATCGCGAAGTGTGCTCGGGAGAGACCGGGCATGCGGAAGTGGTGCGGGTGGTGTTCGACCCGGCTGCAGTGACGCTCGAGGCGCTGCTGCGGGTGTTCTGGGAGGGTCACGATCCGACCCAGGGCATGCGGCAGGGCAACGACATGGGTACGCAATACCGTTCCGCCATCTACTGCGCGGACGCGTCACAGTTGGCCGTGGTGCTGGCGTCCCGCGACGCGTTTCAGGCCGCGCTCTCGGCTCGCGGCTTCGGCACCATCACTACCGAGATCCGAAGTCCGGAACCGCCGTTCTTTTTCGCCGAAGACGACCATCAGCAATATCTGTCCAAACATCCCGGCGGGTACTGCGGATTGGGCGGCACCGGGGTCAGCTGTCCCATCGGCATCGACGTGGGCGCCGACTGAGCGTTGCTGAGGGCGCGTTCGTGTGAGCGTCTGCCGCGCGACCCGCACCACCGCGCAGTCCTGGCACCGTGCTCCCGGTGTCGGGTGCTACCCCACGTACGACGTTCCGCGCAGGGCTGATCAGTCTCGGACAGCCGGCCTGCGCCAGGCAATCAGCCGGAGCAACGCACCCAAGACCAGCATGCACCATGCTGCGGCCACCAGCACGGCGCTGAACTGGATCCAAAGCTCCCCGCGACCGTTGGCGAAATTGAGATTCGGGTTGCCTGCCATGGCGATCGACACCGGCAGCCAGCACAGGCAAGCGGCGAAAACAGCCACGGCCGACCAATGAGCCAACCCATGGGGAGGCGTCAGCACCAGCGCGGCGGCTGACAGACAAGCCAGGGCCAAGGCTGCGACGAGATTCCCCAACGGCAGGCCGCCGGGCAGCAACAGTTCGAGCAGATCCGAACCCGAAATCAGCACGCCCACGCTGCAGGCCGCGCCGGTCAGCAGCAGCGAGGTGACGAGGCCGGTGTGTAGCGCGCTGCGCAATGGGATGCCAGGCTCCAATCCAATATCGGGTGGCGAAACTGCATGCACAAGCTTGCGGGCAGCGCAGCGCCATCGCAAGCGCAGTCGCCGTGAATTCAGCGTGGTAAGGCAACTGGCGTCAGGGCTCGGTAGGGGCTGCTGTGCGCGGCCCATGACACCCGATTCGATGGCTCAGTCGGCAGAACCTACGTCGGACTTGTCCGAGTCCTTGGCGTCCTTGGCGTCCTTGGCCGATACCAGCTTCGCGAGGTCGGGCAAGAAGCGGTTGGCCATGGTGTAGGGCAGGTAGCACGCAGCCAGCGCCATGGCGGCGACCGGCCACCCCGCGTTGAGCAGCAGCTTCCAGGGCCATTGAAAGGCCTCGATCGTGTTCATCAGCGAATCGATGCTGAATCCCATGACCCAGTCCTTGATCAGCTCGCGCGCGGTGGTCGGCAACCCGGACTGAAGGCCGTCGACGAAGTCGAGCGCTTCAAGGTGCAGGAAGCGGGAGAAGGTGACCAATCCGTAGAAGCCGACGCCGCTGTTGATGACGTGCTTGCCAACCGTCTTCAGGGCTCTGCGCGCCAGCGGCGATTCGGCAAACGCGGTCGACAGCAGCAGCGAAGCGTGGACGACGAGGAAAACGCCCACCAGGGTGTACACCGGCGCATGTGCGGTCTCGCTCAGCGTCGGCCAGGCGACCAATGCCAAGCCAACTGCGCACTGGGCGGCCGCCCAAACTGGGAGCAGGCGTTCGACACGCGCATGGTGGAGGGTCGCTGGCGGAGGAGGAGGGATGGCACCCATGCTGCGAGAGCTTCCGTTCATGCGCATCAGGATGCAAGGATGGAACAGGATGTGACAGCCGAGTGTGCTGACGAGTGCGGTGACTGCGGCCGCTCTGCACGGACCATCCGGTCACGACGCGGCGGCAGCGTCGTCTCTGATGTCAGGGTGCCGAGCCAGGAGAGCCCACGATGATCCGGATCCTGATGCTGTTGACGATGCTGGTGCTGTTCGTGGCGGCGCTGTGGTCCGTCGTGTCGCAGGGCGGCCCCGAGCGCTGGAAGGATGCTGCCGTGGGCGCCTTGTGCGGCGCGCTCGGCGTCGGGGGCGTCTGGATGATCCTCAGCGGCGGTTGACCCGCACCCCTGGCGGTGGAGCCCGTCCCGGGCGCATGGACTTGGCTGCTCACGGGGAGTGGCGGCTGGCCGCGCAGATCTCAGTGAGCGCGACGACGCTTTCCGACCTTGTTCGCCGAGCCGGCGGGCAGCTCGTGCGCAATCAGACGTTGCGACGCGCCGCGGATGACCTCGGCGAGCTGGAGCAGGAAGACGTCCATGGCCGAGCTGCGGCGCCAGATCATGGCGATGCGGCGGTGCGGCGTCGATGGCCCGGCAAAGGGGATCAGCTTGATGTCCTCGGACGGCGGCACCGGCGGTTCCACCGCAAGCTTGGGCAGCAGGGTGATGCCGACATTCGCTGCCACCATCTGGCGCAGGGTCTCGAGGCTGGTGGCGCGGAAGCCTGATTTTTCCTCGGCGCCGGCGAGATGGCACACGTCCAGTGCCTGGTCACGCAGGCAATGGCCGTCCTCGAGCAGGAGCAGGCTGTGCGTGGACAGCTCGTCGAGACCGATCGTGCGGTGTCCGGCGAGTGCATGCTGCGCGGGCACCGCGAGGAGGAATGGTTCCTCGAACAAGGGTTCGATGTGCAATTGGGGCTCGTGCACGGGCAGGGCGAGGATGGCAGCATCCAGCCGGCCTTCGCGCAGCATGCGCAGAATGACTTCGGTCTTCTCCTCGACCAGCAACAGCTCGAGTCTTGGAAAACGTCGACGGATGCCCGGTACCACGTGTGGCAGCAGGTAGGGTCCGAGGGTGGGAAACAGTCCGAGCCGTACCGTGCCGGCTTCCGGGTCAGTGGAGCGCCGTGCTGCTTCGCGAAGCTGCTCGACTTCGCCAAGAATGCGTCGCGCACGTTCGGCGATGTCGCGGCCGGCCGGGGTCAGCATGACCCGGCGAGGCGCCCGCTCGATCAGCGACACGCCGAGTTCTTCCTCCAGCTTCTTCAGCTGCGTGGACAGCGTCGGTTGGCTGACGAAGCAGGCGCTGGCAGCCCGCCCGAAATGCTTGTGATCGGCGATCGCCACGAGATAGCGCAAGTCCCGGATATTCATGCCGATCCATTCACAGTTTCGATCGGATGAATGATATCAATTCATGGGTTCGCTAGTCCGGGGGCAGCCGGTGCGGGTTCGATGAAGCCCTCGCGCGGCGGCGGCGCGCGAGGGCCAAGGGGCCTAGTTTCCGACCGCCGTGCAGTCGATCGTGATGTCGTCGAGGTTGAAACTCGACTTGCCGCTGGTTGCGAGATTGGTGTAGCGGAACTCGATGCTGTGCGCATTGCCGTCCGCGATGTCCGACAGGTCCACGGTGCGGGCAAGATAGGCCGGCTCGGCTGTCGCCGGTTCGTCGAAGCTGCGGCGCGTTGCGCCATCGACGCGAACTTCCATCACCGCATCCAGCGGCACGCTGGTGAAGCCGCGGCGCAGAAAGAAGTTGAGATGTCGGGGCCCATCGTTGGGGATGGTCACGGTCTGACTGAGCGTGGCGACCTCAGCATGCTGGCCGTCAATGGTGCCACCCAGCCACGCCCACCCGGTGCCGGTCCGGGGCCCGACCGTGGTCGGGTCGGCACTGTCGTCGCAGGTGCTGGTGGTGCAGAGGGCGGTGCCGAACCGCTGCGAGGTCGACGTCCACGCGCTGCCCTCGAGACTGGGGTCGAGCAGCGGCTGCGGGCATGTCGGAGGCGGGGGCGTGATACCCGAACCGCACCCTTCCCACCAGCACGGATTGGCCGCATTGAAGTCGAGTATGCCGAGCAGCTTGGGTGGATCGGGTTGTTGGGTGAGCGATTCGAGCACGCCCCAGTTGCCGAATGGCCCGTAGGAGAACGACAGGCTGAAGTGCATGAACAGTTCTCCGCCCAGGTCCTTCCAGCGCTGCAGGTAGTCGACGTAGACGTCGCGCATGCGGGCGTCGCGATTGGCAGCCACGAACAGGTTGCTGATCGTCGTCTTGCGCGCCTGCGCAGTCGGGTCGCCCGAGAACGGCGAGACCAGGGCGAGATGCTGTCCGCCTTCGTAGGCAAGCATGCGCATCCCGCGCGTCTGGGCGGCGGTGCGGTTGGCATTCAACCAGATCTCGATTTCGTCCAGCGCGGCGATCGGGCAAGGAACGGTGAAGTTCTGTGGAAAGTTGTCGGTACAGGGCGTGTTGGAGTTCGGAAACGCCTGCTGAAGCTGCGCACCCAGATTGATCTCGTCGAACAGCTGGCTGAGGCTCCAGTTGACGATCTCGTCCTCGTTGTTCTCGACATTGGTGTAGTTGCCGAAATAGGGCGCGATGGCGACGACGTCTCCACTGGTCATGCAGGGGCCGGTGTGCAGTGCGGCGTTCTGCGCCAGCGGACAGTCGGCCGCCTCGGTGAAAGTAAAGGCGTTCGCGGCCTGCGCGCCGAGGCTGCAGACGATGCGGTCGGACTGCGCACCGAACACCGCACGGAAGAGGTCGCAGATCTGCGCGGTGCGCAGGCCGTGCGCATTGAGTCGGCGTTCGAATGGCGTGGCCACGTTGCCGAACAGGGCAGTGCCTCGATCCTGGATCTCGTTGCCCTGCGGGAAGTTGTTCCAGACCTCGTTGGAGTGCTCGACGTAGACGACCAGGTCGGGGTCGAGCTGGTTGCGCACGATGGTGGCGAACTGGGTGATGTAGTCGTCGGTGGCGCGATGCGGCAGGGTGAACCACGGCTCCAGCTGCGCCTCGTTGGCGAGCCCGACCATCACTTCCAGCGGCACACCCGCGAATCGCGACCAGTGCGCATCGCTGACGAGTGCGCGGTCGCCGAAGTTCTCCTGGTCGTTGGGTGGGCCGATGAACCCGCCGCCGTTGGTATTCATCCAGTCCATGAATCGCACTGCGCGGTAGGGCGTCAGCCGGGCAGTGAAGTCGGGATGGAACATCGGCGGGCTGTCGGGGTTGATGCCTGGCGGAAACACGCGAATGTTGCGGATGTGGTTCGGGGCGGCCGCGGTCGCGGTGACGTCGAGAATCCAGATGCCGTTGCCGTCGACGTCGACCACGTCGCGCCCCGGCTGGGACTGCGCTTCGACCTTCTGCGCATTCAGCCCGTAGGTGATAGTGCCGTTGCCGTCGTACACCACGGTGTACAGGCCATCGGGCCACGGTGAGCCGGCCGAGTTGAACACGGTACGTGCAATGCAGAACTGGTTCGGGTTGGCCGTGCAAGCGGGCAGGGACTGCACCCAGCCGTCGGCATCCAGATCAAGCTGGTCGGCGTCGTCGGTGTCGAACACGGTTTGGCTTGCGGTAATCCACGGTCGCGACTGCTTGAAGAAGTCCGCGAACGGGTAGGCGGCGGCGAAGTCGACCACCGATTCCAGGTTGGTTCCCAGCCCGGGCCTGGACACTGGCCCTTCCCCATCTTCGAAGCCACTCTCGAAGAACGCGAGCGCGGGCGCACACCACACGATCATGAAGGCGGCCACGAGGCCTCGGGGCAGAAGAATACACATGGCTTGTTCCATCCACCCGGACCGGATCGGGCTTGTACAGGTTGAAACGGAGAATGCGTCCCGGTTCTGCCATCGTCCGGGCCGGAGCGTCAGGACTTCCGGAAGTACCCGCCGTCGGCCCTAGAATGATGCTCCTCCCCATGACGGTCGCGCCATGCCCATTCGACCAGAAGATCTGCGAACCGGCGGGGCGCTGCAGGGTGCGGTGGCACGTTCCCTGATCGACCAGCAGGTCTCAGCTGCCTTGCTGCACCCGGGCGACGAAGTGGGTGCATTTCGTATTCTCGGCGAATTGGGGCGGGGCGGCATGGCCGTGGTCTACCTCGCCGAGCGGGCAGACGGCGAGTACAACCAGCGCGTGGCCCTGAAATGGATCCAGTCGCTGGATGCCGGGGCCGAGGCGGATACGCTGTTCCGGCGCGAGCGCCAGGCACTGGCCGATCTGAGTCACCCGAACATCGCGCGGCTGCTGGATGGCGGGCGCACGCCCGAGGGCAGGCCCTGGTTCGCGATGGAGTTCATCGACGGTGCGCCCATCGACCAGCATGCGGTGGACAAGGCGTTGCCCTTGCGTACCCGCATCGAGCTGCTGCTCCAGGTTTGCGAGGCGCTCGCTTTCGCCCATGGGCGCGGCATTCTTCATCGGGACGTCAAACCGTCGAACGTGATGGTGGACAGTGACGGCAGGGCCAAGCTGCTCGACTTCGGCATTGCCCAGGTGTCGGGACAGGAGGACGCGCTCGGGCGGTTCGCCTGCACACCGGGTTTCGCCAGCCCCGAGCAAATGCGCGGCGAGGCGGCCAGCGTGCGTTCGGATGTATTCCAGATGGGACGCTTGATTGCCGCCACGCTGTCTCACGACGCGGAGGAACGCGATACCGTCGTGGCGGCAGGAGCCAGCCGGTCGACCGTACTGACGCAGCATCCCGACATGCGCATCGGTGCCACTGCGGTCAGTGGCGGGATTTCGGTGGAAGAGCGTGCCGCGGGTGAGACAGCCTGTCGTGTGGTCTTGCCCGGGCCGCTCCCGGACGATCTGCGCGCCATCATCGAGCGCGCGCTCGCCGCCGAGGCGCAGCACCGCTACGGCAGCATGCATGCACTGGCCGATGACCTTCGCGCCTGGCTGGAGCACCGCCCGGTGTCGGCACGTCGCCGCACCGCCAGCTATCTGACCGCGCGTTGGGTGCAGCGCCATCCGTTCGCTTCGGTGGCTACGTCGCTCGTGCTGCTTCTGCTTGCCGGCATGGCCTGGTCGTTTTCGAGCCAGATCCGCGCCGAGCGCGATCTTGCCCAGGTCGAGCGCGACACCGCCCGGCACGAGCGCGATGCCGCCGAGCTGGCGCGTCGGCGATCCCAAGCCGTGGTCCAGTTTCTCAACGAGGACGTGCTGGATGCGGCCAATCCGCTGCGTCGAGCGCCGGGTGCACCGGAGGTGACGGTTCGCGCAGCGCTCGATGCGGCCGAGAAGACCGCTGGCGAGCGTCTCGCCGACCAGCCGGATGTGCTGCTCAGCGTGCTCTCGACGCTGGCGACATTGCGCTTCGAGTTTGGCGAATACGATGAGTCGGCAGCGCTGTATGAACGCGCCGTCAAGCTGGCCGACGTCCTGCCGGCCGACGACCCTCAGCGCCAGTCCGTGTTGGCCAACTACGGCGCGCTGCTGATCAGTCTGCAGGATTTCCCTCCCGCGATTGCCATTTACGAAGCGCTGCTGGCGCAGCAGCCGCCGACGAGAAATGACAACAGACTGCCTCGATTCGAGTGGGAGCTGCGGCTGCTCGAAGCCCGGTCCCGTCAGGGCGTCGATGCGACGTTCCGACCGGACTTCGAATCGCTGGCGGTACGCGCGGACGCAGCACTCGGAACGCCCAACTCGATAGCCGGTGAGGCCTGGTTGTTCGTCGCCCACACCTACCGCAATGCCGGCACGCCTGCGGACGGTACCGATGCCGCACGCAAGGCCTACGACGCGCTGGCGGCATACCACGGGTCGGATCACCCGACCACGCTGAAATCGCTCGCCATTCTCGGCCACGTGCTGAATGCCGCCGGTCGGCGCGACGAGGCGATCGATGCCATGCGACGCGCTTACGAGACCCAGCGGGCACGCTATGGGCCGGACGGTCTCGACTCGACCTTCCTACAGAACGAATACGGCTTCATGCTGTTGTCGCAGGGTCGCTACGAAGAGGCGGTTCCGATCCTTGCCGACCTGCTCGAGCGTCGTGCGGCGTCCGGTGGCGAGCAGTCGATCGGGTTGATTGCGCCGCTCAGCAACCTGGGCAACGCCTACCTGAGGTTGGGTCGATTCGACGAGGCCAGGGCGGCGCTCGATCGGGCGATTCGGGTGCTCGATGCCCAGCCGGATCCGGCACCTCAGATGGGCGCAGTGCTGTATCGGGGTCGTGCCGACGTGCTGCGCGAAACCGGTCGTTTCAGCGAGGCCGAACGCGACCTCGATGCCGGTGATCGACTCGCCGCGGAGTTGGCGGACGGCGACATTCGCGCCTGGGCGTTGAAGGGCAGCCGGGCGCGTCTGCGCGCGGCCCGCGGTGATCGTGCGGGGGGCGCCGTCGATCTGGATGCGGTGATTGCCGCGCTGCGCGAGCAGGTGCCGGACACGCACCCCATCCTGCAGGCCCTGATCGAAGCGCGCGCCGGCATCGGCGAGACCTGACGCACAGGTCTTCAAGGCGCACGGCGAAGTCCGCTGGGCCGCGCCAGCTCAGGCGGGTTGCGCGGCCTCCTGGCTTCCGCCGAGGGCGGCGGCGAGCCACGCCCGACCGGCATCCCAGTCCCGGTGCGCGGTACGCGGAGAGATGCCCAGGGCCGAGGCAGTCTGCTCGTCGTTGAGGCCGCCGAAGTAGCGGCACTCGAACACCTGGGCCTGGCGTGGCGACTCGGATGCCAGCTGGCTCAGTGCACGGTCGATCTCGACCAGATTCTCGAACGCTTCTTCGCCCGCAGCATCGACGCCATCGAGTGAAACCGTGCCGGCCCCACCGCCTCGCTTGTCGGCCAGTCGCTCGCGGGCGTGGTCGATCAACAGCTGGCGCATGATGCGGGCGGCCAGCGCCATCAGGTGACCCGTATCGCGGGGTGTGCCGGCTGCTCGGGACAGGCGCAAGTAGCACTCGTGCACCAGGGCGGTGGTATCCAGGGTGTGTCGTTGCCGACCACCGATGGCGCTGCGCGCCAGCCGCTTCAGGTCAGGGTAGACCAGTTCGACCAGCCGACTCCATGCCTCGCGATCGCCTTCGCTGGCTCGATGCAGCAGAGTCTCGATGTCGGCGTGCACTGGCATGGCGGCATTCTATGTCTTCCGGCGGCGATGCTGGGTGTTGGGTGGCCGGTCGATGCCATTCATGGAAGCCAGGGGCTCAGCGCCCGCGAAACACCGGCTCGCGACGCTCGCCGAAGGCGCGTACGGCCTCGTGCGCGTCGTCGCTGCGCATCACCGTGTCCAACTCGGGGAACAAGGCAGCAATGCCTGCCTCGCTGCCGTCGCGCCGGGCCGTGCGGGCGAGGCGAAGGCTGGCCTGCACGCCGAGCGGCGCGGCACGCGCGATCTGGTCGGCGATGCCCAGCGCCGCGTCGAACTGGGCGCCCGGCGCGCACACGTGCTGGACGAATCCCCAGCGATGCGCTTCCTCGGCGCTGAATTCGCGGCCGGACAGCAGAACATCCATGGCGTTGCCCCATCCGATCTCCTGCTGCAGTCGAATGGTCGCGCCGCCGCAGGCAAAGAACCCGCGGCGAACCTCGAGCTGACCGAAGCGCGCGTCGGAGGCCGCCACACGCACGTCGGCCGCGAGCATCAGTTCGACGGCCACGGTGAAGGAAACGCCGCCAGCCGCCACCACGACCGGTTTCGACACGCGTCGGCGCTCGTCGAGGCCGAACGGTTCGATCGCGTCATCGGGCAGCTCAGGCATGCGCCCCTTGGCAAGTTCGGGCGCCCATTCGGTCAGGTCGAGGCCGGCGGTAAAGTGTGCGCCGTGCCCGAACAGCACGCCACAGCGCAACTCGGGGTCGCGATCGAGCACGCCGTAGGCCAGCGCCAGCTCGCGATAGGTATCCAGAGCGAAGGCGTTGCGCTTCTCGGGGCGGTTGAATCCCATCAGCAAGACGTGGCCCTGGCGTTCAACGGTGAGCGGGGCGGCAGTCATCAGAACGATTCCGGCGAAGCGTCGAGTGCGCTGCGGTCGACCGTCTGGACCAGGTTGGCCCAGTGCTGGATCTGCGGCAGCTCGGTGGCGAAGAAGAATCGGCAGGCCGCCAGCTTGCCCGCGGCGAAGTCGGCCAGCGACGCATCGTTTGCTGCCTTGCGTCGCGCAGCCAGGGTCTGCCACAGCCACATCCAGCCGATGCAGACATGGCCGAACAGCTGCATGTACCAGTGGGCATTGGCGAGCACGGCGCGCGCTGCCCCGCCGGCCATATCGGCGCCCGCCTTACGGGTGGTGGCGCCGAGCAGGCGAGTGGCATCGGTGAGCGCGGCAGCGTGGGCCGCGAGCGCCTCGTCTTCGATCGCGCCGCGGCAGGTTTCGCTGATGCGCTGAAACAGCAGGTTCAGCGCGGCGCCGCCGTCCTGCATGGCCTTGCGACCGAGCAGGTCGAGCGCCTGGATGCCGTTGGTGCCTTCGTGGATCGGGTTGATGCGGTTGTCGCGATAGTTCTGCTCGACCGGATACTCGCGGGTGTAGCCGTAGCCGCCGAGCACCTGCACCGCCAGTTCGTTGGCCTTGAGGCAATAGTCGGACGACCAGGCCTTGACCACCGGTGTGAGCAGCTCCAGGAGCTGGCCACTTTCGCCGCGGAGCGGCTGCTCGCCCTCGTGTGCGTGATCGACCAGCGCCGCCGCATACAGGCCGAGTGCCTGCGCTCCTTCGACGTAGCAGCGCTGCTGCAGCAGCATCCGGCGCACATCGGCGTGCTCGATGATCGGCAGCATCGGCGCAGTGGGATCGCGCTGGTCCGGGTGTCGCCCCTGGCGGCGTTCGCGCGCGTACTGCAGCGCGTACAGATAGCCCGCGTGTCCCTGCTGCACGGCACCCATGCCGACGCCGATCCGCTCCTCGTTCATCATGTGGAACATGTAGGCGAGGCCCTGATGCGGTTGCCCGACCAGATGGCCTACACAGTCGTCGTTCTCGCCGAACTTCAGAAACGTGTTCACGCTGCCGCGTTGGCCCATCTTGTGGTTCAGACCAGCCAGCAGCACGTCATTGCGGACGCCACGGCTGCCGTCTGCTTCGACGCGGAACCGCGGCACGATGAACAGGCTGATGCCCTTTACGCCCGGTGGGGCACCGGCGATCTTGGCCAGCACGAGGTGGATGATGTTCTCGCCCATCTCGTGGTCGCCGGCGGATATCCACATCTTCGAACCCGTGATGCGATAGCTGCCGTCGTCCTGCGGCGTCGCCGTGGTCTTGATGTCGGCGAGCGAGGAACCGGCTTGCGGTTCGGACAGGCACATCGTGCCGTAGTAGCGGCCCTCGACAATCGGACGCATGTACAAGCGCTTCTGTTCCGCGCTGCCGTACACGGCAAGCAGATTGGCTGCGGCACGGGCGAGCAGGGGATAGGCCGGCGTGCTCGCGTTCGCGGCGGCAAACAGCGCGTCGCAGGCCGAGGTGATCAGGAAGGGCATCTGCATGCCGCCGTCCTCGGCGTCGGCATAGATGGCCATGAAGCCCGCTTCATTGAAAGCGTTCAGGGCGTCTTCGATCTCCGGAATCAGTTCGACCTTGCCATCGACCATGCGCGGCTCGTTGAGGTCGGATTTGCGGTTGTGTGGCGCAAACTTCTGCTCGGCGATCTGCAGGGCGACATCGATGGTGGCATCGAACACTTCGCGCGAGTGCTCGGCGAATCGCGGATAGCGGCACAGCGCACCTGCATCGAACATGTCGTGCAGCAGCAGATCCAGATGGCGACGGTCGACCAGGGGGTTGCTCATGAGTGGCTTCCGGGATAATGATGAGTCATTTGTAGAATATGACTCATTTTTCGACCAAGGTGAACCAGCGTCCATGACTCAGATCGAAGGCGGCCCCGACCTGCTCGGTGTGCGTCTGGGCAGAAAGAAGAGTGAAGCTCCGTCCGACGTGGAATCGGCAACGCGCGGCGAAACGCCTCGGCGGCGGTTCGGGCGTGAAGAAGCCCTTCGCGCGGCGCGCCGTTTGTGGAGCAGTGGGGACCGGATCGACATGGGCCGACTGGCCGAGCATCTCGGGCTGGCCCGCGCCACGCTGTTCCGCTGGTTTGGCAGCCGCGATGGACTGCTCGCCGAAGTACTGTGGTCGCTGTGCGACGCCACCCTGAAGGAGGCGGAGCGGCTGCATCCGTCCTCCACGCCGGCGGCGATCGTCGCCCGCTGCGACGCCTCGGTTCGCGCGCTGGCCGGGTTCGAACCGCTACGCCGGTTCATTGCGGAGGATTCCGAACGCGCCTTGCGCATGCTCACGTCGTCGGCCAGCCCGCTGCAGTCGCGCACCGTGGCGCGGCTGCAGGAGTGGATCGATCAGGCCTCAGGCAAGGCGTGGAAACCCGACATCGATGCAGACACCCTGGCCTACTTGCTGGTGCGGATGGGCGAATCGTTTCTCTACGCGCGCGCCATCAGCGGACGCAGCGTCGCACTCAGCGATTGCACCACTGCGTTCGAACTGCTGCTCTCAGTGCGCGGCGGGGCGCCCGATCGCCGCGCCCGGCGTGGCGGCGAACGCTGAACGGGGCGTGGCGCGAACGAATTCGACCAAGTCACGGCGCGCGTCGCCCAGCGAAGGGTAGCGCAGGCTGGCCAGCATGCGGATATGCCCGATGCCTCGATAGATCTTGAGTTCGGCAGGCACCCCCACCGCGTCCAGCCTGGCTTTCAGGTGGATGCTGTTGCGCGGCCACACCAGCAGGTCGCCGTCGCCGTGCAGCAGCAGGAAAGGCGGCTCGTCGCCCTCGACGTGGTTGACCGGCTGCGAGTCCGCCTGCCGGGCGGGATCGGCCGAGAAGATGTCGACCAGGTCGTCGTCGGTCAGCGGCAGGAAGTCGTAGGGTCCGGACAGTCCGATCACCCCGGCGAGGTCACGCGGTCGCAGCTGATGCCGAGCCAGGTACTTGGCATCGGTGGCCAGCAGCGCCGCGATGTGCGCACCCGCCGAGTGTCCGGATACGAAGACGCGCCGGGGATCGATATCCAGCGCATCGGCATGTTCGAACACCCAGGCCACCGCAGCGGCGGCGTCCTCGACGAACACCGGATAGCGCACGTCCGGGTAGAGTCGATAGTCGGGGATCACCGTGGTCACGCCCGCTGCCGCCAGCCAGCGCCCCACGTAGGCGTAGTCGGCGCGCTTGCCGTCCTGCCAGCGCCCGCCGTAGAAGAACACCACGACCGGTGCATGTGGTTGCTGCGCGCGGTAGACATCGATCCCCGGCACACCCTCGGGGGGCTGCGATGGAGACTGCAGGGCCACTTCGGGCCCGCCGCGATTGAGCGTGGTGAAATACAGACGCGTGCATCCAGAGTTGCCGAGCGCCAGCGCGGCAATCATGAGCAGGCGAAGGGACTTCTGCATCATCATGGATCGGTCGTAGCGGGAGTCAGCGGCGCATTGTGCCCGTTGCAGGGTTGCAAGGCGATGCAGTTCCGAGGCAACGTGTGCATGGTCGGCTGGCTGAATCAGCCGTCCGACAGCGTCTGCCTTGCGTTGCCTTGGGGGGTGAGGGTGCAGCCAGCGATCGAGCAAGCGGACCCCGCACCGATGAAGACCGTGCCCGAGCGCGGCAGCACCGATCATCTGCTTCGCCTGCTGCAGCAACACCATGTTCAGCTGTCGACCATGGCCGACACCAAGGCCAGCATGATCATCACGGTGTCCTCGATCGTGCTGACCATTTCGCTGGGGCGCTTCAAGGATCCGGACTTCCGCATCGCGCTGATCGTGCTGTCGGTGTTCACCATGCTCGCGCTGCTGATGGCCATTCTGGCCGTGCTGCCCAAGTTTCGCGGCGTGAAGCGCCTGGAAGGGCCGATTCCGCAGGGTTTCAACATCCTGTTCTTCGGCCACTTCAGTGCGTTGTCGCAGGAGCGCTTTCTGGAGGAAATGGCCCCGCGCATGATGCCCGGCGTCACCTACGACACGATCCTGCGCGACGTGTACTCGCTGGGCATGTACCTGGCGATGCACAAGTATCCCTATCTGCGGCTGAGCTACCTGTTCTTCCTGACGGGCTTCGTCAGTGCCTGCGTCGTGCAGGTGCTGCAGGCGCTGTTCTTCACCTGAGTCAGGCTTCGGTCGACGGCCTTCACCTACGTCGGAGCGTATCCGTACTCCGAATCAGGCACTCTGCCCGATGCCGCGCGGTTACTCGATCTCGCGGTGGAACACCACGGTCTCCTCATGACCTTGCGCGCGCAGGCGGGTGGCGATGGTCTCGGCCAGAAACACTGATCGATGCCGCCCGCCGCTGCAGCCGAAGGCGAGGGTGAGGTACTGCCGGGAGTCGGATGCCTGGAACCGCGGCAGCCAGCGACCGACCCAGTGGTCCACGTCTTCGACGAACTCATGCACCAGCGGTTCCTGCTCGAAGAACGCACGTACCGCCTGGTCGCGTCCAGAAAGCGGCCGCAGCGTGGGGTCCCAGTGCGGGTTGGGCAGGCAGCGCGTGTCGAACACGATGTCGGCGTCAGCGGGTACGCCGCGTCGATACGCGAAAGACTCCACCAGAATCGACAGGCCTTGCTGGCCGGCGAGGCCCAGCTCGGTGAGGATCAGGCGGCGCAGCTGGTGGACGTTGAGTTCGCTGCTGTCGATCACCCGGTCGGCGATCGCGACCAGAGGCTTCAGCAGGCGTCGCTCGAGATCGATGGCCTCGGCCAGCTGTACGCCGCGACGCGACAGCGGATGGCGTCGGCGCGTATCGGCGAAGCGGCGCATGAGCACGTCGTCGCGCGTGTCGAGAAACACCAGCTCGTGCTGCATGCCCTGGGCGCCGACTTCGGCGAGCGCCTGCGGCAAGTGGCTGAGATCTTCGGCGCGATTGCGCACATCGATGCCGACCGCCAATCGCGCCGGCGGATTCTCGCCCGCCAGCACCGTATGGACGAACTCGGGCAACAGATCGGAAGGCAGGTTGTCGACGCAGTAGCACCCGAGGTCTTCCAGCGTGCGCAGGGCGACGCTCTTGCCGGAGCCCGAAAGGCCCGACACCACGATCAGGCGGCGCTGCGGATCACGTTGGGTCATGCGGCTACCAGGGGCTGTGCCGACGCATCTGGTGCGCCTGACGGTCGATGAAGGTCTGGGCGGCGTCGATGCCTTTGGCCTTCAGGATATGCGATCGCACGGCCGCTTCGACCAGCACGGCAAGGTTGCGCCCCGCCGCCACAGGCAGGGTAATCAGCGGGATGTCGAGTTCCATCACCTGCTGCCGGCCCTGGTCGCCATAGAGCCGGTCGACCGGCTTGGGATCGTCCTGAGGATCTTGACGTTCCAGATGAACAATGAGTCGTAAATATTTGTTTTTCTTGATGGATGTGTCGCCGAACATTTCCTTGATGTTGAGGATGCCGAGGCCGCGCACCTCAAGCAGGTCCTGCAGCAGCTCGGGGCAGGTGCCGTCGATGACGTCGGGTGCAATCTGGGTGAATTCGGGAGCATCGTCGGCCACCAGTCGATGACCGCGGGTGATCAGTTCGAGCGCGAGCTCGCTCTTGCCCACGCCGGAGTCACCGGTCAGCAGCACGCCGATCGAATACACCTCCATGAACACGCCGTGCAGGGTCGCTCGACGCGCCAGCGCGCGAGCCAGGTGGTACTGGAAGTAGGTCAGCAGCTCGTGGCCGCGTCGCGACGAGACCCACACCGGTGTGTCCGATTCGTTGGCCGCGTCGCGCAGATCGGGCGGACAGCTCTGGTCGCGGCTGAGCACGATGGCGAGCGGGCGGGCCTGGGTGATCTTGGCCAGGGTTTCCCAGCGCTGGCGGGGTTCGAGCGCATCCAGGTAGTGCAGCTCGTCGGAGCCGATCAGCTGCACCTTGTTGGGATAGATCGTATTGAGGTAGCCGGCCAGCGACGGTCGTCGTGACAGGCGCTCGCCGGGCTCCAGCATGCGGCCTTCGCCCCGCTGTCCGGCAATCCAGCGCAAACCGAGACGGTCTTTGACTTGCTCGAAGAGTTCCTTGGCGGTGATTCGAGCCTGCATGAGTCGAGCAGTGTGCTCAGGCTGCGGCGTGCGTCAATCGCCAATCGGAAAGCAGGGCGTACAGCGCCGCGGGTTCACGCGCCGCGCGCAGTTCGGCACAGAACGATTCGTCGCCGAACATTTCCGCCAGCTGCGAGAGCAGCATGAGGTGCTGGTTGGTGAAGTGTTCGGGCACGCCGAGCGCACACAGCAGATCGACCGGCCGGCCATCCGGTGCACCGAAGTCCATCGGTTCCTTGAGCAGGACGAACGCGGCCGTGGCCACCGGCATCGCCGCGCTGCGGCCGTGCGGAATAGCCACGCCCTGACCGAGCGCGGTGGAGCCGAGCTTCTCGCGACAGCACAGGCTGTCGTAGATGGTGCGCTCGACGTCGGCGCCGCGGCCGTCAGCCAGCAGGTTGGCAAGCAGTTCGAGCAAGCGTTTCTTGCTGGAGACACTGACCCCTGCCGCAACGCGCGCAGGGGTCAGCAGGTCGATCAGGTGCATGGTGGGGTTGCCCGTGAGCAGCTAGCCGAAGGCGGCCGATCGTGCGGCCGACTCGCCGCGGTGGTGGTCGGTCATCTTTTCTTTCTGTTTGACGACCTGGCGGTCCAGTTTGTCGACCAGCAGGTCGATCGCCGCATACATGTCGTCGGCTACCGATTCGGCGTGCAGCGTGCGTCCGGCGGCGTTCAGCGTGGCTTCGGCCTTCTGCTCCAACTTGTCCACCGAGAGAATCACGTGCGCATCGAGCAGATTGTCCGCGTGTCGATCCAGGCGCTGCAGCTTGGAGTGCACGTAGTCCCGCAGGGCCTGCGTGACGTCGATCTGGTGCCCGCTGATTTCAATGCGCATGGATGCCTCCTTCAGGATGCCCGAGAACTAGGATGCCGCAATCAACACCGTCCGGATCGCGCGGCAGACGACCCGGCACAAAGATTTGCAGTCGGGAAAGCTGGCGTATGAGCCATGCTTGCGAGGCGTTCACCGATGGGGGCGGTCATCCGGCCCTCTGGCGTTCGCTGGACGAGGGAATGTTCATCGCTTCCCGATATTTTGCCACGGTTCGACGGGCCACGGTCACTCCCTCGTTCTTCAGTTCATCGACCAGGCGGGCATCTGAATACGGCTTGTGCGGGTTCTCGGCGTCGATCAGCCGCCGGATCATCGCCTGGATGGCCGTACTGGATGCCTCCCCGCCGCCCTCGGTGCTCAGCGCCGAGGAGAAGAAGTACTTGAATTCAAAGGTTCCGCGCGGCGTGTACAGGTACTTTCGCGTGGTCACTCGCGACACCGTGGATTCGTGCAGGCCGACGTCTTCGGCCACCTGTCGCAGCACCAGCGGGCGCATCGCTTCGGGTCCGTGGTCCAGAAAAGCCGACTGGTGGTCGACGATGTAGCGGGCGACACGGATCAGCGTGTCGGCCCGGGTTTCGAGTGCGCGGATCAGCCACTTGGCCTCCTGCAACTGGCCGCGCAGGTAGCCGGCATCGTCACGGCCGGCGCTGCCGATCAGCGATTGGTAGTGCCGATTGATGCCCAGTTTGGGGGCTGACCCCGACCCGAGACGAACCTCCCAGCGGCCGAGTCGCTTGTAGGCAATGGCGTCGGGCACCACGTACTCGGTCGGTGTATCGCTCCATTGCGATCCGGGTTTGGGGTCGAGGCTTCGCAGCAGGTCCAGCGCAGTCTGTACCGCGTCGACGTCGCAGCCGAACTTCTGTGCGATGCGGTCGGCGGGCTGACGCACGATGCCTTCCAGCCCTTCGTCGATCCAACGCTGGACCAGGTCGCGGCCCGGCGTGTCGGCGTCCAGGGTGCGCGCCTGGATCAGCAGGCATTCGGCAAGGTCGCGTGATGCCACGCCGATCGGGTCGAAGTGCTGGATCAGATGGCGTACGGCTTCGATCTCATCATCTTCGACCGGATCGGGCAGGCCTACGGCGTCGCGGACTTCCTCGATCGGCACGCGCAGGTAGCCATCGTCTTCCAGCGCATCGATGAGGGCGACGCCGATCGCGCGATCGCGGGGCGACAGCGTGCTGAGACCGAGCTGCCACAGCAGATGGTCGACCAGCCCTTCTGCCTGGGCGGCGGCGCCTTGGTACTCGCCGTCTTCTCCGTCGTCGCGGCGACTGGACGGGGTCATGTCCAGGTCACTCGACCAATCGTCTTCCAGCTCAGAGTAGTCGGCCTCGTCGGCCGATTCCGCTTCGGTGGCCGCGCGATCGTCGATCTCCTCCGGGCCGGATTCGCCGTCGTCGGCATCGACTTGGTCTTCCGGGCGTTCGAGCAGAGGGTTGCTCTCCAGGGCCGCGGTGATTTCCAGGTCGAGTTCGATGCTGGAAAGCTGCAGCAGGCGGATCGCCTGACGTAGCTGGGGCGTCAGGGTCAGTTGCTGCCCGAGCTTGAGTTGCAGTGCCGGCTTCACGACAGCGTGACCCTCCCGGGCCGATGCAGGCAGTCTGACTCGGATTTCTTCACGCCCATGCGCACCTCCTGTGCGCGATCACTGTACCGGGTTTGCGCAGTCCTGCGGCGGTCGTCGGGTCACAGCCTGAACGACTCACCAAGGTAGACGCGCCGCACTTCCGCGTTCTCCAGCACTGCGGCGGGCGTGCCGTGGGCCAGTACGCGTCCATCGCTGAGGATGTAGGCGCGATCGCAGATCCCCAGGGTCTCGCGCACGTTATGGTCGGTGATCAGCACGCCGATGCCTCGGCGCTTGAGGTGCAGCACGATTTTCTGGATTTCGCCGACCGAGATGGGGTCGACGCCAGCGAATGGTTCATCAAGGAGCATCAGCCGCGGGTTGCTCGCCAGGGCACGGGCGATTTCGACCCGCCTTCGCTCGCCGCCGGACAGACTGGCGCCCAGGGTGTCGGCGACGTGCGCGACCTGCAGTTCTTCCAGCAGTTCGTTCAAGGTGCGTTCGCGCTGCTCGTCATCGAGATCGTCGCGCAGTTCGAGCATGGCCAGCACGTTCTCGGCGACCGTCAGCTTGCGGAAGATCGAGGCCTCCTGCGGCAGGTAGCCGACGCCGCGCCGGGCCCGCTCGTGCATCGGCAGGGTCGCCAGCTCAGTGCCGTCGAGCAGGATTTCACCGCCGTCGGCGGGGATGAGGCCGACGATCATGTAGAAGCAGGTCGTCTTGCCGGCGCCGTTCGGCCCGAGCAGCCCGACCACTTCGCCGGCGTCGAGGCTCAGTCCGAAATCCTTGACGACGTCGCGCTGCTTGTACCGCTTGCGCAGTCCGCGGGCGACGAGCATCAGTCGTTGGGCGCGCTGGCTTGACGCGGAGGAATGCGCATCTGCACCCGGCTACCCGGAGTGCCGCCTTCGATGCGGCCGTTCGCGATGTGGTAGCGCACGCTCTCGCCGCGCAGCGAGCCTTCCGGCTGGTCGATGTGCACGTTGCCGGTGAGCAGCAGCACGTCGGCGCCCAGGTCGTACTCGATCTGGGCGGCCGTGGCACGCATGGTGCCGCCGGCATCGAGCTGCTGTTCGACCGTGGCAGGCTGTCCGCGCAGTACCGCCTTGGAAATCGCTCCATCGTGCCGGGTAAGCGTTGCCTCGGCTGCGCGCACTTTCAACGAGCCCTGACTGATTTCCACGTTGCCGCGCAGCAATGCCGAACCATCGTCGGACAGCACTGCATCGGTGTAGTCCGCCGCGACGTCCATCGGCTGGTTGCGGTCGGCCGTGAGCGCGCCGGCCTGTGGGCTGAGCACAAGCAGGGCCGCCAGGAGGCTAGGGGGCAGCAACTTCATAGCGACCTCGAACCTCATTGAGCAACTCCATTCTTCGTGCATTGAGATCGGCGCGCAGGCCGCGGCCGCGCAGTATAGAACCGGGCCCGGTCAGGGTCACGGCGACCTCACTGGTGGCGGTCCTCACCTTGGGCATGAGGTCGAGCTCATCGCCGCGCAGCCGGAGCGGTTCGAATCCCGCGGTGGCTGGGCCGCGAAAGTCCACGCGACTCCTCAGTTTGACCAGCTCGCCATCGCGGCTGATCCAGGCACGGTCGGCGCGGCCATCCCAGGCTTTGCCATCGGTGTCGGGCACGCGGATGCGCGGGGCCTCGACGTCGAAGGAGCCGAGTTCAGGGTGTCTTGCCAGACGCGGGCCGCGCAGGGAAAACGACTCGGCGCCGGCGTCGTCGAACGCGATGAGCTCGAACTGGTCGACCGCGTAGTCCGATCGGGGCGGTCCGACGAAGGGCGGTGGCGCTTCCTTTTCCTGGAGCTGCCAGGCCCACCAGCCGGTGGCCAGTGCAATCGGCAGCAGCCAGGCAAGACGGCGCAAGGATGCATCGCGGGTCACGAAAGATAGGCGCCCATGGCCTGGTCGAACTTGCCCTGCGCGACCAGCAATCCGTCGCAGAGCTGCCGCACAGCACCCTCGCCACCGGCCCGGTCAGATTGCCAATGCGCACGGGCAGCCACCTCGGTGTGCGCATTGCACGGCGCCGCCGCGAGGCGACAGCTCGTCATCGCGGGCAAATCGGGCAAGTCGTCACCCATGAACGCCGCACGCTGCAGATCGAGGCGACGTGCGGCACAGCGCTCTGCAAGCGCCTCGCGCTTGTCGCGGCAACCCTGGATGACATCTTCGATACCCAGTTCGGCGGCACGTGCGGCGACGATCGCGCTGCGCCGGGCCGTGATCCAGACCACATGGATGCCCTGCTGCCGCAGCAGCTTCAGGCCGAGCCCATCCTGCACATGAAAAGCCTTGAACTGTTCGCCGCCGGCGGCGATCCACAGCCGACCATCGGTCAGGGTGCCGTCGACGTCCAGGCCGAGCAGTCCGATATCCCGGGCCCTGGCCAGTGCGTCGTCGCTCCAGATCGCCACGAGCTCAGACCACCCGGGCGCGCAGCAGGTCGTGGATGTTGAGCGCGCCGACCACTTGCTGGTGTTCGTCGACGACGAGCAGGCCACTGATCTTGTGCGCCTCCATCAGCTGCGCCGCTTCCACGGCAAGGCGATCGGCGGTGATCGTTTTCGGCTGTGGCGTCATCACCTCCAGCACGGGGGTGTCGCGCAGGTCGACGGCATGGTCGTCCAGGGCACGGCGCAGGTCGCCGTCGGTGAACACGCCCTTCATCACGCCGTCGCAGTCGACCACGGCGGTCATGCCGAGGCGCTTGCGCGTCATCTCGACCAGCGCTTCGCTGACCGACGCATCGGTGCCCACCCGGGGCACGGCGTCCCCGGCATGCATGATGTCGCTGATGTGCAGCAGCAGGCGACGGCCCAGGCTGCCGGCCGGATGCGATCGGGCGAAGTCTTCGGCAGTGAATCCGCGTGCGTCGAGTAGCGCCACGGCCAACGCGTCGCCCATCACCAGGGCGGCCGTCGTCGAGGAGGTCGGCGCAAGGCCGAGCGGGCAGGCCTCTTCGGGCACGCCGACATCGAGGTGCACGTCGGACAACCGCGCCAGGCTCGATGCCGGGCGTCCGGTCATGGCGATCACCCGGTTGCCCTGCCGACGCAGCGAGGGAATGATCGTCAGCAGTTCGTCGGTCTCACCAGAATTGGACATCGCCAGCACCACGTCGGCGTCGGTGATCATGCCGAGGTCGCCGTGGCTCGCCTCACCCGGGTGGACGAAGAAGGAGGGGGTGCCGGTGGATGCCAGCGTGGCCGCCACCTTGCGGGCGATGTGCCCGGACTTGCCCATGCCGATGGTGACGACGCGCCCCGGGCAGGCCAGCATCAGCCGGCAGGCCTGGGCGAAACTGTCGTCCAGCCGCGGCTTCATAGCCTGAAGCGCGTCGACCTCGATGCCGATCACCCGACGACCGCTTCGGATCAGGTCGGTATCGCTGAACTCGGCGCGGGCCGGCGGCGGGGAGAGCGGGGACAGCTGGGCGTTCATTCAGTGCGATCAACTCAGCGAGACAGAAGGGGCCCAGCCCGGCATCTGGCCGGTACAGGGGCATCGCATGGCCCACGCAAGGCGTGCCTGCTGCCCGAGCGCCGCGCAGCAGGCCATGGCGCCGCGATGTTGCCGCCCACGCAATGGATTATGATGCGCGGCCCATTCTAGCGCAGCCTCCCCGGGCAATCGGGCCGGCTCCTTACTTGTCGATGAATCCAGAAACCATTCGCGAACTGATCGAAGCCGGCTTGCCGGGGTCCCGTGCCGAGGTGCAGGGCGACGACGGCGTACACTTCGAGGCGCGGGTGGTGTTCGACGGATTTGCCGGCAAACTGCCGTTGGCGCGGCATCGGATGGTCTACGCGACGCTCGGCGAACGCATGGGTGGAGAGATTCATGCCCTGTCGCTGAAGACGCACACCCGCGTCGAAGCAGGAGAAGCCTGATGGCCGGCATCGTGATCACCGGCGGCGAGCCGCTCAGCGGCGAAGTGTGGATTTCCGGCGCCAAGAATGCCGTGCTGCCGATTCTGGTGGCCGGGCTGCTCGCCGACGGACCGATGGAAATCGGCAACGTGCCCCATCTGCATGACGTCACCACGACGATGGAGCTGCTTGGCCAGATGGGCGTCGAGCTGATCGTCGACGACAAGATGCGTATCCATGTCGACGCACGGCCGGCCAACAAGCACTACGCGCCGTATGACCTGGTCAAGACCATGCGCGCCTCGATCCTGGTGCTCGGTCCGCTGGTGGCGCGGTTCGGCGAGGCGGTAGTCAGCCTGCCGGGCGGCTGCGCCATCGGCTCGCGCCCTGTTGACCAGCACATTCGCGGTCTGGTCGCCCTCGGCGCCGAGGTGCAGGTCGAGAACGGATACATCCACGCCAAGGCCAAGCGCCTGAAGGGTGCGCGGATCGTGATGGATCTCGTCACCGTCACCGGCACCGAGAACATCATGATGGCGGCGGCGCTGGCACACGGCACCACGATCATCGAGAACGCGGCCCAGGAGCCCGAAGTCGTCGATCTGGCGATGTGCCTGAATGCCATGGGCGCGAAAATTTCCGGTGCCGGCAGCAACACGCTGGTGATCGAGGGCGTCGAGCGTCTGGCGGGCGGGCGCTATGACGTGCTGCCCGATCGCATCGAAACCGGCACCTTTCTGGTCGCTGCGGCCATGACCGGCGGCAAGGTGCTGGCCAAGCGCGCGCGCCCGAGCACGCTGGACGCCGTGCTGACCAAGCTCGAAGAAGCCGGCGCCCACATCAACACCGGCGACGATTTCATCGAAGTCGACATGCAGGGCCGCCGCCCGCGGGCGGTGAACCTGACCACGGCCCCGTATCCGGCGTTTCCGACCGACATGCAGGCCCAGTTCACGGCGCTCAACGCTGTCGCCGAGGGCGTGGGCATCATCACCGAGACGGTTTTCGAGAACCGGTTCATGCACGTGCAGGAACTGCAGCGTCTCGGTGCCGATATCCGTGTCGAGGGCAAGTCCGCGATCATCCGCGGCGTGCCCCGGATGACCGGCGCGCCGGTCATGGCGACCGACCTTCGCGCTTCCGCCAGCCTGGTGCTGGCCGGCCTGATCGCCGAGGGCGACACCCTGGTCGATCGCATCTACCACATCGATCGCGGCTACGAGTGCATCGAAGAAAAGCTGGGCGGACTCGGCGCGAAGATCCGCCGACTGCCGAGCTGATGCCGGTTCGGGACATGCCGCGGATGAGCGCCGCATGGCGCACGTCGGTGTTCTGCGCGTGGGCGCTGCTGGCGCCCGCGATCTCGGCGGCACAAGCGCAGGCCCCGGCTGCGGCGCCGGCGGAAGCAAACCATACCCCCGCCGCGGAACAGGTGTTCGCCGACGTGCGTTCGGCGCTGCTGCAGATTCGCACGTTGGTGGCCGCCAACGACCAGCAGAGCAGCATCGGCTCGGGCTTTCTCGTCAGCGAAGACGGGCTGGCGGTGACCAACTACCACGTGGTCTCGCAGTTTGCGCTGGAGCCGAGCGCGTACCGACTGCGGTTCCTGCGCGAGGACGGCAGCGAGGGCGACCTCGAATTGCTCGCGATCGATGTGGCAGCCGATCTGGCGGTGGTACGCCTCGCGGGCAGCGGTCTGCCGCATCTCCAGTTCGACGAGCGCGCCGTGCACGACGAGCTCGAGAAGGGCGAGCGTCTGTTCTCGATCGGCAATCCGCTGGACCTCGGCTTCACCATCGTCGAGGGCAACCACAACGGTCGCGTCGAGAAGAGCTACGTCGAACGGCTGCATTTTTCCGGTGCGATCAATCCGGGCATGAGCGGCGGTCCCACGCTGACCCGCGACAAGCGCGTAGCCGGTGTGAATGTGTCGAAGCTGCTGTCCGGCGATCTGGTCAGCTTTCTGGTGCCGGCACGATTCGCGGCGGCGCTGGTGGAACGCGCGCGGAGCGGCGAACCGATGTCGCTGGATGCCGTGCGGGCCGAGATCCAGGCGCAGATGCTGACCTGGCAGGAGTCGCTCTACGCACAGCTTGCCGATCTGCAGCCGGAGCGCACCGTGCTCGGCCCGTACCAGGTCGCCGAGTCGCGCGGCCCGTGGTTCAGCTGCTGGGCGCGTACCAACGAGGACGTGCGTCCGGTGCCGCGCGTGCTCGAACAGACCTCGCAATGCGCGATGCAGAACTGGATCTTCATCGCCGGCGACCTCGATACCGGCTTGCTGCAGCGCAAGTACACCTATTTGAAGTCGCGCAAGCTCAATGCCACGCAGTTCGCCGCCTATCTCACCCGACACCTGCGCGTCGACGCCGCGGGCTCGCGGCGCCTCACGGCGCCGCGCTGCGAGGACAGCTTCGTCGCGGTGTCGGAGCAGGGACCCGAGCTGAAGGTGGTGTGGTGCGCCAGGGCGTACAAGGAGTTCGACGGACTCTACGACGTGGAGATGGTGGCCCTCACGCGTGAGGGCAACGAGGATGCGCTGCTGGCGCAGCTTTCGATGCGCGGGGCCGGATACGCCAATGCGCTGGCCGAGGCCCGCCGCATGCTCGAGGAGATCCGATGGAAGCCGTGATCTTCATCGAGCGCCTGGGTAAGCACGGCGAGGTGCTGCAGCGTTCGCGGCACGAGGTCAGCGAATCGTCGCCACTGCGCATCGGCCGCGGCTGGGAAGCGGACTATTGGTTGCCCGATGAATACGTCAGCCTGGCGCATGCGCAGATCGAAATCGACGCTGCGCGCGGCCTGATTCTGCGCGATCTCGAAACGCGGAATGGATTGATCGATCGGCGTGGCGCCGCGCATCGCGAGGTGGTTCTCGGCGCCGAGAACGACATCATCCTGGGCAAGACCCGCCTGCGTGTGGTGGTCGCGGGCGGTGCGCAGCCCGAGGCCGTCGCACTGCCTCGGCGCCAGCCCGGCATGTTGCTGCGTGCGCTCGGCTGGCTGGCGCTGGCCACCGGCGTGAGCTGGTTCGGTGACTGGTTGAACCAGTTCGAGGAGGTGCGCGCCGGTGCCGTGGCCACCGCACTCATCGTCGGCCTGTTCGTGCTGATCGCCTGGAGTGCGTCGTGGGCGCTGCTGACCCGGCTGTTCGCTTTCGAGATGCGCTTTGCCCGGCACCTGAGGGTCGCGTCGATCGGTAGCCTGATTGCCACGGTGCTGATGATGGCCCACGGCTACCTGGTGTACGCGTTGAGCGCCGATGCCATCGATCGCTATGACTACGTGGTGTTCTGGCTGCTGTTCGGCGGAGTATGCCTGGCCCATCTGCGCGTCCTGGGTTCGGGGCACACGGGGCTGAAGACCGCGGTGGCACTCGGATTGGCGGTGCTGGCGATCGGCGTGCAATCGCTCAACCTCATGCAGCCGCGCGGCATGGCGTTCCAGCAGCCGCGGTTTGCCCAGGCGGTCGCGCCGCCGGCGTTCCGTCTGGTGCCGACCGAAACGGTCGATGAGTTCGTCCTGCGTGCCGCCAGCCTCGAAAGCGCACTGCAGGAAGCGCGCGTCGAGGCGCTGAGCGAGGATGGCGCGGGCGAGGGCGACGACATCGACTTCGTGGACTAGGCAGTTTCCGGCGACGCCGCCCTCGCGGCATCGGGGGAGCGGTGCCCGGTTGACGGTCTTCGCGGACGCAGCGTCCGACTTGGTGTGACCAAGACCAATGGCCCATTCGGCGCCAGGACAAAACCGATAGCTTCCTCGCCCTGGTCCCCTGCCGGTGCCCAGAAGTCGCTGCTGCCCGTTCGCCGGGCCGCACGCGAGAGGCATCGGTCGGGGTGATGTGCCGCCATCCAGAGATCCCCCGACCATGCTCGTCATCGAATCGCTTTCCAAGACCTACGCCAACCAGGTTCGTGCGCTCAGCGACGTCAGCCTGACCATCCCCAAGGGCATGTACGGGCTGCTCGGCCCCAATGGCGCCGGCAAGTCGACGCTGATGCGCACCATTGCCACGCTGCAGGATCCCGACCAGGGCAGCATCACGCTCGATGGCCTGGACGTGCTCGCCAACAAGCAGGAGGCGCGCCGGCAGCTCGGCTACCTGCCGCAGGAATTCGGCGTGTATCCGAAGGAATCCGCCGAGGCCATGCTCGACCACTTCGCCGTGCTCAAGGGCGTCGTCGATCGGCGTGCGCGGCGTGAGGTGGTCGATGCCCTGTTGCGCCAGGTCAACCTGTGGGAAGTGCGCAAGCAGAAGCTGGGCGGATTCTCCGGCGGTATGCGTCAGCGCTTCGGCATCGCCCAGGCGTTGATCGGGTCGCCCAAGCTGATCATCGTCGACGAGCCGACCGCGGGACTCGATCCGGAGGAGCGCAACCGGTTCCTCAATCTCTTGGCAGAGATCGGCGAGCAAGTCGTGGTCATTCTGTCCACCCACATCGTGGAGGACGTGACCGACCTGTGCCCGCGCATGGCGATCATTTCCAAGGGTCAGGTGCTGCTGCACGGGGAACCGCTGGAGGCGATTCGCTCGCTCGATGGGCGGGTCTGGCGCAAGACCGTCGACAACAAGGGGCTCGACGCGCTCAAGCGCGACATGGTGGTGCTGTCGACGCGTCTGGTCGGCGGCCGCACCGTGGTGCACGTGCTGAGCGATTCGAGCCCGGGCGAGAGCTTCGAGGCGATTTCGCCCGATCTCGAAGACGTGTATTTCGGCCAGCTGCGTCAGCAGGCGGCCTGAGCCGAAGGACCCATCGACATGCTCTCCTCGATTCTTCGTTTCGAACTGCGCCAGCAGTTCGGCAACCCGGTGTTCTGGGTCGTCGCCGCGGTATTCGCGTTGCTCGCCTTTGGTGCCACCTCGTCCGAAGCGGTACGCGTCGGCGGGGCGATCGGCAACGTTCATCGCAATGCGCCTTCGACCATCATCAACCTGCTGGTGAACTTCAGCGTGCTGTCGATGTTCCTGGTGACGATTTTCGTCGCCGGCGGCGCGCTGCGCGACTTCGACAACCGCACCGCGGAGCTGTTCTTCACCACCCCGGTGCGCAAGCGCGACTACCTGCTCGGTCGCTTCCTTGGCGGCTACCTGGCGACGCTCGGTGTGATGGCCGCGGTCAGCCTTGCCATCATGGTCGGCACGGTGATGCCCTGGCTAGATCCGGAGCGGCTCGGGCCGTTCATGCTGGAGCCGTACGTCTGGAGCTTCGGCGTCCTGATCGTGCCGAACCTGCTGTTCGTCAGCGCGTTGCTGTTCTGCCTGGCCGTGGTGACGCGGTCCATGCTGGCCACCTACATCGGCGTCATCGCGTACTTCGCCCTCAGCGTGGTGACCGCGGTGCTCACCGCCGATCTGGACACACGCTGGGTCGGCGCCATGCTCGACCCGTTCGGCGCCCAGGCCATTGCCGACGTGACCCGCTACTGGTCGCCGGAGCAGCTGAACACCGAAGTGCCGGCGATCGACAGCGTGTTGTGGATGAACAGGCTGGTGTGGAGCGGGCTGGCGCTGTTGCTGGTGGCGCTGTCCTACCGGCTGTTCCGTACCGACCGGGAGGGATGGCGACTGCGCCGTCGGGCCCGCGCCGCGCAAGCCGAGCCGGCGGCGGTCTCCAGCTCCGCGCAAGCCGCGGCTGCACCGGTGATGCCGCTGCGTCACGATGTCAGCGCCGCGTGGCGCCAGTATCTGCATCAGGTCTGGTTCGACACCAAGGGCGTGCTGTTCAGCGTGCCGTTCCTGGTGATGCTGGTTATCGCCCAGTTCGTGCTGATTACCAACCTGTACTTTGGCGATCAGACCTTCGGCACGACGATCTACCCCACCACCGGACGGATGAGTGAGCTGATCGGCGGCGCATTCACCATTTTCCTGATCATCATCGTCACGTTCTTCGCCGGCGAACTCGTGTTCCGCGAGCGCGCGCAGCGCATTGCCGAGGTCACCGACGCCTTTCCCAATGCCGACTGGATCCCGTTCGCCGCGAAGGCCACGGCCCTGTGCACCGTCGTGCTGGGTTTCTACGCCGCAGGCGTTGTCGCGGGCATCCTGAACCAGCTGTTCCGTGGCTATTTCGAGTTCGAGCTCGGCCTGTATCTGCAGCAGATGCTGCTCACCTGCCTGCCGTTCATGATGATGGGCGTGCTGGCACTGTTCCTGATGGTGGTCAGCAACAGCAAGGCGCTGGGCATTCTGGCCATGCTGCTGTACATCGTCAGCCGCATCGTGCTGACCGCGATGGGCTACACCAACAACCTGTTCCGGCCGATGGGCGCGCCGGGCGTGCCGTACTCCGACATGAACGGCTTTGGTCACTTCCTCGAAGGCCACCTGTGGTTCCGTGCGTACTGGGGAGCGTTCATAGCCATCCTCTTCGTGGTCGGGCTGTTGTTCTGGGTGCGCGGCAATCGCTCGACCTGGGGCGAGCGCCTGCGTGAAGCCCGGCGCCGCCTGCGACCCCCCATGGCAGCGGCGCTGGCCGCCTGCGTGGCAGCGTTCATCGGTCTTGGTGCGTTCGTCTATCACAACACCGTCACCCTGGCCGAGCGCACCCGCATCGATGTCTACGCCACCCGGGAAGAAGGTCTCGACCGGCAGGCCGACTACGAGCGCAAGTACAAGCAGTTCGAGGGCGTCAAGCAGCCGAAGATCGAGTCGATACGTACGCGTGTCGACCTGTATCCCTCCGAGCGGCGGGTGGCGCTGCATGCCGAGTACGGTGTGCGCAACGTTCACGACGAGCCGATCGATGTGCTGCACCTCGAAATCCAGAACGCTCTGGAGCAGAAGCGCGTCGAGCTGGGAGAGGCGACCGTCGAGCTGGCCGATGAGGACCAGGGCGTATGGCGATACCGGCTCGCACAGCCGATCCAGCCTGGAGAGTCGCGCACTTTCGAATTCGACCTGCAGTTCGCGCCGCAGGGGTTCAGCAACGACACCGGACAGACCCAGGTCGTCGGCAACGGTACCTTCATCAACAGCACCATGCTGCCGTCGTTCGGCTACGAGCAGCGGAGACAGCTGATCGACCGCAACGATCGCCGCAAGCGCGATCTGGGCGAACCCCAGCGTCTGCCGAAGATCGACGACGAATCGGCACGCGTGAACAACGTCTTCGGCGACGACGCCGACTGGATCGCGTTCGACACCGTGGTGTCGACGGATTCCGACCAGATCGCCCTGGCGCCGGGCTACCTGCAACGCGAGTGGAGCGAGGGCGACCGGCGACTGTTCCACTACACCATGGATGTGCCGATGGTGAACTTCGCGGCGTGGCTGTCGGCGCGCTGGGCGGTGAAGCGCGATCACTGGAACGATGTCGCGATCGAGATCTATCACGACCCGAAGCACGCCTGGAACGTCGATCGGATGATCGAGGCGAGCAAGAAGAGTTTCGACTACTACAGCCGGGCGTTCACTCCGTTCCAGTTCCGTCAGCTGCGCATTCTCGAGTTTCCCCGCTACGCCAGCTTCGCGCAGAGCTTCGCCAACACGGTGCCTTACTCCGAGTCCATCGGCTTCATCGCCGACTTGCGCGACGAGGAGGCCATCGACTACGTGTTCTACGTCACCGCGCACGAGATCGCGCACCAGTGGTGGGGGCATCAGGTGATTGGTGCGAACCAGCAGGGTTCGACGATGCTGATCGAGTCGCTGTCGCAGTACTCGGCGCTGATGGTGATGGAGCACGAGTACGGCCCCGAGCGCATGCGGCGGTTCCTCAAGTACGAACTCGACCGCTACCTATCGGGACGCAGCGGCGAGCTGGTGGAGGAGATGCCGCTGGCGCTGGTGGAGAACCAGCAGTACATCCACTACCGCAAGGGGTCGCTGGTGTTCTACGCGCTGAAGGACGCCATCGGCGAGGACACCCTCAACGCGGTGCTGAAGCGGTTTCTGCAGGACAAGGGTTTCCAGTCGGCGCCGTACACCAATACGCGGGAGTTCCTGGCCTATCTGCGCGAAGGCACGGATCCGAAGTTCCACCCGCTGATCGAAGAGCTGTTCGAGAAGATCGTGTTCTTTGACAACCGGGTCGTCGAGGCCAAGGCGACCCGGCGCGAGGACGGCAAGTACGTGGTCACGCTGGCGCTGCAAAGCGCCAAGTTCGAAGCCGACGGCAAGGGCAAGGAGACTCCGCTTCCGCTCGGTACCGAGATCGACATCGGCGTGTTCGCCCGTGCCGATGGCGCGGATGAAGACGATGAGAAGGTTCTCTACCTGCGCAAGCACCGCATCGACGAGGCATCGTCGACGATCGAGATCGTGGTGGACGAGAAGCCCTACGACGCAGGCGTCGATCCCTACAACAAGCTGATCGACCGGGTGTCGGACGACAACCGCAAGCGGATCAGCCTCTGAGCCGCGTCGCTGCGCCGTCCGGTCCGGTGCGACCGGCGGCGCAGCGTGCTCAGCGCGTGCCGTCCACGGCTGCGGGTTTGACGTCCATCAGTCGCAGTTCGTACTTGTTCTCGCCGTGTTCCGTCTGCAGCAGTCGCACCGGCGTGGGCGGCAGTGCCGCGGCGTACCAGGCGGTGGTCACGCGGTCGCTGTGCGGTCGCTGGCCGATGATCGGTGTCGCGCGCAGGCGACCGTAGGGCACGTCGACGTCTTCCGGGTCGGCCACGCGATAGTCGACCGCGCGGGCTCGTCCGCGGTCATGCATGACGAACGGCACCACGTCGCCGGGTTGGCGTGATTCGACTTCCAGTGCCAGCTGCAGATTGAGCGACGATCCTGTAGCCGGCGTGCCCTCGATGGGTCGGGAACGCGGTTCGCCATCGGAGATGTCGCCGCTCCAGGTCAACATCCCCTGGGTCCAATCGAAGCTGACCGAAGCCTCGCGGTCGCGCAACAGCGATTCGGAACGCATGTGCGCGCCGAGCAGTCGCGGTCGCTCGCCCGGCCAGTCGAGCAGGCTGGATTGATCGGTGGTGAATCCGGCCAGTCGGGCCAGTCCCCGCGTGCCGATCGCGCGCAGGCTGTGCCGCCAGCGCGTGCCCTCGGCCTGCAGTTCCAGCGAGGCCTCGCCCGCACGCTTGCCGTCGATCAACACTTCGTAGCGGGCCGAGAAGGGGGTCGGCGTGGCGCACTGCGCGGCCGAGGCAGCCAGCGCGCCGAGCATGGCGACGGCTGCGGAAAGCACGCGACGGGGCGAGTGCAGGGATGCGAGTTTCATGCACAGACCAGCCGGTCCTGGGCGTCGAGTTGGCAGGGCGACTGAAGCGTCCGTCCATCGAAGCGGACACCGTCGGCATGCAGCTGCAGACGTCCCTGGGTGATGCCCAGCACGCTCTGCGCCAGCAAAGGGTGCTCGCGCGCCAGCACCCGCGCGGCAAGGCTGGTCTCGTCATCGCCCGACACGACCGGCACGCGCGCCTGCGCGATCACCGGCCCGCCATCGAGTTCAGCGGTGACGAAGTGCACGCTCGCGCCGTGTTCCCGGTCCCCGCTGTCGAGCGCGCGCCGGTGCGTGTGCAGCCCGCGGTGCCGCGGCAGCAGGGAGGGATGGATGTTGATCATGCGGGCACTCCAGGGCGTCAGGACGCTGCCGTTGATGATGCGCATGAAACCTGCACAGACGATGAGGGAAGGCTGAATCTCGTCCAGCGCAGCGAACAGCCGCCGATCGAAGTCGACGCGCGGCGCCTGCTTGTCTGGCCGTTCAGCCCACACCGGGATGCCGAGGGCGTTGGCCCGTTCCACAACCGGGGCGTCGGGGCGGTCGCTGAACAAGCCGATCAACTGAATCGGCAGCGCACCGGCGCGTGCGGCATCGGCGAGGGCCTGGAAGTGGCTGCCTCGGCCCGAGGCCAGCACGGCGACTCGCGTGCTCATGTGCAAGGCAGATCAAGCCGGTCGGCGGGGAATTCGGCGACCTCAGCTTGGGCTGAGTCAGTGAATCGGGTGATCGACACAGGGGTCACGCCCGCGCGTCCTGAGCGACGGCGCCCTGGTCTGCCTGTGTGCTCATCCGATCCGCGTGCGCTCGCCAGTGGCGCGGGAGACCACCTGCCCGATCGGTCGAGCCGGAAGGCCCAGTGCTGCGCAGGATGCGGTCACGGCGCCAGCCTGGTCCGGGTGCACGATCAGGGTGAAGCCGATGCCGCAGTTGAATGTGCGCCACATCTCCTGCGCCTCGATGCCACCCTCGCGCTGCAGCCACTCGAACACCGGCGGCAGGGCGATGCAGCTGGCATCGAGGTCCAGTCCGAGTCCGTCGGGCACCACGCGAATGATGTTTTCCGACAGCCCGCCGCCGGTGATGTGGGCCATGCCCGGGATGCGGTGCTCGGCAAGCAGGCTGAGGATCGGTTTGGCGTACAGCCGGGTCGGCGCCATCAGCGCATCGACCAGGGTCGTGCCGCCCACATCGAGATCGAGCGGCCGACCAGCGCGGTCGAGCACCTTGCGGATCAGCGAGTAGCCGTTCGAGTGCGGGCCCGACGATGGCAGCGCAAGCACCACGTCGCCGGCACCGATGGTCGAGCCGTCGATGATTTCGGACTTTTCGACACCGGCGACACAGAACCCGGCGAGATCGTATTCGCCTGGTCCGTACATGTCGGGCATTTCGGCGGTTTCACCGCCGATCAATGCGCAGCCCGATTCCTCGCAGCCGCGGGCGATGCCGCCAACCACTGCCGCGGCCGTATCGACGTCAAGCTTGCCGGTGGCGAAGTAGTCGAGGAAGAACAGCGGTTCGGCGCCCTGCACCAGTACGTCGTTCACGCACATGGCGACGAGATCGATGCCGATGGTGTCGTGACGGCCGAGCTGCTGGGCCAGTTTCAATTTGGTGCCAACCCCATCGGTGCCCGAGACCAGCACTGGCTCACGGTACTTGCCGGACAGGTTGAACAGCGCTCCGAACCCGCCGAGTCCGCCCATGACTTCCGGTCGGAAACTGCGCTTGACCAGGGGTTTGATGCGTTCGACGAGCGCATTGCCCGCGTCGATGTCGACCCCCGCATCGCGGTAGGTGAGCGGGGAGGGGGAAGCGGTCACGAGGTGAGTTCCAGAACGGCGGGGTGGGCGAATTGTACCCGCTGCCTCGCGGGTGACGATGCGGCGGGCAGCATGATGCGCGCCGCGTTCAGGCAGGGAGTCGGAGCCGGGAAGTGCTGCGCGGCGCCCCCGCAGCATGGCGAATCCCGGTCTGCGTGAACCGAGCGAGCAACCGCGGGGCCAGATCGTTACCATGGCGGCTGACGAATCAAGGCGGTGGAACGGCGTGGCGATAGGTGCTCGAGTTCGGCGTGCGGGGGTGGGGTTCTGGGTGCTGGCACTGTTCTGCACTGCCCAGGCCATGGCGCAAGATGGCAGCCTGTATGAAGGCGAGGCCGACGTGTCCGGACAGGGCGAGGCCGCGCGCGCAGCAGCCCTGCCTGAGGCGCTGGGCAACGCCTTGGTGCGTCTCACCGGCGACACGTCCATCGAGGTCGACCCGGTCGTGCTGGCGGCCAAACCTTCGGCAGCCGAGTGGATGGAGCAATACCGCTATCGCCAGGATGCGGGCGGTCAGTCGGTGCTCATCGCGCGCTTCGAGCAGGAAGCGCTGAATTCGCTGGTCGCGCGCGCCGGGAGGCATGTCTGGCCGAGTCCCCGGCCGACGCCCGTGGTGTGGCTGGCCATCGACGATGGCCGCGGCCCGCGCATGCTCTCGAGCGCGCAGTCGTCCGCCGTGGCACCGCTCACGCGCAGGCTGCAACGTCGGGGCCTGGCGGCGAGCTACCCCCTGCTCGACCTGGAGGAGCAGCAGCGCATCGTGGTCTCGGCGTTCTGGGCTGGCGACAGCGCCGCGGCGCGCCGCGGCACGCCGCGCTACCAGTCGCGTGTTTCGCTGGTCGGCAAGCTGTTCCGCGCCGGCAGCGGTTGGGGTTCCGAATGGCGCGTCTACGATGGCGAGCGGCTGCTGGCGCAGGCCGAGCCCAGCGCGCTGGACGCTGCCTCGATTTTGCGGCAGGCCGCGGATTTTCTCGCCGACACGCTGGGAGCCCGGGCGGCGCAGTATGTGTCCGATGGCAAGGGTGGCAGCTACGACGTGGAGATTGCCGACCTGCGTTCTGCCGAAGACCTGGCCCGGGTGATGCAGGGGCTGCGCCGGATGTCGGTGGTTCGTGGCCTGCGGCCGGTGCTCGCGGACAGCGATCATGTACGCCTGCAGCTCGATCTGACGGTCGGCGTCGAGAGTTTCTCGCGCATGGTGGAAGGGGCCGGGTGGCTGGATCGCACGGATGACGCTGCAGGCGCCACGCGATTCGTGCTGCTGCACCGATGAGGGTCGCGGGGCCCGCAGGCGACGAATGTGGTCTCCGTGGTGGGTCGATGCTCGACTCGTCACGGACGTCTTCGGAAATCGTCCGGATCATGACTCGATAGGTCTCGGGCCCGGCAGGAGCAGCAGTCGGTAGACGGGCTTCGGCAAGACAAGAAACCGATGCGGCGCCACTCGGCCGCCGGGAAGGAGAACAGGCGCGCATGGCGATGAGCGACACGCACAAATGGCAGATGTTGGCGCTGGCAGTGCTGCTCGGCGCACTGTGCTACCTGCTGGCTCCGGTGCTTACGCCCTTCGCGATCGCGGCGCTGCTGGCCTATCTCGGCGATCCGCTGGTCGACAGGCTGGAGCGCTATTTCTCCCGTTCCTTTTCAGTGACGCTGGTATTCATGCTGTTCGCCGTGGGGGCGCTGATCGCGGTCGTGCTGCTGGTGCCGCTGATCGAGCGTCAGGTCAGCAAGCTTATCGAGCAGTTTCCGCGCTATGTCGCCTACGTGCAGGACGCAGTATTGCCTTGGGTGGAGCGTACCTTCGATACCCGGATCGATCGCATCGACCCGGGCAGCCTGATCGCGGTGGTGAAGTCGCACTGGCAGCAGGCGGGTGGCATCGCCAGTACGGTGCTGGGGGGACTGTCGAAGTCGGGGCTCGCCGTGCTGGCATGGGTGGCGAATGTGCTGCTGCTGCCGGTGCTGGTGTTCTACTTGCTGCGCGACTGGGACATCCTGGTGGGGCGGGTTCGAGAGTTGCTCCCGCGGGCCATCGAGCCCGTCGTCAGCCGATTGGCGGGGGAGGCCGATGACGTGCTCGGCGGTTTCCTCCGTGGACAGCTCAGCGTCATGGTTGCGCTCGGCACGATCTATGCGGTCGGGCTGTGGATCGTCGGGCTCGACGTCGGACTGCTGATCGGCATGCTCGCCGGACTGGTGAGCTTCATCCCGTATCTGGGCGCCATCGTCGGTGTAGGCGCGGGTGTGATCGCAGCCCTGGTGCAGTTCGGCGACATCGGATCGGTGGTGATGGTGCTGCTGGTGTTCGGGGTCGGTCAGACCATCGAGAGCTTTTTGCTCACTCCGTGGCTGGTCGGCGACCGGATCGGGCTGCATCCGGTGGCGGTGATTTTCGCGATCATGGCCGGTGGTCAGCTGTTCGGATTCTTTGGCGTGCTCCTTGCGTTGCCGGTCGCGGCAGTGGTCATGGTGCTCCTGCGTTTTGCGCACGAGCGCTACACCCAGAGTGGTCTGTACGCGGGGGGTGGCACGAGCGAGGGCATTGCACTGGCGTCCGCGGCTGCGGACATATCCACAGCCGATGACTCGCCCGTGCCAGCGACGTCGACGCGCGCTGCTTCGGCGCGGAAAGAAACCCGTCCGGTGCAGGCGGCAGCACCTGCCTCGACCAGCGATGCGACCCAGGCGAAGTCGGATGGTTCGACAGGCGGCGAAGCAGGCGTCGGGCCGGAAGGCGTGGGGCCGGAGGGCGGGCGTCCGCGTCGCCGCCGTCGCCGCAAGCCGAAGCAGGGCGGTTGATCCAGGCCTTCCATGCATACGCCTCAGCTTCCGCTTTCGCTGCGCTTTCCGCGCGGCGCGGGCTTCGATACGTTTCTCGACCCGGACGGTTCGGTGGTCGACGCACTTGCTGTCTGGACGTCGGGCGGCCCGGGCAGCTGCTTCCTGAGCGGCCCCGCGGGTACGGGCAAGACGCACCTGTCCCTGGCGCTGTGTGGAGCGCGCGCGGAGGCGGGTGAGGAGGTGGCCTACCTGCCTTTGCGCGACGGCGCCGCCGCGCTGGTTGCGGCGCAGGCACCGGTGAAGCTGTTGGTGGTCGACGACGTGGATGCGAGTCTCGATGACGACGCGCTGCAACGGGACCTGTTCGCGCTGCACAACAGGCAGCTGGATGCGTCCGGCTCGATCTTCTACACCAGTCGCTCCATCACCGCAGACTGGGTGGCCGGATTGCCCGATCTGCGCTCGCGCATCGAGCAGTCGCTGCGCTTGCGCACCCCACAGCTCGCGGATGCCGACCGTCGTCGATGGCTTGAACGGGCCGCCGTGCGTCGCGGCTTCGAGCTCGATTCCGCTGCCATCGAGTTCCTGCTGCGTCGCACCGAGCGCGACCTCGGCAGTCTCGAACGTCTGCTCGAGGATATCGACCGCGCCAGCCTGGCTTCACAGCGTCGGGTGACCGTGCCGTTTCTGAGCGCATGGATGGCGAGCCGCAAGGCCTAGCCAGGTCTTCGCCGGCGTCGCCGCCAGAGCATCGCAACCCGCGGTTGCGCAAGGCAATTTCCACCGTCGTCGGACGCCGGGGTTTTCCTGTCATGGCTTCGGGCGTAGTCTGCCGGTTTCGGGCCGTAGTGCCGTCCTGGGGAGAGGGGAAATGAGTCGCGAAGAAGTGCCAACCCTTGAGGAGTTCGTCGACGGGGTAGACAAACGCAATCCGGGTCAGCCGGAATTCATCCAGGCGGTGAAGGAAGTCGCCGCTTCGGTGCTGGATTACATCAAGGATCACCCGAAGTACCACGAGCACCAGATTCTCGAGCGCATGGCCGAGCCCGATCGCGTGGTGTCGTTCCGGGTGTGCTGGCAGGACGACGCCGGCAACGTCCGGGTCAATCGCGGCTACCGTATCCAGAACAACAACGCGATCGGTCCGTACAAGGGCGGCATTCGCTTCCACCCCTCGGTCAACCAGGGCATCCTCAAGTTCCTTGCCTTCGAGCAGACCTTCAAGAACGCCCTGACCGGCCTGCCGATGGGTGGCGGCAAGGGCGGCTCGAACTTCAATCCGAAGGGCAAGTCCGACGCCGAAATCATGCGCTTCTGCCAGGCCTTCATGACCGAGCTGTACCGGCATGTCGGCGAAGACACCGACGTCCCGGCGGGTGACATCGGCGTGGGCGGGCGCGAAATCGGCTACATGTTCGGCCAGTACAAGCGCATCACCAACCGTTATGTCGGCGTGCTGACCGGCAAGGGCATGGAATACGGCGGCAGCCCGATTCGCACCGAGGCCACGGGCTACGGGGCGGTCTACTTCCTGCAGGACATGCTCAAGCACGTCGGTCAGTCGCCCGAGGGGCATACGGCCATTGTTTCGGGCTCGGGCAACGTTGCCCAGCATGCGGTGGAGAAACTGCTGCAGCTCGGCGCCAAGCCGGTGACTCTGAGCGACTCGGACGGCTTCATCTACGACAAGAACGGCATCACCCAGGAGAAGCTCGAGTTCGTGAAGGAGCTCAAGAACAAGCGCCGCGGGCGCATCGAGGAGTACGCCACCAAGTTCGGTGCCGAGTTCCACGGCGGCGGTGCGCGCCCGTGGTCGGTGCCCGGTACGTTGGCGGTTCCGTGCGCCACGCAGAACGAAATCAACGCTGACGATGCGAAGACCATGCTGGACAACGGCGTCATCGCCGTGTCGGAAGGTGCCAACATGCCGACCGAGCTGGAGGCGGTGCACCTGTTCCAGGCGGCGCGCATCATGTTTGCGCCCGGCAAGGCCGCGAATGCCGGTGGCGTGGGCGTCTCCGGCCTGGAAATGAGCCAGAACTCCGCGCGCATCACCTGGAAGGAAGACGAACTGCAGAAGTTGCTGCGCGACATCATGCAGAACATCCACGACCGTTGCGTGAAGTACGGCGGTGTGGCGGGTGGTAACGACAAGTACGTCGACTACGTCAAGGGCGCCAACGTCGCCGGCTTCGTCAAAGTGGCCGACGCGATGATCGCGCAGGGCGTGGTGTAGCGGGTCGTCAGAGGGACAGCTGCGACGATCCGGTCGCGTCCATTGCCGGGCATGGACCAACCATGCCCGGCTTATGCCGACCCTGCCGAACGGCGCAACCGATGTCCGGGGGTGCTGGTGCCGGCGGGCTCACTTGGGCCTCGGCGCCCGGATTCGGCGGGTATCCCGGTTCATCGAGCGCGGATCATGGCGTCGGGGCACAGGTACCCTCGTCTCCATCTCGCCGTGCCCTTCAAGTGAGTCGGCTGCGAAAGCGACCCGCCGGGCATCCCGGGGCCGGCAGCAACGAAAACACTCAGGCCGGCGCGTCGACGCGCACTTCGATATCCACCCAGTCGCTGGCATCCGCGGCAGGCTCGACAAGGATGCCGAGCCCCCTGCCGGCGTGCTTGGCCCGATAGAGCGCAGCGTCGGCCAGAGAGATGGCGCGGTCGAGGGTCGCAGCGGCCTCGGAGTGCAGGGAAAGCGGATAGGTCACTGCACCGATGGACGCAGTGACCCGAAGAGAATGGTCGCCCGTCTGGATGGGGCTGCTGCACAGCGTCGTGAGCAGACGCAGCACCACCGTCGCGGCCTCGTCGGCGCGTACGTCCCGACAAAGCAGCAGGAACTCCTCTCCACCCCAGCGCAACACGAAGTCGCCGCTGCGCGCGACACTTTGCAGTCGTCGCGCGACCTCGACCAGAACCTGGTCGCCGCCATCGTGTCCGTGGGTGTCGTTGATGGCCTTGAAGTGATCGATATCCATCACCGCCACGAGCAGGCCAGGCCCCGCCGGCGCGCGTCGCGCCCGCTCGGCTTCGGCCGGCGCGGCCAGGGCGAAGAAGCGGCGGTTGCGCAGCCCGGTGAGCGGGTCGGTGAACGATGCTTCCTCCAGGCGCGCATTGGCGGCGGCAAGTTCGCGGGTGCGCTCATCGACCTGGTCCTCGAGGGTCCGTGCCCTTTGGCGCGCGGCCGCAAGACGCCATCGCCCCAGGCTCAGGCCTACCGCGACCAGCAGGAGTGCGCCACCGAGCAGCGACCAGGGCGACTGCCACCACGGGCGATCGACGCGAAACGGAATCCGGATGGGTCGGGCCTCGACGCCATCGGCATCACGTGCTTCGAGGAGCAGTTCGAAGTCACCGGGGGGCAGGCGCTCGAAGCGTGCCTCCGATTCCGGAGTCCACGGGCCCGGCAGATCGTGCAGGCCGAGCACGCGTGTGCGATAGCGCACCTGGGACTCGCGCTCGAACGCAATCAACGCGATGCGCAGGTGGATGCTGGCCTGGTCGGGCGGCAGCACCGATCCAGCCAGCAGGGGCTGGGCCGGCGCACCAAACTCTGCCGAGAGCAGGTGAAGCGGGGCGGGGCCGGCCGGGCGGCGCGCGGTGTCCGGTGACAGCGCGGCCAAGCCGCCTGCGCCAGCGGCAAACAGGCGCCCCCAGGCGTCCACCGTGCTCGATGTCATCTCCGGACTGGCGAGCCCCGACTGTGCGCCGAACCAGACGCCGCTCTGATCGGGAGGGCCATGCCTGTCGAGCTGCAGAACGCCGCGTGTGCCGAATACGAACAGGCTCTCGCCCGCACGCTGTACGTGACTCAAGGTGCCCAGTCGATTCGCTGCCGACCAGATTGTGCACACGCCGTCAGGGTCAATCTGGAACAGACCGTCCCGGGTTGAAACCCAGTACAGGTGTCCGGAGTCGACGCGCTCCACCGTGAGACCGAACGTGGATTGGCCTTGCAGGCATGTCGCGTCGACACGCGACCACTGCTCGCCGTCGAGCCGAACGATGCCTCGTCCGCCAACCACCCACAGTAGGTCGGCTTGCGTGGCATCGGACGCCGGTTCGACGGTGATTGCCTTGATCGGACCGTCAACCATGTCGTCTGGCAGGCTGCGCACCCGGTGCAGTCCCTCGTCAGCACGCCAGCGGGCCAGGCCGTGGCCGCTACCGACGTACAGCTCGTACGCATCCATCGACAGGCGCCGCAGTGCCAGTCGATCGGCCGAAACGGCCGGAAGTGCCGAGTTGTCGACGGTGAAGTCTTCGAGCAACGTTGACCCGCGCCACCGTTGCAGGCCCTGGCCGTGCGCCACCCAGCGCGTGCCGTCCGGCACGTCGATCATGTCGTAGACGAGTTCGCCACCGTGGCTCGACGGAAGCATCGGGTGGAACTGTCCGTTGTGCCAGATCACCGGGCCACGTGCAGTGCCCACCCACAATGAGTCGGGGTCGAGCCCTCGACCGACGCCGAGCACGAGCCGGTCGGGCAGGCCGCTGCGTTCGTCGAACAGCGCCCAGCGATCCCGTTCCATCCGCGCAATCCCCGCGGTCATCGTGCCGATCCAGAGGAGGTTGCGGTACTTCTCCAGCAGCAGTGCATGAGCGGCGTTGGAGGGCAGTCCATGCTCGCCGTCGATCAGTTGCCAGCTTCCGTCTGCGTCGATGCGCGCGAGCCCGCCGGGGCGCAGCGAGGCGAACAGAACGGTTCGCCCATCTCCGGCCGGACCAGGCTGCAGGGCAAACACCATGGCCACGGGAAAGCCATTGCCCGCGCCGTACACGACGAGTTGATCGTCGTGCATCCGCGCCAAGCCGCGGCCGGTGCCGATCCACAAGTCACCGGCAAAGCGAACCATCGACAGGCCGACATTGTTCGGCAATCCATGATCACGCGTGATCGGTGCAGCAGATACCGAGGGCGTTGCGTCCAGGTTGCGCAAACGCCAGACGCCTTCGCCATTGGTGCCCAACCAGAGCATGGCCTCGCCGTTCTCCGATTCGACGAGCAGGCTTCGCACGCCGACGCCGCGCAGCGCGTCCACTCGCGCACAGACATTCGCCTGGCATCGCTCCAATCCAGCACCGGTTCCCACCCACATCGACCGATCATCGGCGGGGTAGAACGCATTCACGGCTTCAGGATCCGACAGCGGCACGCGCTCGAACACGATGTCCCGGCCGCGTCCCACCCCTCGCCAGAGGCCTTCGGAGTCGGTGCCGACCCAGATCGAGCCATCGCCGGCCTGGGCGAGCGCGCCGACCGCGTACCTGCGGCCGTCGGTGGGGAGCTCCAGGGTTTGCCAGCTGCGTCCGTCGTAGCGCGCCAGCCCCTCGAATGTCCCGGCGTAGATCCAGCCTTCCTTGTCCTGCATCAGCGCGATCACGCTGTGCTGGGGCAGGCCGTCTTCAGTACCGAATCGCTGGAAAGCGTTCCACTCGATTCGTCCGGAACTCTGAACTGAAGGGCCCGGCGAGGGTGGCTGCAAGGCAGAAACGGGCGGAGCAATCAGCCATGAGGCAAACCACAATCCGATCAACCCGCAACGCAAGCGCATTCGCCGATTGCCTGATGGAATTCCTTCGACAGTCTACCGCCTGATCGCTGGCGTCCGAACCGGCACCATTCGGAGCCGGTCGGGCCATTCGACCATGCGGCAACCTCCAGGCGCGACGCGCCGCACGGCTTCATTGCGAAGCACCCGACTCAGGGTGAGTCGCCGAGCGCCAGGCGTGGCCGGGGCGCAGAATCGAATCGAAGAGGGGAATGGTGGCCAGGGAGGGAATCGCCAAGTCCGCAGGAGCAGGCTTCGCGAGCGCAGCGAGCCCGCAGGGCACACGCCAGGGATGGTGTGTGCAGCCCCCGACTCGGGGGTGAGTCGCCGAGCGCCAGACATCGCTGGGGCGCAGAATCGAATCGGAAAGGGGAATGGTGGCCAGGGAGGGAATCGAACCCCCGACACGGGGATTTTCAATCCCCTGCTCTACCAACTGAGCTACCTGGCCAAGACGCAAGCCGAGTGGCCGCGAGAAGGACGCGCATTAAAGCCGGGTTGCGGTGCGGCGTCAATACCGAGGCCTTGGCCGACGGCCGGAGGTCGTGTCCTCGGCGGGTCGTGCGACGATCAGCGACGCGGCTTCGTCTAGGCAGCAAGTCCGCCCTGCCGCGGGGCTTGGCCGGCGCGGGGTGGCCGCCGCATGATCCAAGGAGATCGAACATGTTCAGGATTTCTATCCGTCCCATGATCAGGGCTGCTGTGCGCAGTCTTGCTGTCCTAACCCTGGCGCTTCTGGCGTCCTGCGCCAATCCGCAGCGCGCCGAGCGCAAGGCAGAGCGCATGCAGCTCGTCGAATCGGCGGCTGGCAATCCGCTGAAGAGCTTTCATTTCTGGAATCTGGATCGGTTCGAGACCCTGGATCGCACGCGCGTGCTGATCTGGACCCGTCCGAACAAGGCCTATCTGCTTGACGTCGAAGAGCCCTGCGTGGGGCTGGAGTTTGCCCACGCGCTGGGCGTCAGCTCAACCCAGAACCGTGTCCACAATCGTTTCGACAACGTGTTCTTCGAGGATCAGCGCTGCCGGATCCGACAGATTCGAGAAGTCGACGTGGCGATCATTCGGGCGCAGCGCCAGGACGGGGACGCATCGCGCACACGATGATCTCGCCGTTGCCGTCAAGGATCCATCGGCCGCCGGTTGCGTCATCCGAGTCGAGGCGCATGGCGTCGCCAGCCTGCATGTGAGCAAGCCCTCCCTTGAGCGCGCTCTGGCCGCTGCACTGGTAGATGAGCCAACTCGTTCGTGGCTGCGCGAAAAACAGCATCGGACCCACGAGCGGTCGCAGGTTCAAGCTGGCGTCGATGGTTGCCGGGTCCCAGATCAGATTGAAATCGCGCGTGCTTCCGGCGTGCAGGCTGCAGTGCGCGGCTTCGTCGCCGGAGAATGCGATGCGCCCGTACGGAGGCGTCAGGTCGGTGTGCCGACCGTCGCCCAGGGTCATCCGCATGCCTTCGCCGTGCAGCAGCATCAGGATGCGCTGCATGCCCGGAAAACTGGAGAACGCGCAGTCCTGTTCGATCTCGGCGATGGACGCGCGCCAGGCATAGTCGGCTGCGCTGGCCGGCAAAGCCGAAGCGCGCGTGATTTCCAAGGTCCAGCCGAGCTGGTTCTTCCAGCGCTGACGCTCGAAGTGATGCGAAGGAAGATGAAATGCCCGCATCGGCTCAGGTCGCCAGGACGGCGAGCGTGGCCGTGGATCTGCGCAGGCTTTCCTGCCACGACCACCCGACGATGGCCGCGCCGGTTCGCGCATCGCGGAAGGCTTCTTCCTGTCCTTCTCTCAGCAGGTGTCGGTAGTCCACGGTGAGCTCTTCACCGGCGCCGATGTCCCGCGCCGCGAAAACGAATCCGAGGTGCCATAGACCGTTGGGCTCGAAGTCGTGGTTGATGAAGCATTCGTCCGGCCAGTCAAGACTGACGGTGTAGCGATCCTCGAACCAGCGGACGCTCGCGGCGAGCACGGCATCCTGGTCGGGCAGGGCGCGCAGGGTATCCCAGGCGTACACCTGCTGGATCGCATCCGGCGCGACCACGATGCGCCCGGCCTCGACCCTTTCGTCGATGAACAGCCCTCGGCCGGCAGCAGGAATGGACGAGGTGGCAACGCGGTACTTGGGCAGGATCATGGGGCCTCCGTGGGGAGGCACCAGTGTAGTGCCGAACGGCGTGTGCGCTGTGCCAGGCGTTGCCCCCGGAGCCGCCAACTGTGCGTTGGGTGCCGGTTCGGCGAGGGTGCCTGCGGTGTGCTCCGGCAACTCCCCGGAGCAAGGCGCTCCGGGGTCGTCGCCCCTGCGGATTCAGCCTTCCTGCGTGGCGGTGGGCTTGGCAGGCTGCGCCGCGGCGGGAGCCGGCGTGGCGCCGACGACGATGCGGTCGCGATTCTTCTCGACCGTCTTCAGGCCGATGCCGCGCACTTCGGCCAGCTGATCGGCACTCTTGAAGGGGCCGTTCTCCTTGCGATGCGCCACGATGGCCTCCGCCTTGGAATCGCCGACGCCGTTCAGCACCTCGGCCATTTCGCTCGCCGTGGCGGTGTTGATGTTGACCTTGTCGGCGGCGAACGCGCTGCCGATCAGGGCCACCGACAGGGCCAGGGAAGCGAGCAGGTTCTTGATCATGTTCATGGGTTGTCTCCGTAGTGGGTGGGGATGCTGGCCCGTGCGGCCAGTGGAGACAGTCTCCTCGTCGGGTCGTGCCCGGGTTATCGCCGGATCGCGCAATGCTGCGTGGCGAAATGCGCAATCGGCTGTAGGACTTTTCCTACCCAGCCAGAGGCCCGGTCGCTAAACTGCGGAGTTCAAGCTTCAAGGAGAGATCATGGACAGCAGCAAGGTCGAGTCCTTCGTCGGCGATCGCTGGGACGGCGACATCGTCCCGCAGATCACCGAGTACATCCGAATTCCGAACAAGTCGCCCATGTTCGACGCCGACTGGGTGAAGAACGGCTACATGGAAGACGCCGTGCGTCTGATGGAATCCTGGGCGCGCGCGCAACCGGTTCGCGGCATGCAGATCGAAGTCGTGCGCCTGGAAGGCCGCACGCCGTTGATCTACATCGAGGTCGAAGGTGAGGGCGACGACTGCGTGCTGCTGTACGGTCATCTCGACAAGCAGCCGGAAATGACCGGCTGGTCGGATGACCTGGGTCCCTGGAAGCCCGTGCTGAAAGGCGACAAGCTCTACGGTCGCGGCGGTGCGGACGATGGCTACGCGATCTTCGGGTCGCTGACGGCCATTCGCGCGCTACAGGAGCAGGGCATCCCGCACAGTCGCTGCGTGGTGCTGATCGAGGCCTGCGAAGAATCGGGCAGCTACGACCTGCCGTACTACGTCGATCATCTGGCCGATCGCATTGGCGAACCATCGCTGGTGGTGTGTCTGGATTCCGGCTGTGGCAACTACGACCAGCTTTGGTGCACCACCTCGCTGCGCGGCATGGCCGGAGGCAACCTGAAGATCAGCGTGCTCGAGGAGGGCGTGCATTCGGGCGATGCCTCCGGGATCGTGCCGTCGAGCTTCCGCATCCTGCGCCAGCTGCTCTCGCGCTTCGAGGACGAGGGCTCCGGACGCGTCACCCTCGACGACCTGCACGTGGAGATTCCCATCGACCGCGTGGTGCAGGCAGATCGCGCGGCACAAGTACTCGACACCGCGGTGTACGACAAGTTTCCGTTCCTGCCCGGCATGCGACCGATGCATGCCCATCTGCGCGAGCTCGTGCTCAACCGCACCTGGCGACCGGCGCTGTCGGTCACCGGCGTGGATGGCATGCCCTCGCTGTCCAGCGCAGGCAATGTCCTGCGCCCGCACACGGCGGTGAAGCTCTCCCTGCGCCTGCCGCCGACCCTCGACGGCGACAAGGCCGGCGAGATCCTGAAGAAGGCGCTGCTGGATCATCCCCCGTACGGCGCCAAGGTGGAGTTCTCGCTGGAGAAGTCGTCCACCGGCTGGAACGCTCCGCCGATGTCGCCGTGGCTGGAAAACGCCATCAACGCAGCGTCGGAGGCCTATTTCGGCGCCCCGGCGGTGTACATGGGCGAGGGTGGCACGATTCCCTTCATGGGCATGCTCGGGGAGAAGTTCCCCGGCGCGCAGTTCATGATCACCGGCGTGCTCGGGCCGCACTCCAATGCGCACGGGCCGAACGAGTTCCTGCACATCCCGACCGGCAAGCGGGTGACCTCCTGCGTTGCCCACGTGCTGCGCGAGCACTTCGAAGCCGGCCAGAAGGGCCTGACCAGGGGCGTCGGCGTGGCGGCGGGCGAGGCCCGCTTTGGAGACCACGGATGCTGCTGAACCAGTCGTTTCGCCTGGGTGCCGCAGCGACCTGGATGCTGACCGCCGCGGCCTGCGCCCATCAGCCAGCGGAAGCGCCGCTGGCCGCATGGCCTGCGGACAGCGCATGGGTGCTCGAGTCGAGCGATGTGGCGGGATTGGAGTCGCCGACCGGCAGCGGGATCGAAATCCGATTCGAAGACGGTCGTCTAGCCGGCAACAGCGGCTGCAACCAGTTCTCGGGGGCGGCCGAGCTCGGAGATGCCGGGGCATTCAAGGTCGGCGCCACGGTCTCCACCAAGCGGGCCTGCATCGGCGAGGGAGCGGGCCGCGAAGCCGCCATGTTCAAAGCGCTCGGATCGGTGAATCGGGCCGTGTCGTTGGGCGACGACCGCATCCGCCTGGACCTCGACGGCGGCGGACAAATGACCTTCGTACGACGTGGCCCGGAGGCCGAATGAGCAAACGATTGGAGGCACGCCAGTCGCCGATCCACGGCAACGGCGTTTTCGCCCTGGTGGACATCCCGGCCGGAAAAACCCTGGTGCAGTACAAGGGCGAACTGATCACCCACAAGAAGGCGGACAAGCGCTACGCCAATACCTCGGATACCGGGCACACCTTCCTGTTCACGCTCAACGACAAGTACATCGTCGACGCCAACGTCGACGGCAACAAGGCGCGCTGGATCAACCACAGCTGTACACCGAACTGTCAGGCGGTGATCAAGGAGCACAAGTCCGGCAAGCCGCGCAAGGACAAGGTCATGATCGAATCGATGCGGGCGATCAAGGCTGGCGAGGAGCTCACCTACGACTACGGCATCCAGCTCGACGAGCCGCACACCAAGCGCATGAAGGCGATCTGGGCATGCCGTTGCGGCTCGCCCGAGTGCACCGGCACCATGCTCAAACCGAAGCGTTGATGCACCGGGCTTGTGAACGGGCCGTCGGGCGATTCGCTTAGACTGGCCGGCACCGGGGCCCCGCGCTGTCAGGGCCACGAGTCGAGTCATCCATCACGCAGCACGAACCAGGAGCGGACCATGGGCTTCAAGCGCTACGCAACCGCGGTGTGGGAAGGCGACCTCAAGAGCGGCAAGGGCTGCATGTCGACGCCGCAGAGTGGTTTGTTCTCGGAGCAGAACTACTCGTTCAATACGCGCTTTGGCGACGAGAAAGGCACCAACCCGGAAGAGTTGCTGGCTGCTGCGCATGCAGGCTGCTACAGCATGGCGCTCAGCTTCATGCTGCAGAACGCGGGCATTACCGCTGGGCGGATCGACACCCGCGCAGACGTGAAGATGGAGTTGGCTCCGGGTCCGCACGCCGCCGGCGTGCACCTGACCGTGAAGGCAGTCATTCCCGGCATCGACGCCGAGCAGTTCGCGGCGGTCGCCAACAACGCCAAGGAAAACTGCGTCATTTCCAAGGCCCTTGGCATTCCGGTCACCATGGACGCCGAACTGCTCCCGAGCTGATCGACGGTTCCGGCGGCACCTCGATTCGTGAGTGAAAGTTCGCTCGCAGCGCCCTGCGCCTTGTTCGTGCACGGCGCGGGCGGCGGTGCCTGGGAGTGGAACGTTTGGACGCGAGTGTTCACGGCCCGCGGCTGGCGCACCCATGCGATCGAGCTTGAACCGGTTGAGGGCGGCTACGCCGCGACCCGTCTGTCGGACTACCGGATGCAGGTCGAGGCGGCGGTCCGCGCCAGTTCTCCCTCGGTGCTGGTCGGAGCCAGTCTCGGCGGCTGGCTCGCCTACGCCGTCGCCGATGCTGTTTCGGCCTTGGTGTTGGTCAATCCGCTTCCACCGTCGCCGTGGCATCACGCACTGCGGCGCGCTGAGCCCTACCCGGACGTTGTCTGCTGGCGCGACGCGCGGCGCCTTGATGGCACGCTGGCCGCCATGCCCGACTCGGATGCAGCCGCAAGGCTGTACGCATTCCGAAGTTGGCGCAACGAATCGGGCGCGGTGCTGAATGAGGCGCGTGCGGGGGTTCAGCTCGATGAACCGTCATGCCCGGTGTTGATCATCGCCGCCGAAGACGACGAGGACCTAGCCTGTTCAGGATTGCGCGAGATGGCACAGGCCCTGAACGCCAGTTTCCTGAACGTGGGGGGTGGCCATCTGTCGCCCTTGCTGGGACGAGCGGCGGCTGATCGCGCCGTGCTCGCTGTCGACTGGCTGAATGCGCAAAAGGGGTTCACCACTCATTAAGCGCTTGATTCTTAGCGTCCTCCCTGCAGGCGATTGCCCCTGCTTGAGTGGAGACCCCTGAATGCGCGCCTCTGTCCTTACCGCACTTTCCCTGTCGCTGACCCTGGCTGCCGGCACTGCCGTGGCCGATCCGCGCGATGGCGAGACCCGCGTTGACTACGCGGAGGTGATTCGCGTCGACCCCATCATCCAGACCTACGAGCGTCCGGTGCAGCGTGACCAGTGCTGGCGCGAGCCGGTGACCTATCGCACCGCGGCGCGACGCGATCGCAACGATCGAGCGCCGGCGATTCTCGGCGCCATCGTCGGTGGCGTGATCGGCAACCAGTTCGGCTCCGGCCATGGTCGCGATGCCGCGACGGCAGCCGGTGCGCTGCTCGGCTACCACGCGGTGCGCGACGATCAGCGCTATCAGGACCGCTATCGCGGATCGCGCGAGTACACCCGATATGAAGAGCGCTGCGCGCCGCGCACCGAGTACTTTCGCGACGAGCGCGTGACCGGCTATGACGTGACCTACCGCTATCGCGGCGAGGTCTACCGTACCGTGCTCGACTATCACCCCGGGGATCGCATGGAAGTGGCCGTGGACGTGCGGCCGCTGCGTTGACAGACGCCTCGGCCGCCCACGCTGGGCGCCGACTGTCGATCACCGGAATGGGCCCGCTTCGGCGGGCCCAACTCGTTGCTGGGGCCGCACAGGTCCGTCGGGGGCGGGCGGGGTCGGCCATGACGCCGGGCCATCCCGGACTGGCGACGCCTGAATGAAACGTTGTTCGGTGCCGGAGCACCGCCGGTAGAGCGCTGGCGCCGCGCGGCGGCTTTTGTCATGCTGCGGCGCAGCGAAACCCGCGCCCTCCTGAGCGATCGATGATGACCCAGACCGCGTCGGTCCAGGCCACGCCCTGGATCGTCCTGAAGTTCGGCGGCACCAGCGTGTCGAAGCGGCACCGATGGAACGAAATCGGTGCGCGTCTGCGCGAGCGCGAGGCGGAAGGCGCACGCTGCCTGATTGTGGTGTCCGCGCTCTCGGGCGTGACCAACGTTTTGCAGGCGATTGCCTCCGGTGCAGCGGATCCGCACGCGACCTGGGCTGACCTGCGTGCCCGTCACGAGGCGTTTGCGGCGGAGCTCGAGGTTGATCCCTCGCAGTGCCTGCACGACGTGTTCGTGCAGGCTGAGCGATGGATGGGCGCGGCGCCCGGCGGCGCGGACGAAGCCGGCAGGTTCGCCTGGCAGGCCCAGGTGCTGTCGCTGGGTGAACTGATGTCGAGCCGGATCGGTCAGGCGTATCTGGCTGCGCGGCAACTCGACCTGACCTGGTCGGACGCGCGCGAGTGGCTGCGTGCCGTGAGTTTCCCCAACCAGTCGGCTTGGGCGCGTTTCCAGTCGGCCAACTGCTCGACCTCGGCCGATGCGGACTGGCGCCTTCGCTATGCCGAGCAGGGACGGCATCTCATCACCCAGGGATTCATCGCCCGCAACGCCGACGGCGCTACGTGCGTCCTCGGTCGTGGCGGTTCGGACACGTCCGCCGCCTATTTCGGCGCGCTGCTCGGCGCGGCCCGGGTGGAGATCTGGACGGATGTGCCCGGCATGTTCAGCGCGAACCCGCGAGCGGTGCCGCAGGCGCGCCTGCTGAGCCGGCTCGACTATGCCGAAGCGCAGGAGATCGCCACCACCGGCGCCAAGGTGCTGCACCCGCGCTGCATTGGCCCCTGCCGCGATGCGGCAGTGCCGATCTGGATCCGTGATACCGAGCACCCGGCGCTGACCGGTACGGTGATCGGCGGGGACGCGGCGCAGATGCCCGGAGTCAAGGCCATCAGCTCGCGCCGGGGCATCGTGCTGGTGTCGATGGAGTCGATGGGCATGTGGCAGCAGGTCGGCTTCCTCGCCGACGTGTTCGAGATCTTCAAGCGGCACGGATTGTCGATCGACCTGATCGGTTCGGCGGAGACGAATGTCACGGTGTCGCTCGATCCCAGCGACAACCTGGTCAGCTCGGACGTGCTCGATCGTCTGTGCGCCGATCTGTCGGCGGTCTGTCGGGTCAAGGTGATCGCGCCGGCGGCCGCGATTACCTTGGTCGGTCGGGGCATGCGTTCGCTGCTGCATCGCCTGTCGAGCGTGCTCGCCAGTTTCGGTCGCGAGCGGGTTCACCTGATTTCGCAGAGCTCGAACGACCTCAACCTGACATTCGTCGTCGACGAGGCGCTGGAAAGCGGATTGCTGCCGCATCTGCACGAACTGCTGGTGCATTCCGGCGCGATGCCCGTGCATGACGAACGCGTGTTCGGCCCGAGCTGGAAGCAACTGCAGGGCGCGGAGCGGCCGCAGCCCGCTGCGTGGTGGCAGCGTCTTCGTCCCGCCTTGGTCGAGCGGGCGCACAGTGGAACGCCATGCTACGTCTATCACCTGCCGACCTTGCGTGAACGGGCGCGCTCGCTGCGCGCGTTGGGTGCAGTGGATCGCATTCACTACGCCATCAAGGCGAACCCTCATCCGCGGATTCTGTCCGCACTGCATGAAGAAGGGCTGGGGTTCGAGTGCGTGTCGATCGGCGAGGTTCGCCACGTACTGGCCAGCGTCCCGGCCGTGGACCCCACCCGCATCCTGTTTACTCCGAGCTTTGCGCCGGTGGATGAGTACCGGGCCGCGCTGGACCTGGGTGTGTCGGTCACCATCGACAATACTTCGCTGCTCCGCGCTTCCCCCGAAGTGTTTCGCGGTCGTGCCCTGATCCTGCGGGTCGATCCGGGATTCGGCATGGGTCACCACGAAAAAGTGCGCACCGGCGGCCGCGAAGCGAAGTTCGGCCTTGCGCTGGAGTCCCTGCCTGAGCTGCAGGCATTGCTGGCTGAGCTGGATGCGCGGATCGTCGGCGTGCATGCCCACATCGGCAGCGGAATTGCCGATGCCGAGCAATGGCGCGAAGTGTTTGCCCGACTTGCGGGTGTGGCCGACAGTCTGGGTACCGTCGAAGTGATCGACGTCGGCGGTGGGCTCGGCGTGGCCTACGAACCCGGATCCGATCCCTTCGACCTCGAGGGTTACGGCGCCGCCCTCGCCGAAATGAAGGAAGCATGGCCGCAGTACGGCATCTGGATCGAGCCCGGTCGATTTCTGGTCGCGGAATGTGGCGTGCTGCTGTCGCGGGTCACCCAGGTGGTGGAGAAACAGGGCGTGCGACGCGTCGGCGTCGATGCGGGCATGCACACGTTGCTCCGGCCCGCGTTGTACGGGGCCTGGCACGCGGTGGCGCCGCTCTCCCGGGACGACGACGTCGAGACTTCGAGCTGCGACGTGGTCGGTCCGATCTGCGAGACCGGCGACGTGCTCGCGCGCAGACGCCAGCTTCCCGTGGCCACCGCTGCGGGGGACGTGATCGCCATCACCCACGCCGGCGCTTACGGCGCGGTCATGGCCAGTCGATATAACCTGCGCGGGTTGCCCGCCGAGGATGTGGTGGATGAGTGAGTGGCGCTTCTCGCGCGAAGCGGTGGACTGTTTCCGTTTCGTGCGTGCCGACATCGATGCCACAAATGGCGAGGTTCAGCTCGTCTACGCGTTGGATGATGGGCCCGAGCTCGTCGAGCGTATCCGCGTGCCCGGAGCGCCGTTCTGTGCTGATCTGGTCAACGGCTCAGCCTGCCGCGCGGCCCTCGATCTGCTCCACGGGTTAGCCGGCGTCAGCTACTACAAGGCCGCTGTGCCTTCCCGCTGGTCGTTCGAGTCGGGTACGCCCGACGCGGAGACGAGAGCCTTCCTGCGTCTGGTCTACCTCAAGGGTCTCGGCGAGTTTGCCCATCGCAACGGACTCGACCTGTCGTCGAAACTCGTGGACGAAGGCGCGGAGGCGCATCCCGCCGTCGTCCAGGCGCCGCAGAAGGCGGACGCCAGTCTGGAGGCTCCGCGTCGCGCCCTGGTAGCCCTGGGTGGCGGCAAGGATTCGCTGGTGACGGTGGAGTCGTTGCGCCGACTCGGCGTGGAGCAGACGCTGGCCTGGGTCGGTTCGGCGCCGCTGATTCGATCGTGTGCCGAACACACCGGGCTTCCGGGCCTGCAGATCGAGCGCCGACTGGCGCCTGAACTGTTCGATTTGAACCGCGCTGGCGCGTGGAATGGTCATATTCCGGTCACCGCGATCAACTCGGCGATCCTGGTGCTCGCCGCGGTGTTGAACGGGTTCGATGCCGTGGTGTTTTCGAATGAACGCTCCGCCTCGTATGGCAGCCTGATACCGGGCAGCGGGGAGGTGAACCATCAGTGGTCGAAGGGCTGGCTGTTCGAACGCGCGCTACGTGCCCAGCTCGCTCGCCACGCAGTGCCGGTAGCGTACTTCTCCCTGCTTCGTCCTTGGTCGGAGCTTGCAGTGGCCCGGCAGTTCGCCCGGCTGGATCGCTACGATGCGCACTTCTCCAGCTGCAATCGCAACTTCCACATTCTCGGCAGCCGTCCGGTGAATCGCTGGTGCGGCGCCTGTCCCAAGTGTCGCTTCGTGTTTCTTGCTCTGGCGCCGTTCATGCCCAAGCCACGTCTGATGGGCATCTTCGGACGCAACCTGCTCGACGATGTCGAGCAGATGTCCGGTTTCGACGCGCTCATCGAGTATCGCGACCACAAGCCCTTCGAATGCGTGGGCGAGGCAAGCGAGTCCCGTGCCGCGTTTGCCCTGCTCGCGACCCAACCGGCATGGCGGGAAGACCTGCTCGTGGCGCGTTTCCATGCCGAGATTGCGCCGCAACTGACGGGGGCAGACCTGGACATGGACGCCTTGATGCTTCCCCACCCGCTGCACGCGATTCCCGTGCCGTGGTGGGAGCGACTGCATGAGACTGGCTGAGCTTCAAGGTCGATCGGTAGCCGTTTGGGGCCTGGGTCAGGAAGGGCGCGCCGCATGGCGCGTGCTGCGCGGTCGCTGGCCGGAGCAGCCGTTCATCGTGATCGGGCGGGACGCAGAACGACAGGCCGTGCTGGAGGCTGATGATCCACTGGTCAGCTGGCGCGACGAATCCGAAGAGTGCCTTTGGCACGGCATCGACGTGGCCATCAAGTCACCCGGCGTTCCGGGCACCCATCCGCAGATCGTGCGCGGACGTGAGTCGGGCGTCGAGATGACATCAGGCACCGCCCTGTGGTTCGCCGAAGGGCTTCCGGGCATCAAGATCGTGGTAACCGGCACCAAGGGCAAGAGCACCACGTCGAGTCTGATCGCGCACCTGCTGCGTGCTCGCGGTCTCGCAGTCGGACTGGTCGGCAACGTGGGCGTTCCGCTGCTCGATGTCATCGCGCCCCAGCTGGCGCCGGCGGTCTGGGTCATCGAGCTCTCGAGCTATCAGACTGCGGATGCGGGCAGCGCCGACGTCGCTGCGGTGCTCAACCTGTATCCCGAGCACCTCGATTGGCACGGCGATGTCGAGCGCTACTACGCAGACAAGCTGCGTGTCGTGACGCACGGCAACCCGCGTTGCGTGGTGCTGAACCATGCGGATGAACATCTGCGCGCGCTCGGCGAGGCGCGACGGGGCGTTCGCTGGTTCGGTGATCCGGAGTCATGGCACGAGGTCGACGGGCAACTGCGCATGGGGCGCGCCGGCGCGGTGGAGGTGGCGGGGTTCCCGCTGCCGGGACGGCACAACCTGCACAACCTCGCCGCTGCCCTGACCAGCGTCGAGGCGGCCGGCTTCGACCCGCGACCACAGCTTGGCAGCCTGGCTCGGTTCCAGGCCCTGCCGCATCGTTTGCAGACGCTCGGCGAACGAGATGGCGTGCGCTTCGTGAACGATTCGATCAGTACCACGCCGCACGCGAGCGTGGCCGCGCTGTCCTGTTTCCCTGACGACCCTGTCGCGATCATCGTTGGTGGCTTTGATCGTGGGGTGCGCTGGGATGCGTTCGTCGGCCATCTGCGGGCGCATCCGGTCCGGCACGTGTCGGCGCTCGGTGCGCACGGCGCAAAGATCGCGGCAATGATCCGGCAGGCGTTGCCGGGACAGTCGGTGAGCGAAGATCCTGACCTCGCCGCTGCCTGTGCTTCGGCGGCCAAGGCACTACCGCATGGGGGCGCACTGCTGCTCTCGCCGGGGGCACCCTCGTACGGCATGTTCCGCGACCACGTCGAACGCGGCGAATCATTCGCGCGGCTGGTCGGGTGTGGCGACGCGGTGGGTGGTGGCATCGGCGGCCTGGGCATTCGCTGAGCCGGCGGAGGCGCGCCGGGCAGGGTGGCGCCGGATGGGAGACGTTGCTCGATGACCATGGGCTTACACTGACGCTCCCTTGACGGTGGGAGGTTTCGACATGCTGCGACGATGCATGGGCTTGTTCGGCATCTTGCTCTGGGCCACCACGGCTCAAGCTGCGGTGCAGGATCGAGCCGTCAGCTGGGAACTGGATGGCACCCGCTTTCAGGGCCACATCCTCCACCCCGACTCAAAGACTCCGCTTCCGGGGTTGCTCATGGTGCCCAACTGGATGGGCGTGAATGCGTCGGCGCTCGAGAAAGCCCGCAAGCTCGCCGAAGGCGGCTACGTGGTGCTGCTGGCCGATGTATATGGCGAGGGGGTCCGACCGAAAGACACTGCGGAGGCCGCTGCAGCAGCGCACGAAGCGTACAGCGACCTCGTGCGGTTGCGTGCGCGGGCGCAGGCGGCACTCGACCGCTTGCTTGCCGACGAGGCGGTGCCGCTGGATCGCGAGCGGCTCGCCGCCGTGGGATTCTGCTTCGGCGGTGGCACGGTGCTCGAGCTGGGGCGTGCCGGTGCAGACCTGGACGCCATCGTGACCTTTCACGGTGCGCTGGACACGAATCTTCCGGCCGCGCCCGGAGCGGTCAAGGCATCGCTGCTGGTGCTCAACGGCGCCGACGACAGCTACGTAAGCGCTGAACATATCGCTGCGTTCCAGGGTGAGATGACCGCGGCAGGCGCCGACTGGCAGTTCGTCAATCTGGCCGGCGCGGTGCACTGCTTCGCCGAAGCCGATGCCCATGCGCCGCCCGGTTGCGTGTACCACGAGCGTTCCGCGCGCCGCGCGTATCGGATGATGAGTGCGCATCTGGCCGAGGCATTCGCGGCGCCGTGAGCAGGGCTGCCAACCGGGCGGGTTTGGAGTGGGGCCGGAGCCGGGGCAGGCTGAAGCGCGGCTGATGAAGACGAAAGGGGCTGCGCGCCTTCGCGAGGATGCGGCCGCCGACCCGGCCTCCGTCGGGAAGCCCGTGTCGTTGACGTTCGCCGGTGCCGTCGACCTGCAGGGGCTGCTGGATTTCCTTGCCACCCGCGCGCTGCCTGGGGTGGAAGAAGTCGGTTCGTCGCACTACGCGCGAACCTGGCAGGGGGGCGGTCGGGGTGTCCGGATTCGGGTCGATCTGGACGCCGGGGCGGGGGCAGCGCGTGCGCACATCCACGCTGTCGACGCGTCATGCCGTGCCGATCTCCTGCGACGCGTGCGGCGGATGTTCGATATCGATCGGGACGGCTGCATCATCGACGCAGCCCTGGCGTGCGACCCCGGCATGGCCGCCGACATCGCCGCGCGGCCTGGGGTACGCGTCCCCGGGGCATTCGATGGCTTCGAAACCGCGGTGCGCGCGGTGCTCGGCCAGCAGGTCAGCGTGGCGGCTGCGCGCACGCTCGCCGGGCGGCTGGTCGATCGGTTCGCCGACGATGCGCGAGACCACGGACAGGCAACGCGAGCGTTCCCTCCGGCCGAATGGTTGGCGGGTGCCGACCTGCGCGACTTCGGCATGCCCCAGTCACGCTGCGATACGCTGCAGCGACTGGCGGTGGCGGCAGTCGCGGGCGACATCGATCTGGAGGGCAGGATGGACAAGCGCGAGCTTGTGCCGGCGCTCCGCGCGCTCAAGGGTATCGGCCCGTGGACGGCGGAGTACATCGCCATGCGATGCACCCACGATCCGGACTGCTTTCCGGCTGAAGACCTGGTGCTGCGGCGCGAAATGGGCGGCGACGTCGCGTTGTCCGCGGCGCAGGCGCGCACGCACGCAGAGCGATGGCGGCCTTGGCGATCGTATGCGGTGATCCGACTCTGGCAGCGCGCTGCCCGGCGTCTGCGGACTCGGTCATGACCTGGCAGCCTCTGGCGGGGGGCGAGTACTGGCATGAGGTGCTCGAATCTCCGCTGGGCCCCTTGGTGCTGGTGGCGACGCGGGACGGTCTGGACGCCATCCGGTTCGCCCGCAACGGACAGCCCGACTTGCCGGCAGACAGCATGCACGCACCGGGACGGCTGGCCGGGTACGTCCAGCAGCTGCAGGAGTATTTCGCCGGGACGCGCGAGGCGTTCGAGCTGCCGCTGGCGCCGCGGGGCACAGCATTCCAACTTCTGGCCTGGCGTGCGTTGGGGTCGATTCCGTTCGGCGAGACGCGCAGCTACGCCGATCAGGCCAGGGCCATCGGCCGTCCCAAGGCTGTGCGAGCGGTCGGGGCGGCCAACGGGGCCAACCCGATCCCGATCGTGATTCCCTGCCACCGCGTGATTGGAAGTGACGGTAGCCTTACCGGATTCGGTGGTGGTCTGGACGCCAAGCGATGGTTGTTGGGTTTCGAAAGCCGGCAGCGCAGCCTGCTCTAGCAGGACGATTCGCTGCGGGGAGGCAGTCGGTGTTCGGCTTTGGAGTGCGGGAACGGTCCGTCAGTGGTCGCGCGCCACGGCGTGCCGGGCGAGTCCACGCAGCGCGGCGGTCCAGGCGTTGTCGGGCAGGGCGTCCAGGGCGCGCTCCGCACGCGCTGCATAGCCCTGTGCGGCCTGCCGGGCGTACTCGATGCCACCACAGGCGCGAATGGCCGTCAGCACCTCGGCGAATGCGTCGGACTCGCCTTGTTCGATGATCTCGCGAAGGCGTGCGCCGACTTGGTCCGGGCTGTGCTCGAGCGCGTGGATCAACGGCAGGGTGGCCTTGCCCTCGGCCAGATCGTCGCCCAGGTTCTTGCCCAGTGTGGCGGCGTCGGAGGTGTAATCCAGCACGTCATCGGCAATCTGGAAGGCATAGCCGAGCTGCATGCCGTAGTCGCGAAGGGCCAGGCGAACCGGTTCGCTGCTGCCCGCCAGCACCGCGGCCAGCTCGGTGGCGGCAGCGAACAGCACCGCCGTCTTGCGTTCGATCACGCGCAGATAGGACGCCTCATCGGTGTCCGGATTGTGCACGTGGAGCAGCTGCAGCACCTCGCCCTCGGCGATGGCGTTGGTGGTGTCGGCGAGGATGCGCATCACCGCCATGGTGTCGAGCTCGACCATCAGCTGGAAACTGCGCGAATAGAGGAAGTCACCGACCAGTACGCTCGGTGCGTTGCCCCACAGCGCGTTCGCCGTCTTGCGTCCGCGGCGAAGGTTGGACTCGTCGACCACGTCATCATGAAGCAGGGTCGCCGTGTGGATGAACTCGACCACGGCGGCGAGCTGGTGGTGGGATTGGCCGCGGTAGTCGAGCGCGCGGGCCGCCAGGATCAGCAGCATCGGGCGCAGGCGCTTGCCGCCGGCGGCGATGATGTGTTCGGCCACCTGGTTGATCAGCAGCACGTCCGACGCCAGGCGGCGTCGGATCAGGGCATCCACGGCCTGCATGTCCGCGGACGCCAGGGCCTGGATGTCGTTCAGCGCGAGGGCGCTTTCGGGTGCGGGAGCGACGCTGTCATGCATAGGGCGCGGGATTATACGTGCACTGTGCAGCCGAATCAGAAAATTCCCAGCTCATTTTGCGGCGCATTCCGGTGCCGGCCGGGTTGTCGGCGTCGGCCGCTATACTAGGATGCTTTCCGTCGACCTTTCCGGTCGGATCCCAAGGAACCGAATACATGGCACGCGGCATCAACAAGGTCATCCTCGTCGGCAATCTCGGCGCCGATCCCGAAACCCGCTATACCGCCTCTGGCGGCGCGATCACCTCGATCCGTATTGCGACTTCCGAAGCCTGGAAGGACAAGCAGACCGGTGAGCAGCAGGAGCGCACCGAATGGCACCGGGTGAAATTCTTCGGCCGCCTCGCCGAAATTGCCGGGGAGTACCTGCGCAAGGGCAGTCAGGTGTATGTCGAGGGCAGTCTGCGCACCGACAAGTACACCGACAAGGAAGGCATCGAGCGCTATACGACGGACATCGTCGCCAACGAGATGCAGATGCTCGGTGGTCGCGGTGACGGCGGTGGCGGCCAGGGCATGCGCCAGGATCGCGGTGGCGACCGCGGTGGCGATCGTGGACGACCGTCAGGTGGCGGAGCTCGTGGCATGTCCGGCGGCGGGCGCGGGCCGGCCAACGCGCCGTCCGGGCAGGACATGGACGACGACGAAATCCCGTTCTAGACGGTGCCTTCTCGCGGCAAGCAGCCTGGGGAACCCTGTCCTGATACTCGCCCGGTGATTTCAAGGCGTACGAAGTCGGTCTGAAGCATGCTGATTCCTTTGATTCTCTCCGGCGGTGCCGGAACCCGCCTGTGGCCGGTCTCGCGGCACAGCTATCCCAAACCGTTCATGCGGGTATCCGGACAGGCCAGCCTGCTCGGACGTACCGTGCGTCGCGCGGTGGAATGTGCCGATGGCGCCGAGGTGATCACCGTCACTGCCGAAGCGCAGCACTTCCTGACCTTGGACGAGTACGCCCGAACCTTGCCGAAGGCCTCGATCGAGCACAGGTTCCTGCTCGAGCCGGTAGGTCGCAACACCGCGCCAGCCATTCTTCTCGCTGCCCTGGACGTTCAGGCGCGACACGGGGACAAGGCAAAACTGCTCGTGCTGCCGGCAGATCACCTGATCGAGAACATGCAGGGCTTCGCCGGTGATGTGCGCCGGGCCGTTGAGTTGGCAGACATGGGTTTTCTGGTCACGTTTGGTATTCGGCCGACCCATCCCGAGACCGGATTCGGCTACATCCATGCCGGCGCCGTGGTGGACCCGGATGGTGCTGGCCGCCTGATCGAGGCCTTCGTCGAGAAACCCGACCGGCAGACGGCCGAGCAGTATCTGGCCAGCGGCGAGTATTTCTGGAACGCCGGCATGTTCTGCTTCCCGGTCGGAACACTGCTTGAAGTGGCTGCGCGGACGTGTCCGGACGTGCTCGACGCGGCCCGGCGGTGTTACCAGTCGGCGACGGTGGAGCCGCTCCGAGTGACCTTCGACCGCGAGTGCTTTGCGTCGCAACCCGATATCTCCATCGACTATGCGGTCATGGAACGCGCCGATCGCCGGGCTGTTGTGCCGGCGAATTTCGACTGGAGCGATATCGGCTCGTGGAAGGCGATCAGCGAGCTGGGTGACGCCGATCCGGCCGGCAACCGGACGCATGGACACGCCATTCTGGTCGACGCTAACCACTGCTACGTCGAGGCCGGCTCACGTACGGTGGCGGTGGTGGGGCTCGATGACGTTATCGTCGTCGATGCCGGCGACGCCGTGCTGGTTTCCAGTCGCGAGCACAGTCAGTCGGTGAAGCAGGTGGTGACGCAGCTGCGGGCGGATGACCACTCGGCGGCCATCCACCACCTGACGGTGCACCGCCCCTGGGGTAGCTATACGGTTCTCGAAGACGGCGATGACTGCAAGGTCAAGCGGCTCACGGTCAAGCCGGGGGGTGTGCTGTCCCTGCAGAAGCATTTCCGCCGCAGTGAGCACTGGACCGTGGTCTCGGGGACGGCCAAAGTCCGGGTGGGTGCGCAGGAGTTCCTGCTCGAGCGCAATCAGAGCACGTATATCCCTGTCGATACCCTGCACCGGCTCGAAAATCCGACCGAGCACGACCTGCACCTGATCGAGGTGCAGTGCGGTGACTATTTCGGCGAGGACGACATTGTCCGCCTGGAGGACAAGTACGGGCGCAGTTAGCCCGGTTGCCCACGCATGGGGCGCTGGGTACCAGCGCACGTGTCCGGTACCTGTGTGCGGAGGAGGCCAGGAATTCGCCTGCGGTGAGATGCGGCGACACCGAGCCCCACGACAGTTCGATCCACCTGCCATGGGCGGCGGATACGGGGCAGGCGACACCCGCGGCGCAGATCCGCGCCAACACATGCGATTTGACTGACGAGCGGCCTGGATGGCTGCTGACACACAGCGCGTTTTAGTATGATGGGCGGCGAAGCGGCCGGTTCGGGGAAAGATTGCATCACGTGCTCGACAAGTTGGCGCTGGTACCCGCGCTGATCTGGCTGCCGATCGCAGTGGCCGCCTTGCTCATCTGGCTTTCGGAGCCGCTGGCTCGGCGCTGCGGCCTCGTTGACCATCCCAAGGGGCGCAAGCAGCACGAAGCAGTGACTCCGGTCTCAGGCGGAATCGGCGTGTTCTTCGCCATTCTGGTCGGGTTCCTGCTGCTGGATTCGCTGCCCAGAGCGAGCATCGCGTTTCTATGCGCGGCTGCCTTGCTGATGGTGCTCGGCATCCTGGATGACCTGCGTGACCTCCGCTGGTGGTGGCGAATCGGCATGCAAATCGCTGCTGCATTGATCCTCGTGTACTTCGGACGCGTGGAGGTGCAGCACGTCGGTCCGCTGCTGGGTGTCAAGAACACAGGTCTGGGATGGCTTTCGCTGCCCATGACCGTGGTGGCCACGGTCGGACTGATCAATGCCGTCAACATGATCGACGGTGAAGATGGCCTGGCCGGCAGTCTGGTCGTGTCGATCATGGCCATGATTGCTGCCGCCGCGTTCTATTCCGGCAATGCCGCTGTGGCCAATCGCGCCATCATCGTCGGCGGCGCGGTCATCGGCTTCCTGCTGTTCAACCTGCGTTTCCCGGGCCGCCTCCGCGCCCGCGTCTTCCTGGGTAACGGCGGCAGCGCGGTGCTTGGTCTGGCAATTGCCTACTTCAGTTTCCGGTTGACGCAGAACGCCAAACATCCGGTGAGCCCTGTGCTCGCGCTCTGGATCGCGGTGGTGCCCGTCGCTGACTGTCTGGTGTTGATCGCGCGCCGGCTCAAGATGGGGCGATCCCCGTTCGCTGCCGACCGCGAACATGTGCATCACCTGATGCGCGAAGCAGGATTTGGTCCGACCCGCATCGCGGTGTCGCTGTCTGCGTTCTCCTGTGTGGCCGGGTTGATCGTCGCGCAGTGCATGCGTTGGGACGTGCCCAATCCCCTGCTGCTGGTGGCATTCCTGCTCCTGATGCTGGGCTGGTACCTGCTGACCTCGAAGCGCGTGCGTGTGGTGCGCCTGTTCCGCTGGCTGAGACACCTCGGACGCGCAGGCCCCGCTGAACTCGGCACGCTGGTCGCCGAGCCGCCGCGTATCGTCGACGAGCGTAGCTGACACCGCCCGAAATCGTGCGTGACCTTCCCCGCAGGCGAGAGGCCCGTTGCGGTGGTTGACCCAGCTCCCCGCGATCCGGATAATCCGCGGGCTTCGTGGGCGGTTAGCTCAGCGGTAGAGCACTGCCTTCACACGGCAGGGGTCACAAGTTCGATCCTTGTACCGCCCACCAACTCCTGTGCATGCCAAAGGGGCTCGACGTGTCGGGCCCCTTTGTTTTTCCGTGCCGCCAGCTCCGGCATCGAGTGAACCCGTTGACGGGTTCCTGTGCAGGTCCGGGGCGTATGACCGCTTCGCCGGGTGCCGCGAGGTCGCCGCCTGCGTTGAGGCGACCCCGGACCGTTGTCGCCAGGACCCGGATTTGAAACATGCCGTGGACTGCTGGGGCTTCGGCCTGCTGGAGCGCACGTTCGGTATTCGCTGCGGTGAAGAGGCCACCAGGCAAATTGACCCGCTGCCGGCGATTCGGCAAAGATGCAGCGCTGATCCACATGGCTTTCCTCATGTCTGCGCTGCCCGCCACTGGCTCCCGCCTCGACTCCACCCCGAACAGCTATTTCGGACTGTTGGATCTCCATCGTCATGAAGCGCTGATGGTCGAGCTGGATCGGGCCGTGACCGCACTCGATTACGACCGCGCGCGATGCAATCTGTCCCGGTTCAATCCGGACCTGACCCGCGAGGCTGCGAGCGCGCGGGTGAGCGAGTCCGTACTTCGGGTGTACCAGGCGGAGGAGCCAGGTCGCGCCGTGGCGGGCGTCGACGTCAACATCATGCACTTCAGCACGATGATCTTCAGCGAACTTGCGCGGCAGATGGCGCGCGCGCTTGAGGAGGAGATTCGTCCAACTTCGCCGGCGAGGTTCTACCAGAGCGGCCGCTTCTGGTACCCCGATGCGGGGTACATGGGCTGGCACCACAACGGTAACCAGCCCGGGTTCAGGATCTACTGCAATCATGCGCGCGAACATGAGCGGTCTTTCTTCCGCTACCTCGATCCTGCAACGGATGAGGTCGTCACGCATTGGGACCAGCAGGGCTGGAACTTCCGCATTTTCCGCACCGATGCGGCGCCGCTTTGGCACTGTGTCTACTCCGAGACTGACCGCCTGAGCCTGGGATTCAAGCTGGCCTTCAAGTAGGGCTCGGTTTCGGCTCCCGGCCCCCGGGGGCGCCGCTGTGGCTGCCGCCTGATTGCTGTCCGGACGAGTCCCCGGCGATGCCGGGAAGCGTCATTGTCCGGGCCCTGAGCGCGCCGGCTGCCCTGTGCCGGCCCACCAGCCTGCGATAGAATTGCACGTTTTATTCCTTCCCGGCGATTCCCCCCATGGCACTTTCTCCCACCGATCTCTTCGATATTCGCTCCATGCTTTCCGAAGAGGAATGCATGATCCAGGACAGCGTCGCGCGCTTCACCGACGAAAAGGTGCTGCCGATCATCGGCGAATGCTTCGACGAAGGTCGCTTCCCGCACGACCTGGTGTCGGAGATCGCCGCCATGGGTCTGCTTGGTTCGTCGATCCCGGAAGAGTACGGCTGCGCCGGTCTCAACGCCGTCTCCTACGGCCTGATCTGCCAGGAGCTCGAGCGCGGCGATTCGGGCATCCGCAGCTTCGTCTCCGTACAAAGCTCGCTGTGCATGTACCCCATCTATGCCTACGGCAGCGAAGAGCAGCGACGCGAGTGGCTGCCGCGCATGGCCCGGGGCGAGGTGATCGGTTGCTTCGGCCTGACCGAGCCCCACGGTGGCTCGGACCCGGCCAACATGAAAACCCATGCGCGCCGCGACGGCGGCGACTGGGTGATCAACGGCGCGAAGATGTGGATCACCAACGGTAATCTCGCCCAGATCGCGATCGTCTGGGCGCAGACCGAGGATGGTATCCAGGGCTTCATCGTGCCGACTGACACGCCAGGATTCGCGGCGCAGGAAGTCAAGCACAAGATGAGCCTGCGCGCGTCGGTGACCTCGGGCCTGTTCTTCGACAACGTGCGCATTCCGGACGCCTACCGCCTGCCCAACGTGCGCGGGCTCAAGGGGCCGTTGGGCTGCCTCAACCAGGCTCGCTACGGCATCACCTGGGGCCCGATCGGCGCCGCCCAGGCTTGCCTGACCGAGGTGCTGAACTATTCCAAGGACCGCGTGCTGTTCAACCGTCCGATTGCTGCCACCCAAGCCGTGCAGATCAAGATGGCGGAGATGGCGCGTCGCATCACCCTGGCTCAGCTGCTGTCGCTCCAGCTCGGTCGCCTCAAGGACGCCGGCACGCTGCAGCCGACTCAGGTCTCGCTGGCCAAGTGGAACAACGTACGCATGGCGCTCGACATCGCCCGCGAAGCGCGCGACATCCTGGGTGGTGCCGGCATCACCACCGAGTACTGCCCGATCCGTCACGCCTTGAACCTCGAGTCGGTGATCACCTACGAGGGAACCGAGACAGTGCATCAGCTCGTCGTGGGTCGCGAACTGACCGGCATCAACGCGTTCTGATCCCGTGCAGGCGCCCGGACCCACGCTGGAAACCGCGCGCCTGTTGCTGCGGCCGCCGCGCCGCGAAGACTTCGACGGCTTCGTTGCGCTGATGTCCGATCCCGAGGCAGCGCGACACATCGGTGGCGTGATGCCGGCCGCGGCCGTGTGGCGCGGAATGATGTCGATGGCGGGTGCCTGGGCGCTCGAGGGCTATGCCATGTTCTCGGTGATCGAGAAGTCGACCGGTCGATGGATCGGGCGCCTCGGTCCCTGGTCGCCCTACGGCTGGCCGGGTACCGAAGTCGGCTGGGCTCTGCTGACCGAAGCCCAGGGCAAGGGCTATGCCTTCGAGGGCTCGTGCGCGGCGATTGACTGGGCCTTCGACGTGCTCGGCTGGAACGATGTGATTCACACTATCGCCCCCGAGAATGTCGCATCCCGTCGTCTGGCGGAGCGACTCGGTTCGACCATGCATGGTCCCGGCCAACTGCCGCCGCCCTTCGAGGCGATCCGCGTGGACGTCTGGGGGCAGTCGCGGGCGCAATGGCAGGCCCGGCGCGACTCGGTGGCGGTCGCGCCTTCCGCTGCGACCTCAGCCTAGCAGGGCCGGCAGATGATTACCGTCTACGGCATGCATGCGTCGGGCAACTGCTACAAGGTTCGCCTGCTGCTGGAAATGCTCGGTCGACACTACGAGTGGGTCGAGGTCGATGTGCTCGGCGGTGCCACGCGCACGGATGAGTTCCTGGCGCGCAATCCGCTGGGCAAGGTGCCGGTCATCGAGTTGTCGGACGGACGCTGCCTGCCCGAGTCCAATGCCATCCTCTGCTTTCTGGCCGAGGGCTCGCACCTCTGGTCGGTTGAAGCATTTGATCGCGCCCAGGCGTTGCGCTGGATGTTCTTCGAGCAATACAGCCACGAGCCGTACATCGCGGTCGCCCGGTTCATCAAGCGGTTTCTGCCGGCAGGACACGCGCGAACCGCCGAGCTGCCCCAGCTGCATGCGCGCGGCATGATGGCGCTGTCGGTCATGGAACGCCATCTTGCCGCTCAGGACTTCTTCTGCCGCGAGTTCGGTGTCGCCGACATTGCGTTGTACGCCTATACCCATCGCGCCGACGAGGGTGGATTCGATCTCGGTCCGTATCCGGCGATCCGCAGCTGGCTTGCGCGGGTCGAGGATCAGCCGGGCTACGTCGAACAGCAGACTTGAGTCCGGCCGCCGCGGCGGTTTCGCCCACGACCTTCCTACCTATCAGCATTTCTGGATCGCACCATGGCTGCCGTTCGACCCTCCCATCCCATTCCGGCCCGCATGAAGGGGCTCAATCGCGCCGAGATCTGCGACGTCAACTTTTCGGAGTTCGTGAAGCACTGGTCCGGTAAAGCGGACGCACGACCGGCGGCCGATGAGGCCATCCTGCCGGGCAGCCAGTGCAGCGCGGAGGACTTCAGGGCACTGTTCGAGTCGCAGCTGATTTCGCGTCACCTCGACCTGATGGCGCGCGTGCTGCGGGTGCAGAACAAGGTGTTCTACACCATCGGTTCCAGCGGTCACGAAGGCAACGCGATGGTCGCGCGTCTGGCCCGGCACACCGATCCCGCCTTTCTGCACTATCGCTCCGGCGGCTTCATGGCCGAGCGCTTCCGCAAGCTGCCGGGCATGGATCCGATCATGGACTCGGCACTCAGCTTTGCCGCCAGCGCCGAAGACCCGGCATCCGGTGGTCGGCACAAGGTGTGGGGCAGCAAGCCGCTGTGGGTGTTGCCGCAGACCTCGACCATCGCCTCGCACCTGCCAAAGGCCCTGGGTACCGCGCTGGCGATCGAGCAGGCGCGCCGCATCGGCCATCAGCTGCCGATTCCCGAAGACAGCATTGCGATCTGCTCGTTCGGCGATGCATCCAGCAACCATGCCACCGCACAGACCGCATTCAATGCGGCGGGCTGGACTTCGTATCAGAAGCTCCCGGCGCCGGTGCTGTTCGTCTGCGAAGACAACGGCATCGGCATCTCTGTGAAGACGCCCGGGGGCTGGATCGCGCGCAACTTCGCCGAACGTCGCGATCTCGACTACTTCTATGCGGACGGTCTCGATCTGGCTCAGGGCTACGGTCAGGTGGCCGCGGCGGTGGCGCACTGCCGTCGAACCCGCCGGCCGACCTTCCTGCACCTGCGCACCACGCGAATCATGGGCCACGCCGGCACCGACTTCGAGATCGAGTGGCGTTCGATTGAAGAGCTCGTCCACGTTGAAGCCACCGATCCGCTGTTGCGCTCAGCGGCGATCGCGCTCGAATCGGGGTTGATGAGCCGGCAGCAGGTGCTGGATCTGTACGAAGCGACGCGCAGCAAGTGCTTCGCGGCGGCCGAGGAGGCCGATCGACGGCCCAAGATCGAGACACTCGAACACGTCATGCGTCCGCTCGCGCCGTACACGCCGGAGAAGGTCAGCGCGGAAGCCGCGCGCGCCGATTTTGCCGAGCGGCGCCTGGAAGTATTCGGCAGCGAGGCGAAGCTGCCCGAGAACCAGCCGCCCAAGCATCTGGCGATCCAGATCGGCCAAGCGCTGCACGATCTGTTCTGCAAGTATCCCGAGGCGCTGCTGTTCGGTGAGGACGTGGCCCAGAAGGGTGGCGTCTACACCGTCACCAAAGGGCTGTTCAAGGCGTTCTCCGGTCGTCGCGTGTTCAACACGCTGCTCGACGAGACGGTCATTCTTGGTCTCGCACAGGGCTACGCCAACCTGGGCATGCTGCCGTTCCCCGAGATCCAGTACCTGGCGTACTTCCACAACGCCTGCGACCAGATTCGCGGTGAAGCCTGTTCGCTGCAGTTCTTCAGCAACGACCAGTACCGCAATCCCATGGTGATGCGCATCGCCTCGCTCGGCTACCAGCGCGGATTCGGCGGCCATTTCCACAATGACAACTCGATCACTGCCTTGCGCGACATTCCGGGCCTCGTGGTCGGCTGCCCCTCGCGCGGCGACGATGCGGCGACGATGCTGCGCACGCTGGCGGCCTTGGCGAAGGTGGACGGCCGCGTATGCGCGTTCCTCGAGCCGATCGCCCTGTACATGACCAAGGACCTCTACGAAGCCGGCGATGGCGGCTGGTTGACGTCGTATCCCGCGCCGGAACAGGCCATGCCGCTGGGCGAGGGCAGGGTGTACGCGTCGTCGGAGGGGGACGGAACGGATGTGGTGATTTTCACCTTCGGCAACGGCGTGCCGATGAGTCTTCGCGCCATGCGCCAGCTGGAGCAGGAACTCGGGTGGAGTGGGCGTGTGGTCGACCTTCGGTGGCTGGCGCCCTTGAACGAGCGCTTCATTGCCGAGCAGGCCAGGGATGCGCGACGGGTGATCGTGGTCGACGAAGGTCGTCGCTCCGCCGGGGTCGGCGAGGGCGTCATCACCGCCGTGCAGGAGGCAGGACTCGGCGACAAGCCGCTCCGCCGCGTGGTGGGATCAGACACCTACACGCCCCTGGCAGGCGCCGCTTTCCTTGTTCTGCCATCGGATGCGGATATCGTTGCCGCCGCCAGGGAGCTTGCCTGAAGGTCCATGGTGACGGAATCGTTCGCTTCCCCTATCATCCGAGCCTATGAGTCAGCCGACCCAGCTCACCACGCTTTTTGCCGACGTTTCGGGTAGCACCAAGCTCTTCGAGACGCGCGGCGACGTCGAAGCACGCCGAATCGTGGCCGCCGTGCTCGGTGCGCTGTCCGAGGTGGTGACCCGCCACGGCGGTCGGGTCATCAAGACCATCGGCGATGAAATCATGTGCACCTTCCCGGGTGCCATGCAGGGCGTGCTCGCTGCCTGCGACATGCAGAAGCGGGTCATGCACGACATGAATTTCGTGCGCGACAACATCGGTATCCGGATCGGCCTGCACCATGGCGATGCGCTCATCGAAGACGGTGACGTGTTCGGCGATTCGGTGAACACCGCGGCGCGAATGGCCTCCCTGGCCAAGCGCGAACAGATCGTCACCACTGCCTCGACGCTGAAGGGCCTGACCAACGCCGGCAACATCCGCTCGCGCTCGCTGGGACGGGCCCGGGTGAGCGGCAAGCTGCTGCCGATCGAAATCGTCGACATCATCTGGCAGGAAGACACCAGCAACGTCACCACGGTGCAGCGTGCCATCCGGATCGACGATGGCGGCACCACGAATGTCAAGTTGACTCTTAGGTTTCGTGGCCAAGTTGTTGAATTGAATGAGAATTCGCAGCCGTACTCAATGGGGCGCGACGCCACCAACACGCTGGTGGTGGAAACCGAGTGGGTCAGCCGCAACCACGCGATGATCGAGTTCAAGAAGGGCTATTTCATCGTCTCCGACCGCAGCACCAACGGTACCTACGTGAAACTCGGCGACGACGACGAACTGCGCCTGCACCGCGACGAGATCCACCTGCGCAAGTCGGGCACCATCAGCCTCGGCCAGGCGGTCGCGCAGAATCAGGCCGACGTTCTCTACTTCCAGTGCAGCTACTGACCGGCTGAGCACTCCGCTTCGACCTCGCTGCGTCGAAGAATCGACTCCATTCGTCTGTTGATCCGATCGGCTCGGGCCCTGCGGTGCGCTGTTGGGGCATGATGCTGGAACGCCGGCGCGCCAGGGCATCGGGGAGACGACATGTTGAGACGTTGGATTGGTCTGGGTTTGCTGTGTGCCGCAGTTTGGCTGAGTCCGGCTGGTGCGGCGAAATCGCTGCTCGGCCAGGACGACGTGCTCTGGCAGGGTGATGCCGCGCTGACACGTGATGCGGACGCGTGGTCCCTGGAACTGCAGGACCTGATTGCGGCAGGCCAGGGCGACCTGCTTCCCGCGTTGCTCGATGCCGAACCCGATGTGGCGCGGCGACAGCTCGCGGCAGCGAGTCTGCTGCGTGCTCTGGCTGCGGCGCCAAGTCAGCCGTCCTCCACGGACTCCTTGCTCGAGTGGGCTGCTCGACAGCCGATCTCGCTATGGTCTCAGCACGAGGAAACGTCTTCGCCGTGGTTCATGCCGGCAGTGGATCTTGCCGGCCTGGCGTCGGGGGCACGAATCCTGTGGCATCAGCAGCAGGAAAGGGACGCATGGCGCGCAAGCATGGACGAACAGTCTCTCGCGGCACTCGATGCCATTCGTCGGGCCGACGCGCAGGGACAGCAGCGCGCCGGCGAGGCGCTGGCCGCCTTGCCCGCCGAAACGCGTGATCGCGTCATCGCGCTGGCTCTGGCTGATGCCTCAAACTTGCGGCCGGAATGGTGGGAGGAAGTGGTGCAGGTTGCGCCCAGTCCGGCGTCGATCGCCCAACTTTGGCAAAGCGGTGCGTCGATGCACCGCGTGGTGGCGATTCGCGCCGCCGGTGCGCTGGATGACTGGGCCGCAGCGCAGTCGCTGCTTGAACGATTCGAATCCGACGCCGAGCTTGCCTCGGCGGCTACCATGGCCCTGGTCGTCCGCAGCGCACGCGAGCCGATCAGCGATGCGCGACGCGACGCCTTGCTGATGCCCAGGCTGGCGGACCCGAAGCGTGCCTTCTCGGTGGCGTCGGCTTTGACGCGCGTGGACCCCGAAGTCCGAATCGGCACTGCGCAGCGACTGTGGTCGAAGCACAGGGCGCCCGAAAGCGCGTCGTCGGTACGCAGCGCGCTGCAGGCCGCGCTCGAGCTCTCCGGTAGCGATCAGGATCGTGATGCACTGCGCAGCCTGCGCCATGAGGAGACGACGCGATGAACACGTCGATACGTCTCCGCGCGCTGTGCGCGCTGTTCACCCTGCCGGCACTGCTCTGCAGCATGCCGTCGGCAGCACAGCAGGCAGTCCTGCAGACCTATACCAACAACCAGTCCGGCGCGAACCGCATTCCGTTGGGTTTTCCGGTGCCGATGCCGGTGGCGTCGCTGACGGCGGTCGACGGATTCCGCGATCACGCCTCGCTGGCCATGCGACTGGCCGAGCTGGACGCGCAAAGCGAAGATCTGCGCGGCTACGAGGTCGGGCAAACGCGCAACGGGCGAACGATTCGAGCCTACGTCGTGTCCGACCCGGATACCAGCGATGTGGAAGGTCGTGCCGAGGCGGCCTTCTTCATCAACGCGGCGACGCACGCACGCGAGTGGGCGGCGCCGGAGGTGTCGACCTATCTGGTCGAGCGCATGGTGGCTGGCGCACAGGACGACGGTCTCGTTCGCTATCTGCTCGACAACACGCGCCTGGTCATCATTCCCGTGCACAACATCGATGGCCTGCTGCAGACGCAGCGCTATTCGGATCAGGTGCTGATCGGCCAGGATCCGCGTTTCCCCGACGTGTGGCCGCGTGACGGTCGGATGCGACGCAAGAACATGCCGGGCGTCGACGAGGTGCTGACCACCCTCGGCGATCATCTGGTCGGCGTTGATCTCAATCGCAATCATCCGCCGTTCTGGGGCACCACCACTCAGGGCGGTGAGCTCACCGATCCGAGCGATCTCACGTTTCGCGGTGCCAGCACCCATTCTGAACCCGAGAACCAGGCATTGCTCGCCGCGGCCCAACTCGGCCCGGTGTCGCGCATGCGCATGGGCGTGGACTTGCACACGTATTCGCAGGTGTTCTTCTCGTCGAACACCAGCCGCAGTCTCCTCAACAGCGCACAGAATCGTCTGCTGACCAGTCTCTCCGCACACCACTTCAACGTGCCCACCGGGAGCGGAGCGCCGAACGGCAAGAACTATCAAGACAGGCAGGACCCGCCGAACGTGGGCATCGGTACCGCCGCCGAGTACTTTGCCTACCAGTGGCTGGTGCCCGCCTGGACACTCGAACTCGAACCGCAGAATGGCGCCCAGGAGTACGGCGGGCTCACCGTGTCGCACAGCGGTTTCATCCTGCCCGAGAGCCAGATCCGCCGCGTGCGCGAAGCCTGGGCCGAGTCCTTCCTGGTCGGGTTCTACCTGATGTCGGGTGCGCCGCATTTGTCGCTGCTGAGGATTCTCGACGCCGACACCGGCGATGTGCTGGCGTCGCAGCACTGGGTCTACGACCCGTCGCAACAGCGGCGCGTACTGCAGCGTGACACGCCAGGATTGCTTTACCCGGGACGGCGCGTGCGCATCGAACTCGGCTTCAACAAGCCGATGCGCTATCGCGATGCCGAAGGTGTACTGCGACCCCTGCCGGGACACGACCACATCGCGATCGCGCCCGTGGTGCGTCTGATCGAGCAGGCGGGCGAGCGCACGATCGATACCAGCGGCGGCTACTGGGGCGACCGCGACACGATGCTGCGTTATCGCGACGACACGTTTGTCTTCGAGCACACCATCGACTCGACCGAGCCGCTGCGCTTCGCGGTGCAGGCGTTCGACATGGTCGGCCTGCAGATCGATGCGAGTCCGCTGACGCCGGTCGACTGGCTCGGCGGTCAGTGGGTCAGCTGGGAGGACAGCTCCTTCGCCGACAGCCAGACCGGTGGCGTGGACCGGACCACGCAGCCGCAGGCCGTGGTGAACCTCGGAGACGGTAGCGACCTGCATCTGCTCAGCGACGTCCCGGACGTCGTCGGCGAGGGCGATGGAGTTCGCCTGGTGTGGCGACGCGACGGCACGCAGCTGGGGGTGCCGGTAGAGCTGCAGGCGAGTTTCGAGGGCGGGCGCACGGCGAGTCTGATCTGGAATGCCGGAGAAAGCGGCGACAAGACCTTGCTGGTGCAGGCGCCGGAGGATGTGGCAGTTCAGGGCCAGCGTCAGGTCGCCCTCACCGTGCAGGCAGCCGCGGCGCCGGGCCCGCTGCTCGAATCGACCGTGCAGATACTGGACAACGACCGGGCGGGTCGGAGCGTGGTGCGCGTGGTCGACGACCTCAGTGCCGGACTCGCGCTGCATGCATCGTCCACGGCGATGGAACGGGATGTGGTGCTCGACGGCGGGCGCGACTACGCCGTGCCGGAAAGTCAGCTTACGGTCTGCTTGCCGTTTGCGATCGAAGCACCGGTCAGGCTGTACGGCAACCGGTCCAGCCTGTCTCCATCGTCCGCCAGCTGCTTTGGTCCGCAGGTGGGTGGTGCAGGCACGGCCTCCCTGATGGACTTGATCGTGCACGGTCGCGCGCAGGATGGATCGCGCTACAGCGGCATCCAGTCCATGGGCCCGGACCTGGTGCTGTCTCGCGTCGAGCTCGATGGTGCCATCGCGCCGTCGGTGGAGTCCGACGCAACGGCCGCGCTGTCCCGGGTGTCGATCACCGACGGTCAAGAACATCCGGACCTTGTGCGGTCCCAGGTGACCGTCGGGCACCTGGATGCCGAGGCGCTGTCCATCACGGGCTCGAGCCGCTATGACTCGCAGCTGCGCGTGAGCCTCGACGGGTCTGAACTACGCTATGCCACCCTGTATCGGAATGCTGAACACATCATTCCGGTGGGCTTCTCTGCCGGATCTCTGGGCGTTCGAGGATCCGTCCTCCATGAAGTCGATGACTTGCTGGACCTCGGCAGCCCACCGGCTGGTCCGGTGTGCTCCGGCATCGTCGACCTCGGCGCGAACTGGTACACCGAAGACGGCGATGCAAACTGTCCGCTGACTGACAACGGACCGCTCGACCTCGGCGCCCGCCAATCGCCCTATGGCTACTTCCTGCCTAACGCCAGCCTGGTCGATCAGGGCGGCAGCGACTGCGGACCGGTCGACTTGCGTGGTGCTCCACGCCCGCAGACCCGCACCGTCGGCGCTGAACCCCTCTGCGACATCGGTGCGGTGGAGGATGGCGTGAATCCCTGGCGCGGCCTGTGGATTCCCGATCGGCCCGGTCACGGCATCGACATGCAGACGGCGGGCAATGTGCTGTTCCTGCTCTGGTACACCTACGCCGACGATGGCTCGCCGGTGGCCTACCAGGCGGCGGCGCCGCTGGCCGGCCCGGCTTGGAGTGCCGAATTGTTGCTGGCCTCGCGCCAACCGCAGACCGGCGTGATCAGCAATGCGCGCGTGGGCACCGTGCGCCTCGACTTCGCCAGCGATTCTCAGGCGACGTTGACCTGGCGTTTCGATGCGCGCGGCAGCGAAGGCAGCGAAGGCATTCGCGCCTATGCGTTCGCCGTTGGTGAGCCGCGCGTCGAGACCACAGGCACCTGGTACCCGCCGGCTGATTCCGGTTACGGCGCCAGCCTGACCCGTCGCGGGGAGGTGACCGCGATGGCGCTCTACTACTACGACGCGACGGGCAAGCAGCGCTGGGCGCTGGGTGCAACCGATGCTGCCGATGTCATCGACATCGAGCTTTCGAGCTTCACCGGGTTCTGTCCGGACTGCGATGCCGAGGCGATGCCGGTCCAGTCGCAGCTGGTCGGCACAGCGAGAGTGCATTTCCTGACTCCGCAACGGGCCAGCGTCGATACCGACCTGACCTATCCGGGCGTCGAGGGTGGCGCCTGGCTGCGCAGCGGTGCGGCGTTCGTGCCGCTGAATGATCCCGTGGACAACCGGGCGATCGAGGCGCTGTTGAGCCCGCAGACCGGGCGCTGAGCTGCAGGCTGGGCACATTCTCTTCCGCCCAAGCTCGTGCCCGCTGGTCAGGGTGGGAGCGGATGCGTTCCCGACCTCGAGTTGGGAGCATCAGGTTGATCGGGTCCTCGAACTCCTGGCGTGATCGGATCGGGGGCAGGGCCTGGGTGAAGCCGCGCTTCCCGAGTCTCGGTTGAAGGGCATTCACTCCCGACTCGGCTGCGTCGGGATGCGAGCGCGCATCACGGCGTCGGCGGCGGGGCGGTAGCGCCCGCATGCATCGATTCGCCCTGCAGCAAAGAAGAACCCGCGACGTGCGCGGGTCCTTCTTACGTTATTGCCTGCGGTCTTGGTGATCGACAGCGCGGCGCGCGCTCAGCCCGGCAGCAGCTCGTTGACCAGCTTGATCAGGGCAGCTTCGTTGACCGGCTTGGTCAGGTAGGCCTTGGCACCCTGGCGCATGCCCCAGACCTTGTCGGTCTCCTGATCCTTGGTGGTGACCAGGATGACGGGGATATGCGCCGTGGTCGGCTCCTTGGAGATCGAGCGCGTGGCCTGGAATCCATTGAGATTGGGCATCACGACGTCCATCAGGATCAGGTCGGGAATCTCGCGCTTGGCGACTTCGACACCCTGCGCGCCATCCTCGGCGGTGAGAATTTCGTGGCCGAGCTTCTCGACGATCCGGCGCATGCCCATGAGCTGCGAGGGAGAGTCGTCGACGATCAGAACACGTGCCATGAATGTTGCCTCATTGCCTGGTGCGCAGCGCGCGGATGTCCAGATGATAGCGGGTCGAGTCCGGTGCTAACAGTGCGGCGGCCGGGAACGCTTTCGCCCTGCCGCAAATGATTGTTCAGGAAGAGAAAGTGACCAAGGTGCGGCCGAATGATCCGCCTTCGAGCATGGTGGGGAAATGTGCGCCCAGTGCGTCCAGCCCGATCTCCGCGGTGCAGATGCTGTCGAGGTGGGCGGGTTTCCAGGGGCCGGCCAGGCGCTTCCAGACCGCATCGCGGGTGTGCCGTGCCGTGCCGGCCGAAGCGATGCCGAGTAGCGATACGCCACGAATGATGAACGGCATTACCGTGGTAGCAAGAGTGTGACCGCCGGCCAATCCGCAGCTGGCGATGTTGCCGTAGGGCTGGATGACCCGACTCAGGCCACTCAGCATCTCGTCGCCGACGTTGTCGATGGCGCCGGCCCACATCGCCTTCTCGAGCGGGTTCTGACCCCAGTACAGATCCTTGCGTGACACGACCTGTTTGGCGCCGATGGCGATCAGGGTGTCGAGCTTGTCGAATTTGCCGGTGATGGCATGGGCCTCGTAACCGGCGCGGGTGAGGATGTCGATGGCGAGCATGCCGACACCGCCGGTCGCCCCGGTGACGACGATCGGTCCCATCTCCGGAGCCTGCTCGTTCTGCTCCATCCGGTACAGCGCCAGGGCGGCAGTGAAGCCCGCCGTGCCCAGGATCATGGATTCGCGAAGGCTCAGGCCGGAGGGCAGGGGAATCGTCCACTTCGATTCCAGGCGCGCGTATTCGCTGTAGCCGCCGTCGCGCGTCTCGGAGAGACCGCAGCCGGTGCACAGCACGGCATCGCCTTCCTTGAACGCCGGATCAGTCGACGCGACCACGTGTCCCGCCACGTCGATGCCGCCGTTCAACGGATAGCGGCGGAGAATGCGTCCCTTGCCGGTACCCGCCAAGGCGTCCTTGTAGTTGACCGACGAGAAGGCGGTCTTGATGACCACTTCGCCCGGGGACAGATCATCGAGCTTGATCGACTCGATGCCTGCCCGATAGTCGTCACGGCCGGAGGAGTGGATGCGGAAAGCGCGGAAGGTGTCGGGGGTGGGCATGCTGAGGCCTTCAGGTTTGGTCTTGCTCGTTCTGCCGAGCGCGTCATCGCTCAACGGACCTGACGATCGGAGCGCGCTCAAACGATATCAGGGTACAAGTCTCGCCATTCGGGGTTGGTTGACTCAACCAACTCAAGTTTCCATACCCGCTTCCAACTCTTGATGGCCTTCTCGCGAGTGATCGCAGAATTCATCGTGTCATGTAGCTCGTACCAGACCAACGTGTGCACGTGGTAGCGCCTTGTGAATCCCTCCACAAGATCTTGCCTGTGCTGCCACACACGCTGGACGAGGTCCGAGGTTACGCCCGTGTACAGCGTTTTCCTTTCGCCGCTGGCAAGGATGTAAACGGCAGGCTGGAGAATTCTCGGCAACACATCCTACTCGTCATTCCGGCGAAAGCCGGAATCCATCTTCATCTTGAGGCTCGTTCAGCGAACAGCAAAATGGATCCAGGCCTTAGCCGGGATGACGGCGTCTGAGCTTGATTGGACCTCGAGGCAAGCCGATTGGACTCGCACCCAGGGCGTCGGACGGCGAGCCGCTAGCCCAGCCTCAATTCGCCTTATGAATCGCCCGCTTGTCGACGGCCAGCGCGGCCTCGTGCACGGCTTCGGAAAGGGTCGGATGCGCGTGGCAGATGCGCGCCAGATCTTCCGCCGAGCCCTTGAACTCCATCGCGACCACGCCTTCGTGCACGAGCTCGGAGACGTTCGCGCCGCACAGGTGCATGCCAAGAATGCGGTCGGTCTCGGCGTGGGCGATGACCTTCACCATGCCGGCGGTCTCGTTCATCGCCACCGCACGGCCGATCGCGGCGAACGGGAAATTGCCGGTCTTGTAGGGAATGCCCTCGTCCTTGCACTGCCTCTCGGTGCGACCCACCCAGGCGATTTCCGGCTCGGTATAGATCACCCACGGTACGGTGTTGAAGTCGATATGGCCGGGCAGGCCGGCGATGATCTCGACCACCGCGATGCCTTCCTCGGACGCCTTGTGCGCCAGCATCGGGCCGCGCACGCAGTCGCCGATCGCCCACACGCCGTCGACGCCGGTGTGGCAGTGTTCGTCGACGTCGATCATGCCGCGCTCGGTCAGCTTGACGCCGCAGTCGGCGCTGAGCAGATCCTTGGTGTAGGCGCGACGGCCGACCGACACCAGCAGCTTGTCGACCACGATCGATTGCTCGCCCTTGGCGTCGGTGTAGGTGACATGCACCTTGTTCTTCTTCACCTCGGCGTTCGACACCTTCGCATTGAGGTGGATGTCGAGGCCCTGCTTCTTGAACTCGCGCTGGGCGATCTTCGAAACGTCGGCGTCGGCCGCGGCCAGGAACTCGGGCAGGGCTTCGAGGATCGTGACTTCGGAGCCGAGCCGCTTCCACACCGAGCCGAGCTCGAGGCCGATCACGCCAGCACCGATCACGCCGAAGCTCTTCGGCACGGCGTCGAAGTCCAGCGCGCCTTCGTTGTCGACGATGTGCTTGCCGTCGAACTTCGCGAACGGCAGCTCGATCGGCACTGAGCCGGAAGCGAGAATGACGTTCGTTGCCGTGTAGGCGGTTTCCTTGCCGTCGAAGTCTTTCACGCTGACCTTGCGGTCCTTGTGCAAGGTTGCATGGCCGTGGATCGCGGTGACCTTGTTCGCCTTGAACAGCTGCGCCACGCCACCGTTGAACTGCTTCACGATCTTGTCCTTGCGGGCAATCATCGTGCCCACGTCGATCTTCGCGTCTTTCGCGGTGATGCCGTGGTCGCCGAACATGTGGGTCAGGTTGTGAAACTGGCGCGAGGAATCGAGCAGCGCCTTGGACGGGATGCAGCCGACGTTGAGGCAGGTGCCGCCCAGCGCCATCTTGCCGTCGGCCTTGCCGCGGCCAGCGTCGACGCAGGCCGTCTTCATGCCGAGCTGGGCGGCGCGGATGGCGGCGACATAGCCGCCGGGGCCGCCACCGATCACGATGACATCGAAATGGTTGTCGCTCATGTCATCGTCTCCTTACAGGCCGAGCAGCATCTTGTGCGGGTTCTCCAGCTGGTTCTTGATGTCGACCAGGAACAGGACGGCATCCTTACCGTCGATGATCCGGTGGTCGTAAGACAGCGCGATGTACATCATCGGTGCGGCCACGACCTGGCCGTTCTCGACGATCGCGCGATCCTTGATCGCGTGCATGCCGAGGATGGCCGACTGCGGCGGATTGACGATCGGCGTCGACATGAGTGAGCCGAAGGTGCCGCCGTTGGTGATGGTGAAGGTGCCGCCCTGCAGGTCTTCAAGCTTGAGGCCACCCTTGCGCGCCGCGTCGGCGTAGTCGGCGATGGCGCGCTCCACGTCGGCGAAGCTCATCTGCTCGACGTTGCGCAGCACCGGCGTCACCAGGCCCTTGTCGGTGGCGACGGCGATCGAGATATCGGCATAGCCGTGGTAGATAACATCGCTGCCGTCGACCGAGGCGTTGACGATCGGATGACGCTGCAGCGCGTTTGCGGCGGCCTTGGCGAAGAAGCTCATGAAGCCCAGGCGCACGCCGTGGGTCTTCTCGAACTGCTCCTGCATCGCCTTGCGCATCTTCATGACCTGGCCGAGATTGACCTCGTTGAACGAAGTCAGCATCGCGATCGAGTTCTTCGACTGCATCATGCGTTCGGCAATGCGGGTGCGCATGCGGGTCATCGCCACGCGCTCTTCCGGACGCGCGCCAGCGGCCAGAGCCGGTGCAGCAGCCTTCGGTGCCGCCGGTGCGCTCATGCTGTTGACCAGATCTTCCTTGGTGACGCGACCACCGCGGCCGGTGCCTTCGACCTGCGACGGATCGAGCCCGTGCTGCTCGGCGACGCGACGCCCGGCCGGAGACAGGTCGGCGGTGTTACCCGACTTCGCCGGGGCAGATGCCGGCGCGGACTTCTCAGCGGCTTTGGGCGCCTCGGCTTTGGCCGGAGCGGCCGCCGCGCCTTCCTTGATGATCGCAATCACCTGCTGACTGGTCACCGTGTCGCCGGTCTCGGCGCTGATCGACTCGAGCACGCCGTCGACCGGGGAGGGCACTTCGAGCACCACCTTGTCGGTTTCCAGGTCGAGCAGATTCTCGTCACGCGAGACGGCTTCGCCCACCTTCTTGTGCCAGGCGGCGATGACGGCGTCCGATACCGATTCGGGCAGGACGGGAACCTTGACTTCGATGCTCATGGACGGTGGTCCTCGGTGTTAAGCGTGATGACTGAGAGGGGAGATTATTCGGCGGTGTCGTCGCGGTTGATCGGCGCGCTGAGCGCATCGTCGACCAGCTTGGCCTGCTCTTTCACATGCGTCGCGAAGTGGCCGCAGGCCGGTGCCGGCGAGCGCAGGCGACCGGCATAGCTCAGGGCTTGCTTGCCGGCGAGGCAGAAGCGCAGATGGTGCTGGATCTGGTACCAGGCGCCCTGGTTCTGCGGCTCTTCCTGACACCAGACAACTTCCTTGGCGCTGGAAAGACGCTTGAGCTCGGCGGCGAGGTCAGGGCGCGGGAACGGGAACAGTTGCTCGACGCGCACGATGGCAACGTCCGTGAGCTCACGCTTCTCGGCTTCCTCGAGCAAGTCGTAGTAGACCTTGCCTGCGCAGATCACGACGCGCTTGACCTTCTTGGGCTCGGCGATTCGCGTGTCGGGAATGATGCGCTGGAATTCACCCGCGGCCAGGTCGTCCATGCTCGACACCGACAGCTTGTGGCGCAGCATCGACTTCGGCGTCATCACGATCAGCGGCTTGCGCGTCGCGCGTTTCATCTGCCGGCGCAGCATGTGGAACATCTGCGCCGGGGTGGTCGGGGTGCAGACCTGGATGTTGTTCAGCGCGCAAAGCTGCAGGAAGCGTTCGAGGCGCGCCGAACTGTGCTCGGGGCCCTGGCCCTCATAGCCGTGCGGCAGGAACAGCACCAGTCCGCACAGCCGGCCCCACTTGGCCTCTCCCGAGGAGATGAACTGGTCGATCACCACCTGGGCACCGTTGGCGAAGTCGCCGAACTGGCCTTCCCAGATGTTCAGCGTGGTCGGGTCGGCGGTGGCGTAGCCGTACTCGAATGCCATCACCGCTTCTTCGCTGAGCAGCGAGTCGATGATCACCGCATGGGTAGTGTTCGCGACCAGGCCCTTCAGCGGCATATGCGACTCGCCGGTCACCTGATCGTGAATGACAGCGTGGCGGTGGAAGAAGGTGCCGCGGCCGGCGTCCTGGCCCACAAGGCGCAACTTGTAGTTCTCGCGCAGCAGCGTGGCGTACGCAAGGTTCTCGGCGAAGCCCCAATCCATCGGGATCTCGTCGGCCAGCATCTTCTGCCGATCTTCGTAGATCTTGGCCACGCGCGCCTGCGGCTTCACGCCCTCGGGCAGGGTGTTGATCTGCTGCGCCAGCTTGACCAACGATTCCTTCTGGACCTTGGTGTCGGTCGGGGAGTCGAGGTTGCCGCCGAGGTACGGGTGCCAGTCGACGGCGAATTCATCGACCACGCCGGAGACGAGTTCGACGACACCATCACCCTTGTCCATCTGGTCGCGGTAGCTGTCCATCATCGATTTCGAATCGTCGGCGCTGACGATTCCGGCAGCGGCCAGACGTTCGGCGTAGATCTCGCGCGTGGTCTTGCGCTTGCGGATGTTCTGGTACATCAGCGGCTGCGTGGCTGCCGGTTCGTCGGCCTCGTTGTGGCCATGGCGGCGGTAGCAGACGATGTCGATGACCACGTCTTTCTTGAACGCCTGGCGGAAGTCGAGCGCCAGCTGGGCGCAGAACACCACCGCCTCGGGATCGTCGCCATTCACATGCAGGATCGGCGCGCCGACCATCTTGGCCACGTCGGTGCAGTACAGCGTGGAACGCGCGTCGTCCGGTCGGGAGGTAGTGAAGCCGACCTGGTTGTTGACCACGATGTGGATCGTGCCGCCGACCGCGAAGCCGCGCGCCTGCGACATCTGCAGCAGCTCCATCACCACGCCCTGGCCGGCAAAGGCCGCATCGCCGTGGATCAGCACCGGAATGACCAGGCCGTGCTCCTTGTCGCTGCGGCGGGTCTGACGCGCCTTGACCGAGCCGGCGATCACCGGGTCGACAATTTCCAGGTGTGACGGATTGAAGCCCAGCGCAAGATGCATGGGGCCGCCGGGTGTCGCGACGTCGGCCGAGAAGCCCATGTGGTACTTCACGTCACCGGAATGCGCCGGGTCGGCCGGTCCTTCGTGACGCCCTTCGAACTCTTCGAACAGCATCTTCGCCGGCTTGCCCAGGGTGTTGATCAGCATGTTGATGCGGCCGCGATGGGCCATGCCGATGACCATCTCGCGCACCCCGCGGGTGCCCGAACGCCTGACCAGTTCGTCCATCAGCGGAATCAGGCTGTCGCCGCCTTCCAGCGAGAAGCGCTTCTGGCCCACGTACTTGGTGTGCAGGTAGCGCTCGAGGCCCTCGGCCGCGGTCAGTTTTTCCAGCGCTCGACGCTTGGCGGCGGCGTCGAGCGGGTAGGCACCGCCGGCGCGCTCGAGGCGCTCGTACATCCATCGTCGCTGTTCGGCGATGGAGATGTGCATGAACTCGGCACCGATCGGGCCGCAGTAGGTCGCGTTGAGATGGGCGATCAGGTCCCGCAGGCGCATGCGCTCGGGCCCGCCGAAGGTGCCGGTGCTGAACTCGGAGTTCAGATCGGCATCGGACAGGCCGTGAAAAGCCAGCCCCAGGTCGGGTGTCGGCAGCTTGGGCGCCATGCCCAGCGGGTCGAGGTCGGCGTGCAAATGGCCGCGCGAGCGGTAGGCCGTGACCAGCTTGAGGACGCCGCCCTGCTTGCGGGCGGCCTCGTTGTCCGGCGCCTGGACCACGATGGCGGAGCGGCGCTGTTTGGCGGCGGCCGCCACGGCTTCCATGATGGGTCCATGCGGCACATCGCCCGCGGCGCGGCCGCCGAGCTGCTCGAAGTAGTTCTTCCACGCTCCGTTGACGCTGGTCGGGTCGACCAGGTAGCGCTCGTAAAGCTCTTCGACGAAGGAGGCGTTGCCGCCGGAGATGTGCGATGACTCGAGAAACTGCTTGATCAGGCTGTTCACGATGCGCCTTGCCCGGGTGCGATGGCCGGGATGAAAGGAGAGTTCGGGGCGAGCCCGCGATTATAGCGGCTGCGACCGGTCAGAACGGAACCCGCCAAGCATCATGCTTTGGTCGCGGTTTCAGCGAGGATTCGGTTTCGCCATGGGCCTCATGCCGACAACCGGGATCCGCACGAGTGCGCCGGCCCGATGGACGAGCCCACGCTGGCCCGATTGCCCGGGGCGCGGTGTGATGGGCTCACTCCCCGTTTCGCGTTGCCCGGAGGCCAGCGGGCGGCCCGGGCGAGGGTCGCGTCTACAGGCCCTGCGCCCGCAGCTCGGACGCCTCGCGGGAGTGGTCCCAGGCATGCCGAAAGTGTTCCATCCACTGTCGGTGCGTGCCGGGGGCATACATGCGCGCCTCGCCGTCATAGCGGCTGGCGATCGGCCGCGCCAGCCAGCTGCCCTGATCGTTGAGCAGGAAAGCGCCGGCAAACTGCAGCTCGGTTTCTTCCTCGGGCTGGCGGATCTGGATGACGCTGGGCAAGCGCTGGGCCAGCGCCAGCAGAAGCGGGCTGCTGCGCAGCGCCGTGTCGACATCCTGGACCAGAATCTGGATCTCGGCGCCGCGACCGGAGGTGGCCACCCGTCGAATGGCCGCTGACATGGCATCGCCGCGAATCCATGCTCCGTCCATGTCGCGGGAGTAGATCCAAAGGCGATGGCGTGCCCGGTCGAACAGCTGCATGGCGGCCGAACGGCAATCCTCCATCGAACGCAGCTCGATTTCCTCGGACTCCACCCGTGGCGGTGCAGGGCGCTCCGTGGCCGTGGCGCTGGGTGGCAAGGCGAGCGTCATCAGCTGATGCTGGATGCCGGCCTCGATGAAGATCTCACCTTCGCTGACGAAACCATGGGCCAGATAGAACGGCACGGCGGTGATCTGCGCATGCAGCCGCACGTGGTGCATGCCTGCCTGACGGGCGGCGTCGATCAGCATGTGCAATAGCGCGCCGCCGACGCCGCGTTGTCGCCATCCGCTCTGCACGGCCATGCGGCCGATGCGGCCATCGGCGGTGAGCCTTCCCGTTCCAATCGGCCTGCGTTCCAGGTCGCGCGCCAAGACCAGCACGCTCTTGCGATCGGCCTCATCCCACAGCATGTCGGCGGGCACGTTCTGCTCGACCTGGAAGACTTCGATGCGCAGACGATCGATGGCGTCGTGGTCAAGCTGGAAATCGGCACGTTCGACGAAGAAATCGGCTGGGATAGCGTTCATGCTCGAGTTCGGTCAACTTCGTTGGAAGACGATATGGCCTTCGGCGGCCAATGCAACGATCTGATCGCGCGCAGATTCGGAGGCGGCGTCCCAGTCGGATGCGTCGATGCCGTCGCCCTCACAGACCGCGCGCGCCAGCGCGAGGGGCAGGGCATGCGCCTGGCCCAGCGCGAACACGCGAGCCAACTTGCCATCGCGCAGGTAGACCATCCGGCTCAGCGGATTGCGCACCAGTCGCGTGTTGCTGCGCAGCCTCTGGCTGATCCGTGCGGCACTCGGCGGTGTCGGCGGTGCCGCGTGTTGGCCGCCGGAGCGGTAGCGACTGAACATGCGCCCGAGCCAGTCGCCCAGCGAGGATTCATCCATTTCTGCCAGGGCACGCAGTTGCTTGCGGGCACGCCCAAGGCTGGTCGCGTCGATCTCGGCGGAATGACGGGCCGGCATCAAGTCGGGGTCGGCATAGCGTGCGGTGTCGTCGCCGCGTTCGGCGAGGTGGTCGGCAAGGTCGGCCACCATCTCGGCCGTCGACGGCGCGCGCATGCCGACCGAATAGGTCATGCAGGCGTCCATGGCCTCGCCGAAGTGCGGCACACCGGGGGGCAGGTAGAGCATGTCGCCGGGCTCCACCACCCAGTCGTGGGTCGCGGCGAAGGACTCGAGGATGCGCAGGTCGGCGTCCGGGAGGAAGGCGCTTGAGGCAGCCGCGTCGGTGGAAATCCGCCAACGCCGACGGCCGAGTCCCTGGATGAGAAAGACGTCGTACTGGTCGATGTGCGGGCCGACCGAACCACCGGGAGCCGCAAAGCTGACCATGATGTCGTCGATGCGCCAGCTGGGAAGGAAGCCGAAGTCTGCCAGCAGCGCGCGGACATCGTCGTCCCACTTGTCGACGTCCTGGACCAGCAGGGTCCAGTCTTCGCTCGGCATCGCGGGGAATTGCTGCTCGTCGAAAGGCCCCTGACGGAGCGCCCAGCGATCCGCTCCACGGTGGTACTCGACGATGCGTGCCAGCGCGAAGGGCTCGCAGGCCAGTCCAGCGAGATCGCCGGGCTCCAGCGGCGCCAGGTCGGTCGGATATGCGCCACGAATCAGCAGCGGCTGCTTCTGCCAGTACTCGGCGAGGAACCGCGCCGGCGACATGCCCAGGCGCTGTCTTGCCGTGGCGTCGACTTCGAAGGCTGCAGCCATCGCGATCAGATCGTGCCGGCCAGGCGCCCGGCGAGTCCCACGTAGGTCGCTGGCGTGAGGTCGAGCAGACGCTCTTTGGCTTCGATCGGGATGGCCAAGGTGGCGATGAAGTCGCGCATGCTCTGACGGGTGATCGGTTGGCCGCGTGTCATCGCCTTGAGTTGCTCGTAGGGATTGGGCAGTCCGTAGCGCCGCATGACGGTCTGCACCGGCTCGGCGAGCACCTCCCACGAAGCATCGAGGTCGGATTCGAGGCGGTCCGGATCGACGCTCAGCTTGCCTAGCCCCTTGAGCAGCGACTCGATCGCGATCAGATGATGGGCGAAGGCGGTGCCGATCGCGCGCAGTACGGTCGAGTCGGTGAGATCGCGCTGCCAGCGGCTGATCGGCAGCTTGTGCGCGAAGTGTTCGAACAGCGCGTTGCCGAGCCCGAAGTTGCCCTCGGCGTTCTCGAAGTCGATCGGATTGACCTTGTGCGGCATGGTCGACGATCCGACTTCGCCTTCCTTCACGGCCTGTTTGAAGTACCCCACCGAGATGTAGCCCCAGACATCGCGGCAGAAGTCGATGCCGATGATGCCGATTCGGCGCATCACATCGCTGAATTCGGCCACGCAGTCGTGCGGCTCGATCTGGGTGGTGTAGGCATTCCAGGTCAGGCCCAGCGACTCGACGAAGCGCTGCGACAGCGCCATCCAGTCGACGTCGGGGTAAGCCACGACGTGGGCATTGAAGTTGCCGACGGCGCCGTTGATCTTGCCCAGCAGTTCCACCGACTGCAGCTGCCGTCGCTGGCGCATCAGGCGTGCCGCGACATTGGCGACTTCCTTGCCCATGGTGGTCGGCGACGCGGTCTGGCCGTGGGTGCGCGACAGCATCGGCAGGCGCGAATAGTCGTGCGAGAGCGCGCGCAGCTTGATGATCAGGCGATCCATCGCCGCCGCCATCACGCTGTCCCGCCCCTCCTTGAGCATCAGGGCATAGCTGAGGTTGTTGATGTCCTCGGAAGTGCAGGCGAAGTGGATGAATTCCAGCGCATGGGCCAGCGACTCGTCGTCCTTGAGACGCTCCTTCAGGAAGTACTCCACGGCCTTGACGTCGTGATTCGTCGTACGCTCGATTTCCTTGACCCGGTCGGCGTCGGCGACGGTCAGGCTGTCGGCGAAGTTGCGCAGGCGGCTGACGGTGGCGTCGGGCAGCGGGCGAAGCTCCTTGATGCCCGGCTCTGCGGCCAGCGCGATGAGCCATTCAAGCTCGACCCGGACGCGTGCCTTGATCAGCCCATACTCGGAGAAGATCGGACGCAGGGCATGCGCGCGGGCGGCATAGCGACCGTCGGCAGGGGAAAGCGCGGTCAAGGAATGATCGAGCATCGGGGGTCTCCACAGCAGGTCAACCGGAGCGCGGAATTCTAACCGCTCGCCCCGGTGTCCCGCGCAGGCGGTAGGCCTAGCCCGTTTCGACGGCGCCGTAGAACTGGAAGGTGCCCTTGCCGGCCATTTTCGCGAGGTACATCGCCTCGTCGGCCTTGCGCACGAGATTCTTCACCGTTTCGCTCCGGTCGGGGCCGAACACGGCGATGCCGACCGACACGCCGACGCGCAGCGCCTGTCCTGCGTATTCGCAGGGCTCGCTCAACGCCTCGATGATGCGCTTCGCGATCTCCGAGGCATCTTCCTGCGGCTTGTCGAGCGGCGCGAGCACCACGGCGAATTCGTCGCCGCCGAGCCGGCCGAGCACGGCTTGATGGCCGGCAATCACCTGCAGACGCCGGGCGACTTCGCGCAGCAGGGCGTCGCCGGCGTCGTGGCCCACCGTGTCGTTGATCTGCTTGAAGCCGTCGAGGTCGAGGTAGAGCATCGCGCCCTGATGGTTCTCGGTCGCCAGCGACAGCGTGCGCCGCAGGCTCTCCAGCAGCAGTCGGCGGTTGCCGAGCCCGGTCAGCGGATCATGGTTCGCGATGTCGGCGAGTCGTTCCATCGCCAGCTTGCGGCGATCGATCTCGAGATTGAACTTCTCCAGCACGGCGTTGTAGAACGCGGCGACCTGGCTTGCCTCGCTCTGCTGTTCGACATTGATGGGACGGCTGAAGTCGCCGGTATGCGCCTGCACGTCCATCTGGCTGAGCAGGTCGAGCAGCGAAGTGGTCGCGCCGTGCTCGGCAATGTTGAGTCCGATGATCTCGTCGCGGTGGCTGACCCTCAGGGTGGCGAACTTGCGGTAGGCCAGGATCCCTGCGAAGCCGGCCGACAGGGCGAACAGGCCGATCGACGCCACGCCGGCGAACTGCACCCCGAACTGGCCCCATCGGCTACCCGCTGGCAAGGCGTCGAGTGGCGCGAACAAGGCCACGGCCAACGTGCCCCAAATGCCTGCAGCGAGGTGCACCGGGACCGCGTCGATGGCGTCATCGATGCGGAATCGCAGCAGCAGTCGAGATGCCCGATCGGCGACGAACGCGCCGATGCCGGCGATGAGCACGGCCGAGCCGGGCGAGACCAGGTCGCAACTGGCGGTGATGGCCACCAGACCTGCGAGCACGCCATTCATGACCCGCTCGGCGGCGGGACGTCGGGTTTCCATCCAGCTGAGGAGCATCGCCACCAGGCCGCCGACCGCGCCACTCATGGCCGTGTTGACCACGATGGCGGGCACCCGACTATCGAACTGCAGGGTGCTGCCGGCGTTGAAGCCGAACCAGCCGAACCAGAGCAGGAATACGCCCAGCGCTGCGATCGGCAGACTGTGTCCCTCGATCATCCGTGAGCGGGATTTGCCGAAGCGACCCAGGCGCGGTCCGACCATGATCAGCGCGGCGAGTGCGACCCAGCCGCCCATGGAGTGCACGACGGTCGAGCCGGCGAAGTCGATGAATCCGAGCTTGGCCAGCCAGCCCTGCGGTGATCCGTCGATCGACTGCGCCCAGGCCCAATGGCCGGCGATCGGATAGATGAAGCCGGACAGCAACAGTGCCACGAACGCGTAGCTGGAAAACCGCATCCGCTCGGCCACCGCGCCGGAGACGATCGTGGTGGCCGTGCCGCAGAACACCGCCTGGAAAAAGAAGAAGGCAAGCGCGGCGGGGCCGAGCCCGGACAGGCCGAAGGAGTCGGTGCCGACCCAGCCGCCGGCACTGGTCCCGAACATCAGGCCATAGCCGACCAGCGCGAACAGGACGATCGAGATGCAGAAATCGACCAGGTTCTTGATCGCGACATTGATGCTGTTCTTGGCGCGAACCAGGCCGCTTTCGAGGCAGGTGAAGCCCGCCTGCATGAGCATGACCAGAAACCCGCACAGCAGCAGCCACTGCGATTCCGTATGCACGCCAGCACCCGATAGGCAAGATTCGCACGCATTCTGGCAAAGTCCGCGGCGACAAGCACGAGCCGGTCAGCACCACTCTGGTGCCGACTGGGGACGTTGCATCGAGGACGATGCATGCGCCCGCGGCGAGTGGCGGGCGCCGGCTCATGCCGCGGGCGCAGCGGGGCTCAAGGCCGGATCGCCACGTGGACGGCGAGGCGCGGAGCGCTCGTTTCCAGCCCGGCCCAAACGAAACGGGGCGCCGCAGCGCCCCGTGATGCCCGTTGCGCTCGCCGCGTCGGGCGAGCCTGCGTGGTCAGCGCTCAGCGGTCTTCAGGAAGGTCGACTCGGCCCCCGACGCCGCTGTGGCTGACGTCGCCGCTGCCGATGCGACGCACGCTCAGATCGCCCTTCACGTCGCGGGTCACCAGATCGCCCGACCCGATCTTGCCCGCGGACACCGAGCCGTCGACGGTGCGCACCGTGAGGTCGCCGGAGCCGATGCTGTCGATGTGCACATCGCCGCGCACGTTCTCGATTTCGAGGTCGCCCGAGCCGACTTCTGCGTTGGCGATGTCGCCGGCGCCGCGGATCTGCGCGTCGCCGGAGCCGACCTCCACCTCGACGCTGCCTGCAACGTTTTCGACTTCTGCGTCACCGGAGCCCACGTCGAGCTTCAGGCTGCGCGCATCGCGCACCTTGAGGTCGCCCGAGCCCACGTCCGCCATCACCGCTTCGATGCCGACCACGTCGGCTTCGCCCGATCCCACCTGAAGATCGAGTGGAAGTCCTGCCGGCAGGGTGGCGTCGATGTCGAGGTAGCCGTAGGTGGTGGCGAAGAAGATGCCGCTCCATTCGGCCTTCGATTCGGCGCGGATCACCAGGGTCGACCCATTGCGCGACTGCACGAGCTGGATCTTGTCGAGCTGGTCGGCGTGCGAACTGCAGGCCTTGGCGCGCACCGAAGGGGACGCCCCGGCATGCAGGCGCAGTGTCGAACCGCCGAGGTCGAATTCAACCCGCTCGATGCCGGTCAGGTCGAGGTCAAGAGGGCGGGGCTCCGAGTTGGCGCATTCGGAAGCGGAGGCTGCGCCGCCGCTGAGCGCGATCAGTACAGCAACAAGCAAACGGTTCATGGTGTGTTCTCGCTCCAGTCGTCGAAAGGGTCGGGACATCAGGCTTCGTCGCGCCAGCGGCGCAGGCGGGTGGCGGCAACCAGCATGGCCGCGCCGGCGACGGCACCCACCCACAGTTCGGCGCTGCCCAGGGCGCTATAGAAGTTGCCCAAGGTGGCCAGGTTCAGCATGTCATCAGGAGTGCGAATACCGTTCTCGAACGAGATCGAGGCATGCTTCAGCCATCCGCCGGGAAAAGTGCCACCCAGCATGCGTCCTACGACGTGCTCCCAGAACCAGACGTTGGGGCGCTCGATGGCTTGCATCAGGTCGAAGAACGTGACCAGGATGCCGGCGCCCAGCGGCACGCCGAGCGCCCAGAGGAAAGGCTTGGCTCTGGCCCAAGAGGAGCAGAGCATCAACCAGCCCACGGTCGGAAGCGCCCAAATTGCGTACAGGGGCAATGTGGTGAGAGCGAGCATGGTCATGCGTACCGGATGCGCATGCCAGAAGACCAATCCGAAGAGGTTCTGTCCATGGAAAGCGGCAAACATGCACAGCACCAGCAGAAGTCCCATGGCGGTCACTATGCCGGCAACCAAACCTATCGCGGGTGCCACCACCGTGGCGCTCAGAACCTTGCTGATGCCGGTATCGCGATCAGACAAGGGAAGTGACTTCCAGAACAGGATGCTTCGGTCCTTGCGCTCGTCGAAGAACGCGCCGAGGCTGTAGAAGAACACCACAATTGCAGTCACGAACATGGACATCGCCACGATCGTGAGGATGAGTGTGTCGACTCCAACTGCGGCCGCCTGCATGGCGGACGGGTCAACCGACTTCAGCAGCGAGTCGAGCCTGACCAGGCCAATCTGGATGTGGGATCGGTCAGCAGCAGCCTGAGCGATGGCCAGAAGCAGCATGAACAGCACGAGAAACACGCCACCCGCCACCACCGGCGCCCAGAAGAAGCCGCCGCGGTTTTCCCAGAATTCGCGGCGCAACAGCCACTGCATCGTTTTCATGCGTAGGTTCCTTTCATCGTCGCCACGAACAGGTCGGACACGCTCGGCGTGCGGGTTTCACCGAGCTTGCCCAGCTCGGCGCGACTCACGCTGTCGAACAGGAAGATCGACTTGCCGAACACCTGACGTTCATCCAGCGGCTTCAGCGCCCGCGCCGTGTCGGCGCGATCGTTCGGCACCATGACTTCGCAGAAGCGCTCGGCCATGGCGTCCATGGTGGTATCCAGGGAGATCTTGCCGTCCTTGATGAACAGCAGGTCGGTGAGGATGTGTTCGACCTCCTCGACCTGATGGGTAGTGATCAGGATGGTCTTCTCCTCGTCGAAATAGTCGTTCAGCAGGTTCTGGTAGAACTGCTTGCGATAGAGGATGTCGAGACCGAGTGTCGGCTCGTCGAGCACCAGCAGCTTGGCGTCGATGGCCATGACCAGGGCGAGGTGCAACTGCACGATCATGCCCTTGGACATCTCCTTGACCTTCATCGCCGGATTGAGCTTGGTGTGCTTGAGCAGGTCTTCGCACTTGCGCCGGCTGAACTTGGGGTGGATGCCTTCGACGAAATCGACCGCCTCCCTGACCCGAATCCACTTCGGCAGCACGGCGACGTCGGCGATGAAGCACACGTCCTTCATCAGCTCGTCGCGTTCGGTACGCGGATCGCGGCCCAGCACCCGCAGTTCGCCCTCGAAGGGCGACAGACCGAGAATGGCTTTCAGGGCCGTGGTCTTGCCGGCGCCGTTCGGGCCAATCAGGCCGACGATGCGGCCGGCGGCGATGTGGAAATCCGCGCCATCGAGCGCCGGCTTGCCGCCGTAGCTGCGACGCAGTCCCTTCGATTCGATTACCGTGCTCATGCTCGACCAGCCCCCACAGGTTGTGCGTTGCGCAGCAGTTCTTCCACACGCAGGCCCAGACGTTCGATGCGCACCAGCATGGCGGGCCATTCATCGCGCAGGAATCGTTCTCGCTCGCTGGCGAGCAGCTTTTCGGGTGCTCCGTCGGTCACGTACATGCCAAGTCCTCTGCGTTTTTCCACAAGGGCTTCGTCAGCCAGTTCCTGGTAGGCCCTGGAGACGGTAATCGGGTTGAGTTGATAGTCGGCGGCCACCTGACGCACCGAGGGCAAAGCGTCGCCGGGCTTGAGCTCGCCGTCGAGCATCATCGCCACGACACGCTCCTTGAGCTGCAGGTAGATCGGGGTGTTGTCACTCCATTGCACACTCATGCTTCAGATCTCCCGCGGGCGCGCAGGCCGGGATGCGAACGAGTAGAACGGCATGCGCAGGTCACGGGACGGGGCCGTGCGTGCCGGTTGCGCAGCCTGGGCATGAGCCTTGGCGGTTTGCGCTTCTCGGACCACCTCATCGATCACCACCGCTGTCAGCTTGGCGCCGATCAGCAGGGCGAGCTGGGTCTGGGTGTCCAGTTCCAGACGCTGTGCCGTTGCCAGCATCGGCTCGGCGGTGGGCTGGTTGCGCTCGCCCAGGCCGGTGACGGCCAGTACCGCCATGGTCGAGATCGCCATCGCCATCATCGAATTCTTCAGTCGCTGCCACATACATCCTCCCGGTCCGGTGAGGTATCGCGTTGGTGTTGTAGCGAACTATAACACCAATTCGACTGCACGCAATAGCCCGGGGTTGCGCAGTGCGCGTCGATTCAGGTTCACGGCACCGACACCTCATTGTCCGTACCATGCGGAATCTCTCGTGGGGCGCCTCGTCATGCGTAACCTTCTGTTTGTATTGCTTCTCTTGGCATCCGCTCCGGCGTGGTCCGAGTGCGCCGAAGCGCTGGACTTCAGCTACCGCCCACTCGCGGGCAAGCAACCGGTGCACCTGTGCGAGCAGTACCAGGGGAAGGTTCTGCTGGTGGTGAATACCGCCAGCAAGTGCGGCTACACCCCGCAGTACGAGGGGTTGGAGGCGTTGCATGCCCGTCTGAGTGACCGGGGATTCGCCGTGCTGGGGTTCCCGTCCAACGACTTCATGGGGCAGGAACCCGGCACCGAGGCCGAAATCAAGGAATTCTGCACGCTCACCTATGGCGTGAAGTTTCCGATGTTCGAGAAGGTCAGCGTGCGCGGCAATGACGCCACCCAGATCTATGCGTACCTGGCGAAGCAGACCGGGCAGAAGCCAGGCTGGAACTTCCACAAGTACCTGATTGATCGCGATGGCAAGGTTGTCGGCAGCTACGGCAGCAAGACCACGCCTGAAGACGCGGCATTGCTGGCGAAGATTGATGCGCTGCTGAGTGCGGCGCCGGAAGAGCAGGCTGACTGAGCAGCCGGTAAGCGCGGCCCGAACTGCCGGGCCGCTGCCGACGTCTACCGAGCGCTGTCCTCAGAGGCGCCGCTTGAGCGCGCGGATCAGGCTGCCCAGCAACGGCACGTGCTCGTACAGTCCGTCTGCCGCGTTCCAGTAGTCCTGGTGGTAGACGACCAGCCCATCGGCATTGAATCGCAGATGGCTGAGGCCGATCGACCAGGTGTCGACGCCGCGGCGAAGTTTCTTGAACCGGATCATCATCCGCCAACGCAGCAGATGCTCGTCATGCGCAGTGCGGGTGATTTCCTCGATCTCCACCCGGCAGTTCTCCACTGCTGCAGCGCTCTCGGCCAGGTAGTGACCAAGCGTGTCGCGCCCTTTGATGGTTTTCAGGGTGTCGTTGAACCACACGTCCTCGGCGTAGGTTTCGGGCAGCAGACGCTCGACGCGATCGACGGCGAAACTGGAGAAGAAGCGGGTAAACCGCTCGAGTGCCCGGGATTCCGCGTCGCTGTGGGCGGGTGGTGGAGCCGGGTGGGCGGCGCGGGCGCGGGTCAGCGCATCCAGATTCAGCATGGGTACTCCCGAGGGTCGGGCGGCTCGGGGTTCCGGTGCGGGCCGGCTCCACGGTGCTGCCCAGGTGGCGAGAGGCAAGCATAGGCCGGCCGACGTGACTGCGCTGTGTGGTGGTATCGGGGAACTCTTTGCCCGGACTGCTGTCGCAACCGCGGGCGTTTGCGCCGTGTCAGGGGCGCGCGCACAATACGCCGCCCTTTGTCCGCCTGCAGCGCAGGCGCAGCGCCGTTCCAACTCTATTCGTTGTCATTCCGGAGAAATCGATGAAGTTTCAGATGCGTCCGACTCTGCTCGCCCTTGCCACGACGGCTGTCCTGTTCGGTGCCGCCACGGCCTCGGCGTCCGACAAGCTCGAGACCGAGAAGGACAAGATCAGCTATGTCATCGGCATGCAGATCGCCAATTCGCTGACCGGCATCAAGGATGAAGTCGATCTCGAGATCATCCAGCGCGCCATGAAGGATGGTCTGAATGGCGCAGAGCCGCTGCTCAAGCCGGAAGAGGCGATGGCTGTGCAGCAGGCCTTCCAGCAGAAGATGCAGGCCAAGCAGGCTGCGAAGCTGCAGGAGCAGGCGGCCAAGAACAAGGCTGAAGGCGAAGCTTTCCTGGCCAAGAACAAGACCGCAGCCGGTGTGAAGAGCACCGAGTCGGGCCTGCAGTACCAGGTCGTCACCGAAGGCACCGGCCCAAAGCCGGCTGCGACGGACACGGTCAAGGTGCACTACACCGGCACCTTGCTTGACGGCACCAAGTTCGACAGCTCGGTGGATCGCGGTCAGCCGGCGCAGTTCGCGCTGAATGCGGTGATCCCGGGCTGGACCGAAGCCCTGCAGCTGATGCCGGTGGGCTCGAAGTACACCCTGTGGATCCCGTCGGAGCTGGGCTACGGCGACCGCGGTACGCCGGGTCCGATCGGTCCGAACGCGACGCTGAAGTTCGACGTCGAACTGCTCGAAATCGTCAAGCAGTAAGTCAGGGTTGGAACGTACTACGGCCGGCGCTCGCCGGCCGTAGTCGTTTTTGCAGCGGCCAGGAGGCGACCAGCGCGGCCGCCCTTCGCGCTGCGTCCACGCGGCTGCGTCGTCCCGGCAGGCGCCCGAATGGCTGGCGCGCCCGTCGTGTTCAATCACTTTTCGCTTGCGCTGGCTACAATGCCGCGCTTTCCGTGGGAATTCTCGACCGATGAATGTGACGATCTTTGGCACCGGCTACGTGGGATTGGTGACCGGCACCTGCCTGGCTGAAGTGGGCAACCACGTCCTGTGCGTCGACATCGACGAAGCCAAGGTCGAGGGTCTCAAGCGCGGCGTGATCCCGATCTACGAGCCCGGTCTCGAGCCGATGGTGAAGGCCAATCATGCGGCTCGGCGCCTCGATTTCACGACGGACGCCGAGCGCGCGGTACGCCATGCGGATCTGATCTTCATTGCGGTAGGCACGCCGCCGGACGAAGACGGCAGCGCCGATCTGTCGCATGTGCTGGCAGTGGCGTCGACGATCGGTAAGTATCTGGAACGCTATGCGGTGGTGGTCGACAAGTCGACGGTGCCGGTCGGTACCGCCGATCGCGTGCAGGAGGCCATCGCCGCTGGCTTGAAGTCGCGCGGCTCGGAAGTCAGCTTCGACGTCGCCAGCAATCCCGAGTTCCTCAAGGAAGGTGATGCGGTCAAGGACTGCATGCGCCCCGATCGGATCGTCGTCGGCTCGGACAGCGAGAAGGCGATTGACCGTCTGCGAACCCTGTACGCGCCGTTCAATCGCAACCACGAACGTCTGGTGGTGATGGACGTGCGCTCGGCAGAACTGACCAAGTACGCTGCCAACGCGATGCTGGCCACCAAGATCAGCTTCATGAACGAAATGGCGAACATCGCCGAGCGGGTGGGCGCCGACATCGAGATGGTGCGTCACGGCATCGGCTCCGATCCGCGCATCGGCTACTCGTTCATCTATCCCGGTGCAGGCTACGGCGGATCCTGTTTCCCCAAGGACGTGCAGGCGCTTGAGCGCACGGCCAAGCAGCATGGCTACACCGCGCGCATTCTCGAGGCGGTCGAAGCGGTCAACCACACGCAGAAGTACCATCTCTTCGAACTGATGCAGCGGCACTACCCGGACGGAATCGCCGGCAAGGTCGTCGCGCTGTGGGGCTTGTCCTTCAAGCCCAACACCGACGATATGCGCGAAGCGCCCAGCCGCTACCTGATGGAGCAGCTTTGGAACGCCGGGGCCACCGTGCGTGCCTTTGATCCTGAGGCGGCGGAAGAAACCCGCCGCATCTACGGGCAGCGTGCGGACCTGCTGCTGTGCAACTCCGATGAGGAAGCGCTGGACGGCGCCGACGCCCTCGCCGTGATCACCGAGTGGAAGACCTTCTGGAGCCCCGACTTCGCCGCGTTGGCCGGTCGGCTTCGCGACAAGGTCGTGTTCGACGGCCGCAACATCTATGACCCGGCGGATGTCGAAGCGGCAGGCCTTGCCTACTACGGCATCGGTCGCGGCCGCTCGGTACAGGCACCGAAACGACCCGCATGAGCGGCGACATCGAAGCGCGCCTGGTCGATCTGGAAACCCGGCTGGTGTTCCAGGAGCGCGCGCTGGCCGAGATGAGCGATGCCGTCGCCGCGGCGCGCATGGAACAGGCGCGCAGCCAGCATCTCCTGCAGCAGGCATTGACCGATCTGCGCCAGCTGCGCACGATGCTGCACGAAGACCCGGCGAGCGAACCGCCGCCGCCGCACTACTGACGCATCCACTTCGCAAGACGATTCATGACGCAGTCTCTCCGTGACCAGTTGCTCGGCCTGGGCTTCAAGCCCGCGCCCAAACCCGAAGTTCGTCGCGAGGCCCCGTCCCCAGCCAAGCGCGGCGCCAAGCCGGCCTCGCGCGGTGAAGGCGGGTCGGGTGAAAGGCCGGGGCGAGGAGATCGATCGGGCAAGCCCGGTCCAGGCGGCCGGGAAGGCGGGCGAGGGCAGCCAAACTCTGCACGCCATGCCAAACCTGGCGGCGGCGCCGGCAAGCGAGGCGAGATTGATCTCGCCAAGGCCTATGCGATACGCGCGCAGAAGGAAAAGGAAGAACGCATCGCAGCCGAGGCCGCCAAGCAGGAAGCGGCGAGGCTGAAACGCGAGGCCCGAGCGAAGCTGCATGCGCTGCTGGAAGGCAAGGCGCTGAATCGCGAGGACGCCGACATCGCCCGCCACTTCGAATACGGCGGCAAGATCAAGCGCATCTACGTCACCGAAGAGCAACTCAAGCAACTCAATGCGGGGCAACTCGGTGTGGTGCAGGACAACGGTCGCTACCTGCTGGTAGACGCCGAGATGCTCGCCCAGGCCGAAGCCGTCTTCGCGGCAGGCGTGGCGCTGAAGATCGACCCGAACGCGCCACCTTCGGACGATCCCTACGCCGACCCCCAATACCAGGTGCCCGACGATCTGGTCTGGTAGACCGGGCATCCGAAGCGGTCGTCAAAATGTGCGCAAACCACTTGTTACGGCGGCAGGGTCGCGGGCAGGATGGGCGGGTTCCGGCTTGGAGGGGAGCCATGCGACACCTTTTCTTCGTACTGTGCCTGCTATCGCTTCCGGCTGTCGCCGACGTGCCGCCGCGGTTTCCTGCCGGTGCGATCTGGCACCAGCGCATCGACTCGGCGCCCTTGCATCCCAGTTCCGCGAGCATGATCGCCACGCTGGACGGCCTCAACGGATGGGGCCCGGTCGCTGGGGTGAGTCACCGCATGCATATCGATTTCTCGATCCATGTTCGACGCATGGACGCGATGGAGTCGGCGCCGATGCTGCCGGTGGTGGAACCAGCCCCCTTCGACTACTTTCTGCCCGACTGCGAGGCGCTGGGCACGACCATGCCGGTGCCGAACGACGCTGCATTCGAAGGAGAGACCGGCCAGACTTGCGATCGGGAGAACGCAGACTGCCATCTGATCGTCGAGCGCGGCGGCCTGCTGTACGAGCTCTACAACGGCACACGCAGCAGCAATGAGCTGGTCGCACTGTGTCTGGCGATCTGGGATCTCAACGTCATCTACCCCGCGGAAGGCCGCGGCGACCACTGCACCAGCGCCGACGCCGCCGGCTTCCCGATGGCGCCGCTGATGCCGAGCCCCGATGGCGTGCAGGCGGCGATCGACGCCGGCAGCGACAGCGACCTCGGGCATGCGATCCGCTTCGTCCTGCCCAACGCGCGCATGGCCAGCGACAGCGGGTTGGCCGGCGCGGTGAACGGGCGGCTCTACGTGCGTCCTGCCACCCACGCGGGCGGCCCCAGCGGTCCGGTGGGTTCGGTGCCCTACGGCGTGCGCATGCGGCTGCGCGCCGATTTTCCGATGGCCGGCTACAACGCCGCGGCCCAGGTCATTCTGCGCACCATGCAGCGCTACGGCATCGTGCTGTCCGACGGCGGCAACATTGCCCTGACCTTTGCCAGCGACCGGCACAACGCAACGACTTGGTCCGCCCTCGGCATCACCCCGCAGGTCTTCTGGAATGGCAGCGCCGGCAACCGCACACCGGTTCGCGTCACCGACTTTGCGGTGGTCGATACCGGCGCACGCATCGCCGAGACCTACGATTGCGTGCGTACCGATATCGAGCCGGGTGCAGCTCTGTTCCGCGATGGGTTCGAAGCTGCGGCACCTTGAGGCGACCGCTGCAAAAGCGAGGGGTCGCCTGGTTGCGCTGAGGTGATCTGCGCTTCGAACCATGCCGATCTTGGGCCCGAGCGTTGCGGAATCGGGTCGACGACCGCGCCGGACGCTTTCACCCTTGATGCCGAACAGGGAAGCGCAAGCCTTCCCGGGCTCTCGTCGTCGGGTCGCCGCCACTCGGTCGCTCATCGCCGGCCCGCCGCCCTCGCCGTGGCGCGGGGCGAAGGCACCGACCAGAATCGCCCTAGAGCTTTCTGCCCAGCTGTTTTTCCACCTGACGCTTCTCCCACTCCGGGCTGAATATCCGGGTCACGGGAAAAGTGAACGCGGCTTGCAGCGCAAAGGCGAACAACCAGGGAAACAGCACGTACAGGAACCAGAACACATCCGGGCTGATCCACAGATTGAACGCGATCAAGGCGGGCATGACGATCAGGAAGATGCCGGCATGCATGTAGAACCCCTTCACGTGCTCCACATGCTGAATGGCCTGCTCCTCCTCGCGGGTAATCCACCGCTGCGAGAAATCGCTCCTGATGTCGGCAACGGGGCGGTTCTGGGCGTTGTCTGGGCTGGTCATGGTTTGCTCCTGTGGCAAGTCTGAAAGGTCGATTTCAAACACTGATGCCAGGGCCTTGAGGGTTTCCATGCTGGGTGTCTGACCCTTCTCGAGTCGCTGGACGGTGCGCACGCTCAGGCCGGTCATTTCGGCAAGCTGTTCTTGCGACCAACACTTCTGCAATCGGAATTTTTTCACCCACATGGATCTGAACCTCATTGGTCACGGGCACTGCGTTTGCGTGTTCGATGTTCCCCTCCGACCTCCGAACACACCACGACATCGACCCGACATTTTCCGGACAACCTTTTCAAATCATAAGGATACGCCTCTTGTCCGGCGGGCTGCCGCGATCCCGATGACGTCGGCACCCGACATCTTTCGTGGCGAGCAGGGCGCTCGGAGGCAAGACAGATGTCCTGATCACCGACCCGCGAGAGGCTCCATTCCGGCGTTGGAGGCTTCCAGTGTGGCCAGCTTCAGCTGGAGAAGCCCGCAGATTCAGCGCCGGGGCGCGAGCCATTCGACCAACCAGGTCGCCACCTCGCCGCGACTGAGCAGGTCCCAATGATTGGCTGCAGTCAGCAGGCGCTTGTGCGCAGCGGGCAGCGCCAGATCCCGATCGGGTTCGGAGTGCTCGCCCCAGGCGCTGGCCACGCTGACCAGGCCATCTCCAGGGAGGGAATGCATCGGCGATACGGCATGCGTGTTGGACGTGTGCGGATGCACACCGTCGTCACTGCGCGCGTCGGCACGGGTGGCCGCCACCGCGTACACCGGCACACCCTTCGGCAACGGCACCTGTTCGGTCGCGCCGTCCGCTCGCAGATGCCCATGGCGCAGATCGGTGATGCCTGCGCTGCGCGCTTTGCCCAGGCGAGCGAACGGCGCGGCGTAGGGGCTGAGATCGAGCAGCGTGTCGATCCAGTGACCACCCCGCTCCAGCGCCGCGCCCAGGTGGGGCGTGCCCAGGCAGACCAACCCGGTGAGGTGGGTGCGCCAGGCCAGGGACTGCTGCTCCGCCACGCTGATGGCGGCGCGCGCGACCAGCCCGCCCATGCTGTGGCCCACAACGGCCAGTTCTTCCGCGGACCAGATTTCGTCGAGCCGGGCGAGCAGCTCGGCCAGCAACAAGCCGTTGCGTGCCACTGGCAGGCCGCTGTTGTAGCGCAACGAGAGCACCGTGTAGCCATGCTGACGGGCCAGATGCAGGCCATGATGATGACCACGGCGATGCCACTGCTGATCGTTCATGCACAGGCCGTGCACCAGCAGCAACAGGCGTCCGCCGCCAGCGGGCCTGACCTTGGCGACCGCTGCCGGTGTCAGCGGTAGACGTTCGCCGTTGTGATAGAGGGCCATGTCTGTGGCCAGCGGATTGCCGCTGGCTGCCAGATGGTCCCCGTAGACGCCGTTGAGTGCCGCCAACACGGCATGGCGCCGGGCCGAGTCGGCGGCCTGTCCGGGCATCAGGCGTTCCACCGTGGAAAGCCCGAGGCCCACGCCGCCCGAGATGGCGCGCGCGACGCCGCGGATGCTGCCGTACACCAGTCCGGTAATTCCACGGGTCGCCGCGGTATCGGGGGCACCCAACGGGCGGGCACGACGGCTGATCGTGCCGTGCAGCTGCTCGACTACCGAGGTCACGCCCAAGGTGGCGTCCACGCCCAGCTGGGCGAGTCCGCGCAGGTCGGACATCTGGAAGGAAGTCTGCTTCTTGCTCGTCATCGGCGTGGCCATCATCCGATCCTGTTGCTTTCCGATCATGCTGCAGCAGGGTGGAGCAGTCACTCCAATTCATCGATCCGGCCACCGCCGGTCAGGCAAGGGGCTGACCGCCACCGGTCGAGGCACGGCCTGGTCGTTGTCGATCGGGCTCCGCTGTGACTGGGTCCGCCGGCGCGGCGCGTTGTGGCACCACGGTCCTCGACACGAAGCGGCGTCGCTGTCTTGGACCAGCGGCCGCCGTGGATCGCATGTCGCAACGCTGCGTATCGAATGCGGTGCGGACGAGGCCTTGCCGTTGCGCCACGGCGCGGCCTGCGGCGTGACCGTTATTCGGGATCGTAGTCGAGAATCGATGCCAGCCAGCGCTCGGCCTGGGCGACCGTCCATCCCTTGCGCCGAGCGTAGTCTTCGACCTGGTCCTTGCCGACGCGCCCGACGACGAAGTACTGGCTGCGCTCATGAGCAAAGTACAGGCCGGAGACCGAGGCGGGAGGACTCATCGCGAAGCTCTCGGTCAGGCCCATGCCGCAGTTCGCCTCGGCGTCGAGCAGGCTGAAAATCGTGGCCTTTTCGCTGTGCTCGGGGCAGGCGGGATAGCCCGGAGCGGGGCGAATGCCGCGATAGCGCTCGGCAATCAACGCCTCGTTGTCGAACGCCTCGTCACCGGCATAGCCCCAGAAATCGCGGCGCACTCGCGCGTGCAGATACTCCGCGAACGCCTCGGCGAGGCGATCGGCCAGCGCCTTGAGCAGGATGGCGCTGTAGTCGTCGTGCTCGGCCTCGAAGACAGCCACACGCTCGTCGCAGCCGAGGCCGGCGGTGACCGCGAAGGCGCCGATCCAGTCCGGCACGCCGGAGTCCTGCGGCGCGACGAAATCGGCCAGGCATAGATTGCCGCGTTCGGCCGGCTTGTCGGCTTGTTGGCGCAGGCAGTGCAACCGCGCAAGCGGCCGTGCATCGCCCCGCTCCGACGCCGCTGGAGAGAGCGCGTCGGGGTACACCACGATGTCGTCGCCATCACGTTGGGCCGGCCAGATGCCGCACACGCCGTGCGCAGTGAGCCACCGCTCTTCGACGATGCGATCGAGCATGGCCTGGGCGTCGCGGTAGAGCTCCGTGGCTTGGGCGCCGACGACCTCGTCGTCGAGAATTTGCGGGAATCGACCCGCAAGCTCCCAGGTCTGGAAGAACGGCGTCCAGTCGATGTAGGGCACCAGCTCTGCCAGCGGCACGTCGCGCAGCACGTGCACCCCGGGCTGGCGCGGCGCGGCGGGGGGGGGTGCGGCAAAGTCGATGTTCAGCGACTGCGCCCTGGCCTGCGACAGCGGGATGAGTCGCTTGCCCGGGCCGCGATCCTTGTGGCGGGCACGGATCTCGGCATAGTCGGCCTGGTTGGCGGCCACGAAGGCGGCGCGTTTCTCCGCGCTGATCAGATTTTGCGCCACACCCACCGCGCGTGAAGCGTCCTTCACCCAGATCGTCGGCGACGCGTAGTTGGGTTCGATCTTCAGTGCAGTGTGCGCACGCGAGGTGGTCGCGCCGCCGATCAGCAGGGGCACGGCGAAACCCTGCCGCTGCATTTCCTTGGCCACGTGGCTCATTTCTTCGAGCGAGGGCGTGATCAGGCCCGAGAGTCCGATCATGTCGGCCTGCTGCTGGCGCGCGGTGTCGAGGATGGTCTGTGCAGAGACCATCACGCCGAGATCCACGACATCGAAGTTGTTGCAACGGAGCACCACGCCGACGATGTTCTTGCCGATGTCATGCACGTCGCCCTTGACCGTCGCCATGACGATGCGGGCCTGCGCCTTGGCCGTCTCGCCGCTGCGTGCCTTTTCGGCTTCGATGAAGGGCAGCAGGTACGCGACGGCCTTCTTCATCACCCGCGCCGACTTCACCACCTGAGGCAGAAACATCTTGCCGGCCCCGAACAGGTCGCCGACCGCGTTCATGCCGTCCATCAGCGGCCCCTCGATCACCTGCAGGGGCTTGTCGAAACCTTTGCGTGATTCCTCGGTGTCGCCGTCGATGAACTCATCGATGCCGTGCACCAGGGCATGCCGCAGCCGCTCGTTGACCGCCAGCGCTCGCCACGCAAGCTTGTCGGTCTGGTCGCTGGCCGCAGCGCTCTTGCCGCCTCGGTATCTGTCCGCTACTTCAAGCAGTCGCTCGGTGCCGTCGGGGCGCCGATTCAGCACGACGTCCTCGACGCGCTCGCGCAGTTCGGCCGGAAGATCGTCGTAGAACGCCAGCGCGCCCGCGTTGACGATGCCCATGTCCATGCCCGCGCGAATGGCGTGGTAGAGGAAAACGGAGTGAATCGCTTCACGCACCGGGTTGTTGCCGCGAAAGGCGAAGCTCACGTTGCTGACGCCGCCGGAGATGTGGGCGAGCGGGAAATCCTGTTTCAACTGCCGCGCGGCCTCGATGAAATCGACGCCGTAATTGGCGTGTTCGTCGATGCCGGTCGCGATGGCAAAGATGTTCGGGTCGAAGATGATGTCTTCCGGCGCGAAACCGGCTTGCCCGGTCAGCAGGGCGTAGCTGCGGCGGCAGATCTCGATCTTGCGGGCGAGGGTGTCGGCCTGCCCGGTTTCGTCGAAGGCCATGACCACCACCGCGGCGCCGTAGCGGTGCACCCGACGCGCCTGATGCAGGAAACTTGCTTCGCCTTCCTTCAGCGAAATCGAGTTGACCACGCCCTTGCCCTGCAGGCAGCGCAGACCCGATTCGATGACGCTCCACTTCGATGAGTCGATCATCACCGGCACGCGCGCGATGTCGGGCTCGGCGGCGATCAGGTTGAGGAAGTCGGACATCGCGCGCTCGGCGTCGAGCAGTCCTTCGTCCATGTTGACGTCAATGATCTGCGCGCCGTTCTCGACCTGGTGTCGGGCGACCTCGACGGCCTCGGCGTAGCGATCTTCCTTGATCAGCTTGCGGAACTGTGCCGAGCCGGTGACGTTCGTACGCTCGCCGACATTGATGAAATTGGTCTGCGGCGTGATGACGAAGGGTTCGAGTCCGGCAAGCCGCGTGTGTGGCGTCGGCTGAGCGAGCGCACGCGGCGCGTGGCGCGAGACGGCATTTGCGATGGCGCGGATATGGTCGGGTGTGGTGCCACAACATCCGCCGACGATGTTGAGCAGGCCCGCCTGGGCGAACTCGTCCAGCACGGCGGCCATCTGTTCCGGCGTTTCGTCATACTCGCCGAATGCGTTGGGTAGCCCGGCATTCGGGTGCACGCTGACGAGACAGTCGGCGACCTCGCCCAGGACTTCGACGTGCGGGCGCAAATCGGTGGCGCCGAGGGCGCAGTTGAGGCCAATCGACAACGGGCGCGCGTGGCGCAGCGAGTACCAGAACGCTTCGGCGGTCTGGCCTGACAAGGTGCGGCCCGACTTGTCGGTGATGGTGCCGGAGATCATCACCGGCAGGCGCGCGCCGCGTGCCTCGAACACGTCCTCGATGGCGAACAGCGCGGCCTTCGCATTCAGGGTGTCAAAGATGGTTTCCACCATGATCGCGTCGGCGCCGCCCTCGATCAGCCCTTCGGTGGCTTCGACATAGGCGACGCGAAGGGTCTCGAAGTCGACGTTGCGGAAGCCCGGATTGTTCACATCGGGCGAGATGGATGCGGTGCGGCTGGTGGGGCCGAGCACGCCGATGCAGAAGCGTGGCCGGTCCGGCGTCTGTGCGGTGGCAGCGTCGCAGGCTTCGCGGGCGAGGCGTGCCGCCTCTCGATTCATCTCGCGCACCAGGTGCTCGGTGCCGTAATCGGCCTGCGACAGGGATGTGGCGTTGAAGGTATTGGTTTCGACCAGGTCGGCACCGGCATCGAGGTAGGCCTGGTGCACGCCACGCACGACATCGGGCTGGGTGAGCACCAGCAGGTCGTTGTTGCCCTTGAGGTCCTGTCCATGATCGTGCTCGTCGGCACCGCAGCCGCAGGCAAATCGCTGACCGCGGAAGTCGGCTTCGTCGAGGCCGTGCCGCTGCAGCATGGTGCCCATCGCGCCGTCGAGCACGAGGATGCGCTGCGACAGCGCATGCTGCAGGGCGTGGACACGTTCGGGATGGAGCCAGGGGAGTTCGTTCGACACAGAGTTCTCGTCAGCGATGCTCATGGGGTGCGTGCGTTCGACTCTTCGTCGGCGCTGCCGCTATGGGCGGCGCGCAATCATCGACAGGACTTCGAAATGCGGCGGGCGGCGCTCGCGGGTGAACGGGGCGCAGCGAATCACCTGCAGCCCGGCCTTTTCCGCCAGCTTGCGCAGCTCGCGCGGAGTAAAGCCCAGGTTGGCGTGCCCGTAGGGGGACACCGCGGCACGGTGCTCGTGCTTGACCAGCGTGGTCGCCAGCACGCGACCACCCGGACGCAACACCCGGGCTGCCTCCTGCACGGCCACCGCCGGTCGCTCGGCGTAGGTCAGCGCGTTCATCAGCAGCACGAGGTCGAAGCTGTCGTCGGGCAGGTCCAGCGCGTGCATGTCCTGCACGGCGATCTCGACGTTCTTGAGCGTCGACAGCCGTTCGGCGGCCGCATGTGCCACCTTGGCGCTGGCATCGACGCACAGATAGCGGCGTGACTGCGGTGCAAGCAGTTCGGCCAGGGCGCCGTCACCCGACGCCACATCGAGCACGTCGCCCGGCTCAAGCAGCTGCAGGGCGGCGCGCGCCAGGGCCTCCCACGTGCGTCCGGGCGAGTAGTGGCGCTCCATGTCACCGGCGACACTGTCGGCCCAGTTCTCATCGGACGCGCGCTGCGCGAGCACTGACGGCAGTCGTTCGGCGTCCTGGCGCAGCAGGGCGTCGTCGGCACCTTCCGAGAGCGAGCGCCACAAGGCACGTTGCGCGGGATTCAGCCCCTCGGCGTCGAACCGGTAGTAGGCAGATACGCCGGATCGCCGGTCGCGCACCAGTCCGGCCTCACGCAGGCGCGCCAGATGGGTGGAGACGCGCGGCTGGGCCAACTGGGTGATTTCCGACAGCTCGGCGACCGTCAGTTCCTCGCGGTCGAGCAGGGCGAGCAGGCGAACCCGGGTGGCATCGGCGAGCACGCGCAGGCAGTTCGACCAGTCGTTCAGGTCCAAAGCTTATATCCCTTCATCGCGATCCAGAGATATTAGCAGAATCGAGCGGCGATCAGGTGCCGATCGGGCGTCTTCACCCGCCTCAGGCAGGCAAAGCCAGTACCATAGCGGTATGCGTTCGGGCCGCTCGGCCCAACCCAATCGCATCCCCCTGATCTTGCACACGAGAGGTTGCCGTGGATTTCCGATTCACCGAAGAACAGCTGATGATCCAGGACGTTGCCCGCCGCATCGCCCAGGAAAAGATCGCGCCCACCGCCGAACACCACGATGCGACCGGCGAGTTTCCGCTGGAGAACATCCGCACGCTGGGCGAGAACGGGCTGATGGGTATCGAGGTGCCAGCCGAGTACGGTGGCGCCGGGATGGATCCGATCAGCTATGTGCTGGCGATGGTCGAGGTGGCCAAGGCCGATGCGGCGCACTCGACCATCATGTCGGTGAACAACTCGCTGTTCTGCAACGGCATCCTGAAGTTCGGCACCGAGGCGCAGAAGCAGAAATACGTGCGCGCGATCGCCGAAGGCCGCGAGATCGGCGCCTTCGCGCTGACCGAGCCGCAGTCGGGTTCCGATGCCACGGCCATGCGCTGCAAGGCGGTGCGCCAGGATGACGGCAGCTACGTCATCAACGGCAAGAAGAGCTGGATCACCTCCGGCCCGGTCGCGAAGTACATCGTGCTGTTTGCGATGGAAGACGCCGCCAAGGGCGCGCGCGGCATCACCGCGTTCCTGGTGGACACGACCCAGCCCGGATTCGGTCGCGGCAAGACCGAACCCAAGCTCGGCATCCGCGCATCGGCAACCTGCGAGATCGAGTTTCACGACTACCACGTGGCCGCCGAGGATGTGCTCGGCGCGCAGGGCGAAGGCTTCAAGATCGCGATGGGCGTGCTCGACGCGGGTCGCATCGGGATCGCCTCGCAGGCCATCGGCATCGCCACGGCCGCCTACGAGGCCACGCTGGACTACATCAAGGACCGCAAGGCATTCGGTGCACCGATCGGCACGTTCCAGATGACCCAGGCCAAGATCGCCGACATGAAGTGCAAGCTCGATGCAGCGCTGCTGCTGACCCTGCGCGCGGCGTGGACCAAGGGCGACACCGAGAAGAACGGCGGCCGCTTCAGCACCGAGGCGGCGGTGGCCAAGCTCACCGCCTCGGAAGCGGCGATGTGGATCACCCACCAGGCCGTGCAGATCCACGGCGGCATGGGGTACTCGAAGGAAATGCCGCTCGAGCGCTACTTCCGTGACGCCAAGATCACCGAGATCTACGAGGGCACCAGCGAGATCCAGCGTCTGGTCATCGCACGCAACGAGTCCGGCCTGCGCTGAGCCTCGCTCGCTCCGGGCAGCGGTTCGGCGTCGTGCGAACGCGCCGTGCCGCAGCACGACGACGTACGGCAATCTGCCATTTCAGTCCGGTCGGGCGAGCCCGCATTGGCTCCACGCGTGCGGTGCTCCGATCGGCACGACCGGCGTCCGTCAGGCCAAGTCCATGGGTCCGCCTCGGCGGGTGCGGGTTCCTCGTCCGGGTGGCTTGCCAACGCGGCGTCAGGGCGAGGTGCGCCGTCGCGAATGCTCGGAGTGCACCTGCGTTCTCCCGGTCCTTCGCCGTTGCCGATCTGCCCAGCTAGCGTTCCCCGAGCAGCGAGCCGGGAACCCTGGGCCTGCTGCCGGCATCGAAACGGGGCAGACGGGGTGTGGGAGCGAGGATGAACAAGTCGTTGCGCGGCCCCCTTCGCTACTGGGGCATGGGGATGACCATGCTGATGGCGTCGTGCTCCAGCTGCATGGCCGTGGGTCTCTGGGACCCCGGCCTGCGCAACGGCGGCTGGCGCAGCGACTTCGACGACCCTTTGCTGGGCAGCACGGCCAGGCCGCTGGTCTACGCAGAAACCTGTGCCTACCCCGGCATCCGGTTCGCACTGTGCCCGACGTCGTTCCGCCCCTTGCCGGGCGTCACGGCGCCGCCCGACCGTTTCAGCGCGACGAACTGGCAGGACCACGTCACCGATGCGCTCGGGCGGTTCTGGGTGGTCGGAGCCAACACCGAGCCGGCCCTGCACGAGCCGTGCAACAGTGGCCCACCGAACCAGAGTGAGCCAGTCGGACTGCCCAATCAAACAGTGTACGGCCTGGCGGTCGAGCCGGAGGGAATGGGTGTGCGGCCCGCCCGCGCCGTGCTTCGCATTGCCCTCGACCTTCGCCACCGCCCGGCCCAACTGGCCCTCCGTCCCGACTGCGAACCCTTCGACTTCATTCCTTACCTCGGCTTCGGCGCGCAAGTCGATCGCGGCGCCGGGGAGCCAGAGCTGGCGCGTATTGGCGGACAGCTGCCCGAGATGGTGTGGAAGTTCAGCGCGCGGCTCGAATCCAGTGACGCGGAGTCTTTCTCGGCATCCGAGGGTCCGCCTGCCCAGCCGAAGGGGCAACATGCCGGCGTGTGGGTCGAGGCCCAATGGGCGGGACACCGCCGATGGGTCTGGATCGAACTGTTCAATGCCTACGACCACACCGAAGAGACCTATTTCTCGCCGTGGAACTGGGCGATACCCGAGTCGTTCCATTTCCCGGGCGCCGAGATCGTCGTCACATCGGGCGAGGCCTTGGCCGCGCGTTGTCCCGGCTTCGCCGGGGCGCTGCCCTCGACGGCGCCCGACGCCTGGATGCACGGCGACTGGATGTCGGTGCGAATTCCGCTTGACAGCCTGTTCCGCTGTGTGGGCGCGCTGTATTCCACGGACTATCCAGGCGACGATTCGGTCGCCGTGACGGGGATGCATTTCTGGGTCGAAGTGGGCGTGCGCGATATCGACGGGATTTCCGGCCTCACGTCCGGCGACTACGCCAGCCATCTGAACATGGCGTTTGCCGACGTCGATCTGGTTCCCGATGGTTGGCCCGTACTGGACGACGCGGCGAGCCTGGTCGACGTCCTCTATGCCGATCTGCTGCATCGGTCGCCGAACGCCAGTGAGCGAACCGCAGCGCTCGAGGCAGCGACGCGATACGGCGGTGCCGCCTTGGCCGCGCAGCTGCTCGATCATCCCGAGTCGGTCCACTCCTCGGGCGTCGCAGCCCGGCTCCAGCTGATCGGCTGGGGTCGCGCGGATGACTTCGAGCAGTTCCGGCGGCATGCCCGTGGACTGTCGGAATCGGCACTGGCGCGCCACTACGCCGATCAGGTCGCCCGTGATCCCCGCTTCCGCGACCGTTGGGGGAGCGTCATGGACGCGGCCACCGTGCTGGCGATGTTCCGCGATGCGTGTCCGCTGGAGGACGAGGCGGCGCAGCACGCACAGGAACGTCTCGCCCTCGCGTGGTCAGGACGAGTCGCGCGTGGCCTGGCCACTGCTGGTGACTTGCTTTGGGCTGTCGTGCAGCATTCCTTCGACAGGCCGCGCGCCGACGTGCGCGTGGTGCAGGCCTACGCCGGGCTCGCGAAGCGCATGCCGACGAGTGCGGAGCTCAGCTTCCACCTCGGCAGCGAAGCGCGATCTGCGGCGCTGGTGGAGGACTTGTACTGGTCGCCGGCGTTCCGGCAACGCTTTCTTCCCGACCTGTCTGATGCGGGCCCCGCGGCTCAGGCGCCCTCGGGCGAGTCTTGGTCGAATGGCGTGTCGTCTGGTCAAGTCCCAGCGCCGATGGATGCGACGTCGGCGAGCGATTCGCCTGGTCCTGCTTCGGTCGATGCATCCACGCAGAGCTTTCGCTGAAACGTTCGTTTGAAACCGGCGCCGGCCACTCGTCGGGCAGCGACGAGCGAGCGCAAGCCCAGCCATGCCGACACGCAGCGAGGCCGTCTCCGTTCGCTTAGCGCGACTTGAACCAAGGCAGTGCATACGTATGGCTGTTGCACCGGGCGGGCGCTAGACTGCGCGCTTTCAAAGCACCCCACAGCCAACCGCTCATGACTGTCGACGTCACCGCTACCGGTTCCGCCCTCGAACCCGTCTTTCACGCGCTCAAACAGCGCCTTCCTGCGCCGCGCCATCGCGACGCACTGGCACTGGCGGAGACCTTCTGCTGGCGTGTCAGCGAAGAGGATTTCGTGCGCCGTTCGGCGGAGGAGTGGGCGGCGCTGCTCGCCGATTTGCTCGAGCAACTGCGCGAGCGACGTGGCGATACGCCGAAGATCCGTATCTTCAATCCTGCGGCCGCGGAGAACGGCTGGGAGTCGACCCACACCGTCATCCAGATCATCAACGACGACATGCCGTTCCTGGTCGACTCGGTGTCGATGGCGTTGGCGCAGAACGAAGTCGTGGCGCACGTGATGATCCATCCGGTGCTCAGCTGCGAGCGTGATCCGGGCGGCCATCTGCTGGCGCTGTCGGACAAGGGTCAGCCGGAGTCGCTGATTCATGTCGAGATCGATCGCCAGGCCGAGCCCGAAGTGCTGCGGCGCATCGAGTCGTCGATCACGGCCGCGCTGGTCGACGTACGCGCCTGCGTACGTGACTGGCAGAAGATGCGCGACCGGATGCAGCAGTGCGCCGAAGAGATGGCCACGCGCCACCTGCCGATCAGCGAAAGCGGCCGCACCGAAGCGCAGGAGTTCCTGCGCTGGGCGGCGGACGATCACTTCACCTTCCTCGGCTACCGCGAATACAAGGTCGAGCTGGAGAACGGTGAGCCGATGCTCGCCGCAGTGGAAGGCAGCGGACTGGGGCTGCTCGGTGCGAGCAGTCGCGCCGGCAGTCAGCGCAGCGTGCGCAGCCTCGCCGCATCCGAGCTGCCGCAGTCGGGCTCGGCCGAGGCGCTGATCCTGACCAAGACGAACGCGCGATCCACCGTGCATCGCCCGGGCTACATGGACTACGTCGGCATCCTGCACTTCAACGAGGCAGGTGAGCCGATCGCGGAGCAGCGCTTCATCGGCCTGTACACCTCCAGCGCCTACCATCGTCGCCCGTGGGACATTCCGCTGGTGCGTCGCCGGTTCGAGCGGGTCATGGAGCGCGCGCAAGTCCGCGCCAACAGTCACTCGGGCAAGGCCCTGCGGCACATCCTCGAAACATTGCCGCGCGACGAACTGTTCCAGTCCAGCGAAGACGAGCTGTTCCGCACCGCGATGGGTATCCTCGGCCTGCAGGAGCGTTCGCGGACCAAGCTGTTCCTGCGGCGCGATCGCTACGGCCGGTTCTTCTCCTGTCTGGTCTACATTCCGCGCGATCGCCTGAACACCGACGTGCGCAAGCGGATCGAGAATCTGCTGCGCGAGGCGCTGAACGGCGAGCGTCTGGACACCACCCTGCAGGTCGGCGAGTCGACGCTGGCGCAGATTCATCTGCTCGTTCGCCCGCGTGCCGGCGCCGAGCCCACGGTCGACGTGCACGAGCTCGAGGAGCAACTGGTCAAGATCGTGCGCAACTGGCACGACGAGTTGCGTGACCTGCTGGTGGGCCGTCATGGCGAAGATCGCGGCATCAAGTTGTTCAGCCGCTACGGCCGTGCGTTCCCGATGGCCTACATCGAGCAGAACAGCCCGCGGTCGGCGGCCTTCGACGTCGAGCACGTGTCCGCGCTTCAGGGCGCCGAAGACCTGCGCCTGAACCTGTATCGCTCGGGCAGCAAGGAAGAACCCCAGCTTCGCTTCAAGCTTTTCCGCTACGCGACCCCGATCGTGTTGTCGGACGCGCTGCCGATGATGGAGAACATGGGCCTGCGCGTGCTGAGCGAGCATCCGATCGAGATGCACGTCGGCAGTGAGACCCTGTTCATCCAGGACTTCGAAGTCACACCGACGCAGCAGGGCGTCGGTCTGGCCGACGAGGACGTGGCGGCGATCCGCGATCCCTTCGAGCGCGCGTTCGAGGAAATCTGGCGCGGCCATGCCGAGAACGACGGGTTCAACCGGTTGATCCTGGCCGCCAATCTGACCTGGCGCCAGGTCGCGATGATCCGCGGCTACTGCAAGTACTTGCTGCAGACCGGCGTGCCATTCTCGCAGACCTACATGGAAGAGACGGTCGGTCGCTATCCACTGATGGCTCGCCTGCTGGTCGAACTGTTCGAGGCCAAGTTCCATCCGGCCACAGGCGCCGAGAATGCCGGCGAGATCGCCCGCGGCCAGGAGCTGCTGCGTCACCAGATCGAGGTGCTCGCCGGTGCCGATGCGGCGCCTGCCTGGCTCGGCGCGCTGGTCGACGCGCGCACCCAGGACCGCGCCACGCAGATGCGCTGTGCCGAAGAAGCCCTGCGCGGCGTGCTCGATACGGTCAGCTCGCTGGACGAGGACCGCATCCTGCGCAGCTTCATCGCGGTGATCAAGGCCACGCTGCGTACCAACTTCTACCAGCGCAGCGGTGGGCGGCACGCGCCCTACATCTGCTTCAAGTTCGACCCGGCCAAGGTGCCCGACCTGCCCAAGCCGCGACCCTACCGCGAGATCTTCGTGTTCTCGCCGCGCGTCGAAGGCGTACACCTGCGCTTCGGCCCGGTTGCGCGCGGCGGCCTACGCTGGTCGGATCGCCGCGAAGACTTCCGCACCGAAGTGCTGGGCCTGGTCAAGGCGCAGATGGTCAAGAACACGGTCATCGTGCCGGTCGGCGCGAAGGGCGGCTTCTTCGTCAAGCGTCCGCCGGTCGGCGGCGACCGTGATGCCCAGCTTGCCGAAGGCATCGCCTGCTACCGCATGTTCATCAACGGGCTGCTCGACATCACCGACAATCTGGTCGATGGCGCGGTGGTGCCGCCGGAAGGCGTCGTGCGCCACGATGGCGACGACCCGTATCTGGTCGTCGCCGCAGACAAGGGCACGGCCACGTTCTCCGATATCGCCAACTCGATCTCGATCGAGCACGGGTTCTGGATGGGCGATGCCTTCGCTTCCGGCGGATCGGTGGGCTATGACCACAAGGGCATGGGCATCACCGCGAAGGGCGCGTGGGAGTCGGTCAAGCGCCATTTCCGCGCGCTGGGACGCGATTCTCAGAGTGAGGACTTCACCTGCGCCGGCGTCGGCGACATGTCGGGTGACGTGTTCGGCAACGGCATGCTGTTGTCGAAGCACATCCGCCTGATCGCGGCGTTCGATCATCGCCACATCTTCATCGACCCCACGCCGGAGTCGGCCCGGTCCTACGTCGAGCGTGAGCGCATGTTCAAGCTGCCGCGTTCATCGTGGGAGGACTACGACAAGTCGCTGATCTCGACGGGTGGCGGAGTCTGGCCGCGGAGCGCCAAGACCATTCCGGTGTCCGCCGAGGCCCGGCATGCGCTGGGCATCGACCCGTCGATCGAGCAGATGTCGCCCAACGAGCTGCTGACTGCCATTCTCAAGGCGCCGGTGGACCTGCTGTGGAACGGCGGCATCGGTACCTACGTCAAGGCGGCCAGCGAGACCCACGCCGACGTCGGCGATCGCGCCAACAACGCGATCCGCGTCAACGGCGGCGAGCTGCGCTGCCGCGTGGTGGGCGAGGGCGGCAACCTCGGGCTGACCCAGCGCGGGCGCATCGAGGCGGCGCAGAACGGCGTGCTGCTGAACACCGACTTCATTGACAACTCGGCGGGCGTCGACACCTCAGACCACGAGGTCAACATCAAGATCCTGCTCAACGACGCGGTGGCGCGCAGCGAGATGAGCGAGGAAGACCGCAACGCCCTGTTGGCGCAGATGACCGATGAGGTGGAACAGCTGGTGCTGTTCGACAACTACCGGCAGAACCAGTCGATCTCGGTGATGGAGCGGATGAGCGTGGGCCGGCTTGGCTCCCTGCAGCATTTCATCCGCACGCTGGAATCGCAGGGTCTGCTCGATCGCCAGCTGGAGTTCCTGCCCTCCGACGCCGAGTTTTCCGATCGCAAGGCGCGCGGCCTGGGCATGACCCGTCCCGAGCTCTCGATCCTGCTCTCCTACGACAAGATCGTGCTGTTCCAGCAGTTGCTCGACTCGGAAGTGCCGGAAGATCCGTTCCTGTCGAAGGAACTGGCTCGCTACTTCCCGAAGCCATTGCGCGAGCGCTTCAAGGACCATATGGAACGGCACCGGCTGCGCCGCGAGATCATCGCCACCGCGGTCACCAACACCATCGTCAACCGCATGGGCGCCACCTTCATGATGCGCATGCAGGAAGACACCGGTGAGACGCCGGCCGAGATCGCCAAGGCATTCACCATTGCGCGCGAAGTGCTCGATGCGCGCTCGGCGTGGGGTGAAATCGATGCGCTCGACGGCGAACTGCCCGAGTCGGCGCAGCTCGAGGCCATCTCCAGCATCTGGTCGGTGCTGCGTGTGATGACGCGCTGGTTGCTGCAGAAGCCGGGAAGGCTGGGCGAAATCGCCGCCGAAGTCGCACGCTACCTGCCCGGCATGATCGAGATGCGCGCCATGCTGTCGCGCACCCTGGTCGGCGAGGACAAGGATACCTTTGCCGAAGCACGTGCCTACTGGCTGGATCGCGGAGCGCCGCAGAACCTTTCGGAGCGACTGTCGCTGCTTCCCTTCCTGAGCCAGGCCCTGGACATCATCGAGGTCGCGCTGCAGCAGAACCGTCCGCTGCTCGAAGTGGCCGGGGTCTACTCCAAGCTCGGCCATGCGCTGCACACGCGCTGGCTGCTGCAGCGGATCGAAGAGTTGCCGGTCGAGGGGCGTTGGCAGGCCCTGGCCCGCGGTACCTTGCGCGACGAAATGCAGGCCCAGCAGGCGCTGCTGGTGTCGCAGCTGCTGCGCGCGTCGGGGGACAAGCTCGATCGCGTGGTCGAGACCTGGGTGGCCTCGGACCTGCCGGCCCTGCGCCACACGATGCTGATGTTCAACGAGATTCGCGGTCAACGGTCGGTCGACTACCCGACCGTGCAGGTCGCCGTGCGTCGTTTGGCCCAGCTCGCGCTGGAGAACGCTTCCGCGCAGTAGCGGTGGCGTTGGCCGCGCGGGCGTGGCAGCCCGCGCAACCCGGGCAAGGCGTCGCACGGAGCACGCCCGTGCTGTGGTCGGTCTGCACCACGCCAGTGCAGGCCGGACACGCCGGGGTCATCGCCGCCGTGCTACAAAGAGGACCTGCTTGGCGACAGGGACGACCATGGGCACACCGTTGCGTTTGGCATTCGTGGCGAGCCGCGCCGACGAGGCGCAGAGCATGCTGGCGTCCTGCCGGGCGCGCTTCGGCGAAGTTCGGCCGGACGAGTCGGACGTCATCGTCGCGCTGGGCGGCGACGGCTTCATGCTGCAGTCGCTGCATCGGCACATGGCCTTGGGCAAGCCGTTCTACGGCATGAAGGCCGGCACGGTCGGCTTCCTGATGAACCAGCATCGGCCCGACGACCTGATGGAGCGCATTTCCCGCGCCCAACCCGCGCACCTGAAGCCGCTCGAGATGATCGCCTTGTCCGAGGCCGGCACGTCGGTCAGCGCGCTGGCGTTCAACGAGGTGTCCTTGCTGCGCCAGAGCAAGCAGGTGGCGAAGGTGCGGGTGGTGCTCAACGGCGCGGTACGCCTCGACGAATTGATCTGCGACGGCGTGTTGGTGTCGACGCCGGCAGGCAGCACCGCTTACAACCTGTCCGCCCATGGACCGATCCTGCCGCTCGACAGTTCGGTGCTGGCCCTGACCCCGATCAGCCCGTTCCGTCCGCGTCGCTGGCGTGGCGCGCTGCTGCGTTCGGATACCGAAGTGAAGTTCGAGGTGCAGGATCACTACAAGCGCCCGGTCAGCGCCACGGCCGATTCGACCGAGGTGCGCGATATCGTCGAAGTACTGATCCGCGAATCGAAGGATCGCTCGGTAGAACTCCTGTTCGACCCTGAACACAATCTGGAAGAGCGCATCATCAGTGAGCAATTCGCCAGCTGATTTGCTGCCGCCCGGCGACGATGCGTTTGTCGTCGCCATCTCGTCGCGTGCGCTGTTCGACCTCGAGGCCTCGCACGCGCTGTTCGAGCGCGAGGGGCTGGAGGCCTACGAGGCCTTCCAGCGCGCCAACGAAGACAGCGTGCTCGGGCCCGGCATCGCGTTTCCGCTGGTGCACAAGCTGCTGCAGATGAATCGCGATGCGCGGCCGGGTGTGCCGCGCGTCGAGGTGATCCTGCTGTCGCGCAACTCCTCCGACACCGGGCTGCGCATCTTCAATTCGATCGAGCACCACGGCCTCGGCATCATCCGCGCGGCGTTCACCAACGGGGCGCCGCCGTTTCCCTACATCCGCCCCTTCGGCGCCTCGCTGTTCCTGTCCGCGCACAGCGAGGATGTACTGCAGGCGATCAACGCCGGTGTGGCGGCGGCGACCATCCTGCCGTCGAAGGCGTCGTCCCGGCACCCCGACCAGCTGCGCATCGCGTTCGACGGTGACGCCGTGCTGTTCGGGCACGAGAGCGAACGCATTTCCCAGGACGAAGGGCTGGAAGCCTTCGCGCGCAACGAGCGCGAGCGTGCGGCCGACCCGCTCTCGGCGGGCCCGTTCCACGGCGTGCTGCATGCCCTGCATCGGATCCAGGCGGCGTATCCGGCCGACCAGTCGCCGCTGCGCACGGCGCTGGTCACCGCACGTTCGGCGCCGGCGCACAAGCGGGTCATCCTCACCCTGCGCCACTGGGGCGTTCGCCTCGACGAGGCCTTGTTCCTGGGCGGGCGGGACAAAGGCCCGTTCCTGCAGGCCTTCGGCGCCGACATCTTCTTCGACGACTCGCATACCAACGTCGAGTCGGCGCGCCAGCACGTCGCCACCGGGCATGTGCCCTGGCGGGGCTGACGGGCGGAGACGCGTGCTGTTTCGGCCCACCGGGAGGTCTCGTTGCCAATCGGTGGCTCAGTCGGTGGCTGGGGAGCCGGTCGACGGCGCGTCGATGGGGTAGCGATAGTGTCCGGTGATGGGATAGCGGAACAGGATGTCGTCCTCGACCACGCCGGCGCCAATGTTGTGCAGGATCAGCGGTCTGGTGTCGTCTCGAGCGCGGCGGTCGGAGACGATGCCGATGTGCGGCAGGTTGCCGGGCAGCATCCAGGTGATGAGGTCGCCGGGGCGAAGGTCGCCTTGCCGTTCCGGCGATGGAGCAGGTAGTTCGGCGCGTTGGCGCGCGAGGTACTTTTGCAGGTTCGGCACGCGCCGGTGATCGATGTTGGCGTCGGGCCGGCTGAGACCCCACAGCGCGGGGTAGGCGGAGAAGTCTCTGCGCATGTCCTCGTGCACGCGCTGCTGCAGGTCGATCTGCTGACGTCGATAGGCGCGAATCACCACATCCGTACAGACGCCCCGATCGGCAGGTACGTCGCCGCCCGGATAGTCGATACGCCGGTAGCTGCCGTCGTAGACCACCGCGTGCAAGGTCTGCGCGCGCGCTGCCTCGACGAGTGCGCCGGGCTCGAACGACGCCAGGGCTGGGTGGGCACCTAGCAGGCATGCCAGGGCCAGCAGCATCGATGCAGCTCTGGGTGGGGTCGTGCGGTGTCGTGCGGGGCGTGCAGTCATCAATCGGCGATCGCGTTGGCGTGCGGGCAAGGCTACTGGCGCACGATGTCAGGCTGCATGGGCGCAAGGCGACGCAGCAGACGGTTCTGCGCACCGACGTCGACCGAGCGTTCCTCCATGACGTCGATCAGGTCTTCGACCAGGGCGTTGAATTCCGCCTCGCTGATGTTGCGGCCGGCATGCGACTCCTGCATGTCGAGACCTTCGTAGACGCAGGGACCGCCGGACTCGAAACAGATCTGTTCGATCAGCCGCTGCCGCAGGTTGATGATGTCGGCATCGGCGAAGTGATGGGCGATGCGCGGGTCGTCGACCATCTTGTACAGCAGCCCTTCGACGATTGCGGTGATGCCCGCATCACCGCCGAGATCGTGATACAGCGCGTCGCTGCGCGGCGGTGCGGGTTGGTGCGCACAGCCGCCAGCCAGTGCCGTGGCGAGTGCGAGAGCAGCCATCACTCGCGATGTCACAGCGACACCTGCAGCGACAGGTACCACCCCGCCTGGCTGTCGAGCGTCGCGATCGAGCCGAGATCCGCGTAGGCGGCGACCAGTGCCACGTGCTTGTTGGGAAACCACGCCACGAACAGATCCTGCCAGTCGTCCTCGCGGGCAAAACCGAGATTGTCGGGCTTCTGCCGGAATTCGTAGCCGATCGCCCAGTGACGGTCGAGCAGGACGGCGGCGGTGATCTCGGCCACCAGCGAGCGCCCCGACTTGGCGTCACCGCCGAAGCCGAGCAACCCGGTCTGGTTGGCTCTGGTCGAGCGCAAGGTGCCGTTCAGCAGCACGTTGCGGCCACCGACACCTCCGAGAAACAGCTTGCTCGCGGCCAGATAGACATCGACATCGCTGTCGTCCCGGGCACCGACCAGGCTGGGTACGAGGAAGTCGCGTTGCTTCTTGTGCTGCACGCCCAGCGAGATCTGCGGCCAGTCCGTGTAAATCAGGTCGCCGGTCAGGCGAACCTTGACGCCGACGATGTCCTGCCGGAAGCGGTCGGTGGGCAGGGAGAGTGCCGACGCGAGGGTAGGCAGTTCGAACCGCTGCTTCGCGATCGACACTTCGACGCGGTTGTTCCATCCGAACGCGACAGCTGCCGAGTTCAGGCGGTAGTCGTCGGTGTCGACGACCGTGGCGGATGCGGTCGCGCCCCACTGGTCGCGCTCGCCGTAGCCGGCAATGACCGCCCAGGGGACGACGCCGCCCCCGCCACCGCCTTCGATCAGCGTCGCCCCGGAGGTGGCGAGAATGCGCCCACCGGTCGGCGACGATTCGGCTACGCTGGCGCCAGCCGACGCAAGAAGGAACACAACGGCAGCGATCATCTCGATGCGCATGACGGGGATGCTCAGGTCCTGGACGACTCCATCATAGAGGCTGCCGTGTGAAAGTCAGGCCGGTCGGGCAGGGCGTTCGCTGATCCAGCGACTGAATTCTGCCGCGGGCAGGGGGCGTGAGTAGAAGTAGCCCTGCGCGGTTTCGCAGCCCAACGACTCGAGCAGGCGTCGTCCTTCTTCCGTCTCCACGCCCTCGGCGACCACCTTCAGGCGCAGCGCATGCGCCAGCTCGACGATCGATTGCACAATGCGTTCGTCTTCCGTGCCCGGGAGCAGGTTCATGACGAAACTCTTGTCGATCTTGAGTTCATCGACCGGCAGACGCTTGAGCTGCGCCAGCGAAGAATGGCCAGTGCCGAAGTCGTCGATCGAAAAGTGAAGCCCGCCACGACGCAGCCGGTGCATGGCCTCCAGGGCGTGCTCGAGATTGCGCATCATCGCGCCCTCGGTCACCTCCAGGATGAAGTCGGACGGTGGAACCCGGTGTCGCTTGAGGGCGTCGAGCACGGTGTCGACGATCTGCGGATCGGCAAGGTCGAGCGGCGACAGGTTCACCGCGACGCCACACACGATGCCCTGCTGGCGCCATGCCGCGCACTGCGCGGCGGCGCGGTCGAGCACGAAGGCCGTGATGGTGCGGATCAGGCCCGTACGCTCGGCCAAGGGGATGAACTCGTCCGGCGGGATGCGTCCGATCTCGTGGTGTTGCCAGCGAAGCAGTACCTCGGCGTGGCGCACCTGCCGGGTCGCCAGGTCGACCTTGGGTTGGAAGAACAGTTCGAATTCATCGCGCTCGATCGCCAGCCGCAGTTCGCCGATCAGGCGCAGCTGGCGAAGCCTCTGTTCGTCGTGTCCCGGCGCATAGCAGCGTTTGACTTCGTCGTTGTCCTTGGCCTCGTTCAGCGCGATGTCAGCCCTTCGGGCCATCGAGGCGCCGTCGATCGGCGTATCGGGAAACGGTGCAATGCCCATGGTGACGTCGATCCGGAACGGCGTGCCGTCGACCTCGATCGGCATGCACAGCTCTTCGTGCAGCCGGTCGGCGCGCTGCGTACACACCTCGGGGTCGACGCCGTCGACCAGCAGCAGGAATTCGTCACCACTCCAGCGCGAGACCACATCGCCCGACCGGACTGCCCGGCTCAGGCGTTCGGAGAGCGTGACGAGCAGTCGATCACCGAAGGCGTGACCAAACAGATCGTTGATCTGCCGGAGGTGACGGATGTCGATGAGTACGACAGCGCCGGTCGCGGCCTGGTCGTTCTCCGGCGACAGCCTCCGGTCAAGTTCGAGCAGCGCGCGCTCGCGATTCGGCAGGCCGGTCAGCGCGTCGTGCCCGGCCTGGAACACGATTTGCTGCTCGCGCTGGGCAATGCCGCGCTGCATCTGGTTGAACGCACGCGACAGCTCGGCCAGTTCGTCGTGGCCGTACACCTCGAGCTCGGTGTTGTAGTCGCCCTCGATGATGCGCGCGGCGGCGTCAGCCATCTTGCCCAGCGGGCGGGTGACCCGACGACCCGCGTGCCAGGCCGCAGCGAGGGCGAGCAGGGCCGCCAGCACGGAGATTTCGATCAACGTGTTGCGCAATCCCATGTAGGGAGCCCAGGCCGCCTGCCTTGATGCGACCAGTGCCAGCCAGAGCGGCTTGATGCCCGGCAGGGACAGCCGAAGCAGATTGGTGGGTCGATCGCTCGCGATCGCCATCGAGACCGAACTCGCCGAATCGGGCAGGTCGCGCAAGTGAGCGCAGTCCTCGGTGCCGAGGATCCATTCTCCCAGCGCCTCGGTGCGAAGGCGGGTGCTGCAGTCGCGTCCATCAATCAGGGCGGCATCGACCCCGGCCAGGTCATGGAATGCCTCCAGCGACTCGCCGTTTAGGGGCTGCATCATCGCGGCCCAGGCGATCAGGTCCGGTGCAAAGACCGGCACCATGGCGATCATCTGCACCTGTTCGCCGACCTGCGCCACGCCGACGCTGAAGCCCTGTTGTGTGGCTTCGGCGCGCAACGCGGACACCAGCTCGGACAGCGCTTCGTCGTCGATGCCGGACTCGACGAGGTTGGCGACCAGCATGGCGCCTTGGGCATCCAGCGCGATCTGCCCGCTGGCACCAATCCGGTTGCCCGCGTTGGACAGTGCCGACTGCACGGTTGGCACGTCGGCCGTGCTCAGCGCTTGCTTGAAACCGAAGTCTTCCGCTAGCACCGAGGTTCGATCCATCAGCTGCTGCAGGCGCGTCAGGTGAGTCTCTTTCCAGACCCGCTCGCCGAACGCCAGCTCACGGTCGAGCTGACGGTCGACCGCGCGCTGCACCGCGAACTGCACCGCCGCGGCCAGGGCGACGACCGTGCTCAGCACGACCAGCACGAGCAGAAGGATCAACCGGGTGCCGAAACGCATGCCGGTTCGCAGGTTGTCGTCCCGATCGTTCGCGTCAGTCATGCTTGAGGTTCCGGAAGCGCTCCTGCAGGGCGCGCATGCGCTCGTCGCCGCGGGGTGGCGGTGGCGGACGGAGCTCGACGTCGAAGCTCCGGTGTTCGGTGCTGTCCTCCGCGCTCAGAATCAGGTGTTCGGGCGCCACGCTGCCGGACAGTCGTTCGTGCCAGACGCGCAATGCGTACTCGCCGGCCGGAAGCTCGACGCGGGCCAGCCCGTTCGTGTCGGACTCGGCGAAGTAGCGCGTGTCGAGGACGACGATGTAGCCCGTCATCCAGTCGTGGATATTGCAGCCCAGCGTCACCACGCCGGGGCTGTCGAACACGATCGGCTCGGGTGGCGTGCCGCTGTACAACGGGAGCTCGAATCGCTTGGCCGCAGAGAAGGAATACACCTGATGCCGGGTCACGTCGCTGTTCGGAAAGCGCACCCGTGACCCCACCGGCACCACCAGCTGGTGCGGCACGAACTGACTCTGGATCTGGTCCAGCACGGCCTCGACCGGCTGCGGTGGTGCGCCCGGTTGGGTCGGGTGCGCGCTGAGCACGGCGCCTTGCACGGGCTTTCCATCGTGTTGAACTTCGAGCGACAGCGTCGCCGCCCGCGCCAAAGGCACGCACAGTAACGCGCACGACAGCGCGCCGCTCAGCTGCAGCCTCCCTTTTCGACGAATCACCTGGACCGTCCCGCGCCTCGAAACCCCGGCACTATAGGGCGCCGCGGGTGAGGAAGGCCTTGACCGAGGGTGATCCTCACAAACATGTACAAGCGTGAAGGCGATGTCACGGGGATTCGGCCCGCCGACCGGGTTGCCGGCAATCGCCCGCGATTCCGGGGTAGAGACGATTGCTCAATCCGGGTGCCGGTTGCGCACCTCGAGCAGGGCGTCGAATTCCTCGAGCACGATGTCGGCGAGACGAGGGTCGAACTTCTTGCCGCGCTCCTGGCGGAAGAACTCGATCACCTTTTCATGCGGCCAGGCGCTCTTGTAGCAACGCACGCTGAGTAGCGCGTCCATCACATCGGCGACGGCGGTGATGCGGCCTTCGATCGAAATCTCCTCGCCTCGAATGCCGCGCGGGTAGCCGCCGCCCTCCCAGTGTTCGTGGTGGTCGCGGGCCAACGCCGCGGCGATCTGGAACACCTTGCGCTGTGAGCGACGCAGCATCTCGTAGCCGAGCTGCGCGTGGCTCTTCATGATCTCCCACTCTTCCGGGGTGTGCTTGCCGGGCTTGTTGAGGATCGCGTCGGGTATGCCGACCTTGCCGATGTCGTGCATCGGTGAGGCAATCTGGATGAGCTCGCACAGGCGGTCGTCGAGGCCGATGCGTTGCGCCAGATAGTGCGAGACATCGGCCACTCGTTTGACGTGGCTACCGGTCTCGTTGGAGCGGCTCTCGATCGCCTCGCCGAGCAGGTAGACCATCTCTTTCTGCGCGTCCTCGAGATCGCGCGACAGGTGGAGATTCTCGAAGGCCACCGAAACGTTGGTGCAGAACAGCTCGAGCAACTCGCGCTCGAACTCGCCCAGCGGCTCGTCGTGCCCGACGAAAAGGACGCTCTCGTTGCCCGAGGTGCTCGAGTAATACAGCACGTAGCGATCATCAAGGAAGAACGAACGCTTCTCGTCCAACGCGCGGCGCAGCTCGGCATAGACCTCGCCTGGGAGCACGCGCTCGGCTTCATGCGACACCATGGCCTCGAACCGGCCCGTCGCCGCCTCGACCAGCATGCCGCTGCCTTCGCGGGTTGCCACCAGTCCGTCCGACACCTTGACGTAGAGCGCGTCGCGATTGAGCTGCAGGAGGTGGGTCATCTGCATCAGCACCGCCGAGGCGAAGCGCTGTAGCTCACGCTGCTCGAAGATGCGGGTGGTGGCCTGGATGACCCGTTCAAGCCCCTGCTTGTTCGAGTCGATGACGAGCAGGTCGCGGTACGACCGCAGGCTGGCGTAGAGCAGCGTCTTCAGCTTCTGCGCCGACAGCTCGGTCTTTTCCTTGTAGTCGTTGATGTCGTAGTTGGCGATGACCTCGTGCTCGGGTGCCTGGCCCGGCTGTCCGGTGCGCAGCACGATGCGCACCAGCCGGTTGCCGAGCACTTCGCGAATGTGACGCACCACGGCAAGCCCGGCATCGTCACGTTCCATGACCACGTCGAGCAGCACCAGCGCCGTGTCGGGATGCCGCTCGAGTGTGTCGATGGCGTCCTTCCCGGTGTGCGAATGCAGGATTTCGAGCGGCCGGCCGTCGAATTCGAAGCGCTGCAGCACCATCCGCGTGACGCGATGCACTTCCTCCTCGTCATCGACGATGAGGATTTTCCAGGGCTGGCGTTGCGTAGACGGGTCGCTGGATTCCCGCGACTCGGCAAACAGCCAGTCTTCCTGATCGGCCATGGGGCGCACACACCCGAACGGGGGAGTGGTGACTATAGCGCCAGCCGAGATGACAACTCCAGAGTCACCCGCGCCGGAGCGTACTCCGCCGCGCGGGTCCAAACGCCACTCGCTGCGATCAGGCGGCGGGCCGCAGCGCGGTCAGCAGCTCCTGCGCCGCGCGCAGACGCTGTGCCGGTTCAGGCAGTTCGAGACGCAGTTTCAGTCGATCCGGCCCATCCATGCTGAACACCCGAGGTTGCTGCTGGATTAGCTGGATGACCGCCAGCGGGTCGATCGGCGGCTTGGCGACGAACTGCACCCGGCCACCGCGCTCGCCGAGCTCGAGCTTGCGGATACCACGCCGTTCGGAGTCGAGGCGCAGCTGGTGCACCGCAAACAACTGCTTCACCGGGTCGGGCAGCAGGCCGAAGCGGTCGATCATCTCCACTTGCAGATTGCGCAGGGCCTCGCTGCTGGCAGCCGAGGCGATGCGCTTGTACAGCGTCAGGCGTGCATGCACATCCGGCAGGTAGTCTTCCGGGATCAGCGCCGGCGTATGCAGCTCGACCTCGGTGTGGTCGCGCATGCCCGGATCGACATCGGGGATCTTGCCTTGCTTGATCGAGCGTACGGCGCGTTCCAGCAGTTCGGTGTACAGGCTGAATCCGACCTCGGTGATCTGACCGCTTTGCTCCTCGCCGAGCAACTCGCCGGCGCCGCGGATCTCGAGGTCATGGGTGGCCAGGGTGAACCCGGCACCGAGCTCTTCGAGCGAGGCCAGCGCTTCGAGGCGCTTGTGCGCATCGGCAGTCATTGATCGCTTGTCCGGGACCACCAGGTAGGCATAGGCGCGGTGGTGCGATCGGCCGACCCGGCCGCGCAGCTGATGCAGCTGGGCCAAGCCGAAACGATCGGCGCGATGGATGATGATCGTGTTGGCGCTCGGGATGTCGATGCCCGACTCGACGATGGTGGTGCAGACCAGCACGTTGAATCGCTGTCGGTGGAAGTCGAGCATGACCCGCTCGAGTTCGCGTTCCGGCATCTGCCCGTGGGCGACGCGGATACGCGCGTCGGGCACGAGCTCAGCAAGCTCGCGTGCCATCCGCTCGATGCTGTCGACTTCGTTGTGCAGGAAGTACACCTGTCCGCCGCGCGCCAGCTCGCGCTGGAACGCCTCGCGCAGCTGGGCGCCGTCCCACGGCGTGATGAAGGTCTTGACCGCGAGTCGGTGCGCCGGCGGCGTTGCGATGATCGACAGTTCGCGCAGCCCGGCCATCGCCATGTTCAGCGTGCGCGGGATCGGCGTCGCCGTGAGGGTCAGCAGATGTACCTCGGCACGGAGCGCCTTGAGCGCTTCTTTCTGGCGTACGCCGAAGCGCTGTTCCTCGTCGACGATGACTAGCCCGAGGTCCTTGAAGCGGACATCCTTCTGCAGCAGTCGGTGCGTGCCGACGATCACGTCGACCTTGCCCTCGCGCACGTGCTCCAGCGCGGCCTTGATCTCCTTCGGCGTCTTGAAGCGACTCAGCACCTCGATGCGGATCGGCCAGTCGGCGAAACGGTCGCGAAAGTTGCGGTAGTGCTGTTCGGCCAGCAAGGTGGTGGGCACCAGTACCGCCACCTGTCGCCCGGCCAGGGCGGCGGCAAACGCGGCGCGCAGGGCCACCTCGGTCTTGCCGAAGCCGACATCGCCGCAGACCACGCGGTCCATTGGCGTGCTGGCGGCGAGATCGCCGAGCACCGCCTCGATCGCGGCAAGCTGGTCAGGGGTTTCCTCGAACGGAAACTGTGCGGAAAACTGTTCGTACAGCACGCGGTCGGGCTGCAGCGCGAGACCGGCGCGGGCACGTCGACGCGCCTGGATTTCGAGCAGCTCGGCGGCCACGTCGCGTACTTTCTCCGCAGCCTTGCGCCGCGCTTTCTCCCACTGATCGCCGCCGAGTGCGTGCAAGGGTGCCTGGTCTTCCGAGGCGCCCGAGTAGCGGCTGACCAGGTGCAGCTGCGCGACCGGCACGTAGAGCTTGTCGCCCTTGGCGTATTCGATGCACAAGAACTCCTGGGTTTGACCGCCGGCGTCCAGCCGCTGCAAGCCCTGGAAGCGACCGACGCCATGGTCTTCGTGGACGATCGGAGCGCCGATCGACACTTCGGACAGATCGCGCAGGATCTGTTCCGGTTCCCTTGCCACGCGCCGCCTGCGTCGCGACTGGCTGGCGCGCTCCGGAAACAGCTGGCGCTCGGTCAACACGCTCAGTCTTGCGGCATCGAGGGCGAAGCCGTCTTCGAGCTCGGCGACGGTGAGGCAGAAGCGATGCCCGGACTGCACCGCCGCCAGCCAGGAGTCCGCCACGGCAGCCTCCAGGCCATGCCGTTGCAAGGTCTCGTTCAGTACTTCGCGACGGCCGGCCGAATCGGCGGCGATGATGACCCTTCCCGGATAGCTGTGCAGAAAGTCGCGCAGTGGGGCAGCGGGATCATCGCCGCGTCCATGCAGCGGCAGACTTGGTACCGGCTGTGAACCCAGGTCGGAAGCCGACTCGAACCTGGCGTCGTCCTTGTCGACAATCTCCACACGACGACGCTGATTGAGCGCCGCCCGAAGGGCATCCGGCGACAGGAAGATTTCGTCCGGCGGAAGGATCGGCCGCTCGCGGTCGTGCCGACGCTGCTCATGGCGTTCGCCGGTCTGCTGCCAGAACTGTTCTGCGGCCTGCATGGCACCGGCGTCGACGACGGCCAGGGCATCGCCAGCGAGGTAGTCGAACAGGGTGTCGGTCTGTTCGAAGAACAGCGGCAGGTAGTACTCGATGCCCATCGGCGCCGTGCCGGCCTTGAGATCCTGATAGAGCGGGCAGCGTCGTGGATCGATGTCGAATCGTTCGCGCAGGATGTCCTGCGCGCGTCGCGTGCCTGTCTCGTCCAGGGGCATCTCGCGCGCGGGCAGGAGCCGGACCGCCTCCACCTTGTCGGCCGAGCGTTGGGTCTCCGGGTCGAAGCTTCGGATCGAATCCACTTCATCGTCGAGCAGTTCGACCCGATAGGGCAATGTGCTGCCCATCGGATACACGTCGAGCAACGCGCCGCGGACGGCGAAGTCGCCCGGATCCATGACCTGGGGGACGTGGCGGTAGCCAGCTTGGACCAATCGCTGGCGTTCCGTCTCCAGGTCGAGGCGCTGTCCGCGTTCGACGACGAAAGCGCTGCCGGCGATGAATCGGGTCGGCGGCAGGCGCTGCAGCAGGGTGGCCACCGGCACGATCAGCACGCCGGTGTGCAGCTGAGGCAGGCGGAACAGCGCCGAGACGCGCTGCGAGACGATTTCCGCGTGTGGGCTGAACACGTCGTAGGGCAAGGTCTCCCAGTCGGGAAACTGCACCACGGTCAGGTCGGGATACAGTGCCGCGAGCTCGGTCTCATAGCGATGCGCGGCATGGCTGTCGGCGGCCACCACCAGCACCAGGCCAGCGTGCGCTGCCGCGACCTCGGCCACCGCCACCGAGAGCACGCTGTGCACGGGCGGGCGACGCCAGTAGGCGCGCAGCTGGCCCGTACGGGGTAGCGGGGCCTTCAGCAGGGCTTTCGACATCGGCAGGTTCTTCGGCAGCGGGCGCGCATTCTACCCCCCACCGCCGTGGTCGTCTGTGGCATTGGAATCGGACAGGGAGCGCCTGCCGGTGTCCGCGGCTGAAGCAGGACTCAGCGCGCGCGCGCAGACCTTCGCGTGCGGCGTCGCGGTACCGCGGTTTGCAGGTCGAGGGTGACCCGGGTGACGCCCGGTTCATCATGGCGGTGGCTGCGCCGGAAGCCCAAGCGTGAGGCGAGTGCCAGCATGGCAAGGTTGTCGTCGAGCACGTCGCCGTAGAGCACGTCGAGCCGCTTGAGCTTGGCCCAGCGGATCACGCGACGCATCAGCAGCTCACCCAGCCCCTGACGGCCGAGAAAGCGCGACACCAGAACCGCGAACTCGGCTTTTTTCTGGTCCGGATCGATCGAGGCGCGTACCACGGCGCCCACCAGGGCCTCGCCCGGTGGCAGATCTTCGGCCACGACGAGGGCGAACTCGCGATCCCGATGCGGGCGTGCAAGTTGCCCGGACGCCTGCTCGGTGAGCTCGCGCAGTGGATGCAGGAAGCGAAATCGAACTTCTTCGGGCGAGAGCAGCTCGAACCCGATCTGCAGTGCGCGGGCGTCCTCGGGCTCGATCGGCCGCAAGATCAATTGACGTCCGTCGTCGAGCAGCAGGCGCTCGCGCCACGCACCCGGCAGTCCTTCCCGACGCACATTTTGCTTGGGCATCGTGGCCATCCAGCGATGGACTCGATCATGAAGCATGGGCGCACGTTCGCACGCCGCGACCGAGCAGTTGCTCTAGAAACCGAACCATTCCGTCCCGTCACTGAACGACCCTTCAGTGCCCGTGTGGCAGGCGGAGATGCATTCATGCCGTACACCGTTCACTATGCAGCAAGCGCTCGACGCTCCGGCGGTGGGAGGTCCGATGCACGACGATGTGCTGCTGCGGCTCGCGGGGCGTTGGCCGGGGGTGACGGCCGACGTGAAATGGGACGTCGACAGGGTGCTGTCGGTGGCGGGCAAGATGTTCTGCGCGTTGGCGCTCGAGGGGCCCAAGAAGGGACAGCTCAGTTTCAAGGTCGATCCCGATCGCTTTCTCGAGTACACCGACCGACCCGGCATCCATCCCGCGGCCTATCTGGCCCGGGCCCACTGGGTGAGCGTGGCGCCGCTGTCGCAGCCGGGCGAACCGGAAATCGCGGGCTGGCTGGCCGAATCCTATGCATTGGTCGCATCCAAGCTGCCGGCGAAGGTGCGTCGGGAACTCGGCCTGGCCCATGCCGCGGGGGACATTGTTCGGTCCTTGTCCGGCAAACAGAACGACTAGTGCCGGCGCACAGCCCTGCTTGCTGATGCAGGTTCAGTCGGTGCCGGCGTCGGCCTGTTCAGGAAACTGCGCAAACGTCACGACGTGGCCAGCCGGATCGGTGACCGCGAACTCCGTTGAACCGTAGAAGGTTTGCCGCTTCGGAAACACGCCTGGGGCGTCGCCTACCGCGCGATGCACGGCGTCGAGGTCGTCGACCTTGATGAACAGCAGGGTTCTGCTGCCCTCGGCGGCGTCGGCCAGCGCCGCGGCATCTTCGCGCAGCGATGCCCGGGTCTGGTACATGAGCTGGGTCTGGCCGTCGTCGAGGATGGCGAAGCCAAGCACCTCGCCGTGCGGCACGCTGACGGCGACGCTGAAACCCAGGCGCGACCAGAAGGCGACCACGGGTTCGATGGCCTCACACGGCAGCACGGGCGTGATGGATGCAATGAGCACGGCCGGACTCCTCGGCAAGTTCAGGGCGTCATCTTGGTGCGGCGCCGGGCGCCGGGCAAGTGGGTCAGATGCCGCCGGAAATGCCGATGGATACCGATACGCGGCTGCGCTGGAATCGATAGTCCTGAGGCCACAGCACGATCTCCCGGGCGTCGACCTCGGCAAAGCGCACGTCCTCGCCGCGCAGCCTGGCCGTGCGGTCGCCGGTGATGGGGCCGCGAAGGGTGAGATAGCGGCCCGCATAGAATGTGCCGGGGTCGAGCCTGCCGCTGCGCAGGGCGACGAAGCGTCCCTGTTCCGGTGCATCGAACAGGGGGCGCTGCGACCGGTCCAGCGGATAGGCCAGGATTTCCATTTCGGCATAGCGCTCGAACTGGCGCACGTCGACGATCGTGCCGCCCCACAGCACCTCGGTGTCCATGAACCGCTCGACGTGCTCGCCGGCGTAGTAGGGCGCCGGTGAGCGGGTGGGAGCATCGGTGAGCGGTGGCGTGGCGACGCAGCCTGCGAGCAGGGCGCACAAAACCAGACTCCATCTACTTGCGTTGACCATTACTGCGCCTCCCGCTTCATCCATTCCAGCCGCCAGGTTCCCTGGCCCTGATCCAGGGCGTGGACCAGCTCGGGCATGCCTTCGGCGATCGACTCGGCCCATTGCCATGGCGGATTCAGTACAAGCATGCCACTGCCGTTGAGACGAAGGGGAGAGTCGTCGGGTCGCACCAGGAGTTCGATCCGCAGCATGGTCCGGGCCGGCAGTGTCGTCGCGGCACGCCACACCGGCCGCAGCGATGCGGATTGCTTGATCGGGTACCACAGGGCCCAGCTGGCCTGAGGCCATCGGCTGAGTCCCGTCTGGATCGCCGCGAACGCTGCGTCGAATTCGGCGCGCTGCGCTTCGAACGGCGGATCGATGAGCACCGCGCCGCGCCGTTCGCTCGGCGGCAGCAGCGCCTTGATCGCCTCATAGCCGCTGCGCGCGTGCACCGTGGCGCGGAAGGGCCTGAGTACCTGGCGAAGGGTGCCGACCTCGTCGTCCTGGATGTCGCACGCAGCGAGCCGATCCTGTTCGCGCAGGCAGCGCGCGGTCAGCAGCGGCGAGCCGGGGTAGGTGTGCGACGCAAGGTCGGCAGCCACCAGGTCGACGTGGCGGCGCAGCGCCGGGTGCGTGGGCGTGCGCAGCTGCAGAAGTCCAATGCCGCTGTGCCATTCGCCGGTCTTGCCGGCCTCCTCGCCATCGAGGCGATAGCAGCCGGCACCGGCATGCGTGTCCAGCACGAACATGCCCCCCGGCTTGCGCTGCAGGGCATCGAGCAGGGAGAGCCAGACGATGTGCTTGAACACATCGGCATGGTTGCCGGCATGGAAGGCGTGCCGATAGTTCAACGCGGCGCGCTCAAGGGCGGTGCGTCGCCGGCGCCGGAACGACCAGGAGCGGATCGAGTCGCGTGTCGAACCAGTTCATGCCCCAATGCAGGTGCGGGCCACTGGCGCGGCCTGTCGCCCCGACCGCCGCGATCACCTGGCCCTGATCGATGCGGTCACCGACCGCGACGTCGAGTCGACTCAAGTGCAGGAACACCGAGCTGACTCCGTGACCATGATCGATAACCAGGGTGCCGCCGGTGAGATACAGATCGCGGTCGGCGAAGATCACCCGCCCTGAGGCCGGGGCGCGCACCGGCGTACCGGCGGGCGCGGCGATATCCATGCCGCTGTGCGGTGATCCGTGCTTGCCGTTGTAGCGGCGTTCGCTGCCGAAGCGGCCGCTGATCCGACCGCTGACCGGCCAGATGAAACTCTGGCCGAAACCGTCGAGGGCAGAATCCAGCGAGCGTGCCTCCGCCACTCGGGATTGCTCGCGGGCAATGCGCGCCGCGATGTCTGGCGGCGGGTCGACGGTCCTGGGCGGAACGCCATCAACCCGTTCGATCGGCCAGTCGCGCGGGGTGACGCGCAGTCGGTGCGTGCTGGTGTGACCATCCACATGGCGGATACGAACCGTGATGGCGCTGGCTGCGTCCCGCGCGATGCCGAACACGTACCGGCCGTCGGCGTCGACGCGCAGCGCACGGTTACCGACCCAGACCTGTTCTCCCGGCTGCACGCTGGCGACGACGAGTTGCCCCTGGGTGGCACGATCGGGGAGCGGCGTCGCGAGCGCGGGTACGATTCCGGCCGATAACACCATGGCGGCGAGAAGCGCCCACGACCCCCGCTGTCGCCCGTGGGCAAGCTGCTTGGTCACTGCGGCGACGCCTGGTTCGGCGCTCGGTGCGTGCGTGCCGAGACCTGCCGCGCGACGGCACACCGCGTAGCCCTTCATCGATCGGGCACCGGGTCGTGGCCGCCCTCGCATAGCGGATGACAGCGCGCTAGACGCTTCGCAGCCAACCAACTTCCGCGCCACGCCCCAAACCGGCCAATGGCCTCGGCAGCGTACTCGGAGCAGGTCGGGTAGAAGCGGCATCGCGGGCCAAGAAGCGGGCTCAGGAAACGCTTGTAAGCACGCAGAAGTGCTAGCAGAAGGGCTTTCAAATGCGCTACACAGGGTGGTCGATCGATGCCGGCCGTGTTGCCGCGCGTCGGCGTGTAGGCTATAACACGCGGCCGCTCGGCCTCAAGAAACAAGCAGGAATACTCGTGGCAGCGAAATCGAAAACCCCAGCTAGCAAGTCGGCCAAGGCCGCCAAGTCGTCCAAGGCTGCGAAGACTGCAGCCGCCAAACCCGCCGCACGCAAGCCGGCGGCCAAGGCCGCGAAAGGCTCAGGCCCGGTGAAAAAGCTCACGACGGCCCTGGCCAAGCTGGTGAAACCGGCGGCCAAGAAGGCCGCCGCCAAGAAGACCAGCACCGCCAAGAAGGCGTCGGCGCCCAAGAAGGCTGCCAAGCCAGCACCGGCGAAGAAGGCCGCGGCCAAGCCGGCAGCGTCCAAGAAGCCGGCGGCCAAGAAGGTTGCGGCGAAGAAGCCGGTAGTCAAGGCGCCGACGGCCGCGAAGAAGACGGCCGCGGCGAAGAAGGTAGCCGCGCCGGTCGCTGCGAAGAAGGCGCCGGCCAAGAAGGCTATGGCGCAACCCGCTGCAGCCGCCAAGGCAACGAAGGCAACCAAGAAGAGTGTTGCGGCCACCCCCGCAGCAGCACCGAAGTCCACCAAGGCAGCCCAAGGAAAGGTCGCTGCGCCCAGCAAAGCAAGGAAAGCCATGGCCCAGCCTGCGAGCAGCAGCCCGCCCGTCGAGACCCGGTCCACCCAGAACGGACTGCGCGCCCGTGCCGTCAAGCCGGTCAAGCCGGCCGACCAATCCGACCCGCCGCCGCTGGCCCTGCCTGCGCGCGTGGAGCTGCCGGATGGCTACCGGGCCCGCACCGGCGACGGCGAGTACATGAACCCGATGCACCTCGAGTACTTCCGCCAGAAGCTGCTGAACTGGCGCAACGAATTGGTCGAAGAGTCGAAGCAGACCATCGACAACCTGCGCGAGGAAGTGCGTGATGTGGGTGACGAGGCCGAGCGCGCCACGCGCGAAACCGAGAATTCGCTCGAGTTGCGCACCCGTGACCGCTATCGCAAGCTGATCGGCAAGATTGACAAGGCACTCAAGCGTATCGACGAGGGTGCCTACGGCTACTGCGAGGAAACCGGCGAAGAGATCGGCATTGAACGTCTCGAGGCTCGTCCGATAGCCACCCTGTGTCTCGACGCACAGGAACGCTGGGAGCACCGCCAGAAGCTGATGGGCGACTGAGCCGCACGTTGCCCCTGCAAACGAAGACGCCGCGCATTGCGCGGCGTCTTCGTTTGGGTCGTTGCTGCGGGCTCAGCGCACGTAGGCGCTCGTCAGCGTGTGTATGTGCACGCGTTCGGCATCACGCAGGAAGGGCGCGAGCATCATCATGACCTGGCGGATGCCAGTCTGGATCGCTTCGTGCTCGTCCCGTTCGCCGCGAACGCTGGAGTAGTTGAGCCAGAACGTGGCGATGACCAGCAGGTTGGTCGCCAGCGCCTGCACCTCTTCGGCGCTCGCGCGCATGATGCCCGCGGCAACCAGGCCGCGCATGACTTCGGTCGCGTTTTCGGTGGCACGCTTGAGGATGCGGCTGAAATGCAGGCGGATCTTGCGCGAACGGCTGAGAATGTCGACCAGGTCGCGGTACAGGAACCGGTAGTCCCAGATGCACTCGTAGACCAGGTGCAACTGCAGCCAGATGTCCTCGAGATTCGGAAGCCGCCCTTCGGGCGTGAGCATGGCCTTGTCCATCCGCTCTTCGTAGCGGGCGAACAGCTGCTCGATGATGTCGTCCTTGTTGCGGAAGTGGTAGTACAGGTTGCCTGGACTGATTTCCAGCTCGTCCGCAATGTGATTCGTGGTGACGTTGGGCTCGCCCCGTTCGTTGAACAGGGCAAGACTCAGTTCGAGTATGCGTTCGCGCGTCTTTCGCGCCACGCCGTCATCCCGTCAGCTTCTTGACCAGCGCGACGTATTTCTTCATCGCGTCGTCCTGCGAGGTGCCCTTGAGCTTGGCCCAGGCCTCGTACTTGGCCGTCCCGACGAAGTCGAAGAAGCCGGGCTTCGGGCCGTTCACGTCGCCCTCCGAGCCCTGTTTGAACAGTGCGTACAGCTTGAGCAGGGTGTCGTTGTCGGGGCGTTCGGAAAGTTTCTTGATGTCGTCGGAGGCTTGTTCGAACTGGGCTTTGAGGTCGGCCATGGGATGTCTTCACAGGTGGCGTATCGGAGGCGGTGCTGTGATAGCACGGCACCCCCGGAGGGTCAACGAGGCATTCGCAGAAGGGCGCCATGCCGCATGTGGCTACCCTGTGTGCGTGGACTATGCCGGGCCGCACCTTCGGGCTATCTTAGGTCGGGCGGCCCGATCAGCTGCGGCCCGCACATCCAGACAATGAAGGCCTCGAGGGGAGAAGCCATGACTTACTTCGTCACCGGTGCCACCGGGTTCATCGGTCGCCACCTGGTCGCCAACCTGCTCAAGCGCAAAGGCAAGATCTACGTGCTGGTGCGCAAGGGGTCGCAGAAAAAGCTGCAGAAGCAGATCGCCGAGATGGGTTGGGATGCCGCGCGCATCGAGCCCGTGGTGGGTGACCTCGGCAAGGCGAGGCTGGGCGTCAGTCCGACCCAGCTGAAGACGCTGACCGGCAAGGTCAAGCATTTCTTCCACCTCGCGGCGATCTATGACCTGAGCGCCGATGCGGCGAGCCAGAAAGTCGCCAACATCGAAGGCACCCGAAACGCGGTGGAGCTGGCCGCGCAGATCAAGGCCGGCTGCTTCCACCACACCAGTTCCATCGCCGTGGCTGGCCTGTACTCGGGCACCTTCCGCGAAGACATGTTCGAGGAAGCCGAGGATCTCGACCACCCGTACTTCATGACCAAACATGAGTCGGAAAAGGTGGTGCGCGAGGAATGCACGAAGATTCCGTACCGCATCTATCGGCCCGGCATCGTCATCGGCCACTCGCAGACCGGCGAGATGGACAAGATCGACGGCCCGTACTACTTCTTCACCCTGATCAAGAAGCTGCGCTCGATGTTGCCGCCGTGGATGCCGACGATCGGCATCGAGGGCGGGCGCATCAACATCGTGCCGGTCGATTTCGTCGCCGATGCGATGGACCACATCGCCCACAAGGCCGGGCTGGACGGCGGCTGCTTCCACCTGACCGACCCCGATCCGCAGCGCGTCGGCGAGGTGCTCAACCTGTTTGCCCGCGCCGGCCATGCGCCGCAGATGACCATGCGCCTCGATGCCCGCATGTTCGCGTTCATTCCGGCGCCGATCCGCTACTCGCTGGCCAGCTTGCCGCCGATCAAGCGTTTTGCCGGCATGATGCTGAAGGACCTCGGCATTCCGCGCGATGTGCTGTCCTTCATCACCTATCCCACCAAATTCGACTCGCGTGAGACCGAGCGCGCCCTCAAAGGCTCGAAGATTTCGGTGCCGGCGCTCGATACCTACGCCTGGCGCATCTGGGACTACTGGGAGCGGCATCTCGACCCCTCCCTGTTCCAGGACCGCTCGCTGAAGTCGCGCGTGGCCGGCAAGGTTATCGTCATCACCGGCGGTTCGGCCGGCATCGGCAGGGCGGCCGCCGAAAAGGTCGCCGCGGCCGGGGCCAAGACGATCATCGTCGCCCGCGGCGCGGAAGAACTGAACGCCACGCGCGATGAGCTGAAGAAAGCGGGCGCGGATGTGTATGCGTATCAGGCCGACCTGTCCGAGATGAAGTCCTGCGACGAGCTCGTCGCCGCGATCCTCAAGGATCACGGGCACGTCGACATCCTGATCAACAACGCAGGTCGTTCCATCCGGCGGTCGATCTCGCTGTCGTACGACCGCTTCCACGATTTCGAGCGCACCATGCAGCTGAACTACTTCGGCTCGCTGCGCCTGATCATGGGATTCCTGCCGGTGATGACCGAGCGCAAGCAAGGCCACATCATCAACATCAGTTCGATCGGCGTGCTCGCCAGCTCGGCGCGTTTCTCGGCCTACGTGGCATCCAAGGCCGCGCTCGACGCGTTCTCACGCTGCGCCCAGGCCGAATTCAGCGGGCACAACATCGCGTTCACCACGATCAACATGCCGCTGGTGCGCACCAAGATGATCGGCCCGACCAAGATCTACGACAGCGTGCCCACGCTGACGCCAGACGAAGCTGCCGACATGATCGTCGAGGGCATCATCGAGCGCCCCAGTCGCATCGCGACGCGTTTGGGCATCTTTGCGGCGGTGCTCAATGCGCTGGTGCCGAAAGCCTACGAAGTGGTGCAGAACACGGCGTACCAGCTGTTTCCGGACAGCGCGGCGGCCAAGGGCGAGAAGGGCAGTGGTCCGGCCGAAGCGTCGAGCGAACAGATCGCCTTCGCGTCGGTCATGCGCGGCGTGCACTGGTAGCGTGCCCGGCCCCGGGGCGTCCGGGGCCCGACCTTTCGGCGTGATGCGCCGCTAGCGGCGGGTGCGGGCCTTGCGGAGCCAGGCCGTCATCCTGCGCCGGGAGTCGTGCTCACGGCGCGGGTAGGGCGTCTGGTCGCGCACGCGAATTCGCGACGGCTACGGCGAAGATTCGCGGTCGCATCATTCTCGACGATGAGCCCAGAACCCAGGTGAGCCCAAGGCTCCCCCGGGTCGGCATGCGAACGCAGCGCCGCAAACAAGAAGCCCGCCAGTCCGAAAAGCCGTAGGGGAGGGAGCTAACGGCAATTCTTGGCGGACTGGCGGGCGTCAACCGCTGCCGGCTCGGGGCCGGCACTCATCTTGTTCGAGCCGCGACGGCGATTACTCGGTCGCGTCGGAAATCGACGACTTCTTGGCCGGCGCCTTGCGCTTGGCCTTGGCCGGAGCCTTCTTCTTGACGGCCGGGCGCTTGGCGGCAGGCTTCGCGCTGGTGCTGCCCAGCTTGCGCAGCTCGGCGTTGAGCTGGTCGACGCGCTTGGTCAGGCCCTGCAGGTCGTCGCTCGACGGCACGCCGAGTCGGTTGAGGGCGCGCTGGACGCGCTCTTCGAACACCTTCTCAAGGCGATCCCAGGTGTCGGCAGCGCGTTCCTTGACCTGACCGACGCTGTTCTCCACCACGCCGCGCACCACGTCGGCCTTGCCGGTGGCGAGCTTGCGGGTCGATTTCTCGAGGCTCACGCCTTCGGAAACCAGCGTCTCGAACAGCTTGGTGCCTTCCTGCTGCGCGCGACCGAATGCGCCCATGCCGGCGAGCCAGATCTGCTGGGCCGACTCGACGATCGAGCGCGACAGGCCTTCGGCCTTCGACTGCAGGGTCGGGCTACCGCTCTTCGGGGACTTGCCCGCAGCGGTCTTTTTCTTGGCGCTCGACTTGAGCTTGGCCATCAGTGTTTCTCCTCGAATGGGTGATCGATCGACCAGGTCGTATCGTTGGATGCACTGTGCAACACGACTCTAGAATATTCACACTATTGAGCCAGCGCGGTGCAGATCAAGCTCGACGTTCAGGCACGGCTGACGGAGACGGGCGCCCGGAAGCGTCGCCGGGGTGTGCTGCAGAACGAATGACCACCCTGGCGACACGGCCGGGTGGGTCTCGGCTTCGGCGGTCGGTCAGCCCCGGTGCCGGCGCATTTTGCGCTGCAGCATGCGTCGCGATTTGACCAGCGCTTCGACGTCGTCCAGTGCCCGACGCAAGCGTGCCGTGGTGCGCGTGTGCCGTCGCCGCTGTGGCTCCAGGCTGTCGAACGCGCCGCGTTCGGGGTCTTCGAGGATCTCGTCGCGAAAGCGCATGCCGTGACGGGCGAGCATCGGCTCAAGCTCGCTGCGCCGACGGCGCAGGTCTTCCATGGTCGCCCGGTAGGCATGGTTGCAGACGCGGCGGCGTGACTTGTAGCTGAACACGCTAGTGAAGAACATTTCCGAGTCGTCGGGATTCGGCTCCAGCAGCAGCTGGTCGACGTCCTTGTACTGGTGCGCGTACTTCGCCATGCCGACCTGCACGCGCGACTGCAGCAGGGTGCGGAAAGTCTGCGACAACACGACCGGCAAGCCACCTTCGACCAGACTCTCCGGCGCCTTGCCCTGGGCTCGCGCAAGACTGGCGTCGAACGGAACCATGGGATTGATGCCGATCAGCAGGTCGACGCCCTGCTCCAGCGCAATCGAGGCGTGCATGGTGCGTCGCAGCGCGCCGTCGACGAACTGGCGGTTGCGGATTTCCACCGGCGGGTACAGTCCCGGCAGCGCGGAACTGGCCTGCACGGCGCGCGAGATCGGGATGTCGTCCCAGCCCTGGTCGCCGAAGCGCACGGCTTCGCCGTTGTCGAGGTCCACGGCGACGATGAACAGGCGTCGGCGCAGCTCGCGGAAGTCGTTGGTGCGGCCGTGCTGGGTGAACGCGTCAGCAAGAAACTGCTCGATGGCCTCGTTGTCGAAGACGCCTGAAGGCACAAGCGCCCCGAACCGCGCGAGGAACGCGTTCACGTTGGCGTTGCCCGGGTCAAGGATCAGGTCGCGCCACCAGCGGAAGATCAGCCGCGGCAGCGCCGCGGCGCGCCGGGTGTACTCCCAGAAGGCCGGGCGGACGAACATCTCGGGATGGAAGCCGGCATCCTCGCGGTCGCCGGTGATGAATATCCGCGTCATGGTGGCGGTATCCATGCGGTTGCCCAGGCCGGCAGCCAGGAAGGCGCCGGAGCTGACGCCGACGTAGACGGAGAGGTTGGTGAGATCCAGGCCTTCGATCGCCTCCTCGAGCGCCCGCAGCGCGCCGAGCTCGTACATGCCGCCGATCGGTCCGCCGCCGGCAATGGCCAGGCCCACTCGGGCAGTGCTGGGCAAGCGGCGCGGGGCAGCCTGGATTTGGAGCATGGATCCGTCCTTGATAGAGCATCGACGTTGACCTGGGCCATCGTCCAGCGCGCTGGGCGACGACATCGGCCGCGCGGATTCTAGCCCGTATGGTCGACCCGGTCGCGAATTCGCGCCACACCTTCAGTATCTGGGGCGGAAGTCGGGCGAAGCCAAGGCCCACGCCGGAATCGTGTGCACTGGCTTGCGCCCCATCGGCGGTGCGCCTGGCGCCGCGCGGGTTGCAGGCAGGTCGCGGGGCCTTGCTCGCCCCACAGCTCTGGCCGAAACGCTTCGGCGCTGGATAATGGGCACATGTCCGATCGCGCCATCGACCGCCGCCTCATCCGCCTGCTTACCCTGAATCGCCGCGCTCGGGACGGCGATATCGAGCCGCGCAATCGCCTCGAGGAGCTGAAGACGCTGCAACTCTGGCAGGCGGTTCGACTGCGCGGCAGTTTCACCGACTTTCTGCAGGACCCGAAGCGGCAGCTGGCCGCTGAGTTCTTCCTGACCGACCTGTATGGCGATTTCGACGTTTCGGGGCGCGATCGCGATATCGAACGCGTGCTGCCGATCATGCGCCGCGTGCTGCCGGAGAAACTGCTCGGCGCCGCGGCCGATGCCATCGAGCTCGCCGTGCTCAGCCATCTGTTCGACCTCAGGCTGGCCAAGCTGATGTACGACATGGGCTGTGAAAGTCTCGACGACGAACGCTACGGCGAGCTCTACCGGCGTTGCGGGCTGCCGCGGCTTCGGCAGCACCAGATTCACCTGATCGTGGTGCTGGGTATCACCCTGGACCGGGCCGTGTCGGTGCCGATGATCGGTCAGTTGCTGCGGCTGGCGCGCGGGCCGGCGCGTGCGGCCGGCCTCGGTGCGCTGCAAAGTTTCCTGGAGCGGGGATTCGCCGCCTTCAAGGCGCTTCGCGGCGCCCGCACGTTCGTCGACGAGATCGCCCGTCGCGAGGGAGAGGTCAGTCGGCGATTGTTCGAGCAGCACCCGGATCCGTTCGGCCGCCGGCAGAAGCTCTGAGGTTCGACGCTCAGCAGAACTCGCGATCGATGTGCTCGTGGATGGCCTCTTCGATGGGGCCCATGAGCGGCGTGAGCAGAAAGCTCAGGCGCGCTTCCACCGACACATTGCCCTTGCCGAGGTTGATGTGGCCGTCCACCCCGGTGCGCTCGAAGTGCAGGGTATTGCCCTCCCAGCCGTAGTCGACCGAGAAGCGTTCGGCGATGTGCTCGGCCACGCGCTCGACGGCGGCCCTGGCCTCCTTAACGCTCTTCTTGTGCGAACGGGAGATGCGGATGGTGGGCATGGATCGATTCCCTGAGGCAACCGCGACATTGTGCGCTGGCCGCGGACGCACGGCCAGAGGCGGCTTCACGAGGCGCTGCGGCGGATGCTAGAGTCCGCGCTGGGGGATCTAGGGACCGCGGCATGCGCATTTGCTTTCCCAATGGCGAACACGCAGACGTAGCCTTCAACGAGGGCGAAGTCTCGATTGGCGCCGCGGCAGGCAACAAGGTGGTTCTCGCCGGCGAGGGGGTGCATCCCCGTCACGCCGTGCTGCGCATTGAGCCGCAGCGGGGCATCCTGCTCAACGTGATCTCGGCCGGCGCGTCGACCCATGTGAACGGTCGTCCCGTTTCCGAAGTGGCGCTTCTGCGTCTGGGCGACGTGCTCGGGTTCGGCCACGTGCAGGCCCTGCTCAAGCCGGACGACGATCGCAGCATCGACGACAAGGTGCCCAGCGGCACGGCAGCGGTCGAACATGATGCGTCGGCGCGTGCGGCCGCGTCACGGGTCGTCATTCGGGGTACCTCAGGAGCATTCCACGGTCGCAGCAAGACGCTGCAGGACACCGTGCTGATCGGTCGAAGCGCCGAGGCCTCGGTACGCATCGACGATCCGGACTTTCCGGATCGCGCAGCGTCTCTGGAAGTTCAGGGCGACCGAATTTTCCTGCGCCACCTGGGCGGTGCTGATCCGGTCGTGGTCAACGGCGTCGCGGTGAAGGACGCCGTGCTGCACCCGGGTGACCAGATTGCCCTCGATGTGCATCGCTTCGTGATCGAAGCGCCCGGCCTGCCTCAGCGCGGCTCGATCTCGGAGCCCGCGCCTGCGCCGGGGGCGCACATGGGCAACACCCAGACCATGCGCGCCGTCAAGGTCGAACCGCCGACCCCGCATCCGCCGGTCGAGCCGCAGCGCGCGGAGGAGCCGGAAGGGTCCATGCGGATGTGGTGGTGGCTGCTGCTGTCTGCGGTGGTCATCGGCGGTGGCCTCGCGGCCTTCATCTGGTTCGGTTCACCGGCAGGCTGACACAGCGCCGCAGCAAGCGGTGGTGAGCGACAAGCGGTGGCGTGCGGCATGCGCTGGCGACCGATGATGGGCGTGGGCAAGCTTTCGGTGGAGGTCGGCCCTTGGCTCGCCGAGTCGACGCGCTCAGCCCCCAGTCAACGCGTCAGGTGGCGGCTCCACGGCCGATTGCCTGCGTGCTCGGGTCGGGAATCATCGATTCGAAAGGGAGTGGCCCCATGGCCAGGGTCACGCACGATCCTAGTCTACCCCGGGATGAAGTGATCAGCCGGCGTGGCTCGCCTTGCGACCACTCGTCCAGCGCGACACCAGCCTCGCCCCCAGCAGGATGAGCAGGATGCCCGCATAAAGCAGCGGTTCGCGAAGGTCCGCCTTGACCAACCACCAGAAGTGCACCACCGCGCACACCCCGCAGACGTACACCAGTCGGTGCAGCTGTCCCCAGCGACGGCCCAGGGCACGCATGGCCGCGCGGGTGGAGGTCAGGGCCAGCGGAAGCATGCCGAGCCAGGCTGCGAAGCCGACCATGATGTAGGGGCGCTTGCGCAGGTCTTCGAATATCTGCGGCCAATAGCCGCCCAGGTCGAGCACCAGGTACACCGCAAAATGGGCGCTGGCATAGGCGAAGGCGTAAAGCCCGAGCATGCGCCGGTAACGAATCGGCCCAGTGTGGCCGGTCACGCGACGCAAGGGCGTCATGGCCAGACACAGCAGGAGAAATCGCAGCGCCCAGTCGCCTGAGGCGTGGGTCAGCTCCGCCACCGGGTCGGCACCGAGCTGGCCCAGGCGGATGCGATTCAGCCAGAGCAGCGCGGGAATCCAGCACAGCGCATGCGCGCCGACGCGGACCGCCGCAGCGGTCCAGCCCTTGCCCGTTGCCATGCTCAGAAGTACTTCCGCAGGTCCATGCCGCTGTACAGCGAGGCGACCTGGTCCGCGTAGCCGTTGAAGGGCAGGGTGGGCACGCGGCGCGCAAAGAGCGACTGCGTGTCGCCCGCCAAGCGGCGCTCGGTGCGCTGGCTCCAGCGCGGATGGTCCACGGCCGGGTTCACGTTGGAGTAGAAGCCGTACTCGTCGGGCTGCGACCGGTTCCAGCTGGTCGGTGGCTCCTGCTCGGTGAAGGCGATGCGGACGATGGACTTGATGCTCTTGAAGCCGTACTTCCACGGCACCAGCAGGCGCAGTGGCGCACCGTTCTGTTTGGCCAGTTCCTTGCCGTACATGCCGGTGGCCAGCAGGGTGAGTGGATGCATCGCCTCGTCGATGCGCAAGCCTTCCACGTAAGGCCACTGCAGCACCGGATAGCGAACGCCCGGCATCTGGTTCGGGTCGGCCAGAGTCGTGAACGCCACGTACTTGGCGCGCGAAGTCGGCGCGAACTTCTTCAGTACCTTGCCCAGTTCAACGCCGCGCCAGGGGATGACCATCGACCAGCCCTCGACGCAGCGCAGCCGGTACACGCGGTCTTCCACCGGCACGTCGCGGAGCACGTCCTCGAGGCGGAAGGTACCGGTGCGTTCGGCTTCGCCGGTGATCTGCACCGACCAAGGGTCGGTGACCAGGGTGTGCGCGTTGCGCCCGGGATCATTCTTGCCGGTGCCGAACTCATAGAAATTGTTGTAGCTGGTGGCGTCGGCCCAGCGCGTTTGCGCTTCCTTGGTGCGATAGGGGTCGGTGCCGGCGACGTCGACGAGTTCCTCGGTTGCCGCCGCCACGAGTTCCTCCTCGTCGCCGCATCCCGTCGCCGCCAGCACCGGCGCCAGGGCCATGGCGCGCAGTACGCTTCTTCGCCGGTAGACGCTCTCCGCGGTGATCTCGCGCGTGGGGATGATCGGCAATGGGAGTCGGGGCATCGGGGTCACCAGGCTTCGCGATGGAATCATTGTGCGCGGTCTGTCGTGAACAGACCAATCAGTTTCATGCTCAACCAATTCTGCTCGGCCGTCGGGCGCCGAAAAACACGCTGTGCCGCGGGTTTCGGGCCTTTCTTGCTGCACTGCGACATGCTAGTGTCGATCGCAGTTTATTGGAGTCACCCATGAGCCGAGCCTTCAACTTCAGCGCCGGTCCGGCGGCGCTGCCGGAACCCGTTTTGCAGCAAGCCCGGAATGAACTGCTGGAATGGCGTGACGAGCGCGCGAGCGTCATGGAGATCAGCCATCGCGGCAAGGCCTTCGTGGCCTGCGCCGAAGAGGCCGAGGCGGACCTTCGCACGTTGCTCTCGGTGCCCGACGACTACGCAGTGCTGTTCCTGCAGGGCGGCGCCACCCAGCATTTCGCACAGATCCCGATGAACATCGCCGATCCCGGACAACGGGCCGGCTATCTGGTCACCGGCGCGTGGAGCCAGAAGGCGGTATCGGAAGCGAAACCGTATGTTCAGGCGGACGTGCTCGCCAGCACGGAAGCCGGTTCGTTCACCGACGTTCCCGATGCCGGCTCGTTCGCCGCTACCAGCGACCTGGCCTATCTGCACTACACGCCGAACGAAACCATCCACGGCGTCGAGTTCAACGAAATTCCGGACGCAGGCGCCGTGCCGCTGGTGGCCGATTTCAGTTCGTCGATCCTGTCGCGCCCGATCGACGTGGCGCGCCACGGCATCATCTACGCCGGTGCGCAGAAGAACATCGGTCCCTCAGGGCTGGTGGTGCTGATCGTGCGCAAGGACCTGCTCGAGCGTGGCGGCCATCCCAAGGCCAAGGTGCTGACTTACGCGGCTCAGGCGAAGGACGGCTCCATGCTCAACACGCCGCCGACGCTGTCCTGGTATCTCGCCGGCCTGGTGTTCAAGTGGCTGAAGGACCAGGGTGGCCTTGCCGCGATGGAGCAGCGCAACCGGGCAAAGGCCGAACTGCTGTATGGCGCCATCGAATCTTCCGGCGGCTTCTATCGCAATCCTGTGGCTGTGCGTGCACGCAGTCTGATGAATGTGCCGTTCACCCTGGTCGACGCCGCGCTCGACAGTGCGTTCCTCAAGGAGTCGGAGGCTGCCGGGCTGCTGGCACTGAAAGGACATCGCGCGGTCGGCGGCATGCGCGCTTCCATCTACAACGCGATGCCGATCGAGGGCGTCCAGGCCCTGGTGTCGTTCATGCGCGACTTCGCGCAACGCCACGGCTGAGGCTGGCCGATCGCCGCATACCGATTTCTTCGTTCCCCGGGTTGACCATGTTCAAGATCCAGACGCTCAACAATATTTCCCGCACCGGGTTGTCCCGGCTGCCGCCTGCGCAATACACCGTGTCCACCGAGCTCGAGCACCCCGATGCGGTGCTGGTGCGTTCGGCGGACATGCACGGCCGGCCGATTCCGGACAGCGTGCTCGCCGTGGCGCGCGCCGGCGCCGGCACCAACAACATTCCCGTGGCCGACCTCAGCAAGCGCGGCGTGCCGGTTTTCAATGCCCCGGGCGCGAACGCCAATGCAGTGAAGGAGCTGGTGATTGCCGGCATGCTGCTGTCGGCGCGCAATTTGCCCGAAGCCCTGGGTTTTGTGGCCGGTCTCGGCGATCACGCTGATCCGCATCACGCCGTCGAAGCGGAGAAGAAGCGCTTCGTCGGTTCGGAAATCGCTGGCAAGACCCTCGGCGTGATCGGTCTGGGCGCGATCGGCGTGCGCGTGGCCAACGCCGCGCACGCGCTCGGCATGCGCGTGGTGGGTTTCGACCCGCACATGACCGTCGAGGGCGCCTGGCAGCTGTCCTCGGACGTGATCAAGGCGGGCAGCCTGAATGAACTGTTCGCAGCCTCCGACTACATCAGTTTTCACGTGCCGCTGAATGACGCGACCCGCGGTCTGTTCTCGCACGCTTCGCTCGGCGTCCTGCGGCGCGGCGCGGTGCTGCTCAACTTCTCGCGTGAGGGCATCATCGATGCGTCGGCCCTGCGCGAAGGTCTGGCGTCGGGTGCGGTGGGGCGTTACGTCAGCGACTTCCCGCCTATCGATCTGCTGGGCTCCGGCCAGGTGATCGCCATGCCGCACCTGGGTGCATCCACGGCCGAAGCCGAGGAAAACTGTGCCGTGATGGTTGTCGATCAGCTGCGCGACTTCCTCGAGAACGGCAATGTGCAGAACTCGGTGAACTTCCCGAACACGCGCATGGCGCGCGAAGGTGTGGCGCGCCTGTGCATCGCCAACGAGAACCGTCCGGGCATGATCGGCCATCTGTCGCAGGTGCTGGGCGAGGCCGGCTTGAACATCACGCAGATGCACAACGCATCGCGCGGCAATCTCGCCTATACCCTCGTCGATATCGACACGCCGGCCAACCAGGCAGCGCTCGACCGGCTTTCCCAGGTCGAGGGCATCCTCAGCCTTCGCGTCGTCTGATCGGAAGCATCATCGATGAAGAAGTCGAAGCCGGATCAGGGCCCAGGCAAGTCGTCGGCCTCCCGCGGCACGAGGCCGGGCAAGCCTTCGGCGAAGTCGAGCCCGAAGGCTGCCCCAAAGAGCTCGGCCCCAGCCAGGGCCGCAGTCAAGGCGTCGGTGAAATCGGCGCATGATGCTTCCGCACCCAAACTCGAAGAAGCACGATCGCGCATCGACGGCATCGACCGTTCGATCCAGGACCTGATCGCCGAGCGCGCCCAATGGGCGCGTCAGGTGGGGCAGGCGAAAGGACCGCTGAAGCCGGCGCTCGACTACTACCGGCCTGAGCGCGAGGCCCAGGTATTGCGCCGCGTCGTCGACCGCAACGACGGTCCCCTGGCCGACGACGTACTGGTGCGGCTGTTCCGCGAGATCATGTCTGCCTGTCTGGCCCAGCAGGAGCCGCTGAAGATCGGCTTTCTCGGGCCCGAGGGCACGTTCTCGCAGCAGGCGGTGTTCAAGCATTTCGGCCACTCCGCGCACGGACTTCCCTTGACCTCGATCGAAGAGGTGTTCCAGGAAGTCGAGTCCGGTCACGCCGACTTCGGCGTGGTCCCGGTGGAGAACTCCGGACAGGGCACGATTCAATCGACGCTGGACATGTTCCTCACTTCGGGTCTGAAGATCTGCGGCGAAGTCGAGCTGCGGGTGCACCAGTACCTGCTGTCGCGCTCGGGACATCTCGAGGACGTCGAGCGGGTGTACTCGCATCCGCAGTCGCTGGCCCAGTGCAAAGCCTGGCTTCGTCAGCATCTGCCCGAGGCCGAGCGGCTGCCGCTGGTCAGCAATGCCGAGGCGGCACGACGCGCGCGGTCCTCGGACGATGCGGCAGCCATTGCCGGCAAGTCGGCGGCACACGTCTATGGGCTGAAGGTCATTGCCGGCCCGATCGAGGATCGCCCCGACAACACCACACGTTTCCTCGTGATCGGGCGCGAGCTGTTTCCCCCTTCGGGCACCGACCGCACGTCGGTGCTGGTCTACGTGCACGACAAGCCGGGCGCCCTGTTCAATGTGCTGCGCCCGCTTGCCGACCACGGTCTCAGCATGAACCGGATCGAATCGCGCCCGGCCCATCAAGGGCTCTGGCGCTACGCGTTCTTCATCGACTTCGAAGGGCACGTCGACGACGAACCGGTACGTCGGGCGCTGGCAGAGATCGCGGCCGATGCCTCAGAGGTCAAGATACTCGGCTCGTATCCCTGCTCGGTGCTGTGACGCCGTGAATCGCTTCGAGGATCGTGCGGTACCCGCCGTGCGCACCTTGCGCGCCTATGATCCGGGCCACGATCTGGTGGCGCTGCGTCGTGCAGCACACGCCCGGGGTCTGGTGGAGTTGGGCTCGAACGAGAATGCCTACGGATGCAGTCCTGCCGTGCGGCGGGCCGTCGAATCGTGCCTGAACGACCTGTACCGCTATCCGGATCCGCTGGGCGGTGACCTGAAGCGGGCCCTGGCGGCCCGGCTCGGTGTCCAGGTCGGGCAGTTGCTCCTCGGCAACGGTTCGCACGAAATCCTGATGCAGTGCGCCCAGGTCTTCGCCGGCCCCGGCGACGAAGTGCTGATGGCGCAGTATGGTTTCGCCGTGTACGCGATCGCCGCACAGTGCAGCGGTGCGCGGTTGGTGATGGCGCCGGCGCTGCCGGCGGATGCTGCCATGCCGCTGGGTCACGACCTCGATGCCCTGTTGCAGCGCGTCGGACCGGCGACCAAGCTGGTGTATCTCGCCAATCCGAACAACCCCACCGGCACGGCGTTCTCCCGCGACGACCTGGCTGGCTGGCTCTCGGCCTGTCCTGCTCACGTCATCGTGGTGGTGGACGAGGCGTATCACGAGTATCGCCATGAAGCCGGCTCGGCAGTGGATCTGCTCGAGGCCCATCCGAACCTGATCGTCACCCGGACTTTCTCCAAGGCGCATGGTCTGGCTGCGCTGCGCGTCGGCTACGCCGCAGCGCACGCCGAGGTCATCGCGTTGATGGAACGGGTGCGTGAGTCGTTCAACGTCAACATGCTCGGGCTGGCTGCGGCCGAGGCCGCGCTCAGCGACGACAACCACGTCGCCTCGGTTCGTGCACGCAATGCCGCCGAGCGGAGCAGGCTCGCCGCCGCGCTGCGTGACCTCGGCTACGACAGTTTGCCGTCGCACACCAATTTTCTGCTCGTACACGTCGGAGCACACTGCGAAACGGTCGAGCGCCAACTGCTCGCGGCGGGCGTCGTGCCGCGTCCGATGGGCGGCTACGGCCTCGCTGAGTACCTGCGCATCACCGTCGCCACGGCAGCGGAGAACGAGCGGCTGATCGAAGCGTTGACGGAGATCTCTGCGTGAGCACCTGGAGGAGCCGACCCGGCGGTGTGCTGCGTGGCGTGGTCCGCGTTCCCGGGGACAAGTCGATTTCGCACCGATCCATCATGTTCGCCGCGCTGGCCGACGGCACGAGCACGATCCGCGGCTTCCTCGAAGGCGAGGACACGCGCGCCACCGCAGCAGCCTTTGCCGCGATGGGTGTGCGCATCGAAAGTCCGGAGCCGGGCGTGCGCGTCGTCCACGGTGTGGGCATCGATGGCCTGAGGGCGCCGGGCCAGGACATCGACTGCGGCAATGCCGGCACCGGCATGCGGCTTCTGGCCGGCGTGCTCGCCGGACAGCCGTTCGGCAGTCGGCTGATTGGCGACGCGTCGTTGAGCAGACGTCCGATGCGTCGCGTGACCGAGCCGCTGGGCTTGATGGGCGCCCGTATCGACACCGCGTCGGGCGCGATGCCCCCGCTCCAGGTTCATGGTGGGCGCGCACTGCAGGGCATCCACTACAGCACGCCAATGGCCAGCGCGCAGGTCAAGTCTGCGGTGCTGCTGGCCGGGTTGTTTGCCGAGGGGGAGACCGAAGTCACCGAACCGCAGCCGACCCGGGACTACACCGAGTCGATGCTGCAGGCGTTCGGTTGGCCGATCGAGTACGGACCGGGGTGGGCGCGGTTGTCGGGAGGTCATCGGTTGCAGGCAAGGGACATCGATGTGCCGGCGGACTTCTCCTCGGCGGCGTTTTTCCTGGTTGCCGCGTCGATCTGCCCGGGCTCGGACCTGACCCTGCGTCAGGTTGGATTGCATCCGCGGCGATCCGGCCTGCTGCGCGCGCTTCGACTGATGGGGGCGGATATTGAAGTCGGCGCGAGTACCGATGCCGGCTTCGGCGAGGTGGCCGATGTGCGCGTACGCTACGCGCCGCTGCGGGGCATCGATGTGCCGCAGGATGTCGTTCCCGACATGATCGACGAATTTCCGTCCCTGTTCGCCGCCGCATCCGTCGCTTCGGGCACGACCCGCGTGCGTGGTGCAGAGGAACTGAGAGTCAAGGAGTCTGACCGGATTGCCGGGATGGCGTCGGCGCTTCGAAGCGTCGGCGCGCACGTGGTAGAGGCTCCCGACGGTGCGGACATCCACGGTGGCGCCCTGGAGGGTGGCGAAGTCGACAGCCTGGGTGATCACCGTCTGGCGATGAGCATGGTGGTCGCGGGGCAGGTGGCTTCGGCGCCGGTGAAGATCCGCGACTGTGCCAATGTGGCGACGTCCTTTCCCGGGTTTCTCGCCGTGGCTGAGCAGTGCGGCATGCGTGTGGACGTGCTGGCGGACTGACAGGGCGGGATGAGCGCCCGGAGTCGCTATGCTTGGTCCGCACAGGTCGGCCATTGTCCGTCAACGGCGGCGTCGGCCTGTGCGGCCGGATGCGGCTGAAACATCGATTTCCCCACCCAGACAACGCGAGGAGCCCAGGGATGACAGCCGAATCGCAGCAGGTCGATGGCGCGGGAGAGCCGGTACCGGTGCTGACCGTGGATGGTCCGTCGGGCTCCGGCAAGGGCACGATCAGTCGCGCCGTGGCTGCGCGTCTGGGCTGGCATTTTCTTGATTCCGGGGCCCTGTATCGGGCGGTCGGTGTGGCGGCGGGGTGGGAAGATGCCGATCTGGGAGACACCGAGGGCCTGGTCGCGCTGACCCACCGTACCCAGGTGCAGTTCGTGGATGATCCGGGCGGCGAGCCCCATGTGCTCATCAACGGCGTGGAGGCCACCTCGGAACTGCGCACCGAGACCGCAGGCGCCGCGGCGTCGGCCATCGCGGCCATACCGGAAGTGCGCGCAGCCCTGGTCGAGCGTCAGCGTGCGTTTCGACAGTCGCCGGGGCTGGTTGCCGACGGACGCGACATGGGCACGGTCATTTTTCCCGACGCAGGGGTGAAGGTGTTCCTGACCGCGAGCGCTGAGGAGCGTGCCCAGAGACGCCATAAGCAGTTGAAAGACAAGGGGCTCGACGTTACACTTGACGGTCTGCTGCGCGAGATTGTCGCGCGCGATGCCCGAGACGCGCAGCGTCCGGTGGCCCCGCTCAAGCCTGCAGATGATGCAGTCACGGTCGATTCCACCGGCGTGCCGATCACCACGGTCGTCGAGCAGGTGCTCGCCTTGGTTCCGGAATCGTTCCGCAAGTCGCACACCCCCGACTGACCCGAACTCTAGCACCGCGTTTGCGCCGCTCGCCCGGTGGAAAGGGCGTCGATGCGTCGTGCATCGGCTTATTCATCCAAACCAGGCGCCTCGTGCGCCGCACAAAGGTGGGTTCGCTTCGCGCAACCCGTGTGTTCAACGGAAATCAACCTCATGACTGAAAGTTTTGCCGAACTGTTCGAGCAGAGCGAAAAGCTCTCCAAGCTCAAGCCCGGCGCCATCGTGACCGGCGTAGTGGTCGACGTGCGTTCCGACGTCGTCCTCGTGCACGCGGGTCTCAAGTCCGAATGCCCCATTCCGATCGAGCAGTTCCGCAATGAAGCGGGCGAGATCGACGTCGGGGTCGGCGACGAAGTGAAGGTGGCGCTGGATGCGCTGGAAAACGGTTTCGGCGAAACCGTGCTGTCGCGCGAGAAGGCCAAGCGCGCGATGGTGTGGGACGAACTGGAAGAGGCGATGGAAGCCTCGGCCACCGTGATCGGCCGCATCAGCGGCAAGGTCAAGGGCGGCTTCACCGTCGACATCAAGGACGTCCGCGCATTCCTGCCGGGCTCGCTGGTCGACGTGCGTCCGGTGCGCGACCCGGTGTACCTCGAGGGCAAGGAACTCGAGTTCAAGATCATCAAGCTCGATCGCAAGCGCAACAACGTCGTGGTCTCCCGCCGTGCGGTGGTGGAGAGCGAGTTCAGCGCCGAGCGTGAGCAGCTGATGGAGCGGCTGCAGGAAGGTGCGATCCTGCCGGGCGTGGTCAAGAACCTCACCGATTACGGTGCGTTCGTCGACCTCGGCGGCATCGACGGTCTGCTGCACATCACCGACATGGCGTGGAAGCGCGTTCGTCACCCGTCCGAGGTCGTGGAAGTCGGTCAGGAACTGCAGGTGCGCGTGCTCAAGTTCGACCGCGAGCGCAATCGCGTGTCGCTGGGCCTCAAGCAGCTGGGTGAGGATCCGTGGGACAACATCGCCCGCCGCTATCCGAACAACACCCGCCTGTTCGGCAAGGTCAGCAACGTCACCGATTACGGCTGCTTCGTCGAAATCGAGCCGGGCGTCGAAGGCCTGGTGCACGTCTCCGAAATGGACTGGACCAACAAGAACGTCAACCCGTCGAAGGTCGTCCAGGTCGGCGACGAGGTCGAGGTCATGGTGCTGGATGTCGACGAAGAGCGTCGCCGCATTTCGCTCGGCATGAAGCAGTGCCACCAGAACCCGTGGGAAACCTTCTCGCAGAACTTCAAGAAGAACGACCGCGTCTCCGGCCAGATCAAGTCGATTACCGACTTCGGCATCTTCGTCGGTCTCGACGGCGGTATCGACGGTCTGGTGCATCTGTCCGACATCAGCTGGAACGCGACGGGCGAAGAGATCGTCCGCAACTTCAAGAAGGGCGACGAAGTCGAGGCGGTTGTGCTGGCGGTTGATCCTGAGCGCGAGCGCATCTCGCTGGGCATCAAGCAGCTCGAGCAGGATCCGTTCGGTCAGTACATGGCCGCGAATCCGAAGGGCAGCATCCTCAACGGCACGGTCAAGGAAGTCGACGCCAAGGGTGCGACGATCGAGCTGGCCGACGGTATCGAGGGCTATATCCGCGCCTCCGACATCGCCAAGGAGCGCATCGACGACGCCACCCAGCACCTGAAGGTCGGCGACGCTGTCGAAGCCAAGTTCATGGGCATGGATCGCAAGGGTCGCACCCTGCAGCTGTCGATCCGCGCCAAGGACGAGGCCGATCTGCGTGAAACCCTGGAGGAATACTCCAACGCTTCGGGCGGCACCACCAAGCTGGGTGCGCTGCTCCGCGAGCAGCTCGGCAGCAAGTCCGAGTAAGATGCACCCCGGTGCAGGCATTTGCCTGCACCGGGTACTCGCTTCCAGTCGGGTGGGGTGGCATGACGAAGTCTGAGTTGATCGAAGCGCTGTCGGCCCGTCAGACACATCTGAAGTCGGACGACGTCGACATGGCGGTGAAGACCATCCTCGAGCAGATGGGTGATGCCCTCGCTGACGGCGGACGTATCGAGATCCGCGGCTTCGGCAGCTTCTCCCTGCATTTCCGTCCGCCGCGCATGGGCCGCAATCCCAAGACCGGCCAGACCGTGGCGCTGCCCGGAAAGCACGTTCCGCATTTCAAGCCGGGCAAGGAGCTCCGCGAACGGGTCAACAGCGGATCCAGCCGCTGATCCGGCGGGTCGTACGGCACGGAAGTCGATGCGCACTCTCTCCTACCTGATGCTCGCGGTGATGGTCCTGCTCGGACTGTTGTTCTCCGCGCTCAATGACAGCGAAGTGGCTGTCGATCTGTATTTCGTCCAGTGGTCTGCGTCGCTCGGCGGTGCCCTCGTGGCGGCGCTGGTGATTGGCTTTGCGCTTGCCGGCCTGGTGCTGTGGCTGCTCGTGATCTGGCCGCAGCAGCGACAGCTGGCCAATGCGCGGCGCGCGATAGCGTCGCCCAAGACCCCGAGTCGCCACGACACGGTCGACCGGTGATCGAATACGGTTTGCTGGTTCTGCTGCTGCCTGTCGCCGCGGTGTCGGGCTGGTATGCCGGACGGCGAGGCAGCGCCCGACACGCAGGGCAGAAGGTCAGTCGACTCTCGACGACCTATTTCCGCGGTCTGAACTACCTGCTCAACGAGCAGCCCGACAAGGCCATCGAGGTCTTCCTCAAGATCGCCGAGGTCGACAAGCGCACCGTCGAGACGCAGTTTGCGCTGGGCAATCTGTTCCGCCGTCGCGGTGAGGTCGATCGTGCGATTCGCGTGCATCAGAACCTGATCGCCCGGCAGGGACTGACCGACGAGCACAAGTCCCAGGCTCTGCTCGAACTCGGCGAGGACTACATGCGCGCCGGCCTGCTCGATCGCGCCGAAACCCTGTTCTGCGACCTCGTTGCGGTGTCCCATTGTGCGCCCGACGCGCTGCGCCACCTGATCGCGATCTATCAACAGGAGCGTGATTGGCACAAGGCCATCGAACACGCCAGCCGGCTGGAGGAGGTCACCGGCGAATCGTCGGCGCGCATGGTGGCGCAGTTCCACTGTGAACTGGCCGAGCAGGCACGTATCGCCGGCCGCATCGAAGAAGCGCGGGATCAACTCAAGTCGGCGTTCGAGGTAGAGGCCAACTGTGTCCGCGCCGGACTGATCGAAGGCAAGCTCGACATTCTCGAAGGCCAGGACGCCGCGGCCATTCGCTCGCTGGAACGGGTGGCTCGCCACGATCCAGACATCATCCCGGAGCTGCTCAAGCCGCTGATGCAAGCCTACGAGCGGCGGGAGGACTGGCACCGCGCCCGTGCGTTCCTGGCCGAAACGCTCGAACGTCACCCCGGCGTGTCGGTGCTGCTGGCGTTGACTCGATTGATCGAGCGTGAAGATGGCGCCGATGCGGCGATCGACTTCCTCACCAACCAGCTGCGTCGCCGTCCGTCGGTGCGCGGGCAGGGCGCGCTGATCGAGCTGTCACTCGCCAAGCGCCCGCAGGAAGAACGCGATGTGTTGCTCGTGCTGCGCCAGCTCTGTGACCAGCTGGTCGCCGGCGCGCCTGCCTACCGCTGCGGGCACTGCGGATTCGGTGCCCGCAGCCACCACTGGCAGTGTCCCAGCTGCAAGAACTGGGGCACCGTGAAGCCCATCCACGGGGCCGCCGGTGAATGACGGCTGGATGCTTCCCGCGACGACCGGTCTGCTGTCGCTCGCGCTGACGGCCGCGTCGATCGTCTATGCGCGGCGACGCGCCTTGCTGGATCATCCGGGGCAACGCAGATCGCACACCGTCGCCACGCCGCGCGGCGGTGGCATCGGAGCCGTGCTCGCCGTCCTGTGTGTCTGGGCGCTGGGTCACGCGACGAGTCTGCTGCCGGCGGCCGCGCCGTGGCCCTGGTCATTCCTGCTCGGGCTGCTGCTCATCGCCGGCATCGGCTGGTGGGACGACCATCGACCGCTCTCTCCGATTTCCCGATTGGCCGTGCACGCGATCGGTGCAGCCTGTCTGGCCCTGGGCTGGGTCGAAGGCCTCGGCCCGAGCTCGTCAGTGTGGGTCCTGGGCCTGGTCGCCGTAGTGGTCACGATGGTCGCGGTGAATGCCTGCAATTTCATGGATGGCATCAACGGTCTGGCGTCGACACAGGTGGCGCTGTGCGGTGTCGCCATCGCTCTGGCGGGAACCGGCGGGCCAGGCGAGCCCAGCCTGGCGGTGCCTTTCTCGACGGCCATGGCAGCCGCCGCGCTGGGTTTCCTGCCGTTCAACTTTCCGCGCGCCCGGATCTTTCTGGGAGATGTGGGCAGCGGATTCTTCGGCGCCGCCGTCGCGTTGATGCTGCTGCTTGCCTGGGGAGAGGATCTGGCGCCACCGGCTCTGTTGCTCTTGCTGCCATCGGCATTTCTGCTCGACGCCGGGCTGACCCTGATGCGCCGAGTGTTCGCGGGTCGTCGCTGGTATCGTGCGCACCGGGAACACCTGTACCAGTGGCTGGTCCGAAGCGGCATGACGCACACCCGGGTTACGCTCATTTACGCGCTGTGGACGGCTTCGATGGCTGCACTTCTGCTGGCGGCGCCAGCCCAGGCCTGGCTTTGGGCAGCCGCGGCGTACGCGTTGGGCGTGGCCCTGTGGTGGCGGGGCAAACGCTGGTGTCTCGTTCGCGCGGCCCAGGGGCGCATCGCATGAACCTGGCCAACTGGGTCGGGCGCATCCACCCGCGTATCGCCGTGGTGTTGCACGACCTCGCCATGGTCTGGCTTTCCTGGGTGCTCGCCAGCCGACTGCGCTGGTCGCTGATGCCCTGGCCGCGCGAGACGCCCTGGTGGAGCGAAGAGGTGGCACTCGTCCTGTGTGCCCAGGCACTGGTGTTCTGGTGGACCGGCCTGTACCGGGGCTTGTGGCGCTTCGCCAGCCTGCCGGACCTGTGGAACATCGGTCGCGCTGCGGTCGTCGGGACGTTGACCGTGACCCTCGCGCTGTTCCTGTTCAGCCGACTCGAAGACGTGCCGCGTGGCGTGCTTGCGCTGTATCCGATCTTCCTGTTCTTTGCGCTGGGCGTGCCGCGCATGGCCTATCGCTATTGGAAGGACAGCCGCAATCAGGGCGTGGACCGCTCGCGCCAGCGTCGTGTGCTGATCCTCGGCGCGGGCAGCGCGGGCGAGACCCTGGTGCGCGATCTCAAGCGCGAGTCGCTGCTCAGCCCGGTGGGTTTCCTGGACGACAGCCGTGCCCTGCGCGGCGCCCGCGTGCACGGCGTGCCGGTGCTCGGCGAGATCTCCAGACTGCCTGAGATCGCTCGAGGCGTCGCCGCGGAGATGGTGCTGATCGCGATGCCTACCGCCACCAACCAGCAGATGCAGCGCGTGGTCGAGCTGTGTGAGTCGATCGGCATCGCGTTCCGCACCGTGCCGCGCCTGCAGGACGTGGTCGAGGGCAAGGCCAGCTTCACCGCGCTCAAGGAAGTGGCGATCGAAGACCTGCTCGGGCGCGATCCGGTTTCACTGGACTGGTCTGCGATCCGTCTCTCGATCCAGGGCAGAAGGGTGCTGGTGACTGGCGGGGGCGGCTCGATCGGCAGCGAGCTCTGCAGACAGGTGGCCCGTCTGGGTGTCCAGCAATTGGTGGTGCTGGAACTCTCCGAGTACAACCTCTATCGCGTCGAGCAGGAACTGGGCGAGGAATTTCCGCAGCTTGATCTGGTTTGCGTGCTCGGCGACGCCGGTGACGTCGCCCTGGTCGATCGCGCGCTGGCCGAGTACGCCGTGCAGTTGGTCTTCCATGCCGCGGCGTTCAAGCACGTGCCGCTGCTGCAGCGACAGCTTCGCGAGGCCATGCGCAATAACGTGCTGGCCACCCACACGCTGGCGAGCTGCTGTGCACGCCGAGGTGTTGAACGCTTCATCCTGGTGTCGACCGACAAGGCCGTGAATCCGGCGAACGTGATGGGGGCTAGCAAGCGGCTGGCGGAAATCGCCTGCCAGGCGGTATTCGAGCCCACGTCCACACGTTTCGTCACCGTGCGATTCGGCAACGTGCTGGGCTCGGCAGGCAGTGTCGTGCCGCTGTTCCGCCAGCAAATCCGTCGTGGCGGGCCGGTCACTGTCACCGATCCGGATATCACGCGCTACTTCATGACGATTCCCGAGGCCTGCCAGCTGATTCTGCAGGCCATGACGCTGGGCGAGGGCGGCGAGGTGTTTGCGCTCGATATGGGCGAGCCGGTTCGAATCCGCTATCTGGCGGAGCAGATGATCCTTCTCGCCGGCAAGGTGCCTGGCCGCGACATCCAGATCGAATACACCGGGCTGCGTCCGGGTGAAAAGAAGTTCGAGGAACTGTTTCATCCGCAGGAGGACTACCAGACCACCAGCCACCCGAAGATCTGGCGCGCCCAGTCTCGCGCGGTCCACGGCGAGCGCCTCGGTCGCGCCATCGAAGACATGCGCGGCTGGATCGCGCGATACGAAGAGCAACATCTCGACGCTATGCTGCGCGACTGGGTGCCCGAACTCGCCGAATCGGTCGTGGCGTCCGAAACATCGGCACTCGAAGGTGCCATCCAGGGACAGGAGAACGCTTGATGTTCAAGGTGCGCAAGGCGGTATTTCCGGTGGCGGGTCTGGGAACCCGGTTTCTGCCGGCGACGAAGACGGTGCCGAAGGAAATGTTGCCGATCGTTGACCGGCCGCTGATCCAATACGCGGTGGACGAGGCGATCGAGGCGGGGTGCGACACACTGGTGTTCGTGACCAATCGCTACAAGCATGCGGTGGCCGACTATTTCGACAAGGCCTACGAACTCGAGCAGAAGCTGGAAAAATCCGGCAAGACCGAACTGCTGGCGATGATCCGGGATGTGCTGCCGGCCGACGTCCGCGCCGTATTCGTGACCCAGGCGGAAGCGCTCGGCCTCGGTCACGCGGTGATGTGCGCCGAGCCGGTCGTGGGCAATGAGCCGTTCGCCGTGCTGCTTCCGGACGACCTCATCTGGAACAACCGCCTGGGGTCCACGGGCCGCGGAGCACTCGGACAGATGGTCGACATCGCCCATCGCGATCGCAGCAGTGTCATCGCCGTGCAGGATGTCCCGCGCGAGCAGACCGGCAGCTACGGCATCGTTGACGTGAATGGCGTCACCGACAACCCCGCGGATATCCGCGGTATGGTCGAGAAGCCGCATCCCGAAGTGGCGCCGAGTACTCGGGCCGTGGTGGGGCGGTATGTGCTCAGCCCGAGGATTTTCGAACTGCTGCACCAGACACGCCCGGGCAAGGGCGGCGAGATCCAGCTCACCGATGCCATCGCCGCGCTGCTGGGCGAGGAGCGCGTGCAGGCCTATGAGTTCGAGGGGCGTCGCTTCGACTGTGGCAGTCGCGTCGGTCTGGTCGAAGCCACCATCCAGTTCGCGCTCGATCACGATGACCTCGCGGGACCGGTGCGGGCCTATCTCGAGCAGGCGCTGGCCGAACCGCGGCGCTAGGCCACACGGTCGCGCGAAGGGATTTCGCCATGCGATGGCGTGATGCGACGGCACGATCAGTGGGCAGACGCCAAGCGCCCTGAAGGCAAATCCCGAAGCGCGTGCCGACGGATAGAATGTGCCCCCCGACCCTGTCCGCGTGAGGCGCATGCAGGACGCCACAGCGACCTACTACCGTTCGACCCTCGGTGAGGCATCGAGCGGCGCGGCCAGCCTGTCGGACAACGTCGAGACGCGCGTGTGCGTGGTGGGCGGCGGCTTTGCCGGTCTTAACACGGTGCTTGGTCTGGCCGAGCGCGGCATGCGCGATGTGGTGTTGCTTGAGGGCTCGGAGATCGCCCACGGGGCGTCCGGACGCAATGGCGGATTCGTATTTGGCGGGTTTTCCCTCGGTCCGGGGAAGCTGGCTGCCGGCCTCGGGGCGGAAACGGCCCGGGCGATGTATCGCGGCACGGTCGACGCGGTCGATCTGATCCGACGACGCTGCCACGAACTGTCGATCGACTGTGACCTGGTCGATGAGGGTGTGTACTGGGCCCACTGGTTTCGCGACCCTGGCCCGATGCTGCGTTTCCGTGACGCCCTGGCCTCGGGATTCGGCCAGCACTGGGACTGGATCGAGCCCGAATCGTTCCGCGGCATGGTTCGAAGTCGGCGCTATCACGGCGCGCTGTTCGAACGTAACGCGATGCACTTCCATCCGCTCAAGTACGCGCTGGGACTGGCTCGGGCATGCGTGGCGGCTGGCGTGCGCGTGTTCGAACACGCTCCGGCCACCGCGATCCACCGCGATGGACAGGGCTGGCGCGTCCAGTCCGGCGAACACGTGGTGCGATGCGAACAGGTCGTGCTGGCCTGCGGCGGCTATCTGGCTGGACTGCGTCAGGCGGTGGACGCGAGCGTCCTGCCGATCGCCACTTATGTGCTGGTGACCGAGCCGCTCGGTGCGCGCATGGGAGACGTACTGGGCACGCGTTCGGCCATCTACGACTCGCGTTTTGCCTTCGACTACTACCGCCCGCTGATCGACAGCCGGCTTTTGTGGGGAGGGCGGATCTCCATTCGCGACCGCAGCCCGCTCGAAGTCGAGCGTCTGCTGCGCCGCGATCTTCTGCGTGTATATCCGCAGTGCGAGGGGATTGGCATCGACTTCGCCTGGTCGGGTCTGATGAGTTACGCGCGCCACGAAATGCCGCAACTGGCCAACCCGGAGCCGGGACTCTGGGTGGCCCAGGCATTCGGCGGCCACGGCGTCGCGCCGACGACCCTGGCCGGCGAAGTGCTGGCCGCGCGGATTCTGGACGACCACCCCCTGTGGGCGCCCTGGCAACGCTATGGCCTGGTCTCGGCATTCAAGCCGTTGGGGCTTTGGGCGGCCCAGCTGAACTATTGGTGGTTGCAGGCCCGGGACGCCTGGCACGAACGCATGGATAGATTGCGATGAGCGGGCGGTCCGCCCTTTGTGCCGGGCGATCGGCATGGCGGCAACTCCGGCATGAAAGGGCGGGGGACCGCATGCGGATCGACCACCCCGATGGGGCGCAGCGCGGAACGCGTCACCGGTACGGTCGCGCAAGCCTGTTTCAGCGGAGAGTGAAATCGTGAACTACCAAGCCTGGGTCAGGCCGGTCAGCGCCTCGCTGGCTCATTGCGAATTGTCCTTCGTGGACCGCGATACACCCGATGTCTCTCTCGCCGTGCGCCAGCATCAGACGTACGTTGAAGCGCTCCGTCAGCTGGGCTGCATCGTCCACACACTTCCAGCGCTCGACGCGCAGCCCGATGCGGTGTTCGTCGAGGACACTGCGATCATTGTGGACGAGCTTGCCGTCATCACCCGGCCCGGTGCAGAATCGCGTCGCGCGGAATCGGCGAGCACGCGGCAAGCGCTTGCTGCGCACATGCCCGTGGTCGAGATGTGTGCACCGGCCACCCTGGACGGCGGCGACGTCCTGCGCATCGGGCGCACCCTGTTCGTCGGTCAGTCAGCCCGCACGAATGCCGACGGCCATGCGCAGCTCGCGACGCTTGTTGAACCGCTCGGCTACGACGTGGTGGCCATGCAGACCCGCGACTGCCTGCATCTCAAGTCGGCCGCGACCGAAGTGGCTGAGGGTGTCGTGCTGGTGCAGCCGGCGTGGTTGGCCGACGAGGCTCTGCAGCGACTGGCAAGCCGGTATCGGCTTGTCGAAGTCGACCCGAGCGAGCCGCATGCCGCGAACACGGTGCGACTGGGTGGTTCGGTGATTCATCCGGACTGCTTCCCGCACACCACGGCCAGATTGCGCGACCTCGATATCCAGGTGCTGACCGTCGACGTGAGCGAGCTGCAGAAGGCCGAAGGTGCCGTGACCTGCTGCAGTTTGATCCGGCGCTCGGATTGACTTCCGTCTGGCGGCAATGAAAGCGCGGCGCTGAATCGTTTCGTTCAGTACGACGCGGGCTCGAATTTTCGATGGCCCGCGTCGCCGAAGCGGGGTCAGAGGCGTTCGAAGATGCCAGCCGCCCCCATGCCGGTGCCGATGCACATGGTCACCATGCCGTACTTCTGTTGGGTGCGCTGCAGCCCGTGCACCAGCGTGGCCGCCCGGATGGCGCCAGTCGCCCCCAGTGGGTGACCCAGCGCGATCGCGCCGCCCAGCGGGTTGACCTTGGACGGATCGAGCTGACTGTCGCGAATGACCGCCAATGCCTGGGCGGCGAAGGCCTCGTTGAGTTCGATCCAGTCGAGCTGATCCTTGCTCAGTCCGGCCAGCTTCAGGGCTTTGGGAATGGCCTCGATCGGGCCAATGCCCATCACCTCGGGGCGAACCCCGGCGACGGCAAAACTGACGAATCGCGCCAGCGGCGTGAGGCCGTAGTCCTTGATGGCCTGCTCGGAAGCGAGCATGACCGCGCCGGCACCGTCGGACATCTGTGACGCATTGCCCGCCGTCACCGAGCCACCGGCGCGGAACACCGGGCGAAGCTTCGCCAGGCCTTCGAGCGTGGTGTCGGGGCGCGGCCCTTCATCGGTATCGACCAGCAACTGCTGCAGTCGAATCGTGTTGCCACCCGGATCGGGCAGGTGGGCGGTCACCTCGTAGGGGGTGATCTCGGCCTTGAAATGGCCGGCCTGGATCGCCGCGATGGCCTTTTGGTGCGAGGCCAGGGCGAACGCATCCTGGTCTTCACGCGAGACCTTCCATTCCTCGGCGACCTTCTCCGCGGTGATGCCCATGCCGAACGCGATGTTGACGTGATCGTCGTTGAATACCTTGGGGCTCATCGCGACCTTGTGGCCCATCATCGGCACCATCGACATCGACTCGGTGCCGCCGGCCAGCATCAGGTCGGCCTCGCCCAGACGGATCTTGTCGGCCGCCAGGGCAATCGCCTGTACGCCCGACGAGCAGAAGCGGTTGATGGTCTGCGCCGCCACCGAGTTCGGCAATCCGGCCAGCAGCACACCGATGCGCGCCACATTCATGCCTTGCTCGCCCTCGGGCATGGCGCAGCCGATCACCGCATCGTCGATGCGCGAGAGGTCGATGCCAGGCGACTGCGCGACCACGGCCTTGAGCACGTGCGCGAGCATTTCGTCCGGACGGGTGTTGCGGAACACGCCGCGCGGCGCCTTGCCAACCGGCGTGCGGGTGGCGGCGACGATGTAGGCGTCCTGGACTTGCTTGTTCGAAGCGGGCTTACTCATTGCGATGCTCCACTATGGATTCGCGAAGTGCCGGGGAGCGAGGCCCCCAGCACAGGGATGTGCTGGCGCGCCATCACCGGAGGGATGGCGCGGCTGACGGCGAGAACGACGCTTTTCGCCGTCAGCGAAGAAGTTGCGGCAGGATGCCCAATCCTCTTCAAGAGTCAGTTCCTGAGCGGTTTGCCGGTCTTGAGCGTGTGCATGATGCGTTCCTGCGTCTTGGGCATCTGTGCCAACGCCACGAAGTGTTCGCGCTCGAGGCGCAGCAGCCAGTCCTCGTCGACCAGCGTGCCGCGATCGACGGCGCCGCCGCACAGTACGGTGGCGATACGCGAGGAGACCTCATAGTCGTGCTCGGAGATGAAACGTCCCTCGAGCATGTTCACCAGCATCATCTTGAAGGTGGCGATGCCGACATCTCCGGCGACAGGAATCTGCCGGGCCGGCATCGGCGGACGATAGCCGGACTCCGAGAGCGCACGCACCTGGGCCTTCGCCACGTGCAACAGTTCGTGGGCGTGGAACACAACGTTGTCGCCCTGGCGGAGCAGTTTGAGGTCTTTGGCCTCGAGAGCCGAAGTCGAGACCTTGCCCATGGCGACTGCCTCGAAATAGGGCTTGAGCCCGGCGAACACGTCGCCGCCGGCGCCCACCTCCAGACCCACCCGGGTGGCGATTTCCTTCAGGCCGCCGCCTGCTGGCAGCAGGCCGACGCCCGCCTCGACCAGTCCGACGTAGCTCTCGAGTGCCGCTACCGTGCGTGCGGAGTGCATCTGGAATTCGCAGCCGCCGCCCAGCGCCATGCCGCGAACTGCCGCCACCACCGGCACGAGCGCGTACTTGATGCGTTGGCTGGTGCCCTGGAACGTGGCGACCATCGCCTCGAATTCGTCCACCTTGCCGGCCTGCAGCGAAGCCATGGCGCCGGACAGATCGGCGCCGGCCGAGAACGGCTCTTTGTTCTGCCACAGGACCAGTCCGGTGAACTGCTTCTCGGCGATCTCGATCGCCTGCTGGATGCCGGCCAGGACGCCGTCCGACACGGTGTTCATCTTGGTCTTGAAGCCGAGCACGGCGACACCGTCGCCGTCGTGCCAGCAACGCACGGCATCGGTTTCGAACACCGTCTCGCCGTTGCCGTAAACCTCTCCCAGCACCGGGTCCGGGAAGCGCTGTCGGCAGTACACGGCGAGGCTGGAGCGAGGCATCTGCTTGCCGCTCGCCGGAGCGAAGCTGCCCTCGGCGCTGTGTACGCCCTCGCGGCCATCGGTGGCCCAGGCGGGAAGGGTGCTCGGACTCATCGCCTTGCCAGCCGCGATGTCTTCGGCGATCCAGGCCGCGATTTGCTGCCAGCCAGCCGCCTGCCAGGTCTCGAAGGGCCCCTGCTGCCATCCGTAGCCCCAGCGGATCGCCAGATCGACGTCGCGCGCCGTGTCCGCGATGTCGCTGAGGTGGAACGAAGTGTAGTGGAAAAGGTCACGGAAGCAGGCCCACAGGAACTGCGCCTGCTTGTGCTCCGAGGCGCGGAGTCGGGCGAACTTCTCGGCCGGATTCCTGAGCTTGAGAATCTCCAGCACTTCGGGCGCAACCTCGGCTGCCGCCGGTCGATAGTCCTGCTTGCCCAGGTCGAGCACGACGATTTCCTTGCCGCGCTTCATGAACACGCCCGCGCCCGTTTTCTGCCCGAGCGCACCCTTGCCGATCAGGGCCTGCAGCCAGGCCGGTGCCTTGAAGTACGCGTGCCAAGGATCTTCCGGTAGCGTGTCGGCCATGGTCTTGATGACGTGGGCCATGGTGTCGAGACCGACCACGTCCGCGGTGCGGTAGGTGGCCGACTTGGGGCGTCCGAGCAACGGTCCGGTCAGTGCATCGACTTCGTCGAAACCCATGCCGAACTGTTCGGTGTGGTGCATCACCGCCAGCATCGAGAACACGCCGATGCGATTGCCGATGAAGTTCGGCGTGTCCTTGGCGTAGACCACGCCCTTGCCGAGCGTCGTCGTGAGGAAGGTCTCAAGACCCTCGAGCACGCCGCGGTCTGTGTTGCGGCAGGGGATCAGCTCGGCGAGATGCATGTAGCGCGGCGGATTGAAAAAATGCACGCCGCAGAAGCGCGGCTGCACCTCGGCCGGCAAGGTGTCGGCCATGGCGTTGATCGACAGCCCGGACGTGTTCGAGGCCACCACCGCGTGCGGCGCGATGTGCGGCCCGATCTTCCGGTACAGGTCGAGCTTCCACTCCATGCGCTCAGCGATGGCCTCGATGATCAGATCGCAACCCTGGAGCTGATCCAGATGCTGGTCATAGTTGGCTGCCGTGATGGCCCCCTGGAGCGACTTGCTGGCGAAGGGGGCGGGCGAGAGCTTGGCCAGCCCGGCGATCGCCTTGTTGACGATACCGTTGGGGTTGCCTTCCTTGGCGGCAAGATCGAACAGGATGGTATCGACGCCGGCATTGGTGAGGTGGGCGGCAATCTGCGCGCCCATGACGCCCGCGCCGAGGATGGCGACGCGACGGATGGAAAGCTGTCCCATGCAAGACTCCAGAGAAGGGTGGATCGATCAGAGGGGTTTGGCGCTCAGTCCGGCGGCAGCGAACCCGACCAGTTCGGCGCAGGCGCGCTGCACGTGTTCCTTGTCGCTGACGCCTTGAGGGCGCTTGATCTGGCCGACGTCAGCCATCGCGTAGGTGAGGGCGCCGGCAATGAAGTCGAACCGCCAATAGAGCTGTTCGCGGCTGATGTCGGGTAGCGCGCGATGCAGCGCCTGCGCGAACTCGCGCATCACGTGGCCGTAGTTGTCGGACAGGAACTTGCGCAGCCGCTCATCCTTTTCCGCGTAGGCACGCGCGATCACGCGCACGAACGCGGCGCCGCCGTGCCGGTCGATGCTGAGCTGCAGCGCCGGTTCGATGAAGGCGCGCAGGGTGCCCGGTAGGTCGTCGTCGCCATGCTCGCGAACCTTGGCCAGCTGTTCGAGACGCATGGCCGAGAGTTCGTCCAGGCGGCGGCGGAACACTTCGCTGATGAGGTTGCCCTTGGAACCGAAGTGGTAGTTCACCGCGGCCAGATTGACGTCTGCGCGGCTGGTGACCTGGCGAAGCGAGGTTTCGGCGAATCCGTGCTGGGCGAACAGGGCTTCGGCCGCATCGAGGATGCGGTCTTTGGTCGAGAAGTGGGGGGACGTCATGCGGTCCGAACGTGCTGTGAAGATTTCAAACGACTGTTTGAGACACCTTAGGGCGGCCCCGCCGAGCGGTCAAGTAGGTCCGCCGGAATGCGACGCCGGCCCCGGTTCTGGAGGGGAATTCCCAAGAACCGCGGAGATTTATCTGATATTCTTGAGAGCCCGCCGATCCAATCGGTCGGGTCTTGTTCTTTTTTCTCGATTTCTTTCCACCGATTCTCACGGAGCAGAACCCCATGGCGCTGGAGCGCACCATTTCCATCATCAAGCCCGACGCGGTCGCAAAGAATGTGATCGGCCAGATTTATGCACGTTTCGAGCAGGCGGGCCTGAAGGTCGTTGCAGCCAAGATGAAGCACCTGTCGCAGAAAGAGGCCGAAGGCTTTTACGCGGTGCATCGCGAGCGCCCGTTCTTCAAGGATCTGGTCAGCTTCATGACTTCCGGGCCGGTGATGATCCAGGTGCTCGAGGGTGACAACGCTGTGGCCAAGAACCGCGAGCTGATGGGCGCCACCAATCCGAAGGAAGCCGCGCCAGGCACGATTCGTGCCGACTTTGCGCAGAGCATCGATGCCAATGCGGTGCACGGTTCCGACTCGCTGGAGAATGCCGCCATCGAAACGGCGTACTTCTTCTCGTCCACCGAGCTCTGCCCGCGCTGAGTACGACATGACCGGCATCGCACTGAAGCTGGATCCCAACGCGGCCCAAACGGTCGCGCCGGCCTCGTCCGATGCCCGCGTCAACCTCTTCGAGCTCGACCGGGTCGGGCTCGAAGGACTGTTCGAGAGCCTGGGCGAGAAGCGCTTCCGCGCGCACCAGGTGATGAAGTGGATCTACCACCGCCACGTCACCGAGTTCGCCGAGATGACCGATCTCGGCAAGTCGCTGCGCAACAAGCTCGAGGCAGCGAGCGTGATCCGTCCGCCGAACATCCTGTTCGAGAAGGACGCCGCGGACGGTGTGCACAAGTGGCTGCTCGGCATGGACGGTGGCAACGCCATCGAAGCCGTGTTCATTCCTGACAAGGGGCGCGGCACGCTGTGCGTCTCGTCGCAGGTGGGCTGCGGGCTGAACTGCCAGTTCTGCTCGACCGCCACGCAGGGCTTCAACCGCAACCTCTCCACCGCGGAAATCATCGGTCAGGTGTGGGTGGCTGCCCGGCACCTCGGCAACGTGCCGCATCATCAACGCAAGCTGACCAACGTCGTGATGATGGGCATGGGTGAGCCCTTGCTCAACTTCGAGAACGTGGTGCGCGCGATGTCGATCATGCGCGACGACCTCGGCCTGGGCCTTGCCAACAAGCGCGTGACCCTGTCCACCGCCGGGCTGGTGCCGATGATCGATCGCCTGTCCGAAGAGAGCGATGTCTCGCTGGCGGTTTCCCTGCATGCGCCCGTGGATGACCTGCGAACCGAGCTGGTGCCGCTGAACAAAAAGTATCCGATCGCCGAGCTGATGGCCGCGTGTCAGCGCTACGCGGCGAAGCGTCCGCGTACGTCGATCACGTTCGAGTACACCTTGATGAAGGATGTGAACGACCGTCCGGAGCACGCGCGGGCGCTCATCAAGCTGATGCGCAAGGTGCCGAGCAAGGTCAATCTCATCCCGTTCAATCCGTTTACCGGAACCCGGTTCGAACGCTCCGACGAGCACGCGATCCGCGGTTTCCAGAAGATTCTGCTCGACGCCGGCGTGCTCACCATGGTGCGCCGGACTCGGGGCGATGACATCGATGCGGCCTGTGGTCAGCTCAAGGGCCAGGTGCTGGATCGCACCCGGCGTCAGGCCGAGTTCAAGCGCAAGCTCGAGCAGGGCAGTGAAGGAGAACAGCATGCGGCGGCTTGACTTGCGGTGCGGGTGGGCGCTTTGCCTCGTCGTCACCGGCGCACTCGTGGGCTGCGCCTCGACGCCCAAGCAGGCACAGCCGGAAGAGACCCGGGAGCAAAGCGCCGCGGCGCTGCAGGTGCAGCTGGGGCAGCAGTACCTGATCAATGGAGACCTCGAGAAGGCGCAGGACAAGCTCAAGCGCGCGCTCGAACTCGATCCGCGCTCGGTCGACGCGCATACCTTGGTCGCGGTGCTGAACGAGCGCATCGGTCGGCCTGAGATTGCCGAGACGCATCACCGCAAGGCGCTGGCGATCAAGCCGGACGATGGCGCGCTGAACAACAATTTCGGCGTGTTTCTTTGTGGGCAAGGCCGCTACGCCGAATCGCGCACCTATTTCGACAAGGCGACGAGCGACCCCTTCTACAAGACCCCGGGGGCAGCCTTTGCCAATGCGGGCGTCTGCGCCCGCAAGAGTGGCGACCTGACCGCCTCGGAAACGAACTTCAGACGCGCGCTGGATCTCGATCCGCGCAATACCGTGGCCCTGTACGAATTGGCGCGTGTCGCCCACGAGCGCGGCGAGTACCTGAGGGCCCGCGCGTTCATCCAGCGCTACGAGGCGCTGGCTCCCCCGGACGCGGCGCTGCTGTCCCTGGCCGCCGACGTCGAGAGCAAGTTGGGCGACCAGGCGCATGCGGAGAAGTATCGCGAACGCCTGCAGCGTGATTTTCCCGACTACGCGGACCCCGGCCAAGCGACGGAGCCCGCGCCCAGCAAGGAAACGAGTTCGTCATGACCGACCCGCCGACATCGCAAGATTGCGCGCTGCTGCGGCTCGCGCCGGCGCTGAAACAGGCGCGCGAGGAGCGCGGCCTCAGCCTGGCCCAGGTCGCCACAGACCTGAAGCTTCCGCAGCATGTGCTGGAGCACCTTGAGCATGGTCAGTTCGAGCAGCTCGGTGCGGCGGTCTTCGCGCGCGGCTACATGCGCTCCTACGCGCGGCATCTGGGCGTCGACGAAAGGCTCTGTGACGATGAGTACACCGTGCTCGCAGGGGCACTGCCGCCGCTGACGTCGCGGCAACATACGCCGAGGCTGCGCGTCTGGACCGATCGGTATGCGGTCAAGGCAGTCTATGTCGTGCTGACCCTGGCCATCGTGGTGCCAGCGTTGTTCGTGGCGAAGCAGTTTGCACCGGGGTCGCTGCTGCGACCGCAGCACTCGCTGGACGAGCCGTCGACCTCCAGCCTTGACCTCTCGGCACACCGCGCCTCGCCGGCGTCGGCTCCGGCCGGTTCGGCCGGCGACGACGTCAACACGTCCGCGCAGCACGAGAACGTCGAGGCCGTTCGGGCAAGCCTGGCGCCCCTGTTCGACAGTGCGCCAAGGGTGGCCGAGCTGAGCGCCCCGGCGGCCGCAGGCCCGACCTCGTTGCCGGTGGCGTCGAACGGCTGGGTATTCGAGTTCCGCGGTGACAGCTGGGTCGAGATCGTCGATGCGGCGGGTCAGCGACTGGAGTTCGGTATCGTCAAGTCGGGCAGGCAGCTCCGGTATGGCGACGATGAGCTCGGCCGAATTGCCATCGGCAACGCCGAGGCGGTGCAAATCCGCTATCGGGGCGAAGCTGTCGACATGACGCCGTTCAGGCGGGCGAACGTGGCTCGCTTTAGGGTATCCTCCGGCGGCGAACTTGCGCCCGCTGGCGGTTGAAACGGCCGATCGGCGCACAGTCGGATTTTTTCGTGGTCCCTGCCGAGGCCTCGGCGGGGATGTAACCGTGTTTCAGCATGTTTCGGGTTGAGTAGCGATGGCGATGGAATTGATGGACGAGCACGAACAGGGTGAACGTGTTCGGCAGTGGTTGCGTGAGAACGGAAGCGCCATTGTGGGTGGTGTTGCGCTCGGACTGGCTGCCGTCGTCGGCTACCAGTGGTGGGGTCAGTCGAAAATCGGCCATCGTGCGGATGCTTCGGCGCAGTACGCGGCCCTCGAGGCAGCCTCTGATCGCGGCGAGCGCGATGGCGTCGAGAAGATCGCGGCGTCTCTCGCCAAGGACTTCGCCGATACGCCCTACGCGGCCCTGGCCAACCTCCAGCTGGCCGAACTGCAGCACAAGGCGGGCGAGTTCGATGCAGCCCTGAGCGCCTTGCGCCGGGCCGAGGCCAGCACCACCGATGCAGGCCTGAAAGAGTTGATCGCCAGTCGCGTGGCGCGGGTCGAACTGGCTGCCGGGCGACCGGAACAGGCGCTTACCACGCTGGCCGGTGTGACCTCCGAGGGATTCGAGGCCATCCGTGAGGACCTGCGCGGCGATGCCCTGGCCGAACTCGGTCGGCGCGATGAGTCGGTGGCCGCCTACCGCAAGGCGCACGCCGCCTACCAGGAAGGTCTGCCCGGCAAGCGCCTGGTGGAAATGAAGTTGGCGGGCCTCGGTGCCAAGGTCGAAGCTGATGCGTGATCGCATGCCGAAGCTGGTGTGGGTGGGCGCCGCCGTCCTGCTGCTGTCGGGGTGCGGCATCTTCAAGGGCAAGATCAACCGCGAGAACATCGAGCCGCCGACCGAACTGGCCGATTTCGCGCCAGGCGCGGACGTCGACGAGATCTGGACGGCTTCGGTGGGCGACGGCGAAGGCAAGCTTGGCCTGCGCCAGCCCGTCGCGGTCGATGGTGGCGTGTTGTACGCCGCCGACCTCGACGGCAACGTGCGCGCGATCGAAGCGGCGACCGGGCGCGAGCGCTGGCGTGTCGAATTCGAGGGTGTGCGCTGGTCCGGTGGCCCGGGTGTCGGTGAGGGCACGCTCGTCATCGGCAGTCTCGATGGCACCGTGGTGGCGCTGAACCCCGACAATGGCGCCGAGCGCTGGCGCAAGTCGGTGTCGTCCGAGGTGATCAGTTCGCCTGCAGTGGCGCGTGGATTGGCGGTGGTGCGCTCGAACGACGGCCGCGTGTTCGGCTTCTCGATCGTCGACGGCGAGCGCAAGTGGATCTACGACCGTGGTCTGCCTTCGTTGACGCTGCGCGGCAATGCACGCCCGGTCATCGCGGGAGACACCGTATACCTTGGCTATGACACCGGCGATCTGGTTGCCCTGCGGGTGACCGACGGCAGCCAGGTCTGGGAGCAGACCATCGCAGAAGGCGAGGGCCGTTCCGAACTCGATCGCATGGTCGATGTCGACGGCGAGATCGTGGTGCAGGACGCCGACGTGTTCGTCGCCAGCTTCAACGGTCAGGTGATGGCGCTGGATGCGGCGAGTGGTCGTCCGCTGTGGAACCGGGAGATGTCTTCCTTCGCCGGCGTGAGTCTGGCCGGCGAGAAGCTGCTGGTGACCGACAAGGCCGGTACGGTGTGGGCCCTTGATCGTCGCAGCGGAGCCTCATTGTGGCGTCAGGATGGCCTGGCACACCGCTGGCTGACGACCCCGGTGGCCGATGGAGAGCTCGTCGCCGTCGGCGACCTCGAGGGCTATGTTCACTGGCTCAAGCTTTCGGACGGGACGATGGCGGCGCGGGATCGCGTCGGCGGCGATCCCATCCGGGCGACCCCGCAGGTCGCGGACGGCGTGTTGTATGTGCAGACCATCGACGGCGATCTGAGCGCCTATCGGGCGCGGGCCCGGTAGGTTCGGGAGAACATCCGTGCTGCCGATGGTGGCCTTAGTCGGCCGGCCGAACGTCGGCAAGTCGACCGTATTCAATGCGCTGACCCGAAGCCGGGACGCGCTGGTGGCGGACCAGCCCGGGGTGACCCGGGACCGCCAGTTCGGCGTCTGCCGCCTGCTCGACCAGCCGTTCATGGTGATCGATACCGGCGGCCTGAGCGACGAGACCGAAGCACTGGCGGTACTGACCAGCAAGCAGTCGCTGCAGGCCATCGAGCAGGCGGATGTGATCGCCCTGGTCATGGATGCGCGCGAAGGGCTGCTTGCCTACGACCACCAGATCGTCGCCCATGCGCGCAAGAGCGGCAAGCCGCTGCTGCTGCTGGTCAACAAGACCGACGGACTCGACACCCAGACCGCGATGGCGGAGTTTTCCGTGCTGGGGCTGCAGCCGGCGTTTGCCGTCGCCGCTTCGCATCGACGTGGATTCGATCCCGTGCTCAAGGCGATCGAGGAGCGCCTGCCGGCGCCGGTCGAAGAGGCCGAGAGCGAGATCGAGCCTGATCGACTTCGCCTCGCCATCGTCGGGCGCCCGAACGTCGGCAAGTCCACTCTGGTCAATCGTCTGCTCGGCGAGGAGCGGGTGATCGCCTCCGATGTGCCCGGCACCACCCGCGATGTGATTGCCGTGGACCTCGAACGGGAAGGGCGCAAGTACCGCCTGCTCGATACGGCCGGCATCCGACGCCGCGCGCGGGTCGAAGAAGCCGTCGAGAAGTTCAGCGTCCTGAAGACCCTGCAAGCGATCGAGTCCGCCCAGGTCGTGGTCTGCCTGCTGGACGCGCGGGAGGGTGTCACCGATCAGGATGCGACTGTGCTCGGTCAGGTGCTCGAGTCCGGACGAGGGCTCGTCGTCGCGCTGAACAAGTGGGATGGGCTCGACGAATACCAGCGCGGACAGTGCAAGGCCGATGTCGATCGCAAGCTCGCGTTCGTGGGCTACGCGGAAGTACTCACGCTCTCGGCCAAGCATGGCTCAGGGCTCAAGGGCCTGTTCAAGGCCGTGCACAAGACCTTCGAGTCGGCGACCCGGGCATTCACCACCTCGGAGCTGACGCGCGCCGTCGAGGCTGCCTATCAAGCCCTGCAGCCGCCGGTGGTACGCGGCCATGTCGCCAAGCTGCGCTACGCCCACCCCGGGGGCAGCAATCCGCCCACCATCGTCATTCATGGCAACCGAGTCGGCTCGTTGCCGGTGTCGTACAAGCGCTATCTCGAGAACTTCATGCGCAAGCGATTCGGCCTGGTCGGCACGCCGCTGCGTCTCGAATTCCGCAGCGGCACCAATCCCTACGAAGGGAAGAAGAACGAGCTGACCGACAAGCAGGTCAAGCAGCGCAAACGGCTCATGCGCCACGTCAAGAAGCGCTGAATCGGACGGCTCTCGCCGGACACTCTCCATGCGTAGCCCACAGCCCATCGAGATCGAGTGCAGCCCGGCCGAAGCGGAGACGCTGTGTCGGGATGGCGCCGTGCTGGTGGACATCCGCGAGGCTGCGGAACGCAGTGCAGGCTGGCCAGCCCCCGCACGCCACCTGGGCGGCACGGCCCTGCGGGAGTTTCTGGAGGCGCGGACACAGCAGGCCAGCCAAGTGCTGTTGGTCTGCGCGATGGGGCAGCGTTCGCTGCGCGCGGCCAATGCTTTGCGCGAGGCTGGATTCGATCAAGTGCGCTCGGTGCAGGGCGGCTTCGCCGCCTGGCGCGCCGCGGGTCTGCCTTGCGCGCGCGCCGAGGACGCGCTCGACGAACGTGGGACCGAGCGCTATGCACGCCACCTGCAGCTGCCGCAGGTCGGGCTCGACGGACAAAGACGCCTGCTCGCCGCGCGCGTGCTGGTGATCGGGGCTGGGGGGCTCGGTTCTCCGGCCCTGTACTACCTCGCCGCGGCAGGCGTCGGAACGCTGGGCTTCGTCGACGACGATCGCGTCGACCGCAGCAATCTGCAACGGCAGATTCTGCATGCCGATGCGCGGGTCGGGACACCCAAGGTGGAGTCGGCGGCGGAGACCCTGGGCGGACTGAATCCCGACATCCGACTGGTGCCGCACGCTCTTCGACTGGACGAGCACAACGTCGATGCCTTGATCGCCGACTACGACCTGATCGTCGACGGCAGTGACAATCTGCGCACGCGCTATCTGCTTTCCGACGCCTGTGTGCGGGGCGGGAAGGCCTGGGTGCACGCCGCCGTGCACCAGTTCGATGGTCAGGTCACGCTGTTTGCCGCCGGCGTGCGGCGCGGCGCGTCGCCATGCTACCGCTGTCTGTTTCCCGACCCGCCGGGCGCGGAGGCGATGCCCAACTGCGCGGAAGCCGGCGTACTAGGCGTGCTGCCCGGCATCATGGGACTGCTCCAGGCCACCGAGGCGGTGAAGTGGATCCTCGAACTCGGCGACGCGCTGGACGGCAGGCTGCTGTGCTTCGATGCGCTGTCGATGCGTTTTCGAGAGATCCGCGTGCGTCCCGATCCGGCCTGTCCCGCCTGCGGGCCCGAAAGGCGTGCGACGACACTTCCGCAAGCAGCCTGCCGCGTTTCAGGCGAGGCTTCGGACTGACCGGCGAGGCAGGCATGGGAGAGAGGCGGGATTCGGAATGGCGCCCGATTCCCGCATAATGCGCCCCTTTCCCACCGTTTCGAGGCTTGAACCGCATGACGGCGCGACTGCTTGACGGCAAACGCATCGCCGATGAGCTGATCGAAGATCTCCGCGTGCAGGTGGAACTGATGGTGCAGGCCGGCGAATCGCCGCCCGGGCTGGCCGTCGTGCTGGTGGGCGATGATCCGGCCTCAGCGGTCTACGTCCGCAACAAGCGACGTGCGGTGGAACGCATCGGATTTCGCTCCTTCGATCACGACCTGCCGGCATCGACCAGTGAAGAGTCCCTGCGCACGCTGATCGACCGTCTCAATGCCGACCCGAGTGTGCACGGCATCCTCGTCCAGCTGCCGCTGCCAGCACACGTCAACGCGCAGAATCTGCTCGACCGGATTGATCCGGACAAGGACGTCGACGGTTTTCATCCGACCAATGTCGGGCGTCTGGCCCTGCGGCAACTCGGCCTGCGTCCTTGCACGCCGCGCGGCATCACCACGCTGCTCGGTCACACCGACAGGCCGGTGCGCGGTCAGCATGCCGTGGTGGTCGGCGTGAGCAACCACGTGGGCAGGCCGATGGTGATGGAACTGCTGATCGCCGGGTGCACCACGACTGCCTGTCACAAGTTCACGCCATCCTCCGAGCTGAAGGCACAGATCGAACGGGCGGATATCGTGGTGGTGGCGGTGGGCAGACCGGGCATCGTTCCCGGCGAATGGATCAAGCCCGGCGCCGTGGTCATCGACGTCGGCATCAATCGTCTGGAAGACGGGCGCCTGGTCGGAGACGTCGGATTCGAGGCCGCGCGTTCGCGTGCTTCCTGGATCACCCCGGTGCCGGGTGGCGTCGGGCCGATGACGGTGGCGACGCTGATGCAGAACACCATCGATGCGGCGCGGCGTGCCCGAACGAACACGCCGGCGTTGACCTGAGCACATGAGCAAGCGATCCATTCGGCGCATGGGATGGCGACTGGCGGTGCTGTTCGCCGTCGGCCTTTCTGCCTGTTCCAGCGTAGGGACGCGGCTGGGTGACGATCTGGCCTCGGGCATCGCCAACCACGACGATCCGCGTACCGTGGCCGAAGCCTTGCCGGCCTATCTGGTGCTGCTCGACGGCTTGCTCAGCTCGCGGCCCGACAATGCGTCCATGCTGCGCGCGGCGGCCGATCTGTACGGCCTGTATGCAGGCAGCTTTGCGGTCGAACCGGAGCGGTCGCGTCAGCTGAGCGACCGGGCATGGCGCTATGCCCGCGCTGCCGCCTGCGCCACGCAGCGCGATTGGTGCACCGCGCTGGACGGCCCGGTCGATGCATTCGTCGAGGTGATCGCCGGCGCCGATCAGGACGAAGTGCCTCAGCTGTTCAATCTGGCCGCTGCCTGGACCACCTACATCCGCGCGCATGGCGACGACTTTCGGGCCATCGCGGCGCTGCCCAAGGCGCAGGCGTTGATCGTGCGCGTCACCGAGCTCGACCCGGACTACCGCGACGGCATGCCATTCGTCTATCTGGGCGTGCTGCACTCGCTGCGTCCGGCGGCGCTGGGTGGACGGCCGGATCTGGGGCTCGAAGCCTTCCAGCGCGCCATTGCGGCGTCGAACGGTACCAACCTGATGGCGATGACCCTTCAGGCCGAGTTTCATGCGCGTCTGGTATTCGATCGCGAAGAGCACGACGCACTGATCGATCGTGTGCTCGCCTCGGAGGCGCAGGCGCCGGGCATGACCCTGTCGAACGTGCTGGCCAAGCGGCGCGCGCAGGAACTGAAGGACGAAGCTGATGACTATTTCTGAGCGGCCCCGGCGATTCGGACCGCAGCTGCTGGCAGCAATGTTGTGGCTGGCGGTCGCTGCCGCAGGGCCGGCCTGTGCGCAGACGATCAAGGTGGCCACCTTGGCACCCGAGGGGTCGGGATGGATGACCCAGATGCGTGCCGCAGCCAAGGCCTCGGAGGAGCGCACCGAGGGCCGGGTGACGTTCAAGTTCTATCCCGGCGGCGTGATGGGCAACGATGCCATCGTGCTGCGCAAGATTCGCCTGGGGCAGCTGCAAGGCAGCGCGTTCACCGGTTCCGAGGCAAGCACGATCTATCCCAGCGCCCAGCTGTATAGCCTGCCGTTTCTGTTTCGCGAGCGCGGCGAGGTCGATGCCGTGCGCGCGGCCTTCGACGACAAGCTTCGCGCCGGCTTCGAAGCCAAGGGTTTTCAGGTGCTGTCGATCAGCGGCGTCGGCTTCGCACTGATGATGTCCAAGTCGGATATCGCCCAGCGTGCAGCCCTGCAGCAGCGCAAGGTGTGGGTGCCGAACAACGACCTGATCGCCGAGCGCACGTTTCGCGGCGGTGGCATCACGCCGATTCCGCTGCCGTTGGCCGATGTGTTCACTGCCTTGCAGACCGGGCTGATCGATACCGTGGCCAATACGCCGGCCGGGGCCGTGGCACTGCAGTGGCACGGTTCGCTGCGTCAGGTGCTGGACCTGCCGCTCAGCTACGTGATCGGCTACGTACTCGTGGATCGACGCAGCTGGTCCAAGCTCTCGCCAGCGGATCAGGCGGCCGTGCTCGCAGCATTCGCGTCGAGCAGCGAGCTGATCGATCGGGGCAACCGCGAATCCGACCAGCAGGCACTCGAGGCCATGCTCTCGATGGGTACCAAGCTGGTCAAGCCCGATGCCCAGGAAGTGACGGCGTGGGAAGGCGTGGGAAGAGACATCGTCGACACCCTGGTCGCGGAGGATCGGCTCGATGCGTCGCTGGTGTCGGGCGTGCGCTCGCTGCTCGCCGAGCGACGCACGCGCTCCGATCACTGATCGATGGCAACTTCGACCGGCAGCAGTCGACTGCGCCGCGCGCATCGGCTGCTGACGCGCGTTGAAGACGGGCTGCTCGCCACGCTTCTGCTCAGCCTGACCCTGATTGCCGGTGCCCAGGTCGTGCGCCGCAATCTGTTCAACGAAGCCTGGATCCATGCGGATACGTTTGGGCGGGCGTTGGTGCTGTGGATTGCGATGCTCGGCGCCTGGTCGGCGGTGCGTTCGGGCCAGCACGTCGCCATCGATTTTCTCAGCCGCACCGTAGGCCCCGGCTGGCAGCGCGCCATGCGCGGCGTGACGGCCCTGTTCGCGGCCATATTCTGTGCCGGCATGGCATGGCTGAGCTATACCCTGATCGTGCTCGATGTCGAATCCGCCATGGAGTGGATTCCGGGCGTTTCCGTGGCCTGGCCGTTCGGTATCGTGCCGGTGGGATTCGCGCTCATGGCGTTCCGTTTCCTGTTCAGCGTGGCGGTGCCGCCGCCCCTGCCGGGGCAATCGTCCACGGCTCGTGCCGCCTCCGATGGCAGCGGAGCGGACTGAACAGCATGTTCGTCTGGCTGCTTGTCGTGATGGCCGTGCTGGGGGCGCCGCTGTTCGTGCTGCTTGGTGGCGCGGCCATGCTCGGCTTCCACGCGATCGACTATGACCCGGCGATCGTCGCGGCCGAGTTCCAGCGGATCGGGCAGATGCCCGGCCTGGAGGCCATCCCGCTGTTCGCGTTGGCGGGCTACCTGCTCGGCGCCGGGCAGGGACCGAAGCGGCTGGTTGAGGTGTCCGAGGCGTGGCTGGGCTGGCTGCCGGGTGGATTGGCCGTGGTGGCGGTGGTCAGCTGTGCGCTGTTTACCGCCTTCACCGGCGCCTCCGGCGTCACCATCGTTGCGCTGGGTGGCCTGCTGTATCCGGCCATGCTCAGCGCAGGCTATCCGCGGCCGTTCGTACTCGGCCTGCTCACCGCCGCGGGCAGCCTCGGGCTGTTGTTTGCGCCTTCGCTGCCGTTGATCCTGTACGGCTTCGTCGCCGCACAGATGGGCAGCCAGCCGCCGGTGGCGGTGGCCGACCTGTTCTGGGCCGGACTGTTGCCGGGCACGCTGATGGTCGTTGTGCTCGCGGCGTTGTGCATGCGCCAGGGCTGGAAGCTGCCCCGCGGCGAGCAGTTCTCGCTGGCGCGCGGACTGGCAGCCATTCGTGGCGCCGCCTGGGAGCTGCCGCTGCCTGTGCTGGTCCTGGGCGCCATCTTCTCCGGCTGGCTTGCCGTGTCCGAGGCCGCAGCGATGACGGCGTGCTACGTGCTGGCGGTGACCTGCGTGATCCGTCGCGAGTTGAGCTGGCGCCAGTTCATCGATGCGGCGTCCGACGCCGCGCGCATGGTCGGTGTGTTGCTGATCGTGCTGGGCATGGCGCTGGCGCTGTCGAACTTCATGATTGATCAGGAAGTGCCGGCACGGCTGTTCGACTGGGTCAGCCGGCACGTCGACAAGCCCTGGCTGTTCCTGCTCTGTCTCAACGTGTTCCTGCTGCTGGTCGGCATGCTGCTGGATATCTTTTCGGCCATCGTGATCCTGGTGCCGATCCTGCTGCCGCTGGCGCAAGGATTCGGCATTCACCCGGTGCACCTCGGCATCGTCATGCTCGCCAACCTGCAGCTCGGCTACTTCACTCCACCGGTCGGCATGAACCTGTTCATTGCCAGCTTCCGCTTTGGCGAGCCCGTGCTCTCGCTGGTACGCCACAGTTGGCCATTCCTGCTCGCCTTGCTCGCCTGCTTGCTGGCGATCACCTGGCTGCCCTGGCTGAGCCTCGCGCCGTTGTAGCGGGGCACGGATTCAATCCTGCGGATCGGCGGCGCGCTCGCGGTCGTAGCCGAGCAGCCCCCACAGGTATTCGAGGCGGTTTGCCCGAACCGGGCCGCGATCGATGCGATCGAGGCTCCAGGCAGCAAGCAGCTCGTCTGCATACGGGGGAGGCACATCCTCCCAGCGCGTGTCGTCGCCATCCAGCACCAGCCTGCCTTGGCCGCGGGCGCTGAAAACCTGAACCTGCTCACGATTCAGCCCGCTTGCGTGCGCGGTCACTTCCGCCGGCTGCGGCGGCTGCGCAAACAGCAGGCCCTGGGTCGGACTGATGCAGACCTCGGAATCGGCCAGCTGAAGTATCGAGGGCAGCAGGTCGGTGTGCTGGAAGCGACCCTCGATCGGCGCCGCGGGCGAACCCTCGGGGCCGATGATCACCATCGGCACGCGCGCGAAGGCGGTATCGCCGAAACGCGCACGTTCGCCCGGCTTGAGCGGCGTCATGCTGCGGTGGTCACCGCTGACGATCAGCATGCCGTGGCGGAAGAAGCCGCGTTCGGCCAAGGTGTCGTGAAACTGCTTGATCAGTGCGTCGACGTGACGAAAAGCACGCTCCTCGTCGAGCGTGCCGGTGCCCGGCACCACGAAGGGCGGGTGCGTGTGCACGGTGAGGATGCCGGCAAAGAACGGGCGCGAATCCTGCCGGGCCGCGTGCCAGTCGAGCACCCGCCGGAGCAGGGCAGCATCCTCCGGCGCACCGAACTGGCCGCGCGGCAAGTCGCCGTACACGGGTGATTCGCCGCCCTCGGCGTAGTCGAATCCCAGCGCCGAAGACCATCGGTCCTTGCCGAGAAAGCCGAGCTCACCGCCGGTGAAGAACAGCGTTTCGTAGCCGAGGCCGCGCATGCGTGCGTAGTAGTCGTCGGCTGCGTTCTCGAATCCGACGAACGCGTCGATGCTCGACATACGGTTGATGGCCGGAATGGGCACCCGCCCGTTGAACACGGAGATCAGTCCGCCGTCGGAATGGAAGCCGTTGGCGATGAAGGCGGGCACATAGCGATTCGCCCGGGCCAGCTCGTCGAGCTGCGGCGTGGCGTCCATGATGCCGGCGTGCAGATGGCTGTGATACGCAGACAGCGATTCGACCAGCAGAACGATCACGTCGGGCCGCTGCTGCTGCCCCTGAAGGCATGTCGAGGGCAGCGCCGGCGCGTTGCGCCAGGCGGCCACCTGGTCGGCGGAGTAGGGGCGATCCAGCGGTGCAGGGCGATTCACCTCGAGCACGTTCTGCCACGACTCGCCCAGCACGTAGTCGGGCTCGGGCACGGCGAAGCCCAGCAGCGGCAAAGCCAGCGCCGGCGCGAGCGCGGAGGCGAGCATCCGGTTCGAGGGACGACCGCCAACCAGGCAGGCCAGCAGCGCAGCGACGGGCGCCAGGACGGCGAGCAGCAGCAAGGCTGCATCCGGCCACTGTCCGAGCAGATCGGCAGCGACGGTCCACGAATGCTTCGACTCGCCGGCAAAGCGCAGCACTTCCTGCAGGTACATGCGCTGATAGAGCAGGCGAAACACCACGGTGTCGATGGCCATCGCCGCAAGCAGAAGGACGGTCGGCAGGGCGATGAGTGCACGTCCGGCACGGGACCGCGGCAGCCTGCTGGCGAGCAGGAGCAAAGCCACGAGGCTGATGGGAGCCAGATCGTGGGCCAGTGAGGCCATGTGCAGGCAGCCGCTGCAGGCGGAGTACTCGGCGTACGAGCGCTCGACGAGCAGGGCGCGCCATCCCGCCAGGCCAGCGGCGCAGAGCAGGGTCAGGGCGCCGAGGGCGAACCAGAGGCGGGCGGGCCGATTGCCCGTCCGGGTGCTTGGGGACATGCCGGTGCTGGCGGAGCAGTAAGGCCAGCAGGTATCATTGCGTGTTTCCTGACCCATGGGAAGCACGATGCGGATCGCAGCTGAAGCCTTGACGTTCGACGATGTCTCACTGGTGCCGGCGCATTCCGCAGTACTCCCCAAGGATGTTCGACTGCAGACGCGGCTGACGCGCGGCATCCGGCTGAACCTGCCGATCGTTTCGGCGGCCATGGATACGGTGACCGAAGCAGGGCTCGCGGTGGCCATGGCCCAGCTCGGCGGCGTCGGCATCATCCACAAGAACATGTCTGCCGCGCGCCAGGCCGCCGAAGTGCGCCAGGTCAAGATGTTCGAGGCTGGCGTGATCCGCTCGCCGTTCACGGTCGGTCCCGAGACCACCATCGCCGAGGTGATGAAGCTCACCCGCGCACGCAACATCTCCGGCGTGCCAGTGGTCGACAACGATGAGCTGGTCGGCATCGTCACCAGCCGCGACATGCGCTTCGAGAAGAAGCTCGACGATCCGGTCCGTCACATCATGACCAAGAAGGATCGCCTGGTAACCGTGCGCGAAGGGGCGGGCCACGAGGAAGTGCTGCAGCTGATGCACAAGCACCGCATCGAGAAGGTGTTGGTGGTCGACGAGGCCTTCCACCTGCGTGGCCTGATTACGGTCAAGGACATCCAGAAGGCGCAGGACAACCCGGCGGCGGCCAAGGACGCCGACGAGCGCCTGATCGCTGGCGCGGCGGTGGGCGTGGGCGGCGATACCGAAGCGCGCATCGAGGCATTGGTCGAGGCCGGGGTGGACGTCATCGTCGTCGATACCGCGCACGGTCATGCGCAAGGCGTGCTGGACCGGGTTGCCTGGTCGAAGAAGCAGTTCCCCAAGGTGCAGGTGATCGGCGGCAATATCGTCACCGGCGACGCAGCGCTGGCGCTCATGCATGCGGGCGCCGATGCGGTGAAGGTGGGTGTGGGGCCGGGTTCGATCTGCACCACCCGCATCGTGGCCGGCGTCGGCGTGCCGCAGGTGACGGCGGTGTCGATGGTGGCCGATGCACTCAAAGGCGAGATTCCGCTGATCGCCGATGGCGGCATCCGCTATTCGGGCGACATCGCCAAGGCCATCGCCGCCGGCGCGTCCTGCGTGATGATTGGTGGCCTGTTCGCGGGCACCGAGGAAGCGCCTGGCGAGGTCGAGCTGTTCCAGGGTCGCAGCTACAAGAGCTACCGCGGCATGGGTTCGCTCGGCGCGATGGAGCTGGGCAGCAAAGACCGCTACTTCCAGGATGCGTCGGACGCCGACAAGCTGGTGCCGGAAGGCATCGAAGGCCGGGTGCCCTATCGCGGCCCGGTGCGCGCGATCGTGCATCAGTTGGCCGGTGGTCTGCGTGCTTCGATGGGCTACGTCGGCTGCGCGAACATCGAAGAGATGCGCACCAAGCCGCAGTTCGTCCGCGTGACCAATGCCGGGGTGCGCGAGAGCCACGTGCACGACGTACAGATCACCAAGGAACCGCCCAACTACCGCACCAGCTGATTGAGGCCGGGACTCGCGACCCGGTTCTCGCTGCAGCATGCTTCGCCAGTGGATTTCCTCCGCAGGTGCGGGCCGTCGCGTGAATCAAGGCCACCGCCACGGATGACGGAACCGAGTCCGGAGTCCCGAATCAAAAGCCACCAGTCCCGAGTCCCGCATGCACGATATCCACAGCGACAGAATCCTGATTCTCGACTTCGGGTCGCAGTACACCCAGCTGATCGCCCGGCGTATCCGTGAGATCGGCGTCTACTGCGAGATCTGGGCCTGGGACCATGATCCCGAGGCGATTCCCGGGTTCGGTGCCAACGGGGTGATTCTCAGCGGCGGTCCGGAGTCCACCACGCTGGCCGATGCGCCGCGCATTCCGCAGCAGGTGTTCGATCTGGGTGTACCCCTGCTGGGCATCTGCTACGGCATGCAGAGCATGGCTGCACAGCTCGGAGGCATCACGGTACTGGGCGATGAGCGCGAGTTCGGCTATGCCGAAGTCGAGGTCGAGGCACCCTGCGCCCTGCTCGACGGCATCCACGACCAGGCGGGTCAACCGGCGAAACTCGATGTGTGGATGAGCCACGGCGACCGTGTCGAGGAGGTGCCGCCGGGATTCAGCATCACCGCCTGCACCGGCAGTGTGCCGATCGTCGCCATGGCCGACGACGCGCGACGCTGGTACGGGGTGCAGTTTCATCCCGAGGTCACCCACACCAAGCAAGGCGAAGCGATCCTGCGTCGCTTCGTGGTCGATCTGTGCGGCTGCGCCACCCTGTGGGACGCGGCACACATCATCGAGGACCAGATCGCCCGCGTGCGCGAACAGGTCGGCGACGACGAAGTGCTGCTGGGTCTCTCCGGCGGCGTCGATTCCTCGGTCGTCGCAGCCCTGCTGCATCGCGCGATCGGCGAACAGCTGACCTGCGTGTTCGTCGATACCGGCCTGCTGCGCTGGCGCGAAGGCGACCAGGTGATGGAAATGTTCGCCCGCCACATGGGCGTCAAGGTCATACGCGTGAATGCCGCCGAGCGCTATTTCGAGGCGCTGCGCGGTGTGTCCGACCCCGAAGCCAAGCGCAAGATCATCGGCCGCCTGTTCGTCGAGATTTTCGAGGAGGAGGCGGGCAAGCTGCGCAACGTCAAGTGGCTGGCGCAGGGCACGATCTATCCCGACGTCATCGAATCGGCCGGCAGCAAGACCGGCAAGGCGCACGTCATCAAGAGCCACCACAACGTGGGCGGCCTGCCGGCACACATGCGCCTCGGCCTGGTTGAGCCCTTGCGTGAACTGTTCAAGGACGAGGTCCGGCGCATCGGCGTCGAGCTCGGACTGCCGCACGACATGGTGTACCGCCATCCCTTTCCGGGGCCGGGCCTGGGCGTGCGCATCCTCGGCGAGGTCAAGCCGGAATTTGCCGACCTGCTGGCGCGCGCAGACGCCATCTTCATCGACGAACTGCGTCGGTACGACCTGTACGACAAGGTCAGCCAGGCGTTCGCGGTGTTCATGCCGGTCAAGTCGGTCGGCGTGGTCGGTGACGCGCGGGCGTACGAATGGGTCGTGGCGCTGCGTGCCGTGGAGACCATCGATTTCATGACCGCACACTGGGCGCATCTGCCCTACGACTTTCTCGGCCACGTTTCGACCCGAATCATCAACGAACTGCGCGGCATCTCGCGCGTGGTGTACGACATCTCCGGCAAGCCGCCGGCGACCATCGAGTGGGAATGAGCGGCGAAGCCGATCGCCCCCGCACGGCCGACCACGCGCCGGAGTCGTGGTCCGAGATCGATTTCAGAAGTATGCAGCTGGCGCTTGAGCAGGCACGCGCCGCCGAACTGATCGGCGAAGTGCCGGTCGGTGCGGTGGTTGTCGATGCATCGGGCGAGTTGGTGGGCGTGGGGCACAACCGCGTCATCACCGACAGTGATCCCACGGCGCATGCCGAGATCGTGGCGATGCGCCGGGTTGGCGCACTGCTCGAGAACTACCGCATGCCGGGGTTGCGCGTGTACGTCACGCTCGAGCCCTGTGCGATGTGCGCGATGGCGATGATCCACGCGCGCATTGAGGAAGTGACCTACGCCACTGCCGATCCCAAGACTGGCGCCTGCGGCTCGGTGTTCGACCTGGTGGACGATCCCCGGCACAATCATCGCGTTCGTCTGCGGTCCGGCCTGCTTGCCGCCGAAGCCTCGCAGATGCTCAGCGGCTTCTTCCGGGCAAGACGAACGCGGGTCTGAGGCCGGTCCGCCGCCGCCATCCCATCGAACCATTCAACACGGTCGCTGGCCGAACTTGCCGGCGCCGCGCCTCACCAGGAACCAAGCATGACAGCTGAGAGCGAACGACTGATCTGGATTGATCTGGAGATGACCGGGCTCGAACCGGACACCGACGACATTCTGGAAATCGCCTGTCTGGTCACCGATGGCGAGCTGAATGTGCTGGCCGAGGGGCCCGAGCTGGCCATTCACCACGAAGACACGCGTCTGCAGCAGATGGACGACTGGAACCGCAAGCAGCATGCTTCGTCCGGGCTGTGGCAGCGCGCCGTGGCGTCGTCGATCGACATGGCCGAAGCCGAACGGCAGACGCTGGCCTTTCTGCGCGAGTGGGTGCCGGCGGGCACCTCGCCGATGTGCGGCAATTCGGTCAGCCAGGACCGGCGCTTCCTGCTCAAGTACATGCCTGCCCTGGAAGCGCACTTCCACTATCGGCACCTGGACGTCTCGACGATCAAGATCCTGGCCAAGATGTGGGCGCCGGGCGTGGCGGCCGGATTGAGCAAGCAATCGGCGCATACGGCACTGTCCGACATCCGCGAGTCGGTCGCCGAGCTGGCGTACTACCGCCAGTTCATGGGCGAGCTGGCGGGCGTCACCCACGCCCAGCCCTGAACCGGACGGTCCGGCCAGCGCACGCAACGCCACGTTGGTCCGGGGTCGCATCGACGTACCCCTGGCGATGGATTAGTCTGCCAGCGAGGCAGAATTCGGCTCGAAAGGGGGGCGGAAGCATGTCGCGCGGAAGCGGTGCGGCCAGGCGTGGATAGCGCTCCGACGCACCCGGCGATGCGTCGCTTGCCCGGCCGCTTGCTGCGGTGGGGGTGGTGGCTGTTTGTCCTCGGCTGGGCCAGCGCGATGGCGCAGCCGGTGCGACCGATCGACGGCTACTACCGAGAGTCCTGGTCGCAGCGCGACGGGCTTCCACACAGTCTGATCAACGCGATCGCGCAGACGCCCGACGGCTACCTGTGGCTGGCTACCTGGGAGGGGGCCGCACGCTACAACGGACGCGAGTTCGTCGTGTTCGACCGCGAGAGCGTGGCCGAGATGTCCGACCACGGATTTCGTGCGATGACCGTTTCACGCGACGGTTCGCTTTGGGTCGGCGCCTCGCGGGGCGGCGTCATGCGCATGCATGACGGTGTCTGGACGCGACTCGATCGCGAGGACGGGCTCGCCCAGGACGAAATCATGGCGCTCGGCGAAGGCCCGGGCGACGTGATGTGGGTCGCCTACGAAAGCGCGGGCGTGGGGGCGGTGGCGCCCGATGGCTCGATTCGCCACTTCAACCGCGACGACGGCCTGCCCAGCGACGTGATGTACGCGCTTGCCGTCGACCAGACCGGACGGATCTGGCTGGGCACGGCCGAAGGGCTCGGCTACATCGACGCCGAGGGTCGAGCCGGCACGCTCAAGTTGTCTGCCGATGATTCCCGGCACTCGGTCTACAGCGTGCACGCGGCGCCGGGCTGGCCGCTGCTGCTCGGCACCGATCGCGGCGTCTTCGAGGTCGAGGGCGGAGTGGTTCGCAAGCTTGACGTCGGACTGCCGCTCGATACGGTGCAGCGCGTGTATCGCGATCGCGCGGGTCAGATCTGGGTAGGCACGGTGAATTTCGGCGTGTTCCGGCTCAGCAGTCTTGGCCTCGAGAACATCGATGCGAAGCTCGGGCTGCCGAACAATCGCGTGGCCTCGATTTTCGAAGACCGTGAGGGTAGCGTCTGGGTCGGTACCAATGGCGGGTTGTTCCGGCTCCGGGATGCTCCGTTCTCCAGCATGACCACCGACCACGGTCTGTCGGACAACTACGTGCGCACGGTGATCGAGCACTCCGACGGATCGCTGTGGATCGGCAGCAGCGCCGGGCTCACCCACGTGCGCGACAAGGCAAGGCCCGTCTCCACCGATGGCCTGGACCGCGTCTCGGTGCTGAGTCTGCACGAGTCCGCCGATGGCTCGGTGTGGGTGGGCACCTATTCCCAGGGCGTGTGGCGCGTCCGCGGCGAGGAACTGGCGCAGCGTATCGATACGTCCCACGGCCTGGTCTCCAACCAGGTGCGCGCGTTGCTCGAAGACCGCGACGGCACGCTTTGGGTCGGCACCAATCGTGGACTGTCGCGCGTGCGCGCCAGCGGGGTGCGCACGTTCACGGCCGAAGACGGCTTGCCGCGCGACTTCATCATCGCGCTGTTTCGCGACCGCGCCGGTGTGCTGTGGGTCGGTACCGCGAATGGTCTTGCCCGGCTTGGTGAGAACGAACGGTTCGAGACGGTCGATATCGAGCGCTCGGCCAACGCCCAGGACGTGTTCGGCTTTGCCGAAGACGAGGACGGAGCGCTGTGGCTGGCCACCGATCGCGGGTTGGCGCGCTGGTATCGCAACCGGCTCACGCGGCTGGGTCGCCCGGATGGTTTGCCGATCGACACCTTGTTCCAGGTGGTGATCGACCGCATCGGCAACATCTGGCTGACCAGCAACCGCGGGGTCATGCGCATGAGCCATGCCGATGCGGTGCGGGCGATGGATCTGCCCGGCACCCATGTGCAGGTCGAACTGTTCAACGAGCTCGATGGGATGGCCAGCGCGCAATGCAACGGCGGGTCGGGTCCCGCCGCGGTGTTGCGTCGCAATGGCGAAGTCTCGGTGGGCACGTCAATGGGGCTGGCCAGCATCCAGCCGCAGCGCCTCGGCGAGTTCGGTCGCCACGTGCCGCCGATCGTGATCGAGTCGTTCCTGGTCGACGATCGGGGCTTTCCGGTTGAGAGCGGACAGGTGCTGGCAGCGGGCACCCGTCGCATCGAGATGCATTTCGCCGGTCTCAGCTACCTGATGCCGCAGAAGATCGTCTACCGCTATCGACTGGACGGCTTCGACGATCGCTGGTTCGAACGCGGGACACAGCGGCACGCACAGTTCACCAACTTGCCGCCGGGCGAATACACCTTCCGGGTCACCGCGGCCAATCGCGGTGGCAGCTGGAATGCACAGGAAGCCGAGCTGCGCTTCGAGATTCGCCCCTTCCTCTGGCAGCGCAAGGAGTTCTGGGTGCTGGTCGCGGCCCTGGTCTTTCTGCTCGTCGGGGCAGCGATTCGTCTGCGGCTGCGTCAGCTGGGCCACGCGAAAGAGCAGCTGGAACACCTGGTCGCCGAGCGCACCGCCGACCTCGAGGCCAAGACCCAGCGTCTGCAGGAGGCAGATCATGAAAAATCAGCGCTGCTCGAGCAGATCCGCACCCAGTCGGAAGCCTTCGAGCGCCAGGCGCGCGAAGACGCACTGACCGGCCTGTTCAACCGCCGCGCCTTCGACGAGGCCATGTCGCGCGAATTCGCCCGTGCGCGCCGCACCGGCGCCAGTCTCAGCCTGGTGCTGCTCGACATTGACTGGTTCAAGCGCATCAACGACACCTACTCGCATGCCGCCGGCGACGAAGCCCTGCGCCGGGTGGCTGCAGCGCTGCAGCGGACAAGTCGCGATATGGACGTGGTGTCGCGCTACGGTGGCGAGGAATTCGCCGTGCTCTGCCCGGAAACCCATCTCGACAAGGCAGTCCAGTTTGCGGAGCGTTTGCGCCAGGCGGTCGAATCGATCGATAGCGCCACCTTCGCGCCGGGTCTGGAGCTGAGCGTCAGCCTCGGCGTGGCCGAGGCGACCGGACTCAGTCACCACGAGCGGCTGGTGTCCCGCGCCGACGCGGCGCTGTATCGGGCGAAGGAAGGCGGACGCAACCGGGTCTGCATCTGATCTGATCGCGGCAGAGCAGGGAAGCCGGGCCAGCGAGCCGATCGGTTCATCGCGCGCGCTGTGCTGTCGCGCATACTCGGATCGTGCCGCAGCCGCTGCGCGCGGCTGGCGTGCATCCCAAGCGCCGCTGCCAGTTCAGGGCCGTCCGGCTCGTCAGGCAGGGGGTGTGCGCAGCACCTCAGGCGCGCTTGTGCTTCGCCAGCCGCAACCAGGTGTCGACCACCGTGTCCGGGTTCAACGACACCGATTCGATGCCCTGGTCCATCAACCATTCGGCGAGGTCCGGATGGTCTGAGGGTCCCTGCCCGCAGATGCCGACGTAGCGGCCGCGTCGCTTGGCGGTCGAGATCGCCATCGCCAGCAGTTTCTTCACCGCTTCGTTACGCTCGTCGAACAGGTCGGCGACGATCGCCGAGTCGCGGTCGAGACCCAGCGTCAGCTGGGTGAGATCGTTCGAACCAATCGAGAACCCGTCGAAGATGTCGAGGAATTCGTCGGCCAGCAGCGCGTTCGACGGCAGCTCGCACATCATGATGATCTTGAGGTCGTTCTCGCCCTTGCGCAGGCCGAAGCGGTCGAGCACGTCGATCACTGCGCGGCCTTCCTCCAGCGTGCGCACGAAGGGGATCATCACCCAGGCATTGGTCAGCCCCATGTCCTCGCGCACGCGACGCATGGCGCGGCATTCCAGTTCGAAGCAGGCCTCGAAGCTGGGGTCGACGTAGCGGCTGGCGCCACGGAAGCCGATCATCGGATTCTCTTCGTGCGGCTCGTAGCGCTTGCCGCCGATCAGGTTGGCGTACTCGTTCGACTTGAAGTCGGACAGGCGCACGATCACCGGGTTCGGTGCGAAGGCCGCCGTAATCGTCGCAATGCCTTCGGCCAGACGATCGACGTAGAAGCCGACCGGGTCGTCGTAGCCGGCCATGCGCTCGTCGATGCGCGCGCGAGTGGCGCTGTCCTGCTGGTTGTATTCGAGCAGCGCGCGTGGGTGCACGCCGATGTGGCTGGCGATGATCATCTCGAGGCGGGCGAGGCCGACGCCTGCATTCGGCAGCATGGCGAAATCGAACGCACGCTCAGGGTTGGCGACGTTCATCATGATCTTCAGCGGGGCAGGGGGCATGTTGCCGAGATCGGTGACGATGCGCTCGAACGCGCGCTGGCCTTCGTAGACGAAGCCGGTATCGCCCTCGGCGCAGCTGACAGTGATCGGGGTGCCGTCGGGAATCGTCGACAGCGCGTCGCCGCAGCCGACCACCGCCGGCACGCCCAGTTCGCGGGCGATGATGGCGGCATGGCAGGTTCGACCACCGCGGTTGGTCACGATGGCCGCGGCGCGCTTCATGATCGGCTCCCAGTCGGGGTCGGTCATGTCGGCCACCAGCACGTCGCCGGCCTGCACCTTGTCCATCTCGGCGATGCTTTTCACCACCCGCGCCACGCCGGCGCCGATGCGATGGCCGATGGCTCGGCCCTCGCTGAGCACCGGGCCGCGCTCGTGGATCTGGTAGCGCTCGATCTGGGTGGCGTGTGCCCGCGACTTCACCGTCTCGGGGCGCGCCTGCACGATGTAGAGCTTGCCGGTGATGCCGTCCTTGGCCCATTCCACGTCCATCGGACGCCCGTAGTGCTGCTCGATGGTGAGCGCCTGGCGAGCCAGGTCTTCGACGTCCGCGTCGGTGATCGAGAAGCGTTGGCGCAGTTCCGCCGGTGTGTCTTCATTGCGTACGCGTTCGCCGGGCTGGTCCGAATACACCATCCGGATCGCCTTGGAGCCGAGCCGACGGCGCAGGATCGACGGTCGCGCTGCCTGCAGATTCGGCTTGTAGACATAGAACTCGTCCGGGTTGACCGCGCCCTGGACGACGTTCTCGCCGAGTCCGTAGCTACTGGTGATGAACACGGTCTCGCGAAAGCCGCTTTCGGTGTCGAGGGTGAACAGCACGCCGGAGGCGCCGAGGTCGGAGCGCACCATCAGCTGCACGCCGGCCGAGAGGAACACGTCTTCGTGCTTGAAACCGTGGTGCACGCGGTAGGCGATGGCGCGATCGTTGTACAGCGAAGCGAAGACTTCCTTGACGCGAACCACGACGTCGTCGGCACCGCAGACATTGAGGAAGGTTTCCTGCTGGCCGGCGAAGCTCGCATCCGGCAGGTCTTCGGCGGTGGCAGACGATCGCACCGCGACCGCGACGTCGGTGCCGCCGGCCCGCTGGCACAGCTCGGCGTACGCGTCCCGGATGTCGCGTTCGAGGTCGGCCTGCAGCGGCGCCTCGATGACCCAGCTGCGGATCTCCGCACCCACCCGGGTCAGTACCGCGACGTCATCCACGTCGAGACCGTCCAGGCGCGAATAGATGCGATCGTGCAGCTGGTTGTGCGCGACGAACGCGCGGAAGGCATCCGCCGTGGTCGCAAATCCGCCGGGCACCGAGACGCCCAGAGCATCGAGATGGCCGATCATTTCGCCCAGTGAGGCGTTCTTGCCGCCCACCTGGGCCAGATCGGACAGTCGCAGGCTCTCCAGCCACAGGATGTTCGCGCTCACGATGCACACTCCGACAACGGGCAGAGTCGCCGTGCCGGGGCGGCCGTCGACCTGCGGAAGGAAAGCTGCAATTCTGAGGGTCGCAGTGGGCGATGCCAAGCTTGTTTGCGCACCGATTTCGTGCATGCCTGGCATGCGCGGGCCGGGTGAGGAATGCGATGATCCAAACCGTGTACGCGGGCCCTCACCAGGCCGGCGTCGTCCGCCGCCATCCAGGGGAGCGATCGAGCATGTCGACCGAGCGCAGAGTGTTCTTCGTATCCGACGGCACCGGCATCACTGCCGAAACCATCGGACACAGCCTGCTGACCCAGTTCAATGGCGTGCCGGTGGTGACCCAGCGCATCGCCTTCGTCGACAACGCCGACAAGGCGCACGAAGCCGCAGAGCGCATCCGCAGGGCAGCTGCGGAGAGCGGGCTGCGTCCGATCGTGGTCAACTCGGTCGTCGACGGCGACCTGAGTTCCATCCTCAATGACACTGGTGCGCTCATGCTCGACCTGTTCGAGCCGTTCATCGAGCCGCTGCAGCGCGAGCTCGGCGTTCCCCGCCAGCCCAGGGTGGGGCAGGCCCACGGCCTGGTCGACATGGTCGAGTACGAGGCACGCATCAACGCGACCAACTTTGCGCTCAGCCACGACGATGGCGTCGATCTCGACTACAACGATGCCGAGGTGATCCTGGTGGGCGTGTCGCGCTCGGGCAAGACGCCGACCTGTCTGTACCTGGCGCTGCACTTCGGCATTCGCGCGGCCAATTATCCGTTGACCGAGGAAGATCTCGAGTCCGACATGCTGCCGGCCAAGTTGCGCGCGCACCGGCGCAAACTGTTCGCCCTCACGATCGATCCGCTGCGGCTGCAGCAGGTGCGCGAGGCGCGTCGGCCGAACAGCCGCTACGCGAAGATCGAGCAGTGTAGGAAAGAGGTCGCAGCGGCCGAAGCGCTGTTCCGTCAGGAGGCGCTGCCGGTGCTCAGCACCACGCACACTTCCATCGAGGAGATCGCCAGCAAGCTGATGTCGGTGCTGGGCATCGAAAGAGACATGTTCTAGCGCTTTGACGCATTCTGCAAGCCCTTTTTTGCAGGGCTTTTTCGCTTGTCAGAAGGGCAAAAAACGCGTGCTATGATCGAGCCATGAGCCTCTCTGACGCCATCGGAATGAAGGGAAGCCGCTTCGGCTACCTGATGGCGTTGTATGCGGAAAACCACCTGCGACTGCAGCGCATGTTTCCGCTCGACGAGTTGTCCGGCGATCACTGGATCTCGCGCATCGACGACGGGCTCGACCTGCGCCTCGACATCATCGAGCGGCACCCCTATACACTCGAAGTGCGGCTGACCTACGAGTTGACCGATCCGCTGACGGGCGAGCTCGATCCCTCGGCCTATCTGCGCCATTACCGCGACGCCCGCATGTCCGAGGTTACGCACTGCTATGTGGGCAGGCGCTGGCAGGATGCGCTGGGTCTCGAGGCATCGGCCCGCACCGTGCTCGGACACCGGCTGCGGATGAACGTGTTCCTGTCGAAGTGGCTGCAGTATCTGGCCGAGCAGGGACACTCCCGGTTCACCCTCGAGCCGCGCCAGGAACCTGAACGTTTGCGCGGCCGGATCGCATCCGCCTGCGTGGACGCTTGACGAGCCCGGGCCGAGTTTTCATAATGCGCGTCTTTCCTCTGGGGCCATAGCTCAGCTGGGAGAGCGCTACAATGGCATTGTAGAGGTCGCCGGTTCGATCCCGGCTGGCTCCACCAGGGAAAACACGCAGCACCCGGCAGGTGTAACGACCTGCTAAGTAGCACCAAAAAACGTCCCCATCGTCTAGAGGCCTAGGACACCGCCCTTTCACGGCGGCGACCGGGGTTCGAATCCCCGTGGGGACGCCATATACGACGCAACCTGGGCTCGCTTCGGCGGGCCCAAGTTGTTTTTGGCGTACGGCAGCATGGGCAGCACTCGGCTTCGGCTCGCCGCGCTGCCGAGGACGCTGGCCTCGGGGGTCGATGCGCCAGTTCTCTTCGGTGAGAAGCGCCAGGGCTGCAAAGGCGTGTCCGGTGCGCCGAGGCTGCGCGACGGCGCATCCGCGACTTACTCCTGACTGGCGCGCCAGATGCCGAGTCTGCCTGACCGCGGCTCACGCGCCCCCCGGCGTGCCGTCTATGGCATTGGCGGATCCGCACCGCACTCGAGCCTTGTGCGTGCTGCGATGATGTGGTTCATCCATCGACAGCTGAATCCGACTTCTATGCAGCATTCGGAGACGCCCGATCCCGGGATTCTCGCGGCGAGTGACGGGGGTCGTGATCACTGAATGATTCGAACCTGGTCGGGCTGTGGAGGACGACCACGGAACGCCATCCGGCGTCCGGCGGCCAGAGACGACCCGAAGCGGAAAGCGCTCCGACAACACCCCGAGACACCCATTCCACCGCAGCAATCGAGAACGCGCACCGTCGCAGCGCGAATTCGAAGACACCCAGAACACGCGACACGCTGCTCAATTATTCGACTTCCACGCCTCCCTGAGCGCAGCGACGCGTGAGCGTGACACGGGGATCACATCGGGCACGTCGCGCAGGCGCAGTTCGCAGCCCTGTGCATTGCCTTGCGCGGACTCGATCGCGGGCAGCCGGACCAGGTAGGAGCGATGGCACCGCAGGACCGGAGACAGGGCGAGCTGACGCTCCGCCTCGGCGAGCGGCATGCGCAACAAGCGCTCGTGGCGGCGACCGTCGATCCACCACACGACACCGACATAGTTCTGCTCGGCATGCACGTAGCGCAACGACGCCTGCGGAAGCTCAAGCTCGCCGTCCTCGGCGGTCAAGCGAATCGGTTCTGGCCCGAATGAATCACTGACAGACGCGCTTTGCGCGATCGAAGCTCGGACCTGTCGCGGGTCGTGCTCGTCGTGCGGCAGCAACGCATCGTTGCGCAGTCGCAGGTGGCGCTCGGTCAGCAACACGCGAATCAGCACCGGTCCGATTGCGCACAATCCGGTGATGGCAACCGTGATCGCCCAGCGACCGGGTGACCAGCTCATCGGCGTGCGCCAGGCCAGCCAGGCCAGCAGCACGGTCGCCAGGATCAGCAGCTCGACGACGACGCGGAGCGCCTCGATACCCGTGGTCCAGCGTGACTCGTCGCGATGGCGGAACCACAGCACGGGCAGCCCGACGCGCAAAACCAGATCGGTCAGCAGGCAGAGCGTCGTGAGTTCGATGATCAGGCGATCGGCCGTGGCCGCCGGCCAGGTCGCCAGCCCGAAGGGCCGCGTGATCCAGATCAGCACGCCGGCCAGCCCGGCCACGAGTAGCGAATGCCCGGCCTCGATCGCGACTCCGCGAAACGCGGGGAATGGACGACGAAACAGGGCAGTCATGGGCGACGATGGTCGAGTGGCAAGGTCATTCGTCCCGGGATCCGGTCACTCGTCCCGGCGAGCTGGGACGCGGCGGGCGCACACCATAGCCTGATCCGGTCCCTATCCGGAAGCCGATCGTGCCACACAAACTCAACCATCTGCATCGTGCGCTGCTGCTGCGCTTCCCGCAGGCGATGAAGACGGATTCGCCCTGTTCGGCGCGCCACCTGCTGATCGCGTTCGCCGTTTGGGCGCTCGTGCTGCAACCGCTGATCAAGTACGGCAGCCGGGCGCTGGGGTTTGCCGGCGGGCTATGGGTGGGCACCGCCATCGCAGCGCTGCTGGTGCTCGCCGCGTGGGCGCTGCAACGCTGGATGATCGGACGTTCCCTGATCGATGCAGGATTCCGCAACCCGTCCGGCTGGAGCCCCGAGGAGCGTGTACTCGTGATCCAGGCACTGGTCGCAATGGCCGTGGTCATGACGTGGCTGTTCGGTTCCGGGGCATTCGGCAATCTGTTGCGCGACGGCGCGATCCACGCACTGCGCGCGGGGGTCACCGGCCTGATCTGGGGCATCGTGCAGGAGTGGGTCTATCGCGGCTGGTTGCAGCGCGGATTGCTGCCGCGTTGTGGTGCCTTTGCGGCCGTCCTGCTCGCCAACCTCGCCTACACCTTCGGCCCGCTGCACGCCGAGCTGTGGTTCGCCCGCGCCCCGGCAGAAATCAGCTGGGGACCGCTTGCAGCGATCTTCGGCATCGGCCTGCTGTTCGGATCGATCTACCAGCGCTCCGGAAACCTCTGGCTGCCGGCCCTGCTGCATGGCCTGTGGCCGCCCAACATGCGCTGAGCCAGGGTGAGGCAAGCGCTGCATTCCATCGCCCGATCAACCCATCACGCTACCCACCACAAGGAGACCCACCCATGTCGACCAAAACCACTATCTTCGTCGTGCTCGCCGTCCTGGTCGCCGGTGTACAGACCTTCGAGCTGTACTTCGCGTTCCAGGGCGGACGCATGGACATCGCGGGGTTCAAGGCATTGATCGTTGCCGCCTGCATCGGCTACGTGGTTCATGCGTTCCGTGCGCGTTCGGCCGCACATCAGGGGGCGACACGAACGGAGTAGCCTGCGTGGCAAGGTCATGGGTGCGAAGAGCGAGGACGTCGGGGCAAGCGCCCGGTCAAGCGCCATAATCACCGGTGCCGGAGTCGAGGACCCCGTGGCCTGTCCACGTCTTGCTGCGGTGTCCCCGACTTGCTCCCCCTAGGTACCGGGCGAAACCGCCCACTCCGCCGGCCGCCCGCTCGCACAGGCAAGGCAACAGACCCCGAAAGTGGAGGTTGGAGCGGTGCCAGATACTTGGCGTAGAAGAAGTTCGACACCGCGAGCTGTTCGGACGTGATCCCGGATCTCGGCCAGCCGCTCGTGCGTGGAACCACAGGTTCGCTCGATCGGGTGGACGTGCTGCTCTAGCGCCGCGATCACAAGGTCCGCTCTTGGCCGATCTCGGAGGCTTCGTGTTGCCCATGGCTGTCGGCGAGCCAATCAGAAACCGCAGTTCTCGCTGATCAACCACCATCGGTGGGCGCTTCGTCTTGTCTGTCTTGGGAGCAGGCTCCATCGCGCTTTCGGCGTGGCAACGCTTCGATGGCTGTGTCGCGCAGCTGGTCTCGGTCGTATTGACACGGAGTGTGGGTTGTTCGCGGCTTGCGCGAGCGCCGGCAGCGAAGCACCAGGCACTGGGCTCCTTCGCGTCTTGCATAGCGCAATGCCCGTCGCCGGGCGACCACGCAGAATGCGCGACGCAGTTGGGTGACCACAACGCAAGTGCTTGATGGGAAAGACTGGCCGGCATGGCACGCAAGCTGCACCGGTGGGCTGACCATCGAGCAGGAGTGTTGACCATGCGTACCCGAAGCTTGTTCCGAGTGTTGTTCGCCGCGGTGTCCCTGTGCGCGCTGAGCGCGTGCAACACCATCCACGGCGCTGGCCAGGACATCGAGAAGGCCGGCGAGGAGATCCAGGAAGCCGCCGACGACGCGCGCGACTGAGCGGGGGCGGTCGATGAACTCCTCCATCTTTGAGGCACTCCGCGAAGACCATGATCGCCAGCGCAGTCTGCTGGAGCGTCTGGCGCAGACGGAAGGCGATTCGCGTGCGCGCCGTCGACTCTTCAACGAGCTGAAGTCCGAGCTGGCGTGGCACGCAGCGGCCGAAGAGCGCCACTTCTACGTGCCGCTGATCGAGCACGACATGACCCAGGAGCAAGCCCGCCACGGCATTGCCGAGCATCACGAGCTTGACGAGCTGATCGAGGAGCTGGATGGGATGGACATGTCCAGCCCGGGCTGGCTGCTGCGCGCGCGCCACCTGTTCGAACGTGTCGATCACCATCTTGCTGAAGAGGAACACAAGGTGTTCCAGCTGGCCGGGAAGGTGCTCAACGACAGGCAGAAAGCGCGCCTTGGCGGTACCTACCGCGAGGCCATGAAGGAAGCGCGCGGCGATCGTGCTGCTGCCTGAACCGAATGATCAACTGAACAACTGACCCACTGACCCACTGACCCACTGACCCTGACGAAGGAGAACCACCATGAACACCCATCGCTTTCCCATGACCCTGCTCTCGCTGGCTATGGCCAGCGCGCTGGGCCTGTCGGCCTGCAGCGAGTCGCCTCGCGAAACGGCCGAGGATGTTGCCGAAGCCTCGCGTGAGCGTGCCGAGACTGTCTCCGAGGCGCGACGTGACTTGAACAAGGCCGTCGCGGAAGGCGATGAAGCCATGGCCACCGCCGCCGCAGAAGGCGAGCACGACATCAACAAGGCGGTGATCGATCCGGATTCGACGCGACAGGATGTCGCCGATGCCACCAACGAGGCGGTACGCAAGCTTGACGATGCCAGCGGCGAAGCGCTCGAGCGCAATGCCGAAGCGAACTATGACCTGGCCATTGCGAAGGCGAAGGGCGATTTCAAGGTCGCCAGCGAGCAGTGCGACGGCTACAACACCATGGCTGAGCGAGACCGGTGCAAGGATGCGGCCGAGAACGTGTACGACGACATGGTGGCCAAGGCGAAGGCCGAGCTGGATGACGCTGAGAAGCTGGCTGACATGTACAAGGACTGAGGTAAGCAGATGGAACCAGTCTCATCGGGGCACCACGCATCCGTTCGGCAGGGAAGCCGCGCGGATGCGTGTTTTCGTGTTTGGTGGGTTGCGTGCCTGGCCGGCTCCTTACGTGGTGTGACTTTCGCGTGGCGGGTTCCGTACATGGAGGGACGCTTGTTTGCTGGGATCCGTGCCGGGCCGGATCACCTGGACTGGACTTCGGCTCAAGCAGCGACAGACACCTCATTGGCGTGGGCCGACTCTCCCGTGTGGTCCGATCGAGTGCGCTTCTCCTGAGCGGATTTTCTTGACTATCATGTAATAACGCGCTATTACATTGCGCCATGAAACGACGCGCATTGCCCACCGAACAGGATGAAGGCGCTGCCGTGCTGATGCTCAGCAGGGCCTTTCACGCCTTACGCTCGGCCGACGAAGTGGCGGCGTTCCTGCGCGACTTGTGCACGCCGGCCGAGATCGAAGCCATGGCCGACCGCTGGTCGGTGGTGCCGCACTTGCTCGACGGTGAGGCGTACCGCGACATCCACGACCAGACCGGCGTGAGCGTCACCACGGTGGGGCGCGTCGCGCGTTGCCTGGCGCATGGGCAGGGCTACCGGGCCGCAGCGCGTCGACTCGGGCTGCGCCGCGCCCGGCTCGATACTCCCGACGCCCACCGCTGAACTCCCGCGTTTGCCGCCTGCGCAAGACGACGTCTTGCGCCGTTTATCCAGTTTCCACGCTTTCGATCAAGGCATGTTGATGAAGACCCGAGCCCGGCTAAGAATTGCCGCACAGAAATCCGGAAGACTTTCCGACGCAGGGCGCGATCTGCTGGCGCGCTGCGGGCTGCGCTTTCGCGAAAGCCGGGACCGCTTGTTCTGCTACGGCGAGTCCGAACCCGTCGATCTGCTTCTGGTCCGTGACGACGACATTCCCGGGCTGATCGCCGAGGGCGTCTGCGACCTGGGCATCGTCGGCCGCAACGTGTTGACCGAGCAGACCCTGGAGGCCCGTGGCCTGGGGCATGATGCGCCGTGCATGGAGCTGCAGTCGCTGGGATTCGGTCGCTGCCGGCTATCGATCGCCGTCCCGCAACATCTCGACTGGCAGGGCGCGCAGACGCTCGCCGGCACACGCGTTGCCACGTCCTACCCCGAGCTGATGAAGCGGTGGCTGGTGCAGCAAGGCGTCGACGCGGAAGTCGTCACCTTGTCCGGTTCGGTGGAGATCGCGCCGAAGCTGGGCAAAGCGGATGCGATCTGCGATCTGGTCTCCACCGGCGCGACGCTGGCCGCCAATCAGCTGCGCGAAGTCGCCACGGTGCTGGAAAGCGAAGCCGTGCTGGCCGGTCCGGTCGAGCCGCTCGCCGATGAGCGCGGTGAGCTGGTCGCCCAGCTGCTGCGGCGGATGAGTGGCGTGCTCGACACCCGCGATGCGCGGCTGCTGCTGATGCAGGTCGCTGGAGCAGCGCTGGCCCAGGTGCTTGAGCTGTTGCCGGAAGGGCAACCGCCGACGGTCACGCGCGTCGAGGGCGTGGACGATCGCCTCTCGCTGCAGGCGCTGTGCCGCGGGCGTCCGAGCTGGCAGCAGCTCGAGGCGATCAAGCGCGCCGGTGCAAGCGGCCTGATGGTGTTGCCGGTGGAGCAGATGCTGGCATGAGTAAGGCAAGCACCCGCGCCGAGGGCGCACGCACTGAGTTCGCCGGCCGTGGCGTGGCGCCGTCGGTTGGGTCGAACGCGCATCCGCCAGATTCACCGTGGAGCACCGTTGCCTGGGGAACGCTCGATGCGACCCGGCGCCGCACCCTGCTTGACCGTCCGGCGCAGGCCACGGCGAGCGAGACCCGTTCGGGCGTCGCCCGCATCATCGAGCAGGTGCGCGCCGACGGAGACGGCTGCCTGCGCGCGCTCACCCGCCGTTTCGACGGCGTGCAGCTCGACGGCCTGCGGGTCGACGACGCCGAGTTCGCCGCGGCCGAGCAACGGGTGTCCGCCGAGCTTCGCGCCGCGATGCAGCGCGCTGCGGATCGGATCCGTACCTTTCACGCGGCGGGTGCGCCCTTGCCGTACAGCATCGACACCGCGCCCGGCGTGCGCTGCGGGCGGGTGCTGCGTCCGATCGAGACCGTCGGTCTGTACGTGCCCGCCGGCAGCGCGCCTCTGCCGTCGACGGCCCTGATGCTCGGCGTGCCGGCGAAGCAGGCAGGGTGTCCGAACGTGGTGTTGTGCTCGCCCCCCGACGCGGAAGGTCGCGTCGATCCCTCCGTGCTGGTTGCTGCGCGCCTGTGCGGCATTCGCGACGTATTCAAGCTTGGTGGCGCGCAGGCGATCGCCGCGATGGCGTTTGGTACCGAGAGCGTGCCGGCCTGCGACAAGCTGTTCGGCCCGGGCAACGCATGGGTCACCGAGGCCAAGCAGCAGGTGTCGACGATGCCCGGCGGGCCCGCGATCGACATGCCCGCCGGTCCCTCGGAAGTGCTGGTGATCGCCGACGCAGCGGCCAACGCCGATTTCGTGGCGGCCGACCTGCTGTCGCAGGCCGAGCACGGGCCCGATTCCCAGGTGCTGCTGGTGTCGGACAGCGCGTCGCTGATCGAACGCGTCAAGCATGCCGTGGCCGAACAGCTGCGCACGCTGCCGCGCCGCGACACCGCCGCGGCCAGCTTGCAGCATGCTCGCTGGATCCTGACCGATGACCTGGATGTGGCGCTTCAGGTCAGCAATCTGTACGCACCTGAACATCTCATCCTGCAAGTGGAACGCCCCGATGCGTACCTCGACGCGGTACGCGCCGCGGGGTCGGTGTTTCTTGGCGCACTGTCGCCGGAAGCGTTGGGTGATTACTGCAGTGGCACCAATCACGTTCTGCCGACCTACGGGGCGGCGCGCGCGTACTCGGGGGTGTCATTGACCTCGTTCATGCGCCTGATCACCGTGCAGTCCGTGACTGCCGAAGGGCTGCGTGCGATTGGTCCGGATGCGGTGGCGCTGGCCGAGGCAGAGCGGCTGCATGCGCATGCGCGAGCAGTCAGCCTGCGCCTGGATGCGCTCGATGCGATGGCATCGGCCGATGGGGAGAGCGGGGCATGAATCCGCTCGAACTGGTACGCGCAGACCTGCGCGAATTTGCCGGCTATGCCTCGGCGCGGCGCCAGGCGCAGGGCGGCAGCGTGCTGCTCAACGCCAATGAATCGCCGTGGGCGGCCCCGGGCGACTCGCTGGGCCTCAATCGCTATCCTTCGCCGCAGCCCGAAGCGCTGCTCGCCGCGCTGGCCGATTTGTACCAGGTCGATGCGGGCAGTCTGCTGGTGGGGCGCGGCAGCGACGAGGCCATCGATCTGCTGGTACGTGCCTGCTGCGAGGCGGGACGGCATGCGGTGCTGATCTCGCCGCCGACGTTCGGCATGTACGCGGTGTGTGCTCGGGTGCAGAACGCCGGCATCGTGCGGGTGCCGCTGCGCGCCGAGCGCGGGTTCGCGCTCGATGTCGAGGCGGTGCTCGAAGCGGTCGATGACTCGGTGCGCATGGTCTTCGTGTGCAGCCCGAACAACCCCAGCGGCGGCATCGTGCCGATCCCGGCGCTGCGCCGGCTCGCCGAGGGTCTGGACGGCCGAGCCCTGCTGGTGGTCGACGAGGCCTATGCCGAGTTCGCCGAAACCGTCAGCGCGATTTCGCTCGTCCGCGAACATCGGCACGTTGCTGTGCTGCGTACCTTGTCCAAGGCCTATGCGCTGGCGGGCGCGCGGATCGGCAGCCTGATTGCCGACCCCGACCTGATCCGGGTGTTGCGCAACCTGATGGCACCGTATCCGCTGCCCACGCCGTCGGTGCAGGCGGCCCTGCAGGCGCTGCAGCCGCAATCGGTCGCCTTGGCTGCATCCCGCGTCGGCTTGATCCGGCAGGAGCGTGCGCGCCTGACCGCGCGGTGGCGCGCCCTGTCCGGTGTGCGCGAAGTCTATGCCTCGCAGGCGAATTTCCTGCTGCTGCGCGTCGACGATGCCGAGGCGGTGATGCGTGCAGCCGCTGATCGCGGCATCGTGCTGCGAAAGCCGGATTTCGCCGGTGTCGACCTGGTGTCCGTCGAGGGCGGATTCGTGCGCATCAGCATCGGCAGCCCTGAGCAGAACGACGCGCTGCTGGATGTCTTCGGCGCTGGCGCCGGGCAGGAGCGTGCGGCATGAAGCGCATCGCCTACATCGATCGCGACGGCACGCTGATTGCCGAGCCGGACGATTTCCAGATTGATGCCTACGAGAAGATCCGCTTCGTGCCGGGCATGCTCGACGGTCTGCGTGCGCTGCAGGACGACGGATTTGTCCTGGTCATGGTGTCCAATCAGGACGGCCTCGGCACCGACGCCTTCCCGACCGAGCACTTCGAAGGCCCGCACCGATTGCTGATGCAGCTGCTCGAGTCGCAGGGCATCCGGTTCAAGGAAGTGCTGATCGATCCGAGTCTGCCGGCGGAGCAGTCACCGAACCGCAAGCCCGGTGTCGGCATGGTGCTGCATCATTTGCGCGATCGCTCGATCGATCTGGCCCGCTCCATCGTGGTCGGCGACCGCGAGACCGACCTTGAGTTCGCCCGCCAGCTCGGCGCGCAGGGCTATCGTCTCGGTGAACGGTTCGGTTGGCCCGATGTCGTGGAAGCCGTCCTCCAGCGTGATCGCCAGGCCAGCGTGCGCCGCGAGACCCGCGAAACGCGCATCGACGTGCAGCTGAATCTCGATCGCGCGCAGGAACCGGCGGTGACGACAGGGCTGGGTTTCTTCGACCACATGCTCGAACAGCTCGGCAAGCACTCGGGCATCGGCCTCACCTTGCGCTGTGCCGGCGACACCCACATCGACGAACACCACACCGTGGAGGACGTGGCGCTTGCACTGGGCGAAGCCTTGCGTCAGGCCCTGGCCGACAAGCGCGGCGTGGCACGCTATGGGCAGGCGGAAGAGCCAGCCCGCGATGCCTCATCGGCGGTGCCGGTGCTGCTGCCGATGGATGAGGCGCGCGTGTCGGCCTGCCTCGACCTCTCGGGCAGGCCTTACTTCGTCTTCGAAGGAGCGTTTCCGCGCGAGCGGGTGGGCGACCTGCCGACCGAACTGGTCGTGCATTTCTTCCGCTCGCTGAGCGATGCCGCGCGCCTCACCCTGCATCTGCAGGTTCAGGGCGAGAACGCCCACCACATGGTCGAGGGATGCTTCAAAGCGGTTGCGCGCTGTCTCGCCCAGGCCAAGCAGCGTGCGGGTACCGGCGTGCCCAGCACCAAGGGCGTGCTGTGAGTCGCGTCGTGCTCATCGACTCCGGTGGCTGCAACATCGGCTCGGTGCGCTACGCCCTGCAGCGTCTCGGCTGCGAGGCGCCGCTGACGCGCGACCCGGAACTGATTCGTGCGGCCGAGCGGGTGATTCTGCCCGGCGTGGGCGCGGCGGGCCCGGCGATGCAGACGCTGCGCGACGCGGGGTTGATCGAACTCGTGCGCGCGCTGTCGCAGCCCCTGCTCGGCGTCTGCGTCGGCATGCAGATCCTGTTCGAGCACTCGGAAGAGGGCGACGTCGAGTGCCTCGGCCTGCTGCCCGGCCGGGTGCGCAAGTTGCCGTCGAGCGAGGGCGTGCGCGTTCCCCACATGGGCTGGAACCGGCTGCGCGTGGAAGCGGCCTCGACGCTGCTCGACGGCGTCGATTCCGGCGACTGGGCCTACTTCGTCCACAGCTATGGCGTGCAGGCCTCCGATGCGGCGATCGCCAGCTGCGAGCACGGCGAGTCATTCGTCGCGGTGGCGCAGCGCGGCCACATTGCCGGCGCGCAGTTTCATCCCGAGCGCTCGGCAGCAGTCGGTGCGCGCGTGCTGGCCAACTTCATAGCCTGAGGTGCCGAAGTGAGCTTCGAAGCGTATCCCGCGATCGACCTGCGCCAGGGCAAGGTCGTGCGCCTGTATCAGGGCGACTACCTGCGACAGACCGACTACGCCGATGATCCGCTGCCCCTGATCGAGGCCTATGCCGCCGCGGGCGCGCGCTGGCTTCACCTGGTCGATCTGGACGCGGCCAGGGATGGTGGCCATGCCACCGGCAAGCTCCTCGCGTCGATCAAACGATCGACCGGACTGCACGTGCAGGTCGGCGGCGGCGTGCGCCAGTTCGACGATGTGCAGCGTCGGCTCGACGATGGCGCCGACCGGGTCGTGGTCGGCACGCTGGCTGTCGAACAGCCCGAGCGCGTCGCCGAGCTGATCCAGCGCTTCGGGCCCGACCACATCACCGTCGCGCTCGATGTGCGGCAGGACGCCGCCGGCGTCTGGCGAGCGCCCGGGCACGGGTGGACGGCCGACCAGGCACGCGGTCTGGCGCAGCTGTGCAGCGTGCTCTCGCTCAGCGGCCTGCGTCATGTGCTCAGCACTGACATTGGCCGCGACGGCACACTGGGCGGACCGAACCTGGAGCTCTACCGCTGGCTGCGTGCATGCGAACCACAGTGGTCCGTCCAGGCCTCGGGCGGCGTACGCAGTCTCGACGATCTGCGAGCGTTGCGCGCGGAGGGGCTGAGCGCCGCGGTACTCGGCCGCGTGCTGCTGGAAGGACTGGTCAGCGTGGAGGAGGCGATGCAGTGCTGAGCCGCCGCATCATTCCCTGCCTGGACGTTCGCGAGGGCAGGGTGGTCAAGGGCGTGCGCTTCCGCGACCACGTCGACATGGGTGACATCGAAACGTTGGCGAGTCGCTATCGCGATGAGGGGGCCGACGAGCTGGTGTTCTACGACATCAGTGCGAGCCCGGAGGGGCGCGCGGTAGACGTGCGCTGGGTCGAGCGCGTCGCGCGGGTGCTGGACATTCCGTTCTGCGTGGCCGGTGGCATTCGCGATGTCGAGTCGGCGCGGCGCATCCTGCATGCCGGCGCCGACAAGATATCGGTGAACTCGCCGGCTCTGGAGCGTCCTGCGTTGATTGCCGAGCTGGCCGAGGCGTTTGGCGTGCAGTGCGTGGTCGTCGGCATCGACAGCCTTCGCGACGACGATCGCGTCTGGCGCGTGCGTCAGTACACCGGTAGTCCGGATCGCACCGTGGCGCTGCCGAAGCCCACGCTGGAATGGGTCGTCGATGTGGTGGCGCTCGGCGCGGGCGAGATCGTGCTCAACTGCATGGGTTCGGATGGCGTACGCACCGGGTACGACATCGAACAGCTGACCGCCGTGCGCGCGGTGTGTCCGGTGCCGCTGGTTGCCTCAGGCGGCGCCGGTGCCGCCGGTCACTTCGTCGACGTGTTCCGCGACGCGGACGTCGATGCGGCGCTGGCCGCGAGCATCTTCCACAGTGGCGCGCTGGCGATTCCCGAGCTCAAGCGTCAGCTGCGCGCGCAAAACATCGAGGTGCGAGATGTCGACTGAAGCCCCGCAGGTTGATCTGCGCCAGCGTCTGGCAGGACTGAACTGGAGCAAGCAGGATGGCCTGATCCCCGCCGTCGTGCAGGACGTACACTCGCTGCGCGTACTCATGCTGGGCTACCTCAGCGAGGAGTCGCTCGCCGAAACGCTGCGCTGCGGCGACGTGGTGTTCTTCAGTCGGAGCCGGCAGAAGCTGTGGCGCAAGGGGGAGACGAGCGGCCACACCCTTCGCTGGCGCGACATCCGGGTCGACTGCGACGCCGATACCGTGCTGGTGCTCGTCGAGCCGCAGGGCCCTACCTGCCACCTGGGTCGAACCAGCTGTTTCCCCGAGGCGCCGGGCGCATTCCTGGGTGCGCTCGAACGCATCATCGCGAGCCGCCGTGCGCAGGCGGAGAGCAAGAGCTATACCAGCAGCCTGTTCGAGGCCGGGACACGACGCATTGCCCAGAAGGTCGGCGAGGAAGGTGTCGAGACTGCGCTCGCGGCGGTGGTGCAGGACGACGATACCCTGATCGACGAATCGGCCGACCTGGTGTTTCATCTGCTCGTCCTGCTGCAGTCGCGCGGCCTGGATCTCCAGCAGGTGCAGCGGCGGCTGGAGAGTCGGCACGCGGCGCGCGCGGCACCGGCATCCTGACGAGGGTGCGGGCATCCATTCGGATCAAGGATTGGGGCGTGCCTCCGGGCGGTCGCTGCTCCGGCAGATGTTTGTGCAGAACTGGGGCAGTGCGCTGAGCGCGTTCGGGCGTCGGGGAAGCCCTCGAACCCGGGGTGCGCTTCACCCCCGTGTACGGCGATCCGACCAGCGCTTCACGCAGACTTAGCGATTCCGTTACCGGAAGTGAACGGTCGGCTCACCGTCGACTCAGATTCGGCGCGCAGCATGGGAAGCCCTTATTGACCGAGCCCCGGCATGTCCGAACCTCCCCTCCGCGCGCCACCGCCCGATGCGTTGCATCCGCAAGCTTCCGGCAAGGACATGCCTCGCCAGCAAGCACGGTGGGAAGGCGGCGCAGCCGCGATCCCGGGTCCGCTTCTTCGAGCTGCGCACAGGACCGCTCTGCTGGTGATCGGCCTGTGCTTGCTGGCGCCGCTCGAAGTGGGGGCAGCAGAGTCGGCGACCGGCGCGGTGGACCTGGCACGCCTTGAGCAGGAGGGCGCACGTTTCGGTCGCGTCAGCATCCACAATCAGGACGTATTCGACCTCGCTCGCGAAGACGAGAGTTCGGCGGCACACCGGCTGGCCAATCGCTGGCACCACCGCACGCGCAAGCAGGTCATCGACGACACGCTGTTGTTCAAGTCCGGCGAGCCTTTCCAGGCACGCCTGCTCGAGGAGTCTGCGCGTCTTCTGCGCACACTGAAGTTTCTCGGCGATGCGCACGTCGAGGTCGTTTCCGCGCACGACGGCGTGGTCGACGTCGAGGTCACCACCCGCGACGTGTGGTCGCTGAACCCCGGGGTGTCGTTTGGTCGCAAGGGCGGGGAAAACGACTACGGATTCGAGATCGAGGAACTGAATCTGCTCGGCCTGGGGCTGGAGCTCGATGTCGACTACACCAACAACGTCGACCGCAGCGGCTACTCGGTCAGCGTGCTGGACCGACACGCGTTCGCGCCCCACCGCGAACTCTCGCTCGGATACGGGCGCTTCGACGATGGCGACGAATGGAAGTTCCGCTACGCGCTGCCGTTCTATGCCCTCGACACCCGGCACGCCTGGGGCGTGCAGACGCAGAACCGGATCACCCGCGACGACGTCTACCAGCGCTCCGAGGTGGTCGACCAGTATCGACAGCGCAACACCTCCGGGGAAATCTGGTACGGCTATTCGACCGGCTGGAAGGATGGCTGGATCCAGCGCTGGTCAGGTGGCTGGGCGCTCGACCGTCGTGCGTTCGAGACGACCCCGGAGTCCACGGGCGTGGCGCCGCTTCCCCGGGATCGCGACCTGCGCAGCGTCTGGTTCGGATACGAAGCGATCCAGGACGACTACCGGCAGTGGGAGAACCGCAACCAGATCGGACGCACCGAAGACGTATTGCTGGGCACCCACCTCAATGTGCGACTGGGCCGTGCGCTGGAGGCTTTCGGGGGCGATCGCGATGCATGGTTGTATTCCGCGTCGGTGTCACGCGGCTTTCCGCTCTCGGCCGAGAAGACGCTTCAGGCCCGGCTGTCCACCGAAGGCAGGCTGGAACAGGGCAAGGTGGTCGATGCGCTGTCGGCCGTGGGTCTTCGCTACTACCACCCGCTCTCCGAGCGCAATCTGGTGTTTGCCAGACTCGACTACGAACACGGCAATAACCTGGAGTTCGACCGTCGACTGCTTCTCGGCGGCGACACCGGCCTGCGCGGATTTCCGCTGCGCTATCAGGCCGGCGAGCGCAAGGCGCAGTTCACCGTGGAGCAGCGCTACTTCACCGACTGGTACCCGTTCCGCATCATGCGGGTGGGATTCGCTGCGTTCGCCGATGTCGGCCGCGTGTGGGGCGACGACGGTCTGGGCACGGAGAATCCTGGCTGGCTGACCAACCTCGGCGTAGGCCTGCGACTGGGCAATACGCGTTCGGCGCTCGGCAACGTGATCCATGTCGATCTGGCCTTCCCGGTGGGCGGGCCGTCCGACATCGATCGGCTGCAGTTCGTGATCGAGGCGAGACGGGAGTTCTGAGCGCGGCGAAACGGCCGCCCGGTGCGCGATCCGCGACGCGTTCGCCGGCCCTCGTCATGCAAGTCCAATGGCTTGTTGATGGCGTGGCCGCTTCGGTGGGACGCGGGTTCATCGGCTGCGCTGGCTGTCACGCACGGCGCGTAGCGCATGATCCCAGTGCCAGTTCGGCCAGCGTTCGCTCTGCGCCAACCGATAGCCGATCTCGTAGAAGGTGCGCGCGTCCTGCTCGATGCCGGCCATGTCCCAGGTCGCCGGGTCGTACTCGTCGTTCGGCTGGTGGTAGCGGGTCATGTACTCGGCCCAGGGTTCGAGCAGGGCACCGCCGGCCTCCGCCTGCTCCAGCGTGAGACCACCGACCGCGAACAGGCCGGGCACGCCGCGTTTTACGAAAGGGTAGTGATCCGAGCGAAAGTAGGCGCCGAACTCGGGCGAGGTGTCGGCCAGTAGGCTCCTGCCAACCCGCGCCGCCGCGCTGCGCAACAGCGACTCCAGCTCGTTGCTGCCCATGCCGGTGACGGTCATGCTCGCGGTTCGGCCGAACGGGAACAGGGCATCCATGTTGATGACCGCGACCGTGTCGGCCAGCGGAAACAGCGGATGCCCGGCGTGGTACTCCGCGCCCAGCAGGCCTTGCTCCTCGGCGCCGGTGGCGATGAAGACGATGCTGCGACGGGTGCGCTCGGCCTGGCTGGCGAAGGTCCTGGCGATGTCGAGCCATACCGCCGTGCCGGTCGCGTTGTCGACCGCGCCGTTGAAAATGGTGTCGCCGCCGGTCAGCGCCGGATTGTGGCCGAGGTGATCCCAATGCGCGGTGTAGATCACGGCCTCGTTCGCCGCGGCGCTGCCGCGCAGTATGCCCACCACGTTGTGGGTGGTGCTCTCGCGCAAGCGACTCTGCAGCCTCACATCCGCCTTCAGGGCAAGCGTCTCGGCGCGAAACCCGCGATCACCGGCACGGCGTACCAGGGCATCGAAGTCGATCTTCACCGTGGACAGGGCCTGGCGCGCGGCAGGCTCGCTGATGGCGCCGGTCATGCGCAATCGGGTGCGCGGGTCGCTGCCGTCCGCGAGCGCGGAGCGCGGCACCCGCGCGCCGCTCTCGATCGCTCCCCAGGCGTAGCCGAAGCCGGCCTCGGTGTGGACGAAGAACACCGCTCGTGCGCCGCGTTCGACGGCCCGCGCGATTTTGTTGTCTCGCATGCCGTGCACGGTCAGCGCGCGGCCTTCGAACAAGGAATCATCGCCCGGGGCGCCGGGCTCGCCAGCGAGCAGCAGCACCGTCTTGCCGCGCAGATCGACGGATGCGTAGTCGTCCCAGGATTCTTCAGGCGCGACGATGCCGTAGCCGCCGAATACGACGTCACTCCGGTCGAGGCTGGCATCGCCGCCAGCGGTGAAACTCAGTGCGGTGAACTGCTTGCCGAACTCGAGCCGGGTTCGCCCCAGCGCCAACGCCGATGCACGGGTTGGCGTGGACTCGAGCAGCGGCACCGCTTGCAGGTAGGTATCCCCATAGCCTGGCTGCACGCCGTATTCGCGCAGGCGCGCCTGCAGATAGTCGAGCGTGCGCGATTCGCCTTCGCTGGCAGGACCTCTGCCCAGGTAGCGATCGGAAGCCAGTTCGGCGACGTGTTCGGCGATGGCAGCGCCTTGTAGGGCCTCCCATCCGGGCGGGGCGTCGCTGGCCTGCGCCGCCGCGGGCGACAGGATGAGGCCAGTACAGATCAACAGAAGTTTGCGGGCGGTCGACATGGTAGGTATCTCGAAGTCGGTCAAGGCGTTGTCGCCAAGTCTGTGGTGTCCATCGGTCCGCGTCTTGAACGCAGCGGACATGACCAAAGTCATGGATCGAGTGGCGCATGTCCCGGAGGCGCGACTGGGCTAACGTCCGACTCGTGCACACCTTCACACCCCCGCTGCAGGCTCTCGACCCGGCGCAGATCGACGATCACGCCGAGCGTGGTGAACGTTTCGTCTGGGGCGCCCGACTGTCCGAGTGCGTGTTGCCGCCCGGCGACGTGCCCGAGCACGCGCATCCGCATGATGGTCTGGCCTATCTGCTGGGCGGCTCGTTGCAGGAGTGCCTGGACGGCGTGTGGTACGACGTGGCCGCCGGGCGAGTGCTGCGACAGTTTCGCGGACGTTCACATCGATTGCGGGTCGGCCCGCGCGGGGCGCACGTCTTCCGCGTGCGCTTCCGGCTGGATGCGGACCTGCCGCTCGCGGGAAGGCCCGACGCGCCCGCGCAGGCGCTGGCGGTGATGCAGCAGACCTACCGGCAGTTTCTCGGTAAACGCGACTGCGATCTCGTGCTGCTCGCCTGGATCGTCGATGCGGAGCGCACGCTCTGCGGTGCCTCCCGCGCTGCGCGTGGCCCGGAACCACGCTGGTTGGACGAGGTGGAACAGCAGGTGTTGTCGTCCACGGACGCCGATGGGTTCTGCGCGCTGGCGCGGCACGTGGGTGTGAGCCCGGGGTCCCTGCTGGATGCGTTCGCGCGTCGCCACGGCTGTCGCCCGGCCGAGTGGGCACGTCGTCAACGCGTCTTCGCATCCTGCCTGCCGTTGCGTACCGGCACGTCGCTCAGCACGGTCGCATCCGACTTCGGCTACGCCGACCAGGCGCACTTCTCGCGCTGCTTCAAGCGCTATCTCGGCCTGAGTCCCGGTGCCTACCGGCGGGCGAGCCTGGCGTGAGGCGCATGGGCCAGCCGGTCATGACCGGCCTGACAGTCAGCGCGTCTGCGCCGAACCCGGCGGATGACCTGCGCTGGCGGCGGCCACGGCGCTGCCAGGTCGAGCACCAACGGTCGGTCCCCAGCGATTGGCCCGGCGCAGGCTGGAGAAATCGTCGAAGCGCACGCCGACCTCGCGAAGCGCGCGCAGTGCAGGTCGAGCGGTCCATTGCCGCAGGTAGAACGGCTGCTTGACGACGAAGTGATGGATGGCATGGGTGCCGCCGAAATTGAAGCAGAACAGCTGCAACGGCCACAGCCACCACACGGTCAGCACCTGGGTCTGCTGCACCAGGTTGCCGTCCTCCACATCGCCGAAGTAGTGCATGTTGCTGCTCACGGCATGCAGGCAGAAGCTGCGCAGCACGTTGGGTGCGATCCAGACCACGACGAGGAAGTCCAGAGTTGGGCGGAACGCCTGCCAATTCGCGGAAGACCATGATCCGTCCAGCGCCGCATCAAGCGCCCATGTCGCCAGCCAGGCCCACCACAGTCCCCAGTGCAACCAGCCGAGCGGAAAGTAGGCGAGGGCAGAGCGCCACAGCGCACGCCATCGGCGTCGCCAGTCGGGCGCGCGCGCCGCGCGGACCAGGGTGCTGAATCCGGCGTCCGCCAGCATGAGCACGCGAATCGGTCCCCAGGGCTCGCCATTGGTGATCGAGCGCTCTTCGACGTCGCTCGCCGTGCCGGAATGCTTGTGGTGATGGAAGTGCAGGTGGCGGCGGATCCAGGGATTGATCGTGCTGGGGCGGGCGATCCAGGCCAGCATCATCATCAGGTGATGCGCCCATGGACGTTTGCGGAAGTACATCCAGTGGATCAGGTCGTGTTCGATCTCGTGGGTGAACGAGGCGAACACCGCAACCAGCGGGATGCACAACCAGGCCGGCATCCATCCTTCGGCATAGGCCCATGCGCAGCCGAGCATGGCCAGCAGGGAACCGACGAGGATGCTTGCGCCGATCAGGTCCTGGCGGTTGAGCCACGGGTGTCTTGCGCGCAGCGACTGCTCGGCAGTCTGCACCGCGACTTGAACGTGCTGTTTCGCTGCTTCGTTGCCGGCGATGCTCATGGAGATCAAGCGGATCGGGCTCGGATGCCCGGATGGCTCAGGATAGCGTGCTTTGCCGCCACACGATCCTCCGATGGTTGCCGGCGAGCGGCTAGTTCGGTTCGACGGGCGTCGGCGATGGTGTCGCGGCGGGCTCGGGTGCCAGGGCGACGGGGTCGAGTCCGAGACGCAGGCTGGCGCGAAACGCGTCCTCATGCTCGAGGTAGCGGGCGAATTCCGGGTGCGTGCGCAGCGGCTCCAACCAGGGGTCGTCCTCGGGCCGCCAGACATCGACGAGCAGAGAGTTGCGCACGCCCTGCTCCTGCAGGCGCAGCAGCAGCCGGGCTGCCTGATCGTACTCGCCCAGCAGGGCCAGCACGTCGACCTCGGCCAGCAGAGCGCCGTCTGCGCCTCGCGCAGGCAATGTGTGCAGGAAAGTCCGCACCCGCTGCAAGATCGAACGCGCCACTTCGGCATCGCCGGTGCGCAGCTCGACTGCCGCCCAACCGATCAGGGCGCGAAGATTGCGCCGGTTGGGCGTGGCCTGTCGCGGCTCGCCCTCGATGAGCACCGCAAAGTGCTTTCGGGCGCGCGCGGCGTCACCGAGCAGCCATGCGATCTGGCCAGCCTGCACCTGCAGGTTTCGTTCGCCTTCGGCCGCCGGCAAGAACCACTCCGCGGCGGCGCGCGGGCCATTCCGGGTCAGCGTGAGCAGGCCTTGGGCGCGGGTAAGGTGTTGGTCCTTGACGTCCCAGTCGTCGGACAGTGCGAGCCATTCCGAGGCGCGGTCGGGCAGGCCGAATTCGAGCAGCATGATGGCGGGGAAAGCGAGGGTGCGGGTGGATCGGGGGTCGCGTGCGTGGGCTTCCCGGAACGAGGCCATGGCCGCGATGGGATCGTTCTCGATCATCCATTGGAACCGCGCCAGACCGGTGTAGCCGAACGCCGCCTCCGGCACCAGGCGGATGGTGCGTCGGTAGGTCTTCTCGGCGGTGGCGAAATCGCCGAGTTGAACGTTGAGTTCAGCCAGGTTGTAGTGGTTGTACACCGACAGCGGATCGACTTCGGTGGAGCGCTTGAGCAGCGGCAGCTCTTCGGCCTCGCGGCCGCCCTGGTCCCACAGTACGTAGTCGAGCAGGCCGAGCGCGATGATGTGGTTGGGATCGACGTCCAGCACGGCGCGCAGCGCGCGTTCCGCACCGGCGAGGTCGCCCTTGAGCTGCAGTAGCGCGCCCTCGGCGAGCAGGGTATCCAGATCTTCCGGGGCCAGCTTGGCGGCCTGGGTCAGCCATGCACTGCTCTGCTCGATCGCGGCGTCGCGCTCCAGCGCGCCGCGCTGGTGCAGCACGATCACGCTGCGCGCAGCGTGCGCATACGCCCGCGCGAAGCCGGGATCGATGTGCACTGCCTGCTGCAGCAGCGCCAGTTCGCGCTGGTGGCCCTCTACCTTGCCTTCGTGCGCCGCCTGACGCGCCTGCAGGAACAGCTCGTAGGCCTTGGGATCGACCGCAGGCTGGGTGAGCAGGCGTCCATCCAACGGTTTGAACGAGGTGTCGAACAGGGTTTCGGCGACTGCACCGGCGACCGTCTTCTGCGCATCCAGCACCGAATCGCTGGAGAACTCGAAGCTGCGCGCCCACAGTTGTTCGCCGCGTTCGGCCTCGACCAGCTGGGCGCTGATCCGCAGCATGCCGGCGTCCATGCGCACGCTGCCTTCGAGCAAGTGGCGCACGCCGAGCTGGCGGCCGACGTCCTGCACGTCGAGGGCATCACCGCGAAAGCGGAAGGATGAGCTGCGCGCGGCGACCCGCAGTCCGGGCAGGCGCGAAAGCGCCACGATCAGCTCCTCACTGAGGCCGTCCGCCATCCAGCCCTGGTCGTGCTCGCGCGACAGGTCGCGGAACGGCAGCACCGCGATCGAACGTCCTGCTTCCTCGCCGGCGGCCTCGGCAGCGGCAGGGGCGGGCGGCTCGGTCTTGCTCGGGGCCCACGCGTACAGCGCAGCGGCCGCGACACCGATGGCTGCGAGTGCGGCGATCCAGCGCCGGCGGCGCGCCGGTTTCTCCATCGCCATGGTCGGATGTTCGGTCAGCGGCAATCCGATGCCGGATGGAAAGCCCAGCGCCCGCAAGCGTTCGGTCGGGCTTCCGGAAGCCGGGGTGCCTGGCTGGCTTGACCAGCTTGTCGGATCTCCCAGCAGGCGGCTGCCGAGATCCTTGATCATCTGGTCGACGTCGCGGTACCGGTTATCCGGTCGTTTGGCCATCGCCCGGTCGATGACCGGCTGGAACGACTGCAGCCGCTCGGGCAGACGCGGCACCGCACGCGAGAGATGCGCGATCAGCTGATCCTGGCTGCCGCCGCCGGCGAAGGGCGTCTCGCCGATCAGCAGTTCGTAGAACACGACACCCAGGCCGTACACGTCGGTGCGCGCGTCGACGGTCTTGCCATCGATCTGCTCGGGCGACATGTACGCCGGCGTGCCCAACAGCACACCCTGTTCGGTGATGCGGCGATCCTCGCCTTCGTCGCGCGTCGCGATGCCGAAGTCGGTGAGCACCGGGGTGGCCGCATCGCGGAACAGGACGTTGTCGGGCTTGATGTCGCGGTGCACGATGCCGCGCGCATGCACTGCCGACAGAGCCGAGGCAAGTTGGGCGATGATCGACAGCGAGGCAGGCAGGTCGGGCTGCTCGGCGATCCGCTCGGTGAGTGATCCTGCCGGCAGAAACTCCATCGCCATGAAGCAGCAGGTGCCGTGACTGGCCACATCGTGCACGGTCACGACATTCGGATGGCGGATCTCGGCGAGTGCACGGGCCTCGCGCAGAAACCGCTCCTGGCCGCGTGATTCGGCGCCCGGCTGGGGCTGGAAAACCTTGAGCGCCACCGTGCGGCCGAGCGAAAGCTGCGTCGCCAGGTACACCGCCGCCATGCCGCCGCGGCCGAGCAGACGCTCGACGCGGTAGCCGGGAATGTCGGGAAAGTCGCTCAAGCGCGCGCTCGGTGTTCGCCGCGCGTGAGTATACGGAACCGGCGACGCGTGATCGTTGCGGTGGATCGCGTGGCAGCGTCGACCTCGAGCGGGAGCGAACGAAACCGCTCCCGCCCGGATGGCGTTGCGCTTACTCGAATCCGTCCTTGAACAGGTCGTCGGCGGGCAATCGCATCGCCCACGCACCGCGCGATCGCGTGAAGACGGCCAGGGTGGTGAACCCGCGGTCGATCGCCATGTCCCACACCATCACGTGCGGCAGGCCTTCGTGGCGCTGCCAGAACGGCGTGGCGGCGTCGATATCATCGGTGTAGTAGAGACCCCAGTCGGTGCCGACGAATACCTGGGCCGGGCGGTGCGGGTTGGTCGCGATGCTGTTGGCCGGGATGTTGGGAAGGTTGCCGGTCTTGTCGGTCCAGGTGAAGGTCGCGCAGTCGCCATCGCATTCGATGCGGAAGACGTGGCCGGGCGTCGCCGGCGTGTTCTGGTCGAATCCGCCGACCGCTGCATAGGCGAGGCGCGGATCGATCGGATCGGTGACCACGTCCATGATCGGACGGTTGGGCAGCGTCACATTGCCGTCGGTGACATCCACCCAGTTGGCCGTGTTGGCGACGCCCGATCCAAGGTTGAACCCGTATTGCACGTTGCCGTCGTTGGTGCCGGCGATGGCGATCGAAGAGTCATTCATCGCGTAGGCGAGCTGATTGACGAAGGAGCGATTGCCGAGCGTGCCCTTGGTGAGGTTGGCCGAGGTGGTGGGGTACCACGAGGTGCGCGGCACCGCGCCCTGCAGGGTTTCCCACACCCGGTTGGTGCCGGCGAGCATCTTGGTGCAGCCTTGGCTGGTGGTGCATCCGCTGCCCGGTGCGTCGAGGACACCGTAGCGATAGATCTCCACCGGCATGACGAAACTCAAGGTGTCGCCGCCCCAGGTCAGGCCTCCGACGGTGCCGCGCGCATCCGAGGTCGAGCTCGACGCTGCCGTGCTGGTCACGCGAAGGTTGCCGTTCTGGCTGGAGTAGTACCACCGGTTGCCGAGCACCGGTTCGATGCGGGTGTAGATGCCGTCACCGCCCAGTCGGGTGTTCCAGCCGTCGGCGACCGGCGTGCCGCTGGTCCACACGCGGGTATTCGAGCCGTTGTCCTGCGCGCCACCGCTGATGCCGGGCGATGCGGAGTCGGCGAAGTTTGCGGTGATGTCGCCGGAATAGAACTCGATGGTGTTGATCGTGTTGTTCAGCGGAATGAAGGTCGGATTGGTGGCCGTCGCGTTGGCGGTGTAGAACACGCCGCCGTCGCTGCCCAGCAGCAGCCGGTCCGGATCGTTGCCGACGTAGGCGCGCGCATGGTGGTCGACGTGGACGTTGCCGCCCGAGTAGCCACAGGTGACATCGGTGAAGGTGTCACCGCCATTGGTCGAGCGGAACATGTCCACCGCGCTCATGATCACCACGTCCGGGTCGACCGGGCTTACCGTCAGGCCAGCGTCGTACCACATCTGGCCGCCGCCAGCGGTCGCGTTGGCGCAGCCGTTGGAGAGCACGTCCGAGGGTGCGGCGACCTGGCTCCAGCTATCGCCACCGTCCGTGCTCTTCCATACGCCGATGACACCGCCACCCAGGTTCGAGCGGCTGCCGGCCATCGCATACAGCACGTCCACGTCGGTCGGCGCGATGGCCAGCTCGATGCGGCCGATGTCGGTCGAGCCCGGCGTGCCGTTGCCGGTGCCGGCGGGCCAGCCGCTGTCGAGCAGGGTCCAACTCGCGGGGCAGCCCGAAGCGGGCATGTCCGCGCGGTAGACCGCATTCGCGCCGGTCTGGTCCAGATCGGGCTGCACCGCAGTCGGGCCGCCACGCGTGCCCACCGCGGCGAACAGCCGGGTGGTGCCGGCACCGAGATCCACCGCTTTCAGGCCGGTGATGTCCTGACGCTGGGTGGTATGCGCGTTGGTGAGGCACGGGCCGCTCCAGCTGCTGCCGGCATCGTAGGAGAAGAACACGCCGGTCTTGGTACCCACCACGACGTTGTTACTGTCGTTCGGGTCGACGACCACCTTGCCGATGGCCTGGTACTGCGGGTAGGTGCCGACCAGAGGCTCGAAGAACGGATTGAACTCGTCGCTGCCGAGCAGGGTCCAGGTATCGCCTTGGTCGGTACTCTTGAGCAGCCCGGCAGATCCGAACGAGAACGAGCCGTAGCGCAGGTCGCCGGTGCCGGCATACACCGTGTTGTGGTCGTTCGGGTCGATGGTGATGTCGCCAATTGCGATGCTCGCCACTTCGGGAAAGTCGGTGACCGGTTCCCAGGTCGTGTCGCTGGCGCAGCAGTTGGTGGTGCGCCAAACGCCGCCGCCGTCCGAGCCGGCGTAGGCAACGTTGGTCTCCACCGGGTCGACGGCAATCACGTTGGCACGGCCGGACGCTGCGGAATTGCCGGGGTTGAGCGGCATCGGGCCCAGCGCAGTGAAGCCGCTGCCGGACAGCGAGAGCGGGCTGGTCGCCGCGCGCGAGGGTGAAACATCGACGCTTCCCTTGGGGACGCCCTTCGGCACCGCGCGCGCTTGGCGCGCGCTCTCGATCAGCCACTTCGGCTGGAAGTCACCGGTCGGATAGGAGATCTGAACCGCGCGGTTCTCGCCGTCGGACGGAGACTTGCCGTGCGACTTGGGCGGCGGGGGCATGGCCATCCAGTCCGGCGGGCTGTTCAGTGCAACGATATGTTCAGTTGTCGTTGCGGACGCGCTGGCCTCTGATCGAACGTCGCCCCGCAGCTGGGGCGCCGAAGCGCACGCTGCCACGGACGCGGCCGACACGGCGACCACGAGATGCTTGAAGCGGGTGGACATGGAAGCACTCCGGCGGTGGGCAGAAACCGCGCGAAATTAGCATGTGGCCGGGGGTAAAAACATCGGGCTGGGTCGCCGGTTTGGGAACGGAAGGTCGGCGGCCGAGCTGGTGGCGCAGGGGAGTGCGTCGGTGGCGTGTGCGTGGTCGAGGATGGCGTCGGTGCGGAGAGGGTCCAGCGGACACCCCCGGCTGCTGCGGCAAAGGTACCCCGGGTGGCCCGGCCGTCGAAGTGCCTAATCCGATGAGACATATCGGTGAGACCGGCGAGAATTGATCGGCTCGCCGGCAATCGTGATCGCCCTGCTACTTCCGAAACCGGCCAGAGGCGGACGCTCAAGGCGGCGCTCCTCCTCAGTAGAGCGCCCACGCCCTTGTAATTGGATGGACTCGCCCCTCGCCGAGGCGTCGTTTGCGCCACGGTGGTATCCAATGAGGACCAACGGCAGCGAGGGGCGGGCCCATGAAAGAGCGTACGGCAAAGTTCGAGATTTTGGCGA